>CAYVQZ010000037.1:0-54680 GCA_964453435.1 uncultured bacterium
CTACGGCACTTCGTGCCCGTAAATCTGGGACAGTCCCCTGCGCTTGGTAATCGTGAGACGGATTCACTGTCCCCGAAGCACGGATTGGCGAATCACGGGACACATTCTATCTCCTTTCTCATTCATTGACCGGTTCGTCGGTCTGCTTTTTGGCTTTTACAAATTTTTCCAGTTGCTCCTGATAATACTCCATATCATGGGGCCTTTTTGCCATTGCTTCTTTTATGATATTGATGGCGAGCGAGTATTCGCCTTTTGCGTAGTATGCCTCGGCCAAGGTGTCGATGTACCAGGGACGGGGGTCCATTTCGACAGCGGTGATCGCGTGTTTCACGGCAGATTCCGGGTCAAAAATGTGAGGATGCTTTGATGTGGCCAGGAGCCAGGCGATTTCGTTGTGTGTCCCTGCGGGGTCGATGGGAAGCACGCGTTCATACATGAGCATGAGGTCGTCGAGCCTTCCGTTTCGCTCATACAGTTCCATAAGGCGGAAGTAGGGAGACTCGAATCTCGGTTCCAGTTGCAGGGCCTTCAGGAACTCGTGTTCGGCGGATGCGTCTTCGTATTCTTGCTGATACAGTTCGCCCATAGCCAGGTGAGGGACAGGGGAAGACGGTCGGAGGTCAGCGGCTTTGCGAAACACCGCAAAGGCCTCGTCTCTCTTTCCGGCTTCCGCGTGGGCGCGTCCCATCCCTATCAGCGCATCAAAATTGTCCGGGTCCACCGCCCGGACTTCTTCAAAAAGCCGAATGGCCGCGGAGTAATCTTTTTCGGCCATCATCATTTCGGCCTTCTTCAGCAGGATTATCACTTTGAGTCGGCGCGCCTTTTCGTTGGCGGGTTCAGTCATCAATGCGGCTTCTGCCGCCGCCTCGGCCGCCCCATACCTGTCGAGTCTGAGATAGCAATATCCGAAAAGTGACAACACCTGGGGGTCACCGGGGGCGATATCAGCGGCCCTGTATGCCAATTCGATGGCCTGTTCGGCTTCATCGGCATCCAGATAATTGTATGCTTGCGCTGTCAAAAGCTCCACGTTTTCAGGCTTTCTTTCGAGAGACTCCTCAAGCGCTCGCATGGTCAGTCGTTGTTGTCTGACGTTGTCGACCCATTCGAGAAGGAAATCCGCGTCTCGGTAGCCGGCCTTCCGGTCTATTTCACCCTCCGTCGCTTCGACAAAAATGAGCATGGGGAACGTTTGCACTTTGAATCGGCGCACCATTTGGATCTCGATATCCCCTCTGACTTTGACGGGCACAAATTCCCTGACCGCTTCGACAACACGGGGGTCCGCAAAGGTCCACTTATCCATCATCTCGCATGGTTCACAAGACTCATGTACGAAATAGAGCATCAGCAGATTCCGCTTCGTCCTGGTGGAAACACCTAGGGCTTCGTAATATCTTACCCACTCAATTCCGACCCCGGACCCCGTCGTGAGGTTGGCCGGATGAGCGGGCGCAGCACTCGAAGCCACTTCGCGGCGGGTGCAGGCCGGGCCGCAGCAGGAAAGGAAAACAATGGCCATGAGCGGCATTATGGGAAGCTTTCGTCGAGTCATCCGTCTTGTGTCTCCTCTGTCGAGACGGCGGGAAAGTGCAGCGACTTCTGAAGGAGCCTGATTCCAACCGTCGCGGCTACGGCCGCGATCAATACGGCGGCGGGCGAGAAGAACCGATACGCGGTTCCGAGAAACAGGTACCAGAAAACATACGGTCCAAGCATCAAGTTTCGGGACAACATGTAAACGAGCAGCGCGAAAGGCGCCACAGCGACCACAATCAAAACAAGGTTCATAAGACTCCTTGCGGGTTTCTCGGCTTTCTCGGTCCATATCCACAGCAGCGCGGGGGGGGCCAGGAACAGGCTTGCGGCGAATCCGTTCAGCACAAGAGCGACAAGGCCGGCCGTGAACAAGACGTCAAGGCACACGGCTTTTGAGCCTGTAAAATCAGGCCGGCGCAGGGAAGCCACACGGCGGCGCGCCAGGAGAACGCCGACCCATGTCAGCATGAAGGCGGCGATGACGATGGCGATGGATGTCCAGTGCGGATCGGTCAGGAAGGGGTCTTTCGGCGTGGCCGGATACAGTTCGTATCGCTGCAGGAAGTTGAAAGAAACCAGCAGATAGGCGGCAATGAGCGCGGAGACGCAAGGGAGAACAAACAGGAGAATATTGAGCAACTCCGCCGCGACTTCCCGAAGGAAATCTTTCCGGCCTCGCAGGTTATAATATTGGAAAGTGGTCGCAAACAGCAGTGGAAGAAGGAGAAAGGCTTGAATCACGAGCATCCCATGCCGCCCGACATACGTTCGCCTGCCTGTTCTCAGATAATATGATTCGTCGTGGGTGGAATAATCAAGCTCATCGAGCGAAAGGGCCAGCAATTCTGCAGATTTTCCATAGATTTCGAATAGTTCCGGTCTGAGGTTTTCGCTCGTGTCCAGAGAGGTATGGTAGACCTTTTGGGCCAGAGGACTGTCGGAACGGTTTCCGCCGAGATTCAATGCGGGCACGTTATGGCGCAGGAAGGGGCCCTGGTCGGTGCTCGATATGTTGACGGCTCGCGAGACGTATTGCATGACGGGGCCGGGAGATACGGGCTGTCCGCCAACTTTGGAGATGCAATCTTCTGCAAGCAACCAGAGCCAGAGAGGCACATATCCCCGAAACTGTCCTTCGCCCTTTATGTACACTTTTTCCGGAGTTTCCAACCGGACGTAATCGAGCGAAATCGCGGACCGAATTTTATCCAATCGCTCGAAGCTCCGCACGAAGTGTCGGGCTCCCAACATTCCCCATTCCTCGCCGTCCGAGGCGACGAACAAAAGGGTTTTCGTCGGCTTTTCATGTGAGAGAGCGCGTGCGAGCTCGATGAGGACGCCGACCCCGCTGGCATTGTCCATCGCTCCCTGCCTCACATGGAACGGAAGGTCATAATGCGCAATGAGAACGATGAACTCATCCCGTATCCCCTCTCGGATACCGACGATATTCCGTCCATCTGTTTTCTTGCCGGCTACCCGCGCCTCAAACAGTTGTTTTTCCGTGCGTAACCCGAGGCGCTCGAATTCCGATTCGATCCACTGGGCGGCGGCTTTGTTTCCGGGCGTTCCGATTGCCCTTTCGGGAAAGCGGGTGGCCAGCGTCTTGGCGTAGTCGTAGGCCGAGGAAGCGTCAAAGAAACAGTCCTGCTCGGCGACACGCACTTTTTCGGCCTGATCGTTCGTGGACCTCAAGATGAGTGTCGCCAGCAAGATGACGAGTGCCGTAGCGATGATGAGAATGGAACGCTGAAGTTCAGTCATGCGCCTTCATTTGGCTCGAGATGACGCCTTACCATTGCCCCCTCGTCAAACTGGGTTGCAAGGAGGCGCCAGTCGACGAGAATCCCCGTGGTGACCCGAGGCGGCGGAGGAGTATGGGATTCCAGACGCTTGCGAATCTCGTCATCACTGACTTCCAGAGTTATCGTTCGTTCGGGAACGCTTATGGAAACGGTGTCACCGTCGATAATTGCGGCCAGCGGTCCGCCGATGTAGGCTTCGGGCGCTATGTACCCCACATAAAGCGCGCCCACGGTGGCGCCGGAAAAACGGCTGTCGGTGACCACGGCGACATTGGAGATACCGAGGGCTTCGAGAAGTAAAACGACCTGAAAATTCTCGGAAAACCCCGGCCCCCCCCGCGGGCCTTCGTAGCGCACGACGATGACGTCACCCGGATTTATCTGGCCGGTCAGTATTCCCAGGATTGCCGCCTGTTGCGTATCGTAGCACTTGCAGGGGCCGCGGAAGCTTTGTTTCTCATCGCCGGCGACCGTATAACGGCAAAGGGAGCCGCGCGGGGCGAGATTTCCCCGTAATACGACAATGCCGCCGTGAGGCGCCAGGGACTTTTCGAGGGGGCGAATCACTTCCTCATTGAGGACGCTCGCGCCCTCCAACACTTCACTCACGCTTTTCCCTGCAACCGTCGGTCGGTTCGTCGTTATCCGATCGGCCAGCCTTTTCAGGATAGCAAAAGGGCCGCCCGCCCGGTGGAGGTCAACCATCGTGTACGGCCCGCTGGGCCGAATGGGGCAGAAATATGGTGTCTGTTCGCTGATAGCGGCAAACGTGTCGATGGTGACGCCGAGCGACAGCGTTTTTGCCAGACTAAGCAGGTGAAGAAGCCCGTTCGTACCTGCAGAGGTCGCCATTATAACTCTAATGGCGTCGCAGACAGAGGCTTCCGTCACGAAAGCAGAGAATTTCACTCCCTCGCGGACGAGGTTCACGATTCTCGACCCCGCTTCCTTTGCCTTTCGGAGTCGCTCAATGTCGGGCCCCGGAATTGTCGAGGTTCCGGGCAGGCAGAGGCCCATGACTTCGGTGGCCATTTGAACCGTGTTCGCAGTCGTCAGCTCGGGACACGCGCCGCACGAGCTAAGCCACTTGCCCTCCATATCCGCAATGGTTTTTTGGAACTCCTCATCGCTTATCGTTTCCGCGAGAACCTCATTGACACATCGAAGTATTACGTCGGTCGGAAAGACGGTGGGCTTTCCTCGAAACTCTCCGGGATATGCCGGCCCGCCGGTCACGAAAATCGTCGGCAGATTCAATCGTGCCGCCGCAAGCCATAGGCCCGGGATGCTTTTGTCGCACGTGCCAATACAGACAAGTCCGTCAGCCCCGTAATTCCTGACCTGGACTTCCACCGAATCGGCGATAGCGTCCCGCTGGGGCAGGTCGTAGAGCATTGTGAAATCGTCTATTCCCCGTTTCTGGCAGTATCCGCCGCATGGTCCGATTGTGTTGAACTCGATCGGCGTTCCCCCATTCAGGTAGACTCCGGCTTTCACCGCCTCGGCAACCTGCTTGAGGTGCATGTGGCCGACGCCGGCGTCCTGAGAAGTGTTTGCGATAGCTATGAGCGGGCGTTCCAACTCGGCTTCCGTGAATCCGCTTGCCTTGTAAAAAAAGCGGTGGACCTGCAACTCCATGAGGAGCGCAAGCGCACGTGAAGCCTGTTCGGGCGTCAATTTTTTCATGGGAACCTTTTGACTGGATGTGTTCGAAGCTATTTTATTTGGTTGGTTTACGTTACTATAGCACACCCGAAATGGCAAATCAAGCTCGCATAATAAATGATTTCGGATTTGACCAGAATTACGACCCGAGGTTTTGAATTTTTTCTATTCGAGCAAAAAGTTTCTCGATTTGCCGATCTCGTTTTTTAATCTTTTCCTCACTTTCTTTCACCCGCTGTGCGGCAAGGTCGAGTTTCCTCTCCAGTTTTACATGTTCCATGTTCATCCTGACAAGTCTCTCTGCAAGCATTCGCGCAAGTTTCAGGGCGAGCACCGGCGACGATGCAAAGAAATCCATGACCTTTTCGGAGTCAACAACGAGGAACTTGCAGGGAGACATGGTTTTCACTGTCGCCGTGCGAGGCGCCCCCAGCAACGTTGAGAGCTCTCCCAAATAGCTTCCCTGGTCTTCAACTACCGCGATGCGCCTGCCATCTTTTTGAATTTCAACCTTGCCGGACAGGAGTATATACATTTCAAAACTTCGCTCGCCCTCGGTGAACAGGACCTCGTTCGGGGCGCATTCAAGCTGAAGCGCTTTCAATTTTTCGGATTCATCATACAACTTTTTGAGATCGTTCACGGCAGGTTTCTCCCTTGCGACAAGACTGTCGGCGGCTACTACATATTGTGTATATCCTGTTGATATTGTGGATAACTTGTGCTCCAAGCAGGCGCGGCCAAACACCAGTATAACCCTTTAATAATTTGAAAGTCAATCTCTGCCATGAGCTTATGAATGCCTATCGATAAAGAATTTGCTTGAACAGGGTTTCTTCTTCTGCTATAATCAATTGGAAGAATCGATTCCCACGTTGCGAGTTCGGGCTTAGTGGAGAGATACAACCATGGAATACGGCAGGTACGCCTTCTTTGAGGGAAACATCGGGCCGATAGAGAACGCGAAAATCAGCATCATGACCCATGCGTTCAATTACGGGACCGGCGTGTTCGAGGGTATTCGCGGCTATTGGAACCAATCAGAGGAGCAACTGTACATATTCAAGCAGAGAGAGCATTACACTCGCATGTTCAGGAATTTCAACCTCTTCAACATCCTGCTGTCTCTGACGTTGGATGACGTTTGCGAAATAACGGTGGAGTTGGCTCGTAAAAACGAATTCCGACAGGATATGTACATCAGGCCGATTGCGTATAAGAGTTCATACGAAATCGGTCCGCGGGTTCATAATCTGCAAGACGAGTTTTGCATTTTCAACATTCCTTTGGGCGACTATGTGGACACGAAAGAGGGCTTGAAAGTGATGGTGTCCAGTTGGCGCCGGGTGCCGGACAATTGCATTCCCGCACGGAGCAAGGCCAACGGAATATACATAAACTCGGCGTTTGCGGCCACGGAGGCAAAACAGAACGGGTTCGACGAAGCGATCATGTTAACCCAGGAAGGCGACGTGTCGGAGGGGAGCGCGATGAACCTGTTTCTGGTGAGGGACGGGGACCTGATAACTACGCCCGTGACCGCGAATATCCTGGAGGGCATCACCCGCGAGACAATCATCCAGCTCGCTCGGGACCAGTTGGATATTGAAACCACGGTGCGAACGATGGACCGGACGGAGCTTTATCTTGCCGACGAACTCTTTTTCTGTGGAACGGGAGCGCAGGTTGCGCCCGTGACGTCAGTAGACCGGCGTCCCGTGGGAAACGGGAAGCCGGGCGAACTCACGTTGAAGCTGCAGTCGTTGTACTTCAATGTTGTTCAAAACAGGTTGCCCGAATATTCTCAGTGGCTGACTCCGGTATACTGAGCCCGGGACCTGGGTTGACCGGAAAAGGCAGGCCGTTGCGCCGATGATTGTAAAATGCATTCGATGCAACACCGAGTTCAGCTCCAGCCATAACCGCTCCCATGTGTGTCCCCGCTGCCATTTTGTTTTCAGCGAGGACGATTCCGGCAAAGCCGAACTCGAGATTGTCAGGTCGTGTGACCTTGTGCATCAGAGCACGGGCCATCATTTGCTCGAGGAAGCGGAAGAAAAATGCTCGTTTCATCCGGATGCGGATGCGGTAGGCAACTGCATACGATGCGGGCGACCGGTCTGCTATGCGTGCGCTATTGAGACCGGCGGAGGCTATTTCTGCG
Organism: uncultured bacterium; assembly: GCA_964453435.1. Lineage (GTDB taxonomy): Bacteria > Abyssobacteria > SURF-5 > SURF-5 > SURF-5 > CAYVQZ01. Next base: position 7,180 of record CAYVQZ010000037.1, read on the forward strand.
AAGCGTGCGACACCGGGCCCGTCGCCGGTGAGGCTGTCGAGAAGAAGAGAGCGCCAGAACCGCCGCCCGCGAAGGTGGAACAACCGCACGTCGAGGCTTTTCCGCAAGCCATGGCGAAAAGTTCATACGTCGCCTGGGAGTATCGCCATCATTTCGGCAGGCTGAACGCGCTCTCCGGGACCTGGGAACAGACATTATTCAATCCGTTGCGCTTTTTCCGGGGGATTCCGATAGGCGGGGACATGCGAAGCCCGCTCCTCTACGGTCTCGTTTGGGCGTTGGTGGCATTAGCGGGAGGCATCGCATGGAAGCTGTTAGTCCATGCTTATCCGATTATGGTTCTGTTTGTTGAGGGTAAGCCTCTCCAATTTTCGCTGCAACTTTCCGATGCCTATATATATCTCGCAGGTCTGATTCTCCTCTCGCCTTTATTCGCCCTGATATCGATCTTGGTTGCGTGTTTGATGTACCACCTGTTTGTTGTTCTGTTCGCACCCCAACACGCGGGCTTTGAAGCGACCGTCAGGGTGATCTGCTACAGCATGGGAACGAACATGTTCTACTTCATCCCGTTGGCGGGGGGATTGATCGGCGAAACGTGGCAATTCATTCTTGTGACGCTGGGGTTGCGGGAGGTCTATCGAATCTCTTTGCCCGCCGCCGTGGGCATAGCCGTTGTGCCTTACACTCTGCTCTTGATTCCCAAGATTGCGTTCATGCTGTGGGCTGTCTCAGGGAGCGCGCTGGGGGCGGAGGACCTCCTCGGCGGAATAATACTTTCTCTTCTGGCCTGACCGCCTCAAAGTACACCCTCCAAATCGAGCTTCCGCAATCGAGAAGGCGAGCTATTTATATGTTTGGATAAACCGGCGGTATGACCTGTCGTACGTTTTTTCGACATCCGCCGGGAAGAAACAAGCGGGCAATTCTTTGTTAGACCGATGGTATGCGATACATTCGCAACAGATACCCTTTCTGCTGCAGGGCTCGTATGTACAGTTGCATTTTTCGAGGTTGCGCTCCTTGTTACATTCCATGCAGGCGCTCTCCTTTCGCTTTTATTCGGCCAAGATGCGTTCGAAGGGCCGCTCGAACGAGCCAGGCTTCACTGGCTTTCTTCCGATTTCTGGTTGCCCACGGTCACCAGCACGTATCGTTCAAGGTCAAGAATCCCGGACGCGAGACGCTGAATATCCTCTGCCGTGACCGCGCGAATGTTTTCATCGTATCGGGTATAGTTATTATAACCGAGTCCGTATAGCTGGTCAAAGGCGGCCTCGGTTGCGAGTTGACCGTTTGTTTGCAGTGCAATGGCGTGTTTGCCCATGGCCTCGGTCTTTGTACGCCGGAGGCCTTGGGCATCGGGCAGGCTTGCGCGCAGACGGCTGGCAACCTCGAGGAGCCCGTTTATAGCCTCTTCCCGGTTCTGCGGAACCGTAATAATGTAGAAGACGAGGGCGCCGGGGTCGACCCCGAGGATGTTGAAGGCGCCCACGGAATATGCGAGTCCCCGTTCGTCGCGCAGCCGTTGAAAAAGCATTCCTCCCTGCCTGTTTAAAAGATTTGTAAGAACCTCGAGCGGATACCGGTCCGGGTCATTGACGGCGATTCCCGGAAACCCGATCAGGACTGCCAGTTGTTCTTTGTCCATTTCCTTGTGGGCGCTGGCTGTCTTTTCTCGAAAGGGTCCGGATGAGTTTGCTGTTTCCAACTCTTTGCCTCTCTTCAGATTTCCGAAATAGCGTTGCGCGAGACTGCGAGCCGCAGACTTATCGATGTCGCCGAATATTGCAAGCACCGCCCTGGATGCGACCACATTTTGCGAGTGGAATTCCGCGAGGTCGTGGGTAGAGAGGGCCTGAACGACTTCGGTCTTCCCCTCCGCCATGAAACCGTACGGATGGTTCGGGAACATGGTTTCGCGAAGCAGCTGAACCGCCGATGGGAAAATTTTGTCATCGACGCTCTTGATTTCAGCGATAACAGCCGCTTTTTCGCGGTCCACCTCTTTTCCCGGGAACGATGGGTTGACGACAACATCCCCGAGCACGGCGAGTCCTGTTTCCAAGTCCCTGCTCAGCATGTCGAGCTCGAAGCCAAGGCTGTTATGACCGGCAAACGACCTGATTTTTCCGCCTCGGGATTCGATTGCCAAGGCTATTTCCTCCGCAGTTCGGCTATCGGTCCCCTTAAGCATTGACTTGCTCATCAGGTTCGTGATTCCCGCATGTGCCTTCGATTCGGCTCTGGAGCCACCCATGATGAAAAGCCGCACGGCGGCGGTCTCCGTTTCCGGGTCGCTTCGCAACAAAACAGTCAATCCATTAGGAAGCACGAAATTTTCGATTTCGGAGGTTGACGCCGTTTGTTCCGTCACGCGGGGTCCCTCGCTCCTTTGGGCTGTTTCCGGAAGCAGTGTCGCCATGACAAAATTCTCGCTGGCGAAATATTTCCTCACTGCGTGTTGAATGTCCCGGGGGGTCACGTCCTTGATCGACTCGACGTACTGTTCATCAAAGTTGATGTCGTGGGCGTCAAATTCCCCCGATGCAAGGCTGCGCGCCTGTCCCTCGACCGATTCTCTCGAGAAGATGTATGCGGAGAGCGCTTTCGCCCTTGCAGTGTCGAGTTCCTCGGAAGGGAGTTCATGCGATTTGAGCCGCTCAATTTGTTTCCACACCTCTTTTTCCACGACGTCACGGTTTTCCGGTTCGAATGTGCTGAATATCCAGAACATGCCGGGATCGCGCGGAGTCGCCGACCAGGCTCTTATGTCATAGACGAGCCCTTTTTCCCGTAGTTCTCTGTATAGCCTTGAAGTGTCGCCTCCGCCGAGAATGATCGCCAACACATCCATTGCATACATATCCTCCGAATAGAAACCGGGCCCGTGAAAACCCATCATGGATTGGGCGACCGCCACCCGGAATTTCTCTGCTCTTCGTCGGGGACTCCTCTGAGGCGGTTCTTCGGGAACGACGGTCGGCGAGAGCGAGCCCCGTTCGAAATCACGAAACGCTTCGCGTATTTTCGGAAGGGCCTCATCCGCGTCGAAATTGCCCACGGCTACAAAAATGATGTTGTTGGGCACATAGAACCTCTTGTAATATGTCAACAGGTCGTCTCTCGTAAGTTTTCTGAACAGGCTCTCGTAACCAATTACGGGATTCCTGTAAGGGTGAACGGCGTAAGCCGTTTTATTAGCCATATGATAGAGCCGCCGGAACGGGTCGTCTTGATTCATTTTTATCTCTTTCAGGATAACGTTCCGTTCTCGCTCAACTTCTTCCGGGTCGAGCTTGGAGCGCATGAGCACATCGGCCATGATATCGAGGACATTATCGAAGTAGTCGCTGTGGAACGTGACGTAGTACACGGTCCTATCGGACCCCGTGTACGCGTTGGTCCGGCCGCCTGCTTCCTTGACCTCGAGGCCGATCTGCCCCACGCCCCGCCGGTCGGTGCCCTTGAAAAGCATATGTTCGACGAAATGAGAGATTCCGCTGCCGCTGAATTCCTGTTCCGTGATGGCGCCCGCCTTCACCCATGCCTGCATGGTGACAACGGGCGCCCTGTGATTTTCCCGGAGAATGACGGTCATTCCGTTTTCCAATATTTCTCGAACGGGGGCGTTCTCCGCAGCGGTGGCCAAGCGCCCGTTTGGAAACAAAGAGAAGATTAAAACAACGAGGAAGATTCGCTTGAAATATCCCATATCATGCTCCTGATTTCGGGGTTTGCTTACGGAAACTTCCAAAAGTCTCATGCTTTCCGCCGTCGAAGAGTAATTCATCGGCCTTCTTGTTATGATTATGTCACAAGATTATCCGGAATTACATGAATCATGATTATAACAGAACTCGTGGAGGGGAACCGGGATTTCGAGGGTTTTTTTGCCCTTCACGGTAACGGGTGATAAAATCATGAGAAGCATGAAAACCTGCGCGAAAGGCTCTCAAATAACACCATGACCGGAAGAACAAAAAGGGTCGCATTTTTTTCGGCCGGAGTCTTCTTTTTTTTGCTTCTCGGGGTCGTGCTGACGGCGCGATGGTTTGTTGTCAGCGGACGGCTGAAAACATTCCTCGAGCAGCGGGTGAGAGAGTTCACCGGCATGGAACTGCGAGTGCGATCGCTGCATTTTTCGTGGCCGCTCGGCGCGAAGCTGGATGATGTCATTTTGGCTGTCCCCGGTCGTGAGGATGAGCCTCTGTTCACGTGTCAAACCGTCAGAATCAGGGGAACTCTCGGCGGTCTGCTTCGCAGGCGTCTTGCTTCACTGACATTGATTTCGCCGACGATTTCCATAAAAGAAAATGGTGAGAAACCCGCTTTCCCCGCCTTCCCCTCAAGAGAGGGCGGCGGAGGGTTCTCTCTCGGAGCCGTCGGCATAATGAACGGGCAAATCGATGTCGACATGAGCGAGCTGAGGGCGAATGTGCAAGGAATCACCTCAACGATGAGCGAGCCGCTTGTACATATCGCCGACACGAAGAACATCCGCGTGAGCATTGGAACGGCTGAGTTTGCAGTAAAAGGCGAGGCAACGGAAATCCCTGTTGTTTTCAAAAATGTCGATGCTAAGTTTTCGATTCGCCCGAAACCGGAAGCAATCGAGATTGAGGCGCATATAGACACGAGCCTGACGGCCAATGTTCCCTATTTGTTACTGCCGCCGGACATTCCCGTCGGCCTGTCCTTTGCAGTCGATTATTCTCAGCAGAGAAATTCGCTGGAAAACGGAATATTCGACTTCTCGGTCCCACTGTTTTCCGATGTGCGCCTGTTCGGTTCTATCGCCAATTTGAGTGACGATAGCCCGACAATCGACCTCAGTTTAACGGTAACCGCTCCCGAGATTGCTGAACTTCTTGAATACAACGAGCTGTTTCAACGTCCTATCTACAGAGACGTCACGGCGGGTGGAATCCTGCGCCTGACCGGCGAGGTGACCGGTAAGCTCGGAGAGCCGACGATTTCCCTGACAGCCGAAACCAGGAACACCCGAATTCAATGGAAGGACATCGAGCTGAAAGGGGCACAAGTGGAAATACCGTTGATAGTGGATGGCGGGCGAGTCACCTTTGGACCTGGTTCCATGAAAGCCGAGAGAGTATTTGTTCCCGTGAAGGGTGAAGCGATCGAGGCGAATTCCGTGAGCGCGTCGTTTTTCGGGGACACCTCACACCTTTCGGTGAAAGACCTTTCGGCGAATCTCAAAGATATCGGCCGAATCGAAGCGCGGGGAACATACGACTTGGATTCGGGCATCATACGGGCAACAAGCCGCCTGTCGGATGCGTCCGTAACAAGGTTGCTTTCTTTCGTGTCGTCCGCCGGATATGAAATGCCGGCGGGAACCACAGCAGCGGGGAAGCTGGATTTTGAGTGCACCGCGGAGACGGCCCTTGCTTCCGGAATGGAACGAGTGCAGGCGAATTATCGTCTCTCTCTCGAAGACGGAGAGGTGTCCTCGGGCGAGTTCATGATGGCCGCGGGCATTCATTGCAACCTGACAGGAGATGTCGGCGGAGAGCCAGATACCGGCATATGGATTTTTAACACAGAGGGTGACGTCGGCAATTTCGAAATGCTGATTCAGTCTTTTTATAAAGATTTTTCGAACCAGACCTACCGGTTTTCAGCGTCCGGCGAATACTCGAGTGGTGACGGACGCCTTCGAGATGCGATAACGAGAATCGACCTTGGAAGAATCGGCGAAATGACGGCGCGCGGAGAGGTCAAGCTCGCGTCACAGCGTGAAATGAATCTTACGCTGGAGTCGGGCGGCATAGACCTTGATGCGTTTTTCGAGGAGTTCGGCGAACAGTTGTTTTCCGAGCCGTACCCGTTTCTGCGGGGAGCGACAATCGGAGGCGTTCTGTCGGGAAGGTGCGCACTCGGAGTGCACGACGACCAGTGGAACCTCGAAGGCAGCCTTCGCCTTGCTGAGGGCAGCGCAATGCTTGGCGAAGACGTGCTGGAAGTGACGTCGGCCAGCGCCAGTCTGCCGTTCTCTGTTTTCAAACCGAGGAAGGGCGTTCAAGCCGAGGCGGTCAGCTTTACCGAGAGCGACTATGGCGTACTCAGTTTCGACAACGTTGCGGTTGGACCAATAGAGACCGGCCCGCTGGCGTTCGAGGTTGCGATAAAGGAGAACTCTCTGCGCATCAGGGACCCGAAACCGGTCAACGTTTTGAAGGGCACTGTCGATTTCGGTCGGGTGAACGGCGACCGTTTGCTCGACGATTCGGCTCGTGTCTCGACTTCGCTGACGGCACACAACATTGACTTGCGCAGCGCCTCGGAAGCCTTTGGTCTGCCGGTAACCCTCGACGGGTCCTTAAACGCGCGCTTTCCATCGGTCGTGCTTATCGCAGATTCTCTGATAACAGAGGGTGCGGCAAGGATCGAGACATTCGGCGGAACAATTGACATTGATTCGGTCGGGGTCGATCAACCGCTCTCGCCCGTTCGGACCTTCAAAGCGGACGTTGAGTTCAGGAACATGGACCTGAGCCAGATCACGGAGGCGGTGGGATTCGGCAGGATCAGCGGAATCATGGAGGGAACGCTGGAGGGGCTTGAGATATCGCAGGGTCAGGCGGCGGCGTTTGTCGCCGATTTCGAGACAGTCGATCGAAGGGGCGTGTCCCAGAGGATTAATTTCGATGCCGTTCAAAACATCACGATACTCGGGACCGGCCGTGGTTTCCAGGCGAGCGTGAGCCGCGGCTTCGCTTCTTTCTTCAATGAGTTCCGGTATGATAAGATCGGATTTCACATGTCCTTAAAGAATGATAATTTCAGGATGAAAGGGAAGGTGGTGGAAGGCGACACAGAGTACTTTGTCAAGGGAGTGTTTTTCGGACCGTCGATCAATGTGATCAACCGTAACCCAGGCCAGACAATAAGCTTCAAATCCATGCTCGAGAGAATCAACCGCGTCAGAACAAAAGAAGCGGCGGGGGAAAACGATGATTTGTCGAAATCGAACCCACAATAAGAAGATTGGAGGCAAGAGATGAGAAAGTCGATTTTTGTTGCTGGCATCGCAGTCGCGTTGTCCGCTCTCACATGTGTAACGGTCAATGTTTACTTTCCGGCCGCCGAAGTACAGCGGGCAGCAGACAAAATCGTTGAAGACGTTCGCGGCACGGAGTCTTCTTCGACGTCGTCAGAAATTCCGCCTCAGGAGAGCACCCTGAGGGATACGCTGAAAATGATGCTCTCTTTGGAGAAGACGGCGTATGCCCAGGCGGACATAAATGTGACAACGCCGAACATTCGCGCACTCAAGGCCTCACTGAAAGAACGGTTCCCGTCGTTAAAGCCGCTCTATGAGGCCGGAGTAATAGGTGAGACAAACGACGGCCTTTTGAGTATCCGTTCGCTCGAGGGATTGAGCCTCAAGGAAAAGGCCGACACCAAGAAGCTGGTGGAGGCGGAAAATTCGGACAGGGAAAAACTCTACACGGAAATCGCCAAGGCAAACGATCTCCCATCGGACACGATTCCGCAGATCAAAGAGCTCTTTGCCAACAGTTGGATTAAAGACGCCAAACCCGGCTGGTGGATTCAGAAAGATAACGGAGAGTGGGTCAAGAAGAACTCGTAGGGAGAAACGAACGAAAGAGTGAAGGCGCCTCTGCTTGAGGCGCCTCTCACGCTTAAAAAGAAGAATGCCTGAAGATTAAATGTTGCTTTTGAAAGCTTGTCCGGCCTTGAAGCCTATTGTTTTCCCCGCCTTAATAGAGATAGCCTCGCCGGTCCTCGGGTTGCGTCCCTTCCGCGCTTTCCGTTTGCGAACGTCGAAGGTTCCAAAACCTGCGAGTTGAACCTTTTTGTCTTTCTTGAGGCCCTTCTTGATGTTTTCAATCACGGAATTAACCGCTCGCTCGGAAGCTGCCTTGCTTTCCTTCAGGTCCTTCGCCACTGCTTCAACCAGTTCACCTTTGTTCATGAATTCTCTCCTTTCCACTCTCCCGCGGAATTGCTTGGAAAAGACCTTTCCTCGAGCGCGCCGAAACCGTTTGCTCGAGCACGCGCCCCTTTTCAGTTCTCATTGCAGCTTTCAATAAACGAAAACCGAATCTTCCGAAAACTGCGCGGGATTATATCAAAAAAAAAATAAGCATGCAAGACATTTCTCACGGACGGTTCCTCTGCTCTTTGGAGGGGGAAAAGAATCGACAATCTTTTTAGCTGAACAAACCGAAGCGCCGCGTTTTGCGGAATTGATTGACCGACTGCCCGCCATGCATTGGCCGTATGAAGCGTGAACACGCTCATTCCCCCGGGAATTCGGCGAAAGACTCTCTGCTCCGCCCGCCGCGCGGCCTTCCGTTGGCGCTTTCGAGAATCGTGATGGCGCCGTCAGACCGACCCGGTCACCTGATTAATGATCGAGACGTATGGCCAGAAAAACGAAAGCGTAAGAAACAGAACTATCAACCCGAGCCCGAGTATCATGATGGGTTCAATAAGCGACCTCAAAGTGCCAACCGCAGTTTCCACTTCCTGTTCGTATATCCGCGCCATTTGCCGCGATATCTTTTCGAGGGAGCCCGATTCCTCCCCTGTCGCGAGCATATCCGTCGCCAGCGGAGGAAACACTTTTGATCGCCTCAAAGGCTTTTCGAGCCCCTCTCCTCGTTCGATTGATTCGCGCACGTGATGCAGGTCTTGCGCGAACGCGGTGTTCCCTACGGCTTCCTTGGTGAGGTCAAGCGTTTCAAGAATAGAGATACCCGAGTTCAAAAGAGTCGCAAATGTGTGGGCAAAATCGGCTACGACCCGCTTGGTTATTACGGACCCGAACACGGGCATTCGCATTTTCCAATAGTCAATGTGCAATCGCCCCATCGGTGTCCGCGAATACGCCCATACAGCGGCCACAATACCCGCGATGAGTAGCAGCCACAGCCACCACAGGTTCACCAGTCCGTGCGTGAACGCCAGCGCCCCGCGCGTTATAACCGGCAACTCGATGTCGAAAGCGATGAACAAGGTTTCAAACTCGGGGACAACGAACACGAAGTAGAGGATCAGCACGGCAATGGCGGCAATGAAAATGACGAAGGGGTAGGCGAGAGCCGACCTGACCTGCCGTCGAATCAGCGTTTTCTTTTCCCGGTAATCCGCGAGCCGATTCAGAATTTCGGTAAGCGTGCCCGAGGTCTCGCCGGCGCGAATAATGCTTACGAACAGGTGGTTGAAATATTTGGGATGATACGAGAGGGATTGCCAGAAAGTGTTCCCCGATTCGATCCTGTTGCCGACATCTTTCAGGACGGCGCCGAACGTTCTGTTTGATGTTCGTTCGGCCAGTGTGTTGATCGCCCGCAGCAATGTCACGCCCGCTTCGAGCAACATGGTTACCTGTCTCAGAAAAGATGTGACGATCTCATCCGAAATTCCTTTCCCGAAAGAGATGCGTTGAATCTTTTCGAACAAGGAAACTTCCTCCACGGCCTTTGGAACGTCGCCTTCGAAACGAATCTGCATATCTCCGCTTGCACGGGAGGTGTCTGCAGCACGAGCCTTTTCCTGCTTGTCTTTTTGGTCTGGCATTTCCATCTATCCTCCCCTGGCAGTTTTCCAAACAGTTCCCCGGGCAGAAAACAATCGTAGGATCCTTTTTCACGCGCCGATCGCGCGCAAAACCTCCTCGGCGGTGGTAATACCTGCGCCAACCTTTTGAGCCCCTCTATCACGAAGAAACTTCATGTTTCTCTGTATTTCCGTTTTCCCGATTTCGTCTACCGGGACTCCCGTTGTTATTTTCGTTTTCATTTCCTCATCCACTTTCAGTGTTTCGAAAATGCCGGTGCGTCCATAGAAACCGGTGTAGTTGCAATTTGGGCAGCCTGTCCCCTGAAAGAACGGGCCGTCCGTCTCGGACAAGCGCAACTCGGCCAGCAGCCCTGCTGCGGGGGCATACTCTTCTTTACATTGGTCGCAGTTCAGCCGAACGAGCCGTTGGGCGATGACAAGGTTCAGCGCGCTCGCAATCATAAACGACCTGATTCCCATGTGCCGCATGGCCGTAATTGTTTCGAGCGCATTATTGGTGTGCATGGTGCTCAACACCCTGTGCCCCGTCGCCGCCGCCCGCACGGCAATGTGGGCGGACTCGTCGTCGCGTATTTCGCCAACCATCAGTGTATCTATATCAAGACGGAGCGCTCCGCGCAAGACCCGTGAAAAGGTCCGGTCGGCCGGCACATTCACCTGCACCTGGTTGACCCCTTTAAGCTGAAATTCGACCGGGTCTTCAATCGTCAGGATATTTTCTGCGAGCACATTCAACTTGTTTAAGACGGCGTACAGCGTAGTTGTCTTCCCGGAGCCCATAGGACCGGTAACCAGCAGCATCCCGCCTTTCCGCTGCACGAATTTCTCGACCGGCCGCTGGTCATCGGGGTCCATGCCGAGTTCTTCAAGGCCTTGTATTATATTGGCCGATCCGAGAAACCTGAGCACAAGCTTTTCGCCGAGATACGTTGGAACACTGGCTACGCGCAGGTCGGTGGCCCGCGATGACAAGCGCGCCGTGAAGTGGCCGTCCTGGGGCGTTCGCGTGTTCGTTATGTCCATATTACACAGTATCTTGATTCGGCTGATAACTCCGGGTTCGACTTCCTTCGGCAGGTCGATAACATCATAGAGTTCGCCGTCGATCCGAAATCGAACTCGCAAACCGTCCTCCTGCGAGTCAAAGTGGATATCGGTTGCCCGCGAGTTCGCCGCACTCTCCATAATGACCTCCACCAGGTCTACGGCAGAGCTCCGGCCGGAGAGTTGCTTCAGCCGTTCAACCCCCTCCTCGAAGGCGCCACCCTTCTCGGGAACCGCCCCGCCGGATTCTTCCCTTGTGTCTTCCATTCTCTTGTTCAGAACCTCAAGACCCTGAATACTTCTTCAATGCTGGTGGTTCCCTCGAGGATTTTGTTGACCCCTTTTTCGTAGAGGCCTTTCATGCCCTCCGAACTCGCTATCTTCACAATCTGGTCAAGCGACTTACCACCTATTATGGCCTTCTTTATCGGGGGGGTTATCCGCAAAAGTTCATAGACGGCGGTCCGGCCGAGATATCCGGTATGATTGCACTTCTCGCACCCCTTTGCACGGTACAGGGTGGCCGACGGCGATTTGACGCCCAGTTCCTCGAGTATTTCCGGTTCGGGTTCATAGGGATCCCGACATTCGGCGCACAGCCTTCGAACCAGGCGTTGAGCAACGATGCAAAGGAGAGAACTCGCTATGAGGAACGGACGAATCTCCATGTTGATAAGCGTATTTATGGCGTCCGGCGCCGTGTTTGCATGGATCGTGCTGAAAACGCGATGGCCGGTCATAGCCGCCCTGATCGCAATGGCAGCCGTTTCGAAGTCCCGTACTTCACCCACCAATATGGTATCCGGGTCTTGTCTCAGCGAGGCGCGCAAGGTGCTGGCGAACGTAAGTTCTATGGCCGGATTGATCTGCACTTGATTAATGCCCTTGAGCTGATATTCGACGGGGTCCTCCAGTGTGATAATGTTGTAGGTCCGGTGATTGATCCTTTCCAGCGAGGCATACAGGGTAGTCGTCTTGCCGGAGCCCGTCGGACCGGTTACGAGAGTCATTCCCTGTGGTTTGGTTATTATCTCCTCGTACAGCAGTCTCTCGCCGAATTCCATCCCGAGGTCCTGCAGTTTGGGGATGCCTCCCGTTGAGTCGAGAACACGGAGGGTGATTTTTTCCCCTCGAAACGTGGGCAGCGCCGAAACCCGAAGATCGAATCGCCGGTCTCCTATGCTCATCGAGATGTGACCGTCCTGCGGCCTTCTGGTCTCGGATATGTCCATTTCTGCGAGAACCTTGATTCGGGCGATGATGTTCGGCTGGACAATCTTCGGGATTGGCAAGACATCGTGCAGCATCCCATCGATCCGCAAGCGAGCGACGAGCCCCGCCTCGGTCGGGTCAAAGTGGATGTCGGTTGAACGCGAATTCACGGCAAGTTCAATGATTGCGGAAACCAGCATCACCGGTTGAACCTTCTCAACCGAACCGCCAAGCCTCTCGAGAAGCCTTTGTTTCAAAGCCTCACCCGCCGCCGCGGCCTTTTCCTCAAGGGAAAGCTCCTTTTCCAGCCTTTGCTGAATAAGTTCTTCCGTTTTCTTTTCCTCGACCACTACGTTTTTCTCTTCGACATCACTCATGGGTGTGTACTCCCGACCTTTGGCGCCTTCCACGGGACGGGAACGCCTCAGCTTTCTTCCCAGGACAGAACATGCACTTCCCGATTTTCATTTCGATGCACAACTGCGATGACCTTCTTGTTGCTCGCAACCCTCGACCCCTTGTATACCGAACCGACGGTTTCAATGCGAAAAATGCGGGAATTCACCTTCACAAGCGGCATGGCCGGCGCCACTCTCACCCGGGTGATCCCCGGCACTTTTGCCAGGTCGGCGGGCACGGCGAAGACGAAATCGTCGCTGGTTCCGCTGCGGCCATCTGGGCCGTTACGAAAATCCACAATCTTCTGGGCCGTCGCAGAGTCCATACCGGGCAAAGCGGCGAGGACGTCGGCGTTGGCGGTATTGATATTGATTTTGCCATCCCCCAGCACGGTTCCCAGCATGATAACCCTCGAGAAGGCGTCGGCGCTGAGGTCCGCTCGTTTGAAATCTTGTACGGCAAAGATCCTGTTTGCGGAGCGGAAATTCAAAATTGCGGTTATGGCTTCCTTATCTCCTCCAAGGATTCCGCTCAGCACCTGGGGAGATGCGTTCAGCACGTTAACGCGTGAAGACTCATCGGCTACCGCTGCCGTAAAACCGCCGTCCCCCAACTGTATCGCCACGGGAGGGTCCCCTTGCCACCATTCGTCAACGAACGAATCGACGGCGGGGGAATCGTTCTTCAGTGACGAGATCGCCGTTTCAACCCCCGCAACCGCCAAGTAGTGGGCCTTGAGTTGAAGCGCGTCCCGTTCTGCGTAAGCCGCCTCGAGCCTCATGTGAGCCAGAAACACGCTTGAAAGCAGTGTCAGAATCGCGAGCACACCCAAGGCGGCCAGCATCGCGACTCCCTCTTGGCCATTTCTTCTCACCCCGATTCCTCCATTTCTCAATTCGCTTGCCGTGACGGTATGTTGACCACCGTGGTGAATGGAGAGGGCCGTCCGGAGCTGTCGCCCAAAACAAATATTGTAATTCGCACTGCCCGTGGCAAGCGGGTGTGCGCTGACTCCGGAGATTCGGGACCGCCGCCACGGTCGAAATCCGGAGGCGGCCACTCTTGCAGCCACTCGGGGGAAGCCGCCGAATCGTCCAGATATTTGAAATCCAAACCAATCACTTCGTCCAGAATGGATTCCTTTGCACCGGCGTCATTCGCTGCTCCCAGCGCCGCCCGAATTCGCACCAGGCCTTTTGGCGAGTCTTCAGCCTGCGGGTTCAACTCCAGCCGGTATGTCACCCGATGAACCGACCCGAGGTGAGCGTAGCCGGTATCCAAAACAGGAAAAAAGAGCTCGTCGGAGGGTAGGTTCATGGCGCCAAGGTCATACGAACCATTGCGTCCGGAAAAGGCGCCGCCCGAGGAAAGGGCTGTCGGGTACGTTTCCCGTATGGATTCGGACACCTGGTTAAGCGCTCTCCAGGCCTCCGGATAGCGCGAAGTTATCTTTCGCGCCTGAGCGGCCGACTGGAAAGATTTTGCGACGGTTGGGATGGCTATCCCCATGAAGATGCTCAAGATGGCTATGATAACAACTAACTCAATCAGCGTCATGCCCGCTCTTGTGCGCTGTGGCGTTCGCATGTTTCGTCTTCCCGCCAATTTTGTGTCCCCCCCCGCTATGGGCGCGCTGTTACGGTGGACAGGGTGAGCTTCAATTTGCCGCGAGTGATCTCGACCGACCCGTCAGCGAGCGGCGTAATGAGGTTGAAATGTTCCCGATGCTCGGGCAGATAGAAATCCTCCTGCGCACCCTGTGTTTGCTCCGAACGCGTCCAGCTAGTCACTGTATAGACGTACAGGGTAAGCTGCAACAGACTCTTATCTTCGCTTGAGGGAACCGCTTCCGCCACCCACATAAACGGTTCCACAATTTGCGTGTGCGAATACGTATCCTCGAATGTGCCGGGACGTCCGCTCAGAAAGCGTTCGACGCCCGATTTGTCCGCGGCAAGTGTGAGCGAAGGCTGCTGGGGAAGCGTCCGAAGGAGTTCCTCCATTTTGGCCTGGGCCAGTATTTGGGCCATTCCGCTCCGCCGCGCCCTGCGAGAAAAGTCGAGCCCCGCGGTGAAGAACTGGGCAAACATGACGATAGCCACCTGAAGCACAACGAAAGCGATTATGAGCTCGAGCATGGTGAGACCGCGCTCAGCGCTTTTTTCAAGCGGCAACGGCGATGTATCACGGAAGAGAAGGTTCCTTGAGGTCATGTCGTGATCTCCGTACTTGTCGACGAGGTCACTGCACGAGCATTCGATCAGGCTTCGTTCAGGATAGCGACAGCTCCGATCTTCATGCCATTTGGGTCAATCACAGGAGCAATATTCAAGTTGATTGTTTTGCCCCCCTTCGCGCCCAACGTGATTTTCTCTTCAGAGGATTCGGCCCGTTCGAAAGCTTCCTGGAGAAGAGCGGGAATGTTCTTATCTGTTTTCAGTTCAAGGATATCCTGGGTTGTGACCGGCTTCGTTTCGTCGAGGCCGAGTAGCGTTTTGGCGATCTTGTTCATCATGACCACCTCGCCCGTTTCGTCGGTCATTAAGGCTCCCGACCGGACAAGGTCGCAGATGTGTTCAAGCGAATGTTGAATTGCGGAGAACAGTCGCGCATTCTGGAGGGCCACGCCGGCCGCGCTGGCGAACGCCGAGAAGATTTCGAGGTCTTCTTCGGTGAGCGGCCCGCTGTAGCCTGCGTTCAGCACCTCGATCACACCGACCACTTTTTCCCGGAGCCGTATGGGAACGCACATGATGGATTTGGTCTCGAAGCCGGTTGCTACGTCGATCGAACGTTCCCAGCGATTGTCCCGCGAGACATCGGATACGACGATGGGTTCGCCGGTAAGGGCGACTTGGCCCGCTATCCCCTGGCCCATCCGAAGGCGGAATTCTTGCACCAGGCTCCCCTTTTCCCCCAGCGAAATCTTGAAAACGAGTTCGTTCGTGCGCTCGTCCACAAGCATCAGGCTGCTGTCTTTCGCTTTCATGACTTTCGTCGCGCAACTCATCAAGTAGGTGAGCAATTGGTCGAGGTCGAGCGTCGTGTTCATGCTGCTGCCAACGCTGATGAGTGTGGAGAGGCGCTCGATTTTTTCTTCTAGTTTCGAGCGTGTCTGAGCGAGTTCATCCCGCAAAGCCCTGATTTCGTCGTTCTTTCTGGAGAGGTCGTCTTTGTGCGCTCGGATTTCTTCTTCGCGGCTCTTCAAGGTCTCTTTGAGAAGTGCGATTTCCTGGGGGTCGACGCTCATCAGAGTTTCCTCCAATGGTAAGAGAGGTATGGCCCTTCAGCACATCCCGATGATGCGAATGCGCTCCGGACGGAAAAAGTTTGCGGCTGTTGGCGGAAAAGATATGGCCAAAAGAGTTTTACTCCCCCGCATTTGCGGCCAAGTATAACACACGTATTGTGGCAAGTCAATAGCGCTGGAAGGGCGTGTCGCGCCTCTCACCGCTTTCTGTTCCGAAAGGATTATGACCTCAGAGGATAGGAAATTGACTGGGCGCCAGGTTCGAAGTATAATCGACCCGAGACGGAACAAGCGAATCGAGGAGAGACCATGAAAAGCGATGCCACTGTTAAGGCGTATCCCGAAGAAATAATGCGCCCCGTGAAAGAGCGATGGTGGGACATTGCCGCACGACGTCTGGTTAAACCATTGATCGTTCGTCTGAAAATCCGGCAGGAAATCGAAGACAAGGAGAACCTGCAGCAGGCAATAGATTCGAACCAAGCGGTGTTCCTCTTCTCAAATCACCTGAGCTGGGCTGACCATTTTCTCATTATGAACATGATCGACGACTGTGTCCGGGTACCCGTTTCGGCGCTCTGCAAGGAGAAATACTATCGATATCCCGTGTTTCGCTGGTTCTTGAGGAAGAGCAACCAGATTCCTATTACGAATGTGAAATTGTGTTTCGCCAGATGGTACAAGCAATCGGAGGGGCGCCTCCCCAGGGAACGGGATTTCATTGAGTTCATGAACACGGCGGGAGAAAACCCCTATCACGAGGTCAATGTGTTGAAACGCCAATCGCTTGTTCGCACCGCGGTGTACACCCACGAGATGCTTGCCAGGAATCGGCCGATCCTGGGCTACCCCGAGGGAACCCGAAGCTATCGGGGCGTGTTGCAGCCGATAAAGACCGGTATCATGCAGCTCCCGTTCGAGTGTAAAGGACTCGTTATCCCGACCGCCATATCCGGGACCGACAAAATATTGCCGAAGGGAATCAAGTGGTACAATATTTTCAAATTTTATGGGGCTGACGGAGCGATTACGCGGGTACGATTCGGAGACCCTATGAGCTACAACGAGCTTCTCGACCGCTGTGAGGAGAAATTCGAGCGAATCGAGGATATCGTGAACCTTGAAAATGTGAGAACGCTGAGGACGCTGATTGAACGCGATCAGTTCCGGGCTTACACGATAGAGGCGGAACGCTTCGAGCGCATCTTTGACGAGTCTTCCCTGATTGTTATGCGGGCCGTAAACGATATGCTGCCGGAAGAATACAAGGCCGAGCAGGTCGAGATAAAGTACCCCCGGTGAGCGTGCCCCACGGTTCATGATATGAATCGCTTGCTTTGCCAATTCCCAGGACACGGAATCACGACCGGCGTGACCTGCGGCGGAGGAATCGATGTCCCTGGTGCGAAATCCTGGTTGCGGCTGCGCCGGGCCGGCTCATTTCGGTAGCAGCAACCGTGGGACACATCCACAGATACTCTCGCCCCTCTCTCCCTATATGTTCCGCCCCCCGAACGACAAATAGGAATCGGGTAAAATCCTTGTGCGCATCTGTTGCGAAAGAGCGAGGTTCTCTGGCCGGGCGCCTGCTGGTTTCAATGAATAAACCAGGACGCCCACAAGGAGGTCCCGCCCTGCTTCTTTCTTTAAATTGAGACGGGAGGCCGCCTGTCGGCCCAGGGACGGGCCTGTTCGAGTTGCGCCGCAAGACGGAACAGCGTTGCCTCGTCGCCGAAGCGGCCGGCGAAGTGAGCGCCGATCGGCAGCCCGGCGTCATTCCAGAAGAGCGGGACGGACATCGCAGGTTGCCCCGTGAAGTTGCATATGGGAGTGAACGGCACGTACTCCGCCGCTCGCATCAAACCGGCAAGTGGGTTATCGGGCGGCGAGTCAAACGAGCCGAGCGGAGCCGGCGGCTCGCCAAGCGTGGGCGTGAGCCAAATATCGTATTCGAGCATGAACCGCGCGATGTCGCGAGAAACCCTTTGTAAGACGGCGAGAGCAATAAGATACGACGTAGCGGGCGCCTGTCTGCCCATTTCATAGATGGCCCAGGTAAGCGGCTCGAACTGGTCGGGCGTTGGTTCTCGTCCGGTGAGCATGGCCATGCCGTCTATCATCGTGGCGGTTCCTCCGGCCGTGAAAATTGTCATAAACGCCTGATTCACCGTGGCTGCGTCGAGCGCCGGCGCCGCCTCGACGACATCGTGGCCGAGCTCTTCGCAGAGCGCCGCCGCATCTTTTACCGCGCTCACACAGTCGCGGTGAAGCGCAACGCCGGTCGGCGCAGTGGCGGTGAACGCGATTCGCAATCTGCCGGGGTCGGCGCCGACCTCCCGCAGAAATGGGCGTTCGGGCGGCGGAGCCCAATAGGGGTCGCCAATATCGGGGCCGGAAGTGGCATCGAGCAGTCCGGCGCTGTCACGGACCGACCGAGTTACGGCATGTTCCGCCACGAACCCGCTCATCATGTCGCCGAGGTCGGGGCCGAGGGGATTGCGCGCGCGAGTGGGTTTCAAACCGAAAAGGCCGCAGCAAGAGGCGGGTATCCGAATGGAACCGCCACCGTCGTTTGCATGTGCGAACGGCACGAGGCCGGCGGCGACTGCGGCGGCCGAACCACCGCTGGAACCGCCCGTTGAATGGCCGGTGTTCCATGGGTTCCGGCTGGGCCCGAAAAAGTGTGGCTCCGTGGTGGGAAGGATGCCGAGTTCCGGGGTGTTTGTTTTTCCGAGAATAATGAGACCCGCGCTTTTTTGCCTTATCACGAGTTCGCTGTCGTGGTCCGGCACGAAGTCCTTCAAATACGCGGAACCGGACGCCTGGCGCACGCCGGCGTAAGTGGCGCCCAGATCCTTCAGCAAAAATGGCACACCGGTGAAAGGGCCGTCGGATAGCCGCTTCTTTGCGGCTTCCCGCGCCTGCTCGAAAAGCGGCGTTATCACTGCGTTTAGCGTCGGGTTCGCGCGCTCTATTCGGTCAATGGCGGCGTCTACGAGTTCGATTGGCTTGACCTCTTTCCGATGAACAAGCTGGGCCTGAGCAGTGGCGTCGAGCCACGCAAAGTCGTCCGATTTCGTCATGGTCCCTGCTCCTTTCACAATGTGTGTCCGCCGCTTCACCATTACTCGCTTTTCGGCAGCATGAGCAATCGCGGGACACACTCACACAGTCCCCTGCGCCGGCATCCCGGCAAAATGGACAATCATGATACGCATGCATACCCCATCGCCTTGCACAGCCGTTCCAACAATCGGGCAGTTGGGAAATTCGCGGGTTCGAATGGGTGGCAGGATAATATCAGACGGCGAGGTCCATTGCAACCGGCGGCAGCCTCCGGCTCGGACCGGCAAAGAAGGAGCGGGATTCAGAAGGAAAGTTGTTTGAGGACCGGCGGAAGCCGATGCAACTCGAGTATCATCTCGGCGACCGTCTGATAGCGGTCGGCGGGGTTCTTCTCGAGGGATCGCATTGTAATTTCATCGAGCTTACGGGGCAGCATCTTGTTGACATATGAGGGCGGAACCGGCTTAACGTTTTTGCTGATTGTCATCTTCATGTAGGTCTGCGTGTCCTTCGCCTTGAATGGGAGTTGACCTGCAAGCAATTCGTATATCACGAGTCCGAGAGAGTAGATGTCCGTGCGCACGTCGAGGGACTTCCCGCGTATTTGTTCGGGCGACATGTAAAGCGGAGTGCCGGCGCGCGACCTGGGGCTTCGCAAGCTCCAGAGTTGGTCCGACAGACTCAACCCGAAATCTGCGACCTTGACTTGTCCGTATTTCGACAACAGTATATTTTCAGGTTTGATGTCTCGATGGACGATGCTGTGAAAGCGGCCGTTCTCGAATCTGTGGTTGTGGATGTAGTGCAATCCGTCACATATCTTCAGAATCAGATTGATTGCCTCATAAACGCTTAGATTTCGGTTGTCGATATACTGTCGAAGATTTCCGCCGTCCATGTATTCCATGATCAGATAGCCGTTTCCGTTCTGGCGATGCAAGCCATAAATATCAATGACATTGGGGTGTTTCAACTTTTGAGCTACCTTCACCTCCCTCTCCAGGTATTGGCCGCGTTTCTTATCTCCGACAAAATGATTGGGAAGCACTTTGACGGCGATTCGGCGGCTGGATTTCGGCTCGACGGCGAGATAGACTTCGCCCATGCCGCCCTTGCCAATGAGGGAAACAACTTTATAGGGGCCCACCTTATCTTTGACGGTCATTGTTCTCTCGCTTTCCGACTGCCATAAACCCCGCGGAGGGGAGAGCGACCCGGTCCGGGTCATAAGCCAAGCACGCACGGCGCCGAATTACGAGAGCATTTTCTGTGCCGAAAAAAGAGAAGCGCTAAACCAATTGCAAAACAAAGGCTTATGAAATATGACCGGGAGTGTGCTCCCTGCTTTACGTTGTTCTTTGAACAATTTTGGGCATTAATTTTCTGTTTTTCGGTTCATCATTCACACACAGTGCTTGAGTGCGGTGGGCGGGAATAGCGGATGAATCTGTGCACGCTTCGGTCAGGCAAAAGGCGGGTGTCGAGGCATCATGAGCGTCCTGCATACGGCGGTAAATTCCTATCAACCATATTTTGACTATTTAGTGGGTGCATGGTATAATCACCCCAAGAAGTTGGGGTTTATCAGAAATGCCGGAACTCTCTTTAATTGACTTGCATATGCATACATTTCTCAGTGATGGTGAGCTTTTGCCTTCCGAGCTTGTGCAGCGCTGCCTGGCCGCCGGCTACTCGGCAATGGCCATAACGGACCATGCCGACTCGTCAAATTTGGAGATGCTCGTGGCCGCCGCGTGCAGGGTGGCGCGGGATTTTGAGGCGAAAGAGTATTCCCTTTGTGTGTTGCCGGGAGTCGAGTTGACGCATATCATACCGGAAATGATTGCAGAATTGACAGAGCGGGCGCGCGCTCTCGGGGCTCGAATTGTCGTGATGCACGGCGAGACGCCGGTCGAGCCTGTTCCGAGGGGAACGAATCGGGCCGCGATTGAGGCGGGTGTGGATATTCTTGCACACCCCGGGCTCATAGGCATCGAGGAGGCGGAGCTCGCGCGCGAGAGGGGAGTGCTGCTTGAAATTACCACGAGAAAGGGGCATTGCCTTGCAAACGGCCGAGTGGCGCAGTTTGCCCGCGAGTGTGGGGCTCCGATGGTGTTGAACTCGGATACGCACTCTCCGGGCGATATACTCAATGACGAGTTGAGAAGGAAAACGATATTGGGGGCGGGCCTCGATGCGAGTTATCTGGAGACAATGGTCGATAACTCGCTTAAATTGGTTGAGAAGCGTAAGGGGAAGATTGGAACGTAGGGAGGTTGAAAATGAGACTGAGGCTGATTGTCACGGCACTTGGTTGCGCAGTTGTCCTGCTCGGCGCCGGTTGCGCTCGAAACACGGCAACCACCGCGGGCGACACGGGGGCCGGCCAGGAGATAACAACGGGAATCCCTCTGGCGCCCGACTTCAGAATTCCGGATATCCCCGTTCCGGCCGGTTTCGATTTCGACAGAACGAATTCCTTTGTGTTTCAAAACGGAATAATCGATGTGGGTTCCATCCAGTATACGGGAAAGGAACACATCGCCGACGTCTTGCAGTTTTACAATGACGAGATGCCCCGTTATAATTGGAAGCTTCTCAGCGTTGCCGAACACAATACCGTGACCATGAGTTTTGAGAAGCCGAATAAGACGTGCCAGGTGACGCTTATTCCAAAGACTCGCGGGACCGTGATTCAAATTTCGTTCTTCCCAAAGTCAAGCCCGCCACAGTCTCAATATTAGGGACATACGGGGAGCAACGATGTCGCCACCGAGCCCAAAGGTTCAACGAAGGGACCTGAAAGAAGACCGCGTTTACGTTGCGTTGGTGGGGGCTGCGGATTTTTTTGCCCGTAACCGTCTCCGGATTGGTCTGGTTGTTCTTGCATTGGTAGCGATCTTTGCCATCGCTTACTTTTCGCATCTTCGCAGCCAGCGCCTGGCGGTCGAAGCGTCATGGGCCTTAAGCCAGGCGCAAAAACAGGAGTTGCCTTCCGAGAAAATCGCGGCGCTTGGAGAGGTTGTGGCGGAATATGGCGGCAGCGCGGCGGCCAAAGTCGCCCAATCCGAAATCGCAAACTTATACTATGGCCTCGAACGCTATGAAGAAGCAATCGAAGTGTTTCAGCAGTTTCTCAAGCAGAACCCCGGGCATGTGCTTGCTCCCGCAGCCCTGGAGGGAATCGGCTACTGCCGCGAAGCGCTCCAGCAGTGGAGCGAGGCAAGGGATTCCTATCTGAAACTCATGGAACGGTATGCGGGAAGCGCGCAGGCGAAAAGGGCGCACTATCGCCTTGGCGTTTGCTACGAGAATCTGGGAGAAACGGAAAAAGCAATCGAATCATACGAGAAAACGATGGCGCTTCTGCCGGAAACCTTGTGGGTAGAGTATGCAAACGCGCGCCTGGCTTCTTTACGCCTCTCGGATGGCGCTCCTGTCAAAAGTCCGTAGCCGCCATCCGAACAAGCAGAGTGACCGGCCCGCCTAACCGTTATGTTCCCACCGGAAATCGTATGCTTTTCTCTTCCTCAGAGGAACAGTGACGGCTGTGAACGCCGTTATTCGTCGTGTGTAGTCATTGTCTGTGAGATTTACTGCTCCGGCGGGCGATCTTGTCGACATGGGACTGCCGCCGGCAGGCGCAGACCGTTTGACAACAATGCCTTTTTCTGGTACCATTTGCGGTGCGGACGGGCTTGGTGAGTGTTCCGATAATTGGTTGACGCCCGCTCCGGGGACAGTGAATCTGTCTCACGATTACGGATATTTCCGAAATGGCAGCGGAGGGGACTGTACCAGGTTTACGGGATATCTTTTTCTTCGCTGAGCGTAGCGAAGTCCCGCCAAAGGCGGGATAGAATCGGGACTGTCCCCGAAGCGTGCGCTGATCAATCGTGAGACACGCTCACAGTCTCCTGCGGGGCGATTTTCGGTCGAACATACAGTTATCGGACAGATACCCGGCGCTCGGAAACGCATGATTGGGGAGTCGTCGAACTGGTAAGACGCCTGACTCTGGATCAGGAAGCTGCAGGTTCGAGTCCTGCCTCCCCAGCCGGTGGGCGAAAATTGGGGAGAATCTCGTTGGATTTGACGGCTTGGCTCCGTCATATGTTCTTGTTTTTTTTTTGCCCAAATGCTATACTGATTGCGATTGTGGCGCCCCGGATAGGGAATTGTTCGTCGCAAAGGTGTGGCCCCTTCGTCTAGTGGCCTAGGACGGGTGGTTCTCAGCCATCAAACGGGGGTTCGATTCCCCCAGGGGCTACCACTTTTTTTGCCTGTGTCCGACAAGACGCTGTGGTTTCAGGTGGAGGATACCGCTTTCCCCAAAAGGAGTCGTGAGGAATGTACGCCATAATCAAGACAGGCGGTAAACAGTACAAAGTCGCGGAAGGCGACATTATAAAAATCGAGAAGCTGAACAGCGAAGTTGGCGAAACGGTTATTTTTGATGATGTAAAGCTCCTTGCGAAAGACGGAAAAGCCATTGCCGACAAGAGGAAACTCGAACCGGTCAAAGTCGAGGGAAAAGTGCTCGGCGTGGAAAAGGCGAAGAAGATAGTCGTCATGAAATTCAAGCGGCGCAAGGGGTATAAGCGAAAGCAGGGACACCGCCAGCAGCACACGAAGCTTCAGGTCACAAAAATTCACGCATGATGTGCGGATGCGCGGGTTATGAATGGCCATCATTTCATACAGTGATATGCTCACAAGAGGAGGTGAGAGTAGTTGGCGCATAAGAAAGCCGGCGGCAGCTCTCGCAACGGGCGCGACAGCAACTCGCAGCGATTGGGCGTGAAGAGGTTTGGAGGCCAGCTCGTCAGGGCCGGCAATATAATTGTCCGTCAACGCGGAACTGCTATCCTTCCGGGGCTGAACGTAGGAGTGGGGCGAGACCATACTCTTTTTGCGAAAATCGACGGCGTCGTGAACTTCGACAGGACCGGAAAGACCAGGAAGAAGGTCTCCGTTCTCCCTGTGAGCCAGTAGCCTTCCTCGCGAAGCTTCTCCTTTGCACGAACCCCACTCGCACTCGGGTCGAAGACGGAACATTCGGCCAGCACCTCGCCCATGTTTGTCGACAAAGTAAAGATCAATGTGCAAGGCGGTGACGGCGGCGACGGATGTGTGAGCTTCCGGCGGGAGAAATACGTGCCGCGCGGCGGACCGGACGGCGGCGACGGCGGCAACGGGGGAAGCGTGATTCTGGTGGTGGACCCCGGCATTTCCACCCTTCTTGACCTCAAGTACCACCCCCTTCAGCGGGCCCGGAGGGGCGCGCACGGCAAAGGGAAAAACCAACACGGGAGGCGCGGAAGGGACAAGCTTGTTCCCGTTCCGCCGGGCACGACTGTTGTGGACGATGACACCGGGGAAGTTCTTGCCGATTTGATTCGAGAGGGCGATTCGTTTGTGGCCGCGCGGGGCGGAAGGGGAGGCAAAGGAAATGCCAGCCTGGCAAACTTTCACAACCGTCTTCCGCGTTTCGCCGAACTGGGCGAACCCGGAGAGCGGCGGGCGCTGCGGCTGGAACTGAAGCTTATCGCGGACATAGCTGTCATCGGCCTCCCGAATTCCGGCAAATCGACTCTGCTTTCGAGAA
Organism: uncultured bacterium; assembly: GCA_964453435.1. Lineage (GTDB taxonomy): Bacteria > Abyssobacteria > SURF-5 > SURF-5 > SURF-5 > CAYVQZ01. Next base: position 31,335 of record CAYVQZ010000037.1, read on the forward strand.
TCTCGCAAGCTCATCCCAAGATAGCCAACTATCCCTTCACAACATTATCGCCCAACCTTGGAGTGGTCGACACTGAGAATTATCAACGGTTTGTCGTTGCTGACATTCCCGGGCTGATTGAAGGCGCCCACGAAGGCGTGGGGCTGGGCCACGATTTCCTGAGACATATTGAAAGAACAAAGGTGCTTGTTTTTCTGCTGGATGCGAGCAATCCGGACCCTTCGGGCGACTATTACACGCTGGTCAGGGAGCTTGGCCTTCACGACCGGACGCTGCTCGAAAAACCGCGGATAATCGCGGTCAACAAGATGGACCTGCCGCCCGCAAAGAAGAAATGGAATGAGATAAGGGGTCGGCTATCTGACGAGAATGCTCCCATAGCGTCCGTATCCGCCTTGGAGGGCCGCGGCTTGTCGGAACTCGTCACCCTGATGAATGATGCGGTTGAAGAAGAGCGGGGCCGAGGAGCCGTTGCGGCATCTCCCGTAGAATTTCAGAAGAGATATGTCTTTCGTCCCGAATTTACGGTGAGAAAGAAAGGAGCCGTTTTCGAGATCGCGGGAGAGAAGCCGGAGAGGTGGGCCGCCATGACCGACTTCGAGAATGAAGAGGCCGTGGGTCACTTGCGGCGCAAACTCGGGCATCTCGGCATCGATGCGGCATTGAGGCGCGAGGGGGCGAACGGTCCGGTGACGGTACGAATCGGAGAACATGAATTTGAATACTCGATTTGATGACATTGACTTGCTTGTGGTGAAAATCGGCACCACGCTCATATCGTCTTCGAAGGCGTTTCTCGATCGGGAAAAAATGCAGCCGATCGTTGAGGATATTGCCGATTTGCGGAAGCGCGGAACCAAAGTGATCCTGGTTTCATCCGGCGCCATCGGCGCCGGTATGGGTGTGCTCGGGCTCAAGGTGCGGCCCAAGCTTTTACCGCAGAAACAGGCGGCGGCGGCAATCGGGCAGAGCAAGTTGATGCATTTTTACAAGGAGCTTTTCAACGCCTACGGTCTTCGAGTGGCGCAAATTCTTCTGACAAAGGACGATTTGGACGACCGTTCCAAGTATCTGAACGCTCGAAACACCATATCGACGCTGCTGCAGTACGAGACCATCATTCCCATCATAAACGAAAACGACACGATAGCGGTCGATGAGATAAAGTTTGGAGACAACGACACGCTCGCGGCGATAGTGGCCTCGAAAATGGAGGCCGACTTGCTTATAATTCTCTCGAACGTCGACGGGCTGTACGACTGCGACCCGAGAAAGTCATCGGGCCCGAAATTGATTGAAGATGTGGCGGATATCACCGAAGACCTAAAGAAAATGTGCGGGACTCCGAGCGGGGAGACATCGGTCGGCGGAATGGCGGCGAAACTCGAGGCGGCGCGCATAGCGACCCGGTCATCAATCGGCATGGTCCTGGCCAACGGCGAACGGCCCCACGTTTTGCGCGATATCTTCGGTGGCAGGAGCAAATTCACGTATTTCCAGCCGCGCCGGGAGAGCATTCCGGGTCGCAAACGGTGGATCGCCTTCGGCTCGGCTCCGCACGGAACAGTGAAAGTTGATGAAGGCGCAAGGCGCGCCCTTCTCGAGGGCGGCCGGAGCCTGCTGCCCTCCGGCATTGTCGATGTGAGCGGCTCTTTTGAGCGAGGGGATACGATCAAGATTGTCGACGAATCAATGAGCGAGATAGCTCGCGGGCTGACCAATTACTCTGCGGAAGAGGTGAAGAAGATCAAGGGCTCGCACTCGAGCAAGATTGCGGAACTGCTCGGCCATAAAGATTACGACGAGGTGGTGCATCGCGACAATCTCGTTGTATTGTAAGGCAGCCTCATGTATTGATGGGGCACGCATGAGGAATCCGGTATGTTTCTGAACCAGAACACTATTCCTGCTACGTGAACGGAGAGAGAACGTGACGGAGAAGACCGACATCGAGAAATCTCTTGTGGAAACGGCCAGACGCGCGCGCAAGGCCGCACAAGCGCTGGCGAACGCCTCGACGCGTGACAAGGACAGAGCGCTTTCCCTCTTGGCGGAACGCCTGAGAGGACGCTCAAATTATGTTTTGGAGCGAAACCGGGAGGATGTGGAACGCGCGCGGGCATCGGGCCTGGCGAACGCCTTGATCGACCGCCTCACCCTGACCGATGACCGTATCGAAGCAATGGCGACAGGTCTCGAAGAAATTGTCAAGCTGGCGGACCCGGTCGGTGAGGCGGTGCGCATGTGGAGGAGGCCGAACGGGCTGAGAATCGGAAAAATACGGGTTCCGATTGGCGTCATCGGGTTTATTTACGAATCGCGTCCCAACGTAACCGTGGACGCTGCGGGCTTATGCTTGAAGAGCGGGAACGCAATCGTGCTTCGGGGCGGGTCCGAGGCTATCGCCTCAAACTCGGCGATAGCGGACGTTATTGCGGCGACGTTGGGAGAATCGAATCTTCCTGCAGACAGTGTGCAGCTTCTCAGGGTGACGGACCGGCTCGCCGTGAACCTGATGCTCAAGCTCGACCAATACATCGACCTCATTATTCCGCGCGGCGGCAAGCCCCTGATAAAGCTGGTGGTCGAGAATTCAACGATACCCGTGATCATGCATTTCGAGGGCATCTGCCACACGTATGTCGATGAGTTTGCCGACCTCGACATGGCGGAGAGAATCTGCATGAACGCGAAGGTTCAAAGGCCCGGCGTCTGCAATGCGATGGAAACATTGCTGGTGCACTCGCGGGTCGCGGCGGAATTTTTGCCGCGCATGTGGAAGAAGTACTCTGAGGCCGGAGTGGAGATTCGGGGCTGCGAGAAGACCAGGATGGTTCTGGACAAGGCGCTTCCCGCCACCGAGGAGGATTGGGGAACCGAGTACCTCGACCTGATTCTTTCCGTGAAGGTGGTCGAATCGGTCGACGAAGCCATCGAGCACATTGCGCGATACGGGTCGGCTCACTCCGATGCGATCGTGACGGACAACTACAGCCGCGCACAGCGGTTTCTCGCCGAGGTGGATTCGTCGGCGGTCTTTGTCAATGCCTCCACTCGCTTCAACGACGGGTTCGAATTCGGGTTGGGAGCGGAGATCGGGATAAGCACAAACAGGCTGCATTGCCGTGGTCCGATGGGACTGGAAGAACTGACCACAACGAAATACATCGTCTATGGGGACGGCCAAGTGAGAGAATAGATTTCAGGGGAGAAGGCCTGCATGGTTCGTGACAGATTTTCCTTTGCGCGACATGGTCCTGAATCCCCGCCTGGCTGTTCCGTCCGACTCACGCGCTTGAATCGGGATTCGAACGGAAAATGTCCAAGCTGGTAGTTGAACCGCTCGGTTCCGGGCCACAGGACCTGAAGGGGCTGCTCGCCGAGATAGAGCCGCTCGCGGTTAGTCGTTTCGGTATCCAAGGGGCAAAGCGTATTCTTGCAAAGTGGCTTTCCCTGGTTTCCGAAGAAGCCGGCTTTGTGCTGTGTTCCGGCGGCGAATGCGTGGGGCTTCTGCTCTATTCCGCCGAGTACGAGCTCGGTTTCTCGTCGTTCCTGAGCGATTCCAGCGCGCAACGGCTGCCGCAGAACGCAACGATTGTCGTTTGTCATGTGCTGAAGCGATTCAGGAGCGCAAACGCGACAAACGAACGACTTCTGTTGAAATCGGCCGTCTCCTTTCTGCGTTCGACCAAATCAATCGAGACGATTGCGGTTCAACTGTCTCCAACCTATGAACTGGACCTCGAGGAGCCGCTTGCCCGCATGGGATTCATGAACTGCCGGCGTGTGAGAATGGAGCGCCGCCTGACCGGCCGGATTCCCGGGACCAACCCGCCGCCCGGGTTCCGAATCGAACCCATAGCATTCGAAGACGCGGACGACCTGAGGTCGGTCATCAACTCCGGTTATTTCTCGGAGATCGACGGCTACCTCTTCCCCGATATTGCGACGGTTTGTTCCGATTCCGGCCTTTTCAAGGAGTTTCTGAACTGCGCCTCCATCGACTTGACCGCCTCGGTGCTTGCCCGCATGGAAGGATACCCGTGCGGATGTGTGATTGCGCTGTCCGGCGACAACCGGCAACGCGGGCTGGTCGGTGTTGTGGCGGTGGCGCCCGGCATGCGCCGCAGGGGAATCGGGAGGGCCATGCTTCTTCGCTCGATGCATCAGATGAAAAGGAACCATTGCACTCATGCCGCGCTCGCGGTCACCGTGGAGAACGAACCCGCCCGCTCGCTTTACTCGTCGCTCGGATTCGAGGATGCCGGTCGGTCCTCGGCAATTTCGGTCTGGAGACGCAGTGTCTCGCGCCCCTTGATGATTTTTCGGCGGCGGGAACGTTGAACGGTTTTTGACAAAGAATTGCATGGGTTGCCTCCTGCCAAGACGCGGAGGAGTTCCCTTGAAATGATGCGGAAGGAGGAAACGTCTTATCCACAGATAACCGAAATCAGCGGATAAAAGAGGTCCTTCGCCCTGTTCTCCCTGACGTCTCCCTGTAGTTTACCAGCGGTTTCCGTTTCGTGCCCTATGAATCGAGCCGTGTCATTCGTCACAAAAATCCGTCTCTATCGCTGTGAATCGGTCACCGACACGCCACCACTTCGATTTCGACTTTTATGTCGAACGGGAGCCTGCCGGCCTGGATGCATGTTCGGGCAGGCGGGTTCGAGGTGAAGAACTGCGCATACACCTCGTTGAGGTCGCTGAAGTCGTTCATGTCGCTGAGATACACCGTGACCTTGAGAACTTTTTCCATGGAGGAGCCGATGTCCTCCAAAATCGCCTTGATGTTTTCGAGGGTCTGGCGCGCCTGTTCCTGAACTGTTCCGTCGACCAGCGTTCCGGTCTCGGTGTTCAACGGCCCCTGGCCGGAGACGAAAATGAGGTCGCCGCAGGCGACGACCGGCGAGTACGGTCCCACGGGCTTCGGTGCTTTGTTTGTCGAAATGATCTCTTTCATTGCTGGTGACCTTTCACGTTCAATCGAGCTTTGAAAACGTATCTTCCGAAGGTTCGACATCAATGGGCGGTCCCACCAGTTTTCTGGCGGACGCCATGTCTTTAAATCCCGAGCCGGTGACGATGCAACACACCGTTTGGTCCCGGGAAATTTTTCCCGATTGCCGCAGCTTGCCGAGGGCGGCGATTGTGGCTGCGCTGGCGGGTTCGGCGAAGATGCCCGAGCTCCGCGCGAGCAGTCGTTCCGCAGCGAGCATGTCGTCGTCGGTCACGCTCAGCGCGGCGCCGCCGGTCTGTTTCACCGCAGGGATGGCGGTGTAGGCGTCGAACAGCACATCGTCGGCGATTGCGCCGGCGATGGTGTCGCCGACTTCCACGGGATTCTTGACGACGTGGGCCGGGTCCAGGTTCTTCTGTATCGCGTTCACCAACGGAGTGCAGACGGAGGACTGAACGCCGACCAGCGAGGGAATCCGCTCGCATTCCCCGATGGCCTTCAGTTCTTCGAAACCGCGCCACAGCGCTCCGAGCAATCCGCCTCCGCCGACGGGCGCCACAATCCAGTCGGGCAGGGCGGCGCTTTGCTCGAGCAGCTCATACGCGATTGTCTTGGCGCCTTCGACCGAGTAGGGGTTGTACAGGCCCGCCGTGGAGAGCAAATACCAGCCCTTCTGCTCACACGTTGTGCTGACGAGGCTGAATATTCGGCTCGACGACAGCGTGTTCACCCGGTAGAACGTTGCGCCGTACATCCTGGCCTGCACGAGCTTTTCCTCCGGCGCGTTATATGGCGTGAAGATGTTGCATTTGATACCCGCAATCGCCGAGTACGAGGCCGCCGCCGCCGCGACGTTGCCGGATGAGACAACCGCCACCGTGTTCGCGCCGGCCTCTCTCGCCTTCGAGATTCCGAAGGAAATCTGCCGGTCCTTGAAGGAGCCGGTCGGGTTAAGAGTTTCGTTTTTCAGAAACAGTTTGTCTATTCCGAATTGTTCTGCCAGGGCGGGCGATTCGGTGAGCGGAGTCCATCCTTCACCCTGTGAGCTTATCCATTTTTTCTCATCGAGAGGGAGCATCGCGAAATAGCGCCACATTGACCGCTGTTCCGGGCAAACGGGCAGGCGCTTGCCGGAAAGGTTCATCGCCACGACTGTGGGCGCATCGCATGTTGCGCACGTGAGGGCGCTGTGTGACGGGTCGAACACTGCGAAGCAAACCGGGCATTTCAGAACGTGTTTTCTCGCTTTCATCGTCTCTCCGATATGACGTTGCGGAAATATTCTATCTTCCGCTGCGGCTCATCCTTGATGTAATTGAATCGATACCTGGCGCCGGGCGGACCGGCGCCGCAAAGCGAGCGGTTCCGGACAGGAGGGAGTCGTCCATTAGCTACAAATCAGATACCAGTTCGTTTATAACGGTCGGCGAGAGTTCGAATTCGTCAATGATTGTGGGAGGCAGTGTTTCCGCCCTGCAATAGTCGGCAAGGGTGGCGAGAACTTTTTTGAGTTCTTCCGGTTCAAAGCCGATGTCTTCGGGGCGGAACAGCACTCCCAGTTCGAGCAACAGGTTCCTGACCCATTGCGGACGGTTCTTCTGAAGGCGCGACATGAGGAGAATGCCGAGCGAGACGAGCTCGCCATGGATAAAATGTTTTCCCGTCGCGTGTTCGGCGTTGTATGCGAAAAAATGTTCCGAACCCTCCTCCGGGCGGTAGTTTCCGAATTCGAGGCACAGGTCGTTCTCCGCCTCGAACAAATCGACGAGCGTCCGAATCCCTTCGGGGCTGACGGCTCGTATTTCGGCGGCGCGCCTCTCGAGTTCGCCGACCACGTCCTCACATGCCGCCGCAATGGCGGCGTCGTATTTCTCGCCGGTTTTCTTGTGGCCGAGCGCCCAATCGAACGAGGCGGTGTGAATCGACAAAATATCGGCCGCGCCAGCCCTGTTCAGCCGCGGGGGCGCCGCCGATATCAGATTGAAATCGACCAGGAGGTTCTCGGCCTCCGCGTGGGCGATATTTTTGACTCGACCACCCTCGCGCACTGCGACCAGATGAGTGACGCATGCGTCGACCGAGACGATGGATGGGATAAGAATCAGGCGCGAGTTCCTTCGCCACGCAAGGTATTTGGCAAAATCCATGCACGAGCCGCCGCCTATTCCGACGGTCAAATCAAAATGAGGAAGCGAATCGGCGACACGGTCGAGGTGCGACCTCTCCATACTTTCCACGAACGCGACATGCCGGGGTGTTGCGCTCAACCGCGACTCGACCAGCTTCCACGGCAAGTCCATCGTGGCGAATACGGTTTTGTCCGGCTCGAAGTCAAGCGTTTCGACGAGGTCGTTTCCGAATATCAACTCGGGATGTTCGCGCATGGACAGAAGTATACCATACGGAAGAGCCCTGTCCAAACCTCGCGCCCCGGAGGAAGAAGCGAACTGGGCGTTGAAGGAAGACCGTATGCGGCTTAAGGCGGCGGCTTGGAAGGGAAGCCAAACTTTGACCGTTTGTCCCCGGTTTGGCTTCCCTTCCTGTTTCGTGGCCGCATAGGGGGATAGAGGTTACAGCACGCTCTCTTCAATAGGAGAGCGTGCAGGGAGAAGAGAGAACGAGGGCTTTTGTCTTTCCGTTATGGATGTTCCGCAATCTGTGCGCCGCCGTAGATTCCAGGTATATGCTGTCGCCTTCGCTGAGAACGTAAGACATGCTGTTGACCAGCATCTCCAATTTGCCCTCGAGCACGTAAAACCATTTCTCACCCAGAAATATTTCCGTTTCTTCACAGAAACTCCGAGGGGCCATCGTCAGCATCTCGGCGTGCAAATCTTCCGCGCTCGTTCCTTCCGTAAGATTTTCAGTTTGCAGTTTCGCTGTGCGTCGTCTCTTCAAGCCCCGCTCCACAGGTTGGCTCCCGCGCCGACTTCGATATTCTTTTCGAGCCGGCGTCCGCTGACCTTCGGACACGTTTATGCAGACTCTCCTCGTTCACGCATTTCTGTGCGAATACCGGAAACCGGATGAAACTAGTTCTTTGCGCATTGCGGGAAACGCCGGTTATTCCGTGTTCTGTTTCGCGGCCTCCAGAATCTTTTCTCCGGTGAGCTCGCCTCGAATAAGGGGGTAATTCAACGTGATAATGGAGCTTGGCAAAGCGCCTTCATATTCGGACGCAACCAAGAGAATCCTGGGGGCTGTACCCAGTGCTTCTATCGCTCCAAGCAACGTGTGGACTTCCACGTTCGGATGACCCACATTCAATATCACGAGGTCATACCCGTTGTTCTCGACCAACCGCAGGAGTTCAAGCATCCCGTCACAGGTTTCAAGGCTCCACCCGTCGACCCGCAATTCTTCCTGAAGCCGTGGCGAAACAATGTCTTCCGCTTTCCAAGCAATGGCGTGACGCATGGTAGGATTCTCGGATTTGACTTTTCCGGGTTATCCCGCGCATTGGGCGGAAAGAAGGCAATAAGGGCGCCGATATGCTGGAAAAAGCTTAAGCTATTGAAAACATTACATTTAGAGATATGCAGGCGAGCGGTTGCCGAGGCAGAGTGTCTTGATTGGAGACACATGAAGTGTCTTCATAACCCGAAGTTTAATCGTTGTATCACATTGGCAGCTATAGTGTTAGAGGCGTTTAGGAAGGTTTAGTCACGGTGTCTTGATTGCAGACACCCATGGTGGCACAATCATTGGCCTTCCGTCTCCCGCGTTCAGGAGTCGGAATATTTCTTCAGCAAATTATAGAGTCGGGCCCGGCTGATTCCCAGCACCCGTGCTGTCTCTTTCTTGTTGCCTTTTTTAGCAGCCAGAACCTGCAAAACATGTTCCTTTTCGAGTTCCGAAAGGGTCTTGCCCTCGAGGCCGAGCATGGCGCCGGCGGGCTGCCCGCGATCAGAGCGGAACTCGATGAAACCGGCCGGCTCGAGTGTTTCGGAGGAAGAGAGGAAAAAGCTGCGCTCGATAACGTTGGCCAGCTCTCGCACATTTCCGGGCCAGTGATAGCTTTTGAGCAATTCCTTTTGTTCACGCTTGAGACGCTTTTGTGTTCCTTTCGATTGGTTGAGGGTGGACAAGAAATGTTCTGCAAGCAGAGGAATATCGTCTTTCCTCTCCCGCAAGGTCGGGACCTTGAAATGTAATACCTCAAGCCGGTAGAAGAGGTCTTCCCGGAATCTTCCTTCGGTGATGGCCGCTCGCAAGTTGCGGTTTGTCGAGGCAATAATGCGGGCATTCACATGAATCTCTTTGGAGGCGCCCAGCCTGCGCAATTTGTTCGTTTCCACAAACCGGAGCAGAGCCACCTGGTTGGCGGGGGTCATTTCGCCGATCTCGTCGATCAGAAGGGTGCCCCCATGCGCGATTTCAAGCAGACCCTGCCTGCTGTCCACTGCGGTGGTGAATGCGCCCCTTTCGTGCCCGAACAATTCATTGGCGAGGAGCGTTTCGGGAAAGGCTCCGCAATCCAAAATAACGAACGGGGATTTTGAGCGGGGACTCAGGCGATGGATTTCTCTGGCCACCAGTTCTTTTCCGACCCCGCTCTCGCCCCCGAGCAAAACGGGACAATCGGCCGCCGCAGCCTGAGCGATGAACGCCCGGATTTCCAAGGCCTTTGCGCTTGTCCCGATGAGTTCGCCGGTACAGGTGAGTCGTTTCAACTCTCTTTCCATAGCTATTGTGTGCTGGCGAAGCTGTTTCTTTTCGTACGCTTTCTCGACAAGGATTCTCAACTCCTCGAATCTGCACGGCTTGCTCAGGTAGTCATAGGCGCCGAGCTTCATCGCTTCGATTGCGGTGTCGACCGTGGCGACTCCGGTCAGGATAATCACTTCAACGGATGGATGAGCTTCTTTCAGTTTCGCCAGGAGTTCGATGCCGTCCATGCCTGGCATGCGTATGTCCACCAGGGCGACATCGACGAGGTTCTCGCGGGCGATCGCGATCGCCCCCTCGCCCGTTCCCGCCTCGAGAGTATCGAATCCCTTTCGTCTCAAGCGCTCACTGAGTCCCGTTCGGAAAGCTTCCTGGTCGTCAACAACCAGCAATCTGATTGGTTCATGAGGCATGACTCAACATTCCCTTCGAGTTGTCTCCGGATTTCAACGTGATAACGAAACGCGCGCCATGGCCCGGCACGCTCTCGACATGCAGCGTGCCATTGATCTGGCTGATGATGTAATAACTTATTGACAATCCTAATCCCGTTCCCTCGCCCTCGGCCCGTGTCGTGAAGAACGGGTCGAATATCCGCTCTCGTATCTCCGGCGGTATCCCGGGACCGGAATCTTTGAACTCGATATGAATGTTCCTGTTGTGGTCCTGTCGGGTGGCGACGGTTATCAGCCCGCCGCAGTCGATTGCCTTCACCGCATTGTTCAACAGATTCACGAAAACCTGCTGCAGCCGGTTCGGGTCGCCGTGAAACAGAGGCAGCCGTTCGTCGAGGTCAAGCTCTATTCGCGGCTTCTTCGGTGTCAGGCGGATAATCAAATCGGCCGTTTTTCTGACCAGTTCATTTATGTCGATAGAATCATCGGAGTTTCGCTGACTTCGGCTGAACGACAGCAGGCTGTTTGTGACGGACTGACATTTTTGAACTTGGTCTTCGACTATGCCGAAATATTTCTGCAGCCGGGACAGAAAATCCGCGCTCAGCTTCGGTTGCTCTTCGTCCACAATGTCGTTCATCAACTCGGTCTGCACCCGAAGCGTCGCAATGGGATTGTTGATTTCGTGGGCCACGCCCGCAGCCAATTCTCCGATTGCGGCCAGTTTGCCCGACTGTTGAAGCTGAAATTGCATTGCCTTTCGTTGCGTGACGTCGCGAATGACGGCCACTTCGAGCCGTTGTCCTTTCTCGAAAAAAAACCCCAACCGCATCTCTGCTTCGAATGTGGAGCCGTCCTTCCTGATCGCCGTGAATTCCACTATTCCGTCGATTGACTCGGCCCTGCGGAGCTTCTCGCGGATTTGATTCAGGACGGGGAGGCTTTGCGGGGCGAAATATTTTAGCGTCTCGGTTCCGATTACCTCATCGGTGCTCTCATAGCCGAACAGAGAAGCCAGGGCGCTGTTGCCATATTCGAGTCTTTGTTTTTCGGAGGTGACGGCGATTCCATCGAGTGAAGTCTCCAGTATGGACTGCAGATGCGCCTCCCGGCGCGACAACTCGGAATACAGGTTCGCGTTTTCCATTGCCACCGCCACCTGATTGGCCACCGCGGCCACCAGTTCGAGGTCCTCCGGCTCGTACGGATTCCCCGGCTTCCTCGCGACAGTCAGAGTGCCGAGCAGTTTCCCCTTGGCTATCAGGGGAGCGATTATCAGACCTTTGTATTCCAGATTCGACACATATGAGCGCCTGCCTAACAGTGGGTGTTCCTGCATATCATTCGTAACCAGGGGCTTTCGAGTCTTTATAACATATCCGTGCAGCCCCTCATCCCACTGCATCTCGTCGGTTGCATCGAGAAAATGCTTCGGGAAGCCGCGTGATGCCTGGTGGAGCAAGACACGCCGTGACTCATCGAACGAATAAACGCAGACTGCATCGGATTTGGTGATGCGGGGAACCATTTCGAGTGTCAAATCGATCACCACGTCCAAATCCAGGCTTTCGTTGGTCGTTCGGGCCAGTTCGTACAGAGCCGTGAGCCTCTCGTTGCGTTTTCGTATCATTTCATCTTGTTTCTTCCGATATGTCACATCGTGCGCCAGGCCGAGAAACGTCCGCGCGTTTCCGTCTTCATCCCAAAAAATGACCCCGCTCTGTTCGATATGCAGGGCTTCCCCTGACCGCGACAGAATGCGAAGCGGAAAATGGGGCATGCGGTCTTTGTTGAGGACCATATCACGCAGCCTTCCCGCCGCCCTCTCGAAATCGTCGGGATGAATGATGTGTGAAACATGGAGTTTTCCCATGTCTTCCGGGCCGTAACCGGTGGCTTCCAGCGCGTACTTGTTGGCGTCGGTTATCAGCCATGTCTGCAAGTCCATGGTATAGAATATATCCGGCGCCTCCCAGAACATATTGCGATATCGTTCTTCCGACTCTCGAAGGGCGTCTTCCGCCCTTCTGCGATTCGTGATGTCGCGGTCCACGCCCCTGTATCCCGTCAGGGAGCCCCTTTCATCGAAAATCGGCAGACCGCTGGTCTCGAACACCACGTGTCGCCCGTCTTTGTGGATGCAGATGTTCTCCAAATTGGTGAATTCTTTGGCAGACCTCGTGACATCCTCGAAGAGGCTGCGAATCCGGTTCGCCTCGCCATGAGGCATGTGGTGGTCGAATGGTGTTTTGCCGATGAGTTCCTCGGGATCGTATCCGAGAAGTTCTTTCACTTTGGGGCTGGCGTAGGTGTACCGGCCTTCGCAATCAACCTCCCACAACCAGTCGCTGGTCAACTCCACGAGCGAACGGAACCTCTGCTCACTCTCTTTCAGGGCTTCTTCCGCTCGTTTGCGGTCGGTAACGTCTATAACATTGACTATTAACGCCGGACGCCGCTCGTATTCGATCCGGGCCCCAAACGTTTGTATCCAGCGGAGTTGGCCCGCCTTGGTTATTCCGCGAAACTGGTATTGCTCCGGAGGGAAGTCACCGGGAATGCGGCGCTTTATGACCTCATGAACAGCCTCTCTGTCATCAGGATGAGCAAGGTCAACGAGCGACATTCCCGCAAGGTCTTTCAATTCAAATTCTGATAATTCCGCAAGGCGCTTGTTCGCGAACTTGATCATGCCGTTTTGCACAACGCAGATGGCAGTGAGCGAAGACTCGACCAGTGTCCGGTAGCGCTCCTCGGATTCCTTCAATGCTTCCTCTATTCGCTTTCGTTCCGTAATGTCGCGCAGAACGTTTACGACGGCTCTCTCGGCGCCGGGCCAACGGATTGGGTCCGCATTTGCTTCAAGCCATCGTGTCAGCCCGTTTTTGTGAATGGCGCGGTACTGGAAGCTTCGCATCTGCTCGCCGGTTCGCACTCTCAACATCCATTTCTCTGCCTCATCCCGGTCTTCCGGATGAACCAGCTTCAGGGTCCCGATCTCGTTCACTTCGTCTATTTCATATCCAATTTGTTCACAGAATGCCTTGTTTGCGGAAAGAATACGGTTGTCGCCGTCAATAACAATAATCATATCGTGCGCCGAGTCCAGGATTTGATGGTAACGCTCTTCCGAAAGCCTGAGAGCTTCCTCCATCCTGTTTCGTTCCGTGACATCCCTGCTCACCGCCAGCAAAAATTTGGCGCTCCCATCCGCGTCGCGGAAAATTGTGGCGTTTTGCTCGACATCGATATATGCGCCGTCGGCTTTTCGGATGCGGAACGGGAAGTTGGGGATGCGGCCCAGCCCCATCATGTTGCGACTCAGTTGGCCGGTTACCCGCGCGCGGTCATCCGGATGCACGAACTCAAGGAAGTGCTTTCCGTTGATAACGCCCTCCTTCTCGTACGCAAGGACTTCAAAGGTATATCTGTTTGCGCTGGCTACCATGCCGGTCGTCAAATCAATTGTGTATATTATCTCCTTGGCGTCCTCGATAAGCGCGCGATAGAGTTGTTCTGATTCTTTGAGGGCATCCTCTGCCTGCTTGCGGTCGGTGACATCTCGCAGCACGTTGACAATCGCCTTCTCGGCGCCGGGCCACTGTACGAGGTTGGCGTTCGCCTCGATCCAATGAATTTCTCCCGATTTGCTGACACCTCGATATTCTTCGCCCCGAGCCGGCTCGCCGTTCAAAACCCTGAAAAACCATTCGGTGATTTTCGCGCGGTCGTCGGGATGAACCGTCTCAAAGCTGAATCCCGTGTCGAACTCATCCCGTTCATATCCGGTTTGTTCGGGAAGCGCCCTGTTCGAGTACAGGAGGTTGGCGTTTTCGTCGAACACCGCGATTATGTCATGGCAGGAATCCAGAATGCGCCGGTATAGCTCCTCGGAAGCGCGGAGCCGCTCTTGCGCTCCCTTTCGTTCGGCCATTTCTTCGAGAAGTTGCTCATTCGCCCGTGACAGCTCCGAGGTTTGCTCCCGCACTTGCTCTTCCAGCCGGTCCCTGTTCCTCTGCATCTCGTCTTCCATCCGCTTGCGCGCGGTTACGTCACGCAGAGAAACGATCGTCCCCGTGGTTCGACCTGGCTTGTCCGTCAATTGGGAAAGCTGAATATCATAGACCCTGCGGTCACCGTTTTCTCCGAGAGTGATTTCGCGCCCCGATGACAGGCCCTGTTCGAGCATTGCCGGATCGTCTAATAAATCCGACAACGTTTCTTCGAATTGATATCCGAGAACCTCTTCAATTGGGTGGTTCAACATGCGTTGGGCTGTCGGATTCATGTCCAGAATTCGGTTTTGCGCATCGAGCACGATGACGCCGTCATTCAAGCCTTCAATAATTCTCGCATGCGCGATTGGTATCAGGTCGGCGAGACGAAAACGGAAAATTGCCCACGCCAGCGCCGCGCCGCTTATCGTAAGAGCAAAGGGGGTCAAGTCCAGATAGGGGAAGGGATTCTGTCGGGATACATATGCGACATTTCCCGCCCATGGCGCCAGCACGGCAACCAGGAGAGCAATGGTTTGGCTGCGGTACAACGAACGTGAGCGAAAGAGCGTTTCAAGAATCAGGACGGTCCCGATCAGTCCGAGCGAGTAGGCGTAGGCCATGTGAACCCAGAACCAGAATCCGTACGAAGCCGTCTTCACCACGAATGAATCAGCCTGAACCAGACGGGCGTCGCGCCATAACAACGAATGGAATTCGTTCGTCCAGGCTATCAGCACTGTAATGGCGGGCACAATCGACAAGAAGACCAGATTTCTCGGAGAGACCCATTTTTCCCGTCCCGAATATTTCGCCGCAAAACATATCCACGCGACGGGAAACGTTACGATGGCAAAGTACTGAGTCTTTCCCAGAAATGTCTGTCCGGCCAAATCGGCGCGGCTCAGCTGGAGGGCATACGCCAGTGACCATGCGCATATCGCCAACATAATGACGGCGAGTTCTTTTGCCCCGGGCGAATGCCGCCGCCGCCACACATAAAGTCCCAACAAAAGCGCAGCGCACGCCGTCAGGATGAGTGGCGCCGTGTAAGGCGTAAACTGCCACGCCATGAGGTCCACCTCCTTTTCCGTTTTGTCTTGTATGTGGGAGGATTATGGGACCGTTCTCACCGCTCGGCTTACCAAGGCCCCTTCGAAACCGCTCTCCGATTGCGAATCAGATGTCAAAAAAATTCGGTTTTAGTGTATCATCCGAGGATTCTCATTGACAAGAGAGTGGGGTGGACCAGATTCAGAAGCGGCATCCGCAGTCTTACTGGCGGCATATCCTTTTTGGGGGAGCGCAGCTTTCAGATGCGGAGCAAACCCGCAGAGAGATGTTGCTTCATGCGGGGTTTCTCAGGGAGCTGCGACTCCTTAATTACGAAAGCTGTCCCCTGTACTAATGTCTATCAGAATTGTGAATTTCCGTCGGGATTTTCATGCCGCGGCTCTCATAATGTTAACGGTGGCAATGTGTTATGGGGCGAAAGGGACTGTCCCTGATTTACGGACACGAAGTGTCGTAGAATCGGGACTGTCCCTAAAGTCAAGTTTGGTTGCGGCTATGCCGCGTTGCGGTATCAGTCCGGAACTTCCGGACTTTTGGCGCTCTGCTCTGACGCATCGATTTTCGAAACGATGTCGCGCGCAAACCTTTCAAGTATATAGTGCTCGTGTCCCGCATGTGTCGCTGTCAGTTCTTCCATTTTTCTTAGGTACTCCAAAACAGCCAGCACGAAGGTGGCGTGGCTCCAGCTCAAAGGGGAAACGGAAACTGGTTCGCCGGTATACGGGTGGACCTGTTCCGCGAGCACTCCGGATGGCAGCGCATGTTTTGCGACCCACTCGATCAACCGGAGCGGAGCATCAAGGCCCTCGGCGGTTTTCGCACGCGCGATTTCGTGCTGGGCCATCCAGAGGGTGCATACGAACCAGGGATTTCCCGGAACCTCTTCATGGTCATCGGAAACCCGCTGGTAGGAATCTCCCTCGTACCGTGCGATTCCTCCGACATCGGTTCTCACCCAAAGCTTCTCACGAATAGCCTGCATCGTACCTATGACTCGAGGGTCGTCCGGTTCAAAAACGCCGAAATAGAAAACGCCGAACAAGCTGGCGTCAATGGAATCATCGTTAGCGAAGCCGTTGGTTGTGGGTGAGAGCATCTTCAAAAATCGTCTGACGCGTTCGCTGTACAGATGTTCGGCCATGGCTTGCTCGATTTCCTTTGCCCCGCCTGCGTATGCCGTGACCTTGTCCGTTTCACCGAATGCCCCGGAAAAATTGGCTGCGGCTCTCAGGCCGGCTATCACTGAGGCAGTAGTAAATGACGATATTCCCAAACGTTCTTCCCAAAGGTCGTAACTCGGATACGGCAAACCGGTCTCTCTTTCTCGATACTGGAGCATGAAATCGGCTGCCGTCTTAATCAGCGGCTTGTAGAGCGGCTTCACGAACTCGACGTCGCGGTATTTCTCGAAGTGGCGCCAAAGCGCCCAGATCACCAGGGCGGTTTCGTCCTCTTGGATCGGCAACTGCATGCCTTGGTCTTGAACCCACGGGTGCCAGGAACTGCCCGGAGAGCCGTCCGGATGATATTTATGGAGAAAATATCCTCGGTCCCGCATCACTGCGCCACAGAAATTATAGAAGCGACGAGCGGGTTCCGAATAGCCTGCGAGGTCCAGAGCATGAGCCACCAGCGCTCCGTCTCGGGGCCACATGTAGCTGTATGTGTCTCTGCCGAACTGAAAAATATCGGTGTCATTGGCCGCGATAATCGCGCCGTCATTGTCTATTTGACTCCTGAGTATCAGCAGGCTCCGCTTGTATAATCGCCGGACTCCGGCAGGGAGAATGGAAAGGTCGAACTCTTCCTTGTTAACCCACAGCCGCCAGTAATCCCGGGTCCGCTTTATGAGGCGCTCCGGGCTGCGCTCATGTACTATCGAATTGATGACCCTCGCTTCGTCGTAGGAAGGCGCCGCCGCAACCCAGTAATATACACTTGTTTCGCCTCTCGCTTCGACCACACACTCGATTCCCATGACAGAATCGACCGAACCCTGAACAATTGGGTTTCCGCTCAGCGTCCCGTCCTCGGCGTCGCGCCACGTGCCTTCCCACTGCGGCGAACCCTTTAGACCGGTGGCGTATTGGAACCCGCCGCACATTGTTTCGGTGCAGGAGCTTATCAGAAAGTATCTCTGTCGCTTATAATGGATCAGCGAGTTTGTTCGCGGATCATAGAAAGCGGTGTCGCCGATATCCGTATCCGCTAAGTTGAAATCATGGTGAAAGAACAGGCGCGCCGTGCGTCGCGAATCCCTCGTGTTCATGATTTTTATGTGTCTTAAAAACACATTTTCATGAAAATCCACACAGTCCGCACAGTGAAGCTCCAGCCCGATTCTGCGGTTTGCAAGGCTGACCGCAGTGACCAGCGCATCGTCGTCGTAGTCAAGATGGCGACTCCAGTCACCGTTCCTCACCCATGAGAACTCGCCGTCCACCCAAACGCCGAAACGGAACGAGTTTCCGGAACAGTGGTTTTCCATTCCGACATGGGGATAATAGATGTCGGAGATCTCGTACATTTTATTGAATGCAATCAGGAATGTCCCGTTTCCAACAGGGATGTCACGAGGCATTATTCGATTTCTCCGCTTCCAACGCTCGCCGGCGCAGTTCAGAACATGAGTTTCGCGCAAACATGGTCGTTGCTACAAGTATGTCGCCAGAGACGCCCCTTGTCTCGTTGCTTGCTCTCAGGAAGAGAATCGAAATTTCTTCTTCATCCTCCGGCCCCAATTCCGAGAATGCGCCTGCACCTCTGGCAAAAGCGATGTCCTTTCCGGTCGGTGTCGGCAAGGGTGTTCGAGAAGTGCATTACGCATTTTGCGTTTGCGCAATGGTCGGCAATTCCCAGTGTATGCGCGATTTCGTGTACCGCCTCGGTGATGGCACGGGAATGGAAGAGCGCTTCATCCGGCGGCGCTCCATAGAATTCCGGTCTCAGCCGCGCCAGCGAGATGATTGAAATTCCGGCATAGAGGTCGGCCTGCCCGAACACAAAATTGAGGTCGGAAACATAAAGGTCTTCATTGGTCACTGCCAGGCCGCGACTTTGTTCAGGGAGGGTCATCCTCGATCTGACTACATCCAAGACCACATTTGAAAGGTATTGGTTCCGTTCACGATTGTAGGCATGGCCGGGCAGAGGAATTCGAGCGCCAAAGGTCACTCGGGCACTGAATGTCTGTTCGAGCGGCTGCGCCAGAAAGCGAAGACGCTCGGTGGCGATATTGCCTCCAACCGGAACTATAACGATTTGGTCCATTTTCGGAATCTCCCGCGCCGCCGTGAAGCCGCCGGCGGCTGCGCCGGCCACCATGAGGAGGGCTAGCACGATAACGGGCCGTGACATCGCGATTCAATACTCCGATCTCGTCAAAAGATGAACGTTCCCGAGCCGGACACTTGTGAGTCCGGCTGAGCGCGCCGCTTTCAGGCACCGTTCGGCGTGTCCTCTGCTGGTTGCGGGAAGATCATCCATCATGAACTGGGGATGAAACGCGAGAAGAGAGTATGGAATAGTTGGATTCAGGTCGGCGATGAACGAAGCTATGCCAGCGACCTCCGCCTCGTCGATGTACCCGGGCACGAGGAGGGTGCTCGCGAGCAGAGGCGGAGGCTCACTCCTCGAACGAGTGAGCCGGGAGAGAATGGCGAAGTTTTCGAGCGTCTGTTCGTTTGACACGCCGCACAGCGCGATGTGAAGGTTTTGGTTCCAGGCCTTCAGATCGAACTTGATACAACCGCCCGACTCGAGCGAAAGCTCGGCCATCCGGGGAAGCATGGCCGGATTCATCGAGCCGTTTGTCTCCCAGCATATCCGCAAGATTCTGCCTGCGTGTCTCCTGCGGGCTCGCGCCGACGCGGCCAGGGAAAACGGCAGATGAGGAGATGGGTCGCCGCCGAAATAACATATGCAGGAGGTTCGCTCGTCAACCGCGTCAACAAGGTCGTTTATGTCGGCGTTCGAATCGTTCGCGCTCTCGCGTCGATAGCGCCAGTTCTGGCAGAAAAGGCAATCGAACGAGCACGCGCGGAAGAAGACCGCCAGATTCTTGTATCCGTACTCGGGCCCCTTCGAATGGGCGTATCGCGGGTATCCGCAGCCGGAGCCGCCGGCGCATACCCAATCTCCGACACAGTTGGTTGGCAGCGCGTCGTGATACCACGTGACGTTCGCGCTGTCGGCGCCTCCCTCGAGCCGGCCCACGCTTCCCTCGCGTTTCCGGCAGCCGCAGTATCCCCGAGAGCCAGGGGCTATCCGGCATCTATTCGCGCAGAAACGGCATTCGACACCGCCCTCGTCCCCGGGAGGAGAACCGGGTAGCCCGAAGCGCGCGCGGCCGGTTTCATGCGCCGACACCGCGCGTTCCCGCACCCTTTCCCAATCCCGTTTGATACATTTGGAGCAGGCGGAGAGCGACATGGAAACCAAGTTCGAAACCCGCCCGCAATTCATGCACGCATGCGCCATTTCGTTTTCTCAGTTGCTCACATTCCCCTCATAAAAAATATGGCACGCGGCGGGCAATTGTCAAATGTTCTTTGGAGTCTCGCACGGCGAGTCTTCAAATAGGGTGGGTGTATAGCCGGACTGCCTGAGAGGCGTTACGATGCGGATTCTCCGCGTGAGTGGTCTTTCTCGAGCCGGCTCAACGATTTGGCGGGTTGTTGCTGTTTCACCTCTTCCAGCAACGCTTTCACCCGCTCGACCTCCCGTTTTTCACGGCGAGCTCTTAGTATCTCCTCGTACTCGAGCGGATGGTGCTCCTTCATTTCTTCGCGCGAAATCTTTCCCGTAATCCATACCTTGCTCATGGGAAACACCTCGGGATTCAAATGGACGTTGTACATGTGCCAGATGATAATCGCGAGGAACGCAAGAATTGCTTCGAAACCGTGCACAATGCGAATGATATTGAGAAAACGGATGGGCACGAGCGCCATGGTTGCTTCCTGAAACCAGAGCATGAGGCCCGTTACCGCCATGACGAATATGCCCCATGCCAGCGCCCAGTACTCGAACTTCTCGATGAAATTGTACTTCCCGAATTTCGGCCACTGCTCGCGCAGACCCAGGTTGCACAGAAACAGGTTGATGGCATCCCTTGCATCCTGCGGCGTCGGGATGATCTTGCGGAAATCGCGGTTGCCCTCCGACGAGAAAAGAACATAGAAGACCTGAAACAGTCCGACACCCATCAAGACAACGCCCGCGGTCCTGTGAATGACGCCGCGCAGCCAGAAACTTGACGGATGGACAAAGAACTTGTGTATCAACGGCGCGCCCGAAAATACGAGCGGGATACCGGTCAGCACGAGTGTGAAAAAGCTCGTGAACAATATTACGTGCTGTATCCGCTGGACCAGCGGCATCCTCACAAACTGCTCATCTTCCGGGATAAGTTCTTCTTCCTCGATTGAATACTCGGAGAGCATTCCCGCCTGCTTTGCCGCTGCCAGGAATTCGAGGTCCTCGTCACTCATCTTCAATGCTGAGCGCTTCCTTTCTCCATGGCTGCCATACAGGGCCCTCATCCGTGCCTTTTGGTTTTTCTTCGGCGCGCATACAGGTCAACGACGATAAAGACAAGGAATCCGCTGATGGAGGCAATGATGAAGATTGTGTAAAACTTTTCCACAACATAAGCGCCGAGGCCGATCTCACGGGTTTCTGAAACGTGGACCTTGCCAATGGCGAAATTTTTCCCCGCCTTCGGATGACATTTGCCGCAGGTCTTTTGTATGTTGTCCGGATGGATTGACGATCTTGGGTCGTTCGAGGGGCGAATATCGTGGTATCCATGACAGCTCGCGCAATTGGCCACGGTCGTATCTCCGAGGGTGGAGAAGATTCCATGATATGTCCCGAGGTACGTTTTGAGTCGTTGCGAGGCGAAACCGTAGCGCTTGCTTAACGTCTCATCCTCGTGACAATTGGAGCATATCTCGGCGATATGTGTGGGATACACCGTCGAGTCGGGGTCGATATGCGATTTTATCGAATGTTCGCCATGGCAGTCGGTGCATACCGGAACATCGACATTCCGTTTTAAATAATCCTGGCCGTGCACGCTCTCGACATATGTCTGGTAGATTCCCTGGTGACATTCGCCGCATGTTTTCGGAATGTTGAACCGGTTGATTCGTGATTCGGGAGCGTCCGCCGGTCGTATCGTGTGAGACCCGTGACAACTGTTGCACGCGGCCGACACAATGAGACCTTTCTCTTTCAGCGCCCTCATGTGAACGCTGTTTTCGTATGCCCTGATTTTCTCGGGCGCACGCAACTGCCGTTCCGTCGTAATCGTGGTGTCGGTATGGCACGAGAGACAAATATCGACCAGGTTGAGAGGAAAAACGGAAGACATCGGGTTGTCAACCCGCCGGATGCCGTGAGCGCCGTGGCACGTCGAGCAGCGCGGAGCGAACGGGTCGTCGGCGATATACGCCTCGCCATGAACGCTGGTCGCGTACTCTTCATGCTCGTCGTAATGGCACATCGAGCAGTCCACCTTCTCAAGGGGCGAATCATGGGGGAAGTCCTCAACGCCGCTTAAGTCGATGTGGCAATCGACACACTCGATCCCGCTTTCTCCATGGACCGACTGCCTGTAGACGTCGGGCTTGACCGTCATTGAAAGTCCGTTTGAATCGACAATCGACGGGTCTTCATGACATAAAAGGCAGTCCTCACTGGGAACACCTGTCGCCGTGTCCGGAATCAGTGCGACCGAACAGACGAGCGTCAGGAAAGCGGCGTACCGTACGACTCTCATGTCACCTTCCAATCCTCCGCCTGACCCGCCGCGCGATGTCGGGTATTACCCAAATGAACGAGATAATCAATAGCCCGATAAAAATCCACACAAAGACTTTTCTCACCCAGTAGACGGCGCCCGATTCTCTCTTGGTTACGTCGACATGGATTTTCATGTCGGCCACTTTCGCCGATATTCCCGGGTGACATTTGGATTTGCCGCATGTGCGCACGAGGTTTGCGGGATGAACCGACGACTCGGGGTCGGTCGGCGGACGTATGTCGTGGTAACCGTGACAGCTTGCGCAATTCGCCGCCGTTTTGCTTCCATAGCTGCTCGCGATACCATGATAGCTTTGTTGATAGGTAACGCTCCGGTCGACGGGAATCTCGTATTTTGACATGATTCCTTCGGCCGCGTGGCACTGCGAACAAATCGACGGGATCATTCCCTCGGTGGGCACCGAAATCGTGTGTTCGCCATGACAGTCCGCGCACACGGGGGCGTCCAGATTGCGTTCTTGGATTGCAGCGACGCCGTGCGTGCTCTCCTGATACACTTCGAAGATGCCGACGTGGCATTTTCCGCAGGTCGAAGGGCGCCGGGCACGGATGTTCGGGGTTCCCGCGGGCTGTATGTCGTGAACACCGTGACAGTCCGTGCACACCGCCGCAAATTCGATTAAGCCGGCCCGGTAAAGGGCCCTCCCATGAACGCTCTGTTCATATTCCTGGAACGGTTTCTCGGCGTGGATGTGATGTTTTATGACAACCTGCATGTCCTCGTGACACGTCGCGCAGGTGCGCGGAATGTTCGCCCTGTATATCGTCGAGTTCGGGTCATCCTTCGCCCTGATGTTGTGGCGGCCGTGACAGCTTGTGCACGTGGCGACATCGCCCATGCCCGCCTCTTTGGCTATTCCGTGCACGCTATCCTCATATTGTTCGAGCGGAGAAAAATCGGGAGCGCCGAATTTATTCCCCCTGACGTGACATTTCTCCGTGCAACTCACTTTTTCGGGATACCTTTGATGGGGAGCCTCGCCTATTGAGTGCTTCACCTCCACAATGTCATCGTGACAATCCATACATTCGAGGCCGCGATGAACTGAATTCTCCAGAACCTCCGGGTCCACATAGGGTGAGGTTGGTCCGAATTCCCTCTTTGAATGACAGCCTGCGCACTCGTTCCATGCTTGCTTCTCAGCCGCATGAGAGGTGGATAACGGAAATGCCACTAGATAGATCAAAAAGATGAACAAACTCTGCCTGCGCATTTTCGCCTCGTTTTCCCCATGGTTTGGTTTTACCCGGGAAGATACCTTACAAAAAAGCCTGAAAACGCAACTCTCTGCCTGCACTGAGGGTGATAGGAGAATCGGGTGAAAAAATCACAAGAAGTATAACATTTTTTCGGCAAAAGGTCCAATTATTTTGCGCAAACGAAGGCTCTTGACAGCCGGAAATTCAACAGAGGACTGGCTGCTAA
>CAYVQZ010000038.1:0-54425 GCA_964453435.1 uncultured bacterium
TTTAATCTCACGTTCGTGGCGTCCCCGCCAGGTTCAGGATTTCGTTCCCATCCCTTTAACCGCTTCGGCGGCAATGTACTCATCAGGTCTTGACACAAAAGGCAAGAAGATATTTATTCCCCGCGGGCGCCGGGAAAAAACTCTTCAGGCCGCACTGCTGCAATACTCTGTCCCCGAAAACAAGAAGACGGTGATTGGCTTCCTTCGCCGCCGCAACCGTCCCGACCTGATTAGTCGAATGGAACGCCTGAAGGCGCGTTAAGGTTCGCTCATAGTCCTTCCGAACGCGTTTGGGCAAGTGGCTGAGGCCTGCACTGACGAGAGAGGGGATACTTTCGGCCTGTGAGGGAAGGAATTGAAGGAATCGGACTGCCTTTTGCAAAAGCTTTCGGAAAAAGGAGTTATATTCAGCCGGGATAACCAAAAGGGCTTCCTTAGCCGATGGGTCCGGCTCTTTCACACGAATGGCGCATACGTCCAACCGGTAAGTAAGTCAGCCCGTCTTCATTCTTCCGGTTCGACGGGCGTCCTCAGTTGCTTTTTTTCGGACTGGATTTTTTTCTGGCGGAGCATCTTTTCTTTGGCGCGTTTCGAGCGCTTCCGCTTCTGGCGGCGCGCCTTTTCCCGACGCCGCTGCTCCGCGCTTTCCTTGCCCTTTATTTCGGCTTCTATCTTTTCGACAAGGGTCCGCCGCGCAAGAAAGCGGTTCAAGGCCTGCGAGCGCTCCCGCTGCGATTTCACCTCGATGCCGGTGGGAACGTGTTTCAAATAGACGCACGTGGCGGCCTTGTTCACCCTTTGGCCGCCGGAACCGCTCGAGCGAACAAATTTCTCGACGAGGTCCTCTTCTTTGATACCAAGCTGCTCCATTTTCTGTGTCAACTCTCGCTGTTTTCGGGAGCTAACCCCGAAATCCGGATTTGTGCTCATGGGCGCAGGCAACCCCTCTCACGCATCTTCTTGCACTTGTTTAATGGACGCGGGGCTTATCGGATAGAGTCGTCCGGACTCTCTGTCTCCCTTTAATTCGGATGAAAATAACCCTTGTGCGCCGGCTCGGTGGAAAGCAGGCGGACTCATCCCCGCAAAGCGGTTGTTCTTCACTATTTCGCCACGGTCCGGCTCATATTCTCCGCGCTCCGGCCATACATCAGGAACATATCATTCCTTCCGTAAAGAAATCAAGAACACGCCCCTCGTGTTCTCTGTTGTCTGGGAGCAAGTTGAGTGATTCCACCAAGTTTTGTGCAGCGTTAAACAATATTGACAATTAATTCTAAATGTGATTTAATTTTGAGTGCACCCTTTCTGTGGTGCGCGGGACAAAAAAAACAAAATTAAGATTGGGGCTATCCCGGTTCACCGCCGAATTGAATTCAATTCAGCCTAAGACATGGTAAGGCGGCCACACCATCTCGAGTGGCCAGGCGTTTTTTCCTCAAGGGAAGGCTTCTTCCCTGTACGCGGGACCGTTATGAGAGACCCCGAGTGCTTGGCGCGCGAACCCCATGGCGGTATGCGGCCATCTGACTGGCTGTTGGCCCTTGTGGTCTTCGGCATCCAGTTGGGTTTTTTCCTGTTTCTTGCGTTCCAACGAATAGCCGACAGTGATGAGGGCTTTTACCTCTACGCATCGAAAGTCGTCTTTGGTGGCGGCGCCGTTCTTTACAGGGATATCTTCTATCCCCAAATGCCTCTTCTGCCTTTTGTCTACGGAGGGTGGATGAGGCTGACCGGTTGCGACTGGCAATCGGCCAGAGCGCTCTCCGCCATTCTGGCCGCGCTCACCGGAACTATCTTGTTTCAATATGTCCGCGCCTCAACGGGCCGCACGATTCTCGCCGCCTGCGCTCTCTTGTTCTACATGTTTAATCTTTCCGTCATGCTCTTCTACTTGACTGCGAAAACGTATGTTCCGTCTGTGGCGTTCCTGTTCGCCGGCCTGATGCTCGCGGGAAGCGAGAACGGCAGATTCGGACGATGGGCTCCGGTGGCGGCCGGTCTTTTTGTTGCGCTCAGCATCCAGACCCGTCTCTATTTTATTGTCACGGCGCCGGTAATAGCGCTGCTGTTTTGGAAGCGTCGCAGTGAGAAGCCGAATCGGTTCCCGCTTCTGTTCTGCGGCGGGTTTGTCGCCGGCTCGATTCCTTCTTTGATTTTTCTCTCTCTCGCCCCGAGCCAGTTCGTTTTCGACAATCTGTTATATCATTCCGTGCGGAATTCATCGCGGCTGATTGCCGAATTTCCCCAAAAGCTTGAAGTCCTCAAGCAACTTTTTCTCACTATGCCCGGCCTGCGACCGACTCAATTCTCTCTGCTTTCCGCGGGAATCGTGTCGGGTCTTTTCTTCTGGAACAGGCTGAGCCGCCTTGCAAAGGCCAGTGTCGCCGTTTCGATTGCGCTCGGCGCGGTGTCCTTGCTTCCGACTCCGGCCTTCGGACAGTATTTTTGCGTGCTGGTCCCGTTTCTCGTAATTTCTCTTGTCGAATCGGCAGGCGTGTTGATTCGCCTGCTTCCGAATCGCTCTCTTCACAGGGCGGTTGAGTGTTCATTGCTTCTGGTGGCGCTGGCCTATGCGGGATGGTCGATTTCGAAGGTCGACCCGTACTTTATAAATGGAGAGGCTGCGCCCGGGCTCGACGCTGATACGCGCCCGCTCGATTGGAAAATAGCGACGATAGAGAAAGTGGCGAACATCGTTGAGATGAACACGCACTCGAACGCGCTGGTCGTCAGCGTGTGGCCCGGCTATCTCGTGACAGCAAACCGAAAGGCCTACCCCGGGATGGAGAATCAGTTTGCCTTGGACAGCGCCATGAGAATCTCGAGCGAGGATGCGGCCCGGTACAGGATGATGCGCGAGGATGGCGTCGCCGCGGCCATTGCGGACCAAGACACCGAAGCGGTCATAATCGGGAACTGGGCCCACACGAGAGTGACGGCGTACAAGGCGGCTCTGGACTCGAACAGCTATCACTCCGTCGGCCGAATAGGAAATGCGGAAGTGTTCGCGCGAAGCTGGCTGCAAACCCGATTGGACCAGGAGCCGCAGGACTCCAGTCTCTCCGACATTTCGGTCGGCGGCAAGCAGATGTAAACCCGGTCTTTGATTCCCCCACTCTGCCTCTCTTCCTTAACGGCAGAATTCGCCCCCCGGCAGTCGGCGGACAGCTTAATTGTCACCACCACGGTCATTCCAGTCCGTAGCGTTTCATCTTGCGCCACAGCGTATTGCGCGAAATGCCCAATTCCGCCGCCGTTCGCTTCCGATTGCCGAAATGCTTGCTCAGAACCGAGCGGATCGTCTCGGCTTCCGCGGTGTCCAGCGGATTCAGGCTGGCCGCGGGTTTCCCGGACGGTTCGGTCACAGCCGTCACAATATGGCTCGGAAGGTCCTCCAACTGAATCGTGTCGCCTATGCAGACAACAAAGGCGTGCTCGATCGCGTTTTCCAGTTCGCGCACGTTCCCGGGGAACGAGTAGCCCATGAGCGCGGCCATCACGCGTTCCGAACAGCGGGCGATACGGCGGCCCTGCAACGCATTGAACCGCTCGATGAAATGGTTCACGAGCAACGGGATATCCTCGCGCCGGTCGGAGAGAGGCGGCAGGAAGATGCGAACGACATTGAGACGGAAATACAAATCCGACCGGAACCGTTTGCGCTGGACCTGCCGCGCCAGGTTCCTGTTCGTGCACGCGATTACTCGCACGTCCGCTTTCACGGGCGTGTTGTCGCCGAGAGGCGTATATTCCTTCGTCTCCAGAACCCTCAGCAGTTTTACCTGCATCGCCGTAGAAAGGTCGCCTATCTCATCCAGCAGGATTGTTCCACCCTCCGCCATGGCGAAGCGGCCGGGTTTGTCCTTCTTGGCGTCGGTAAACGCCCCGCGTTTGTAGCCGAACAGCTCCGACTCGAGCAGGTGGTCCGGCAAAGCGGCGCAGTTAATCGCGACGAACGGCTTGTTCCGCCGCATGCTCAAATTGTGGATAGCGCGCGCGACCAACTCTTTGCCGGTACCCGATTCGCCTTCGATGAGGACATTGCTCTGACTGTTGGCCACCAGGGGTATGACCTCGAATATTCGTTGCATTGCGGGGCTCTTGCTGACAATGTCTTCAAACACGTACGAGCCCAACAGGCGTTTCCGTAGCTCGGTCACTGCCGAGAGGTCCCGAAACATCTCGACCCCGCCGAGAACATGCCCGTTTTCGTCGACAAGGGCCGCGGTGGAAATAGCTATGGGAAGCCTTTTTCCATCTTTCGTTATCACGTTCACCTCGACGGCTTCGCTCCTCTCGCGGGTCTTTATGCTTCTTTTCAGCGGGCACTCGACCTCGCAGAAATCCGCCTGGAACACCTGGTGGCAGGGCTCACCGAGAACCTCCTCTTTCTTGTAACCGGTTAATTTCTCGGCCATCCGATTGAAAGAGGTGATTCTTCCCTCGGCGTCGATGGTGAATATGCCATGCGAGATCGTGTCGAAAATCAGCGGAAAATATCGGTTGTCAAGTTCCTTTTGAGCCATTTCCCATCCTTGCTTGAAAACACCACTTTCGCACTTTGCCACTACGGTCCCATTATAACATTTATGTTCCAAAATTACAACATGCGTGACGTGACATGTCTCATGAGTGGAACGACGAAACACCGCTTCTCTCACCAAACTAATTCCGGCACGGCACAAAAAACGTTGCCTCCAAAGAGAAAGGATTAGCTCAGTAACATTAATAATGAAAAATACTTACAACATCTGCACGTGACTGGAGCGTGGAGGTTGAAATGCTCTTCGGACGAGTGGCTCCAATTTGGCCCGTCTCTTGCCATAGTACTAATCGACCAATTTCTCTGCTTTCCACCCCGGTGAAAGTTAGGAACATGCCATGAGCAAAAAATACTCTTATTATGTCGAGCCGTTTGAGCAAACGGAGCGGGCGAGGCGTTTCCTCGAGGCATTTTCCGCAATCCTGAAACATACCAACTACGGATTTGTTCTGGACACATACTCGCGCATCACGACGAAGTGCGCGCGGTGCGCGGTTAATTGCCAGGTGTTGCAGGAAAGCAATGACCCCAAGGACGTGCCCTGCTATCGTTCCGAGCTCCTGTTCCGCGTATACCGCCGCTATTTTACGCCGGCGGGAATGCTGCGGGCGAGGTTCTTCAACGGTTTCACGCTGACAGACGAGTACATCGACCACATGGCCGAGGCGTACTATCGCTGCACCGCATGCAGGAGATGCAAGTTTGCCTGTCCGATGGGCGTGGACCACGGGCTTATGACCCATCTCGCGCGCTGGATTCTCGCGGAGACAGGGATTGTTCCGAAGGCCCTTGTGGTCGCCACGCGCGAACAACTCCAGGGGAAAACGGGTAACACCTCGGCGATTCCCGTGGTCGCCCTGAAGGACACCTGCGAGTTCCTCGAAGAAGAACTTATCGAGAACTATAACCTTCCGGCAAAATTTCCGATGGACGTCGAAAACGCAGAATACGTTTTCTTCCCCGCCGTCAGCGATTACCTCCTCGAGCCCGACACCCTGATGGGCAACGCCGCGGTTATGCACTTGACCGACGGCTCGTGGACCATCGGGACCGGCTACTACGACGGAATCAACTACGGTCTTTTCTACAGCGACACCATGCTGTGCAGGATTGTTCGGAAGGAGGCCGAAGAATTGCGACGGCTGAAGGCCGAAAAAATCCTCATCGGCGAGTGCGGTCACGCCTCGCGCTCTGCCAAAGCCTTCATTCCGACTTTCTGCGGCGGGAAAAAGGCGCCGCCGGTCGTCAACATCATGGAATATACCCATAAGCAGCTTCTCGACGGGAAGCTGAAGGTCATTCCCGATTCCATACAAGAGCGGGTGACCTATCACGACCCGTGCAACATTGCTCGCTCGAACTGGATTGTCGACCAGCCGCGAGAAATCTTGAGAGCGATCTGCGCCGACTATGTCGATATGGACCCGATGGGCCAATTGAACATCTGTTGCGGCGGCGGCGGCGGCACGGTTTCCATCGACGAGATTCGGTCGTTCCGCACCGGAATCGGCGGCCGCGTGAAAGCGGACCAGATCAAGCGGACCGGAGCGAAATATCTGGTGGCCCCGTGCGCCAACTGCAAGAAGCAGTTGCGCGAGGTCTGCGAAGACAACGGCCTGCATGACGTCGAAGTTGTCGGCCTTCACGACCTCGTTCTGAAGGCTCTTGACCTGAAGGCTTACGGAATTGAACCACGGCAAGAAGAAGAGGATGCGGGAAAGGAATAGAGAATCATGGAACAATGGTTGGAATGGGCGCGAGGCCCGATCTTCAGATTCGCCTTCGTTCTGATGGTGCTGGGTCTTCTTCGCCACCTCGGAATGGGGATTGCCGAAATCGTCTACGCGATACGCAGGGCGGGTGACAAAAGCATTCCGTACAAGGTGGTGTTCCGAACGACATGGGATTGGTTGTTTCCATTCAAGAAACTCACAGGCAGCCGTCCGGCGTACAGCATCGTTTCCGTGGCGTTCCATGTGGGATTGATTCTCACGCCTGTCTTCCTGCTGCCGCACATTCAGCTCTGGAGGCGCGGCCTGGGGATAGGGTGGCCGTCGCTCCCGCACGCGTTCGCCGATGTGTTAACGCTGGTGACGATTGCATCGGCCGTGGGACTGCTCATCGGCCGCCTGGGAAACGAGCAATCCAGGCGGATAAGCAGGGCACAGGACATTTTGCTCCCCGTTCTGCTGGTGGTCCCCTTTGTTACGGGGTTCCTGGCCATGCATCCGGCATGGTTTTCGGTGAATTACAACTGGACCATGTTAATCCACGTGATGAGCGCGAATGTGATCTTCGTCCTGATTCCCTTCACGAAACTGGGCCACATCGCTCTTGTTCCGACAACTCAACTGGTGTCGGAAGTCGGCTGGCGCTTCCCGGCCGAATCCGGAGATGATGTGGCGATCGCATTGAAGAAAGAGAACGTGCCGATATGAGACAGAACAGCATTCTGACGGATGTGACCTTGTGCATCGGATGCGAGGAGTGCGTCAAAGCGTGCAGGGAGACAAACAACACGGGAGAGGATAAACCGTGGAGGTGGCAGCGAGAAATCGACGACCTCTCGGCCAGCCGCTGGACAACAATCGTCTCTCGGCCGGGCAGGAACTATGTGCGCAAACAGTGCCGGCACTGCCTCGAGCCCGCTTGTGTTTCGGTTTGCCCGGTCGGCGCGATGCACAAGACCCCCGAAGGGCCGGTCGTCTACAACTCGACGATATGCATGGGCTGCCGCTACTGCATGATGGCGTGCCCCTACGGGATTCCTCGCTACACGTGGGCCGATGCGATCCCGTACGTGCGAAAGTGCGTCATGTGTTACGACAAAATCAAGAGCGGCGAACTCGAGCAGCCCGCCTGCACCAAAGCCTGTCCGAAAGAGGCGACGATCTATGGCGACCGCGACGATTTGCTCGAGGTCGCCCATAAGAGAATTGATGAAAAACCCGACCTCTATGTCCCAAAGGTTTACGGAGAACACGAGGTCGGCGGCACGTCGGTGCTCTACGTGTCGAACATCAACCTCGATTTTCTCGGCTTGAAAGAGGACATGGGCGACGACCCGCTCCCGCACAGGACCTGGGTGTTTCTCAATAAGGTGCCGGGCGTTTTCGTGGGAGTGGGAGCGATGATGTATGGGGTCTACTGGATAATCGACCGCCGCATGCGGCTCCAGGCTGAGACTGCCAAGGCGCTGGGAGAAAGCTCCCACGATGCGAATTCCCACACCGATAACGGAACAGAGAATTCAGAGGCGGAGAAATGATGAGACTAAGGATTTTTAAGAGCATTCTGTGGTTTCTTGTCGGCGTAGCGGCCACGGTCACTCTCTTCCGGTTCCTGAAGGGACTCGGCGCCGTCACGGCGCTGACCGACACGACCCCGTGGGGATTGTGGATCGGCTTCGATGTGCTCGGCGGAGTCGCCCTCGCGGCCGGCGGCTTTGTCATCGCCGCAACCGTTTATATCTTCCACATGAAAAAATATCACCCAATCCTGAAGCCTGCGGTTCTCACGGCCTTCCTGGGGTACGCGGCGGTCGTTGCCGGCTTGCTTTTCGACATCGGTATCCCCTGGAACATCTGGCGTCCGATGTTCTTCTGGCAGCATCACTCGGCATTGTTCGAGGTCGCCTGGTGCGTGATGCTCTATTTCACGGTCCTGGCTCTCGAATTCGCGCCGGTGGTGTTCGAGCGGCTTACGATGCCGCCGCTCGACAAGATTTATAAGGTCTTGAAGTTTTTCACGTTGCCGCTCGTGATTCTCGGCATCATGCTGTCCACACTGCACCAGTCGTCGCTCGGCACCTTGTTCCTGATCATGCCGTACCGCGTTCACGAGCTCTGGTACACGCCGCTTCTGCCGGTGTTCTTCTTCGTCTCGGCCATAGGCCTTGGGTTGTGCATGGTCATCACCGAGTCCATGGTCTCGTCGTGGCTGTACAAGAAAGAACCCGAGACGCACCTGCTCGGCGGACTGGCCAAAGCGGCGGCGTACGTCCTCGGAATCTACGCGTTCATGAAACTGCTGGACCTTGCGGTGGCCGATGAGCTTCCGTTGCTCGCGAGCGGAAGTTGGGAGGCGAACCTGTTCATATTCGAGTTGCTCATCAGCGCCGTCATACCCGCCATCATATTCGGTTTCCCGAAAGCGCGACAGAGCACCGGGGGACTTGCCACCGGCGCCGGACTTGCCGTCGGAGGCTTCGTTCTGAACCGTATCGCCGTCAGCGGGCTTTCGACGATACCCACGACCGGAACAAGCTATTTCCCGTCGTGGCCCGAGTTTGCCGTGAGCATCGGCATCGTCTCCGCGGCCGCTCTCGTCTTCTTCTTCTTTGTGGAGAATTTCCATGTCTACGAAGAGCCCCGGAAGGACAGCCAGGGAAAATACGAGTTGCCCGAGGCCGATCCGGTGTCGGGGGTGCGACTGTTCTGGTCGCCGCTCGCAAACGCCAAGGTGTATTCCTACCTGTTCATTATAGGCGCGGCCCTGGGGTTCGCGATGCTGCCCGGTGACGTCGTCACCGGCCTCACGCCGGAGAAAACGCCCGTCGAGGGAGCGCGTCGCGTCGAGGCGCTCGTAAAAAAACCGAGCGAACAGCCTCTATATGTTTTTGCGTTGTACGACCCTCGAACGGATAACAATCCGGAGGATGGGAACCTTGCCGAGATGCTCCTGATTGACGGAGACCGAAACAATAAGTTCGTGTTCTTCAATCATGAAGAGCATGAGGAACGCAATGGCGGCAAGGAATCGTGCGGCACATGTCACCACATGAACAAACCGTTCGATAGAGGAACATCCTGTAATGAATGTCACCGGGACATGTTTCTCATGACCGACACGTTCGACCACGAGTTCCATCGCGAAAAACTTGAAGACAAGGGCGGATGCGTCAATTGCCATCGCGACCCGGCGCAGCCCAAGACCCGCGAAACCGCGACCGCCTGCAATGAGTGCCATAAGAACATGCGGGTCGAGAACAGTTTCGTTCAAATACCCGAGGAAAACCAAAACGGAATCGCGCCGGGCTACATGACGGCCATGCACTCGCTCTGTGTCGAATGCCACAAGGAAAGAATGGCCGAGAAACCGGAACTGTCGCCCGACCTCGCCCGCTGCGCCACGTGTCACCAGGGCATGGACTCGTCGATGCTGACGGTCTTTGAGCCTTATCCGCAGCCGGCATCGCCCGCATCGTGATAAGAACGGAAACAGACAAAATGGAAAGAAGTCCTCAAATAGAAATGAAAACGAAGAAGATCGCCATCATAGACGATGAGCAGGATATCGTCACGTACCTCACTTCGGCCTTGCAGGACACCGGCTTCGAAGTGTGCTCGGCCACCAATGCCAACGACGGCTTTGAACTGATTCGGAAGCACCATCCCGACCTCATCTGCATCGATATCCTCATGCCGGAAGAGACGGGCGCCTCCCTGTATCGAAGAATCAAGAGCGACAACGCGCTCAAGTCCATTCCTGTTGTGGTGGTCAGCGGCCTGAGCATGGAAAAAGAAATGAAAAGGCTTGGGGGGAACGGGAAAAATTCAGAAGCTCGTTTCGAGCCCGACGGCTATATCGAGAAGCCGATCGACCTGCCGGCCTTCCTGGAAACGGTTCAAAAACTGACCGCGTAAGAGAGAGACCCAAATGGCGCAATTTGAATGGCAAGAATGGCTGTCCACCCAACTCTTCGATCTGGTGCCATGCAATATTGCCATCATCGACCGGAATTACACCATCGTGAGTCACAACCGCAGTTTCGCCGATGTGTTCGGTGAAGGCGAGGGGCGGCCGTGCTACGAGGTGTACAAGGACCGCAAGGAGCGGTGCGAGCATTGCATGGCCGCGCAAACCTTCGAGGATGGCAGGGTACGCGTCAACGATGAGGTCGGCATTGACCATAAAGGGCGAACCGCCCACTACATAGTGCACATCGCGCCGATTTACGGGAAGAACGGCGACATCCCCTACCTCATCGAAATGTCTACCGACGTGACCGAAACCAAGCGCCTGCAGCGCGAATATCAGATATTGTTCGAGCGTGTCCCCTGCTACGTCTCCGTCTTGAACCGCGACTTCCGCATCGTCAGGGCGAACGAGCGGTTTCACGAAACCTTCGGCGAGACGACCGGACAGCATTGTTACGAAATTTACAAGAGACGCACGGAAAAGTGCGAGGATTGCCCCGCTGAACAGACTTTCCTGGATGGGAAACCGCACAGCGGCGCCCATGTCGGCATCAGCAAGGACGGCAAGCCGACTCATTATTACGTGACCACGTCTCCCCTGTCGAGAGGCGACCCGCACATCGCTCACGTGATCGAGATGGCGCTTGACATGACCGAAGTTCGCAAGCTCGAGGACGAGCTCGCGCGCGCCAATGCGTTGCGGGAAACCCTCATCGAGAATTCCATCGACGGCGTGATAGCCACCGACCCGGAAGGTAAAATCATCATTTTCAATCCGGCCGCCGAAGCAATGCTGAAGTACAGTGCTCGGCGTCTCATCGGACAAAAACCGCCGGAGGCCCTCTTCCCGCCGCGATTCAGGGAAGCCATGGAGGCCGGCGAGGAAATCTGCGTCATCCCGGAGACCGCCGTAAAAGCGAGCGACGGCGACGACGTGCCTGTCCGGTTTTCCGGCGTGCAACTGAAAAGAGGCGATGAACCCGTCGGCTTGGCCATCTTCCTTCAGGACCTCCGAAAAATAAAACAGCTCGAACGTGAAAAAATAGACGCCGAACGCCTCGCCGCCGTCGGGCAAACAGTTGCGGGTCTTGCGCACGGCATCAAAAACATTCTGACGGGCCTCGAGGGCGGAATGTACGTCGTCAGTTCCGGCCTTCAAAAGGGACAGCAGGAGCGCATCGATGTCGGATGGGGCATGCTCAAGCGGAACATCGGAAAGATTTCCGCTTTGGTGAAAAACCTGCTAAACTTCTCGAAAGGCCGGACACCGCGCGTTACCATGGTGAATCCCAAGGACCTGGTCAGAGAAATCGTCACGCTTTATCAGGATGCCGCCCAACAGGACGGTATCAACCTGGTTGGAGAAACCGATGGTCCGATTCCTCCCGCTCCGCTTGACGCGGAAGAATTGCATGCGTGTCTGGCAAACCTCGTTTCGAATGCGCTGGATGCCTGCCAGGTCAGCGAGAAAACCAACTGCAATGTGACGGTGCGCTGCAAAGAGGAAAACAACAGCCTTCTCTTCGAGGTCGCCGACGAAGGCTCCGGGATGGATTACGAAATCAAGCAGAAGGTGTTCACCAATTTTTTCACTACCAAGGGGACCGGGGGGACGGGCCTGGGCCTGCTGCTCACGCGCAAGATCGTTCAGGAGCATGGCGGCAAAATCACCGTGGAATCGACGCCGGGAGAAGGGTCGCTCTTCCGACTGGTGTTTCCTCGCGACCGACTCCCCCAGCCAACGGAGGCGGATTCGGACTCCGAAACGGCAAGCTAATGAGCGTGTCCCACGATTCACGATAACAGTTGTTCGTTTCGGGGACAAACCCAGCCATACGCGCGCACGTGGGAAAGAAAGCGGAAAGCCAAGTCAAGCGAAAGGGAACGAACGATGGCCACTCCAGCGGAGAAAACTGTTCTGGTTGTTGATGACGAACCCGATGTCGTATTGTTTCTCCGGACAGCTTTGGAAGACGCGGGTTTCAATGTCGTGACGGCCGGCAACGGCGAGGAAGCCCTTCAGCGGGTCAAAGAACAAAAGCCTGATTTCATATCCTGCGACCTCGTGATGCCGAAGAAATCCGGCATCAAGTTCCTCTATGAGCTACGCAAAAATAAGGAGTGGTCGAAAATTCCGGTGGTCATCGTCACCGCCCACGCCAAAGACGAACTCGGCAGCGCCGATTTGCGCGAGATTCTCGAGGGAAAGACCATCTCGGGACCGCACGTCTACCTCGAAAAACCGGTCCGCGCCGAGGATTTCGTGAACATGGTGAAACGCGAACTCGGCATCCCAATCGAGCCGCCCGAAGCCGAGAAGCCGACCGAGGACCCAAAGGCGCTCAAGAGGAAAATACAGGAGATGCTCGATTCCGCCGATCCCGAAGCCCTCAAAAAAGCCGCGGATATTCTGAAGTCACAGAAAGGCAGATAACGGATAACCCGAAGATTCGTGTCACGGGCGTCATACGACAACCGGCGCTCCCGGTCTCACCTTCATATCCCGCATACCGACACAGCCGGCGCAGCCGACCGGGAATGTGGCCAACCCCCACGGGTTGTGACGAACAATGTGCGCAACACTCGGATGCTTCAGTCTTCCCCCAGCCCCTCAAGGTCGGCAAGGTCTCTCTTGCGACCCAAAGCCCTCTTGTTCGAAATAAGGTCATCTCGGCCGATATAGGGAACGGTCAATTCCCCAAACCAGCCCTTTACCGTCCCCGCTCGGGCCTGTTCCCAGGAAACCCCGGTAATCGAAGTCATCATGCCTATCCTGATCGGGGGAACCCCAAGCTGAACAACTTTGTTTTCTTCTTCAAAATCGGCCGCTGTCAGGCCAATGGACCCAAAGCCGAACTCGTGAAACGCTCGCATGATCCTTTCCGCGTTGGCAGGGTCCGGCTTCACGTATATATCGAGGGCGCCCGTATAGCGAGGGACTCCGTGGAAGCCCGGAGCATAAGCCCCCACAATGACGTAATCAACCTCGTGTTTGTTGAGTAACGCGAGCAGTTCTCTGAAGTCTTGCTGAACTTCCATGGTGTTGTCTTCTTAAGATTTCAATGGCCGCGATACAGTCTCGGGAGTGCTTGCTCAGCCAGTAGGCGAGGTCTTCCTCTGCTGATGAGTATTTTTGCAGGTCGAATTTCCGGACGACTCGTTCAACCATCCTGCTCCTCCCAATCCATTTCTCCTAATCGACAATGTAGCATGTAACGGCGTTCGATACGTGTGCAAGCGTGAAACCCGCGTTCCTGATGACGGGGTTCCAAGCAAACGGTATCCGTTTGCCTTAACCTGGCGGCGGCGGCGACGCACTGAGGAGCTGTCTCACGATTCCAGCGGCGCTTGTTAAACCTCGTTGCAATGCCGTCCGGCAACCGAATTGATGCAATTGTGCAATACGGGCCGCCTTTCTTAAGTGCGAGACTGCAATATTTTTCCGGAGCCGACGGCCTTTGCCTTCACCGGAAGGCAGTCCGTATTTCTTTGTTGCAAAACCAGATATGGGATTGCGTGAGCCAGCGCTTGCAGTTGGCATGCTTGATGCCAATAAGGAGCGTACCTTTCCGGACAATGCCAGAAATGGGCGCGACTTTCGAAGAGAAAATTACGGCCTTTTTTCAACACTCTATGCTACTATCTGCCAGAATTGTGAATTTCTGCCGGGACTTTCACGCCGCGAATTTCATAATGTGAAGGGTGCCAATGTGATACAGAGCGAAAGGGACTGTCCCAGATTTACGGACACGAAGTGTCGTAGAATCGGGACTGTCCCTGAAGCGAAATTTGGTTGCGGCTCCGCCTCGCTATGCTTTTCCCGAATCGGACAATTCATCTCACGAACCCGTGGAGCAGAGGCCGAATATCTTATACAGTTATCACGGCAATGACGGCCTTATTGGAGAAATGAAAATGAACACGCGAACAGAGCTTCGTGAAGTCGATGGAGTGGAGATAATCACGCTGGTCGACAATATCACAGACCTGTTGCTGGAAAGCACGGAGAACGTCAAACGCGCTCCGAGGATACGCGACGGCAAGCCGACGCCGCCGCTGCTGGCGGAGCATGGTTTCTCGGCTCTTCTGCGGATAAACAATGACGGGGAAACACAGACCATCCTTCTCGACACCGGCTTGAGCGAGACGACCATGCTCGTGAACGCCGACCGGCTCGGCGTGGACCTCGTCAAGGTCGAAGCCGTCGTGATAAGCCACGGCCATTTCGACCATATTAACGGGCTGCTGCCGGCGCTGGCCCGGTTTCGGCCGGGTATCCCCATCGTGATACACCCC
The DNA here is from genome assembly GCA_964453435.1 of uncultured bacterium. Classification (GTDB taxonomy): domain Bacteria; phylum Abyssobacteria; class SURF-5; order SURF-5; family SURF-5; genus CAYVQZ01. The sequence goes on from CAYVQZ010000038.1 coordinate 14,542, forward strand.
CATGCGTTTGCCCCTCGCGTCATAAAGATTCCCGATGGCACGCAGGTCCGCATGACTCCCCTCGACCCTGCCGCCCTCGAGCGGGCGGGCGCAACGATTGTACGGAAACACGAGCCCTCGCTGCTCGCCAATGGTATGTTGCTTGTGACCGGGCAGATTCCGCGGGTAACGGAGTTTGAGTTTGGCCTTCCGTTCCAGTACGCTATCATAGACGGTGTGGAGCAGCATGACCCTCTCACGCCCGACGACCAATCGATTGCGGTTGCGGTGAAGGGAAAGGGTCTGGTGATAGTTTCCGGATGCGCGCACGCCGGCATCATCAATAGTGTAAAATATGTGTGCGAACTCACCGGTTTACGGAAGGTGCATGCGGTTGCGGGAGGATTCCACCTCGCCGGTCCACTGTATGAATCGGCGATCGAGCCGACCGTCAAGGCGATGGAAGAAATCGGTCCCGATTTTGTTTTGCCGACGCACTGCACGGGGTGGAAAGCTGTCCATGAGTTTGCCAGGCGGATGCCCGGAGCATTTGTCCAGAACAGCGTTGGCAGCCGTCTCGCGCTCGGGTCTGTCCGGAGCCAATAGCAAGAAAGGAGCAGGCGGAAATGTTTTACAAGGAACGATGTGATTTGTGCGGAGACTGTCTTGTCGAATGCAAATACACCGATTATGATCGGGAGAGCGCGATAGCGGAGATGACTGCGCTCATCGATGGGCGTCCAACGAACATCGCGAAGCAGTGCATCACATGCGTGGCCTGTAACGAGGTATGCCCCCAGGACGCGAACCCGTTCGACCTCATCTGCGACGTCCAGGAGAAGACGAACGCGCTCGAGGTCCCGGATGCGGTGATTCAAATGTTCGACTCGATGTGCAAGGGCCATAACGAAATCCGAAAAGGGAAACCCGGCAAGCCGGCTCTCTCATTGTGCATAGTAGGGCCCGCTTTACCGCGGCCTCTCGAGGGCTCCCTTTTCGACGATCTCACTCAGATACGCGGCGAAGACTATTTTTGCTACATCGGCTGGGTGCACGTGGGAAAGATAAGTCCGCTGGAAAACGGCATCCGCTCGTTCATCGACAACCTGGCGGCCACCGGAGAGAAGGAAATAGTATTCATGCATGACGACTGTTATGCGACGGTGACCTCGCAGGCGCAACAAGTCGGAATCGAAGTCCCGTTCCGCCCCCTTTATATCATAGAATATCTGCGCGACCAGATGCGGGAACGACAAGGAGAGGTTAAAAAGCTCGGCATGAAGATCGCGTATCAGCGGCCATGCGCTTCGCGCTACACACCCGAAAAAGAACCCATGGTCGATGAACTCTTCGAATTGATCGGGGTCGAACGGGTGTCGAGAAAATACGACCGGCAGGACGCTCTGTGCTGCGGGCTTCCCCTCATGTTCAGAGATATGGCGAGAGGACAGGAAATTCAGGCGAAGAATCTCGATGACGCCAAGGCAGCCGGCGCCACGGCGATGACCTTCCTTTGCCCGGTTTGCGTGCGTGGACTGGGGGCCGGAACAACGGAACGCGGAATGGACATCTACATGCTGAGCGATTTGTGCCGGCTCGCCCTCGGAGAGGAGATTCTCGCATATTCGGCGTAGACCGTATCGCGCGTGAGACTGTCGAGAATTGATCGACACCGTTACATTGAGACGAAACGCGCTTTTGTTCCCGAGTCAGGTGGAAAACAGGAGATAGCGCCATGGAGTATTTCCCGTTAATTGTCACGGAGCAAGACAGGATGATAGTCGAAATGGTCCGCCAATTCGTGGACCGCGAAATCATGCCTGTCCGGGATAAGCTCGACGATGACACCGACCACATCATAATCAACGGAATCCTCAAGAAACTTGCGGACCTGGGCATGTTCAAGGTGAGAGCGCGAGGGGAACCGATGGACGAAGATGTTCAGGCGCCATCACTGGTCACATCGTGCGTGGTGCTCGAGGAACTCTCGCGGGGAGACGCCGGAATCGCCGTGGTCGCCGCGGTGAACGGCTGGGCGCTGGCGCCCGCGTCCGCCGCCGGAAACAAGGAGGTCCTCGATTTGTTCGACTCCATGGCCGAGGGGGAAGGACATACGCTGGCCTGTTTTTCCATGACCGAACCGGCGGGGGGATGCGATATCGAGAATCTCCCTTCCCTTCACGGTTGCACCATCAAGACCAGGGCTGTTCCGGACGGCGATGAATGGGTGATAAAGGGGTCGAAAAGGTTTCCGAGCAGCGCCGGTGTGGCGTCTCTTTACTGCACGGTCTGTCAGACAGACATTCAAAAGGGAGAAGAGGGCATAGCCATTATCTACGTTCCCGCCGATGCAAAGGGACTCAGCTTCGGCAAGTTCGAAAAGAAGGCGGGAATGCAGGCGGACCGCAATGCCGACATTTATTATGACGATGTCCGGGTGCCGAAATCGTACCGGGCGAGCGGTCCGGGCCGTGATGCCGAGTTGCTCAAGAGCAATCTCACGAGCGGCAGGGTGGCAAGCGCCGCAGCGGCTGTCGGCTGCGCGCGGGGAGCGTTCGAGGAAGTGCTCAGGTACACGGGAGAGAGGGTCGCGGAGGGGAAGCCGGTTCGAGAACACTCGATTGCCGCAGGCATGCTCGCGGAAATGGCCACCGGAATCGAAACGGCACGAGCGCACTATCTTCAGGTCGCCTATATGCTGAGCCACCCGGAACAATTTGAGCCCGCCCACTCCGAAAAGATGCTTTGTCACGCAAGTATGAGCAAGAACTACGCGACGGAAATGGCCGTATTCGTCACAAACAAGGCCATGGAACTCATGGGGTCGTACGGGTATATTCGGGACTATCATGTTGAAAAGTACTGGCGCGACGTTAAGGAGATACAGCTCTGGCTGGGAGGCGCGCAACTGGGGCGTTTCGACATCGCGCGTGGATATTATCCGTACCACAAATCGTAAAAAAACCCTTGTGAAATCGGTCTTATGATTGCCCGGCGCAGGGGTGCGCGAGTGTGTCCCGCGATTCGAAGGCGCCCGGTCCGGGAACACGCCTCAGCAAGTTATCGGACAGTCTCACAGCCCCGATTTTTGCGACACGTCGTGGCAGTAAATCCGGGACAACTCGTTGCGCTGAAAGACGGGGGGCGTAGTTGGATGCGGCCCCCTGCGCTGGCTTTCCGGCCAAATAGGCGATCGTGAGAGAGACTCATGTGAGTTTTTCCGAGAAGTTGACTTCCGTTGCCGTCGAAAATATACTGAGGGCATGGCGGCCCTCACGAACACGACTCTCGCGAGACTCGGCTCACGTTTTTCCCTGAACTTCCTGCCGTATCACAGGAAACTGCTGGCCTCTCCCCTCGGCAACCCATATAATCGGTCGATTCGTCTTGAGATTGCCGCTCACGACGCCGGCGCCCGGCTGGTCTGGCCGTTCTCGCCCGGCGAGCCGATGGGGGTGTGGAAACAAGACATTACGATGAGCGGCGTATGCTTTCGCTGTTTTTCATCCCGGCTTGGCTCGGAAATATGCGTGAGCTTTACTGCCCCATTTTATCCCGGCGACGAAAAGCTGTCCATGGCGCCCTTCTTTTACATGGAAGTTCTCATTACGCCATCGGAAATTGTGACGGAACAGGCGGAAGGCGAACTGCAGATTTCACTTGCCGGTGACGAGGCGGAAAGCGTTGGCCGGGAGGATTCGGCTCTTGTGCTTAGAGGCCGGTATCGCGTTCGGTCCGGCGCGGCGGCGGCTCTCGAGAAATTTCCGGACCGCGAGTTTCCGGGCGTGGTTGCGCTGGAACCGGTAAGGGGCAAGATGAGCGTGAAAGGGACCACGTTCAAAATCCCCTATTCAACCGATAAGGGGGTAACCACACTCGCAACCTTTGTGCTCTTTGGCCACTGCGCCGAAGAGGTCCTCGATGTAGGCGGCGAGCCGCACCGATTCCGCTATCTCCAATGGTTTCCGACTCCTTCCCACGTGGTGGCGTTTGCAAAAGACGAAGAGGCTTCGGTCAAGGAACGCCTCCTGTTCTTCGATGACCTCTTCGCGAAAACCTCAATGGGACAATCGGCGAAGGACCTCATCGCCTGTGCGTTTCAGGCGCATTTGTCAACGACGTGGTGGACCGAGCCGTCTCGCCGCAAGGGCGCCGACTGGTTCGGCTTCTGGAACTGCGAGGGCTATTTCAACTCCGCAGAAAGCGAGTACCCGGCATCCTTCCTCTACCTCAATTTGTGGCCGCAGCTTCTCGAAAAACAACTGCTGCAGAAGGCTGGTATTGAAGAAGAGACCGGCATGCTGCCGGTCAATTGTGGACGGTTCCTTTCTGCCAAACCCTCCGGTGTCTGGGCGGCGGACATTGAGGAATCCTGTGAATATATTCTGACGATGTTTGCGTTATGGCGATGGTGGGACCGCTATGAACCGATCGATTCCAACGTATCCTTGTTGCAGAGAATCGGCCGCTTCATTCTGGATTCCGACGTCGCACAGCTGGGCACGTGGAGCGCACCCACCTTGGTATCCGCTCGCTTGGTGTTCAAGATTATTTCCGCGCTCGAAGCTCTCTCATTGATGTCCGCCGAATTTGGCGACGCCGCCCTGTGCGATTCATGTTCGGATGTCATCAAAGATATGAAAGAGACCCTCGAGCGCACGGCATGGCAGAACGACCATTTCACTTTGCGTCCGCTCGCCGAATTGGAGAACTCCGGCCGGGAGAACGGGGAAGAAAGGGCAGGCGGCGAGGAGTATTCCATCGGCACTGCTGACGGGTTGCTCTATCATTTCATATGCGATTCGTTCCCGGAAATGGATTATGCCCTGATTAAGCAGGACATTATTTCCTCTTTGGAACGGACGCTCTCGACCTACGGTTGTGTTACGACGACCGAAGGCCCTCGCTCGATTTCCGTTTCCCGGAATCTCGCGCGCGACATAATCGGCGCATACCTTGGCGTCAATTTCGAGAGGATGACTGAGCGATACTGGAATTTCCAACAGTCCGGCGTTCCGCGGGAAAGTTCCTATATCGATTCGTCGGAGTCGCTCCATCTTTTGCCCGACCCGCGAGGCGCAATCTCCATTGGCATCCTGCAGGCTCTGATCGGATTGAAAATCGACCGTGTTGAAGGCGAACTGATCGTCTCGCCGTTATCGGTTCCGGCGGAACTGCCGTTATTGCCGCTCTGTTCGTGGGAGGAGATGCGGGCGCCGCGGGCGAGCGTCATGTGCGAGGGCAGCCGGGTGGTGGTGGAAGTCAGCGAACGCGACCTTGCCGACGCGGGGGGGGAACTGGTAACGGACCCTCATCCCGAACTGAGATGGGGCGGCTCGTAGGGTCGCAGCGCGGATTACCGACCGTGGGACATAATTCACAGTCCCTTTCGCTCTGTATCACGTTGTCACCCTTGATAGTATGAAATTCGCGGCGTGAAAATTAGGGCAGAAATTCAAGAAACTAAACGTTAGCAATGCAGAGATCAGCTCAGTTTCAAAACATACCTCAGCACGAACAGCGCCGCGAAGATGAAAACCATCGCGCTCACCTCTTTGCCGCGGCCGCTCAGGAGTTTGAGAGCGGCATATGAAATGAAACCGAACGCTATGCCATCGGTGATGCTGAAGGTCAGCGGCATCATAATCAGGGTCAGAAAGGCGGGCACCGACTCGGTGTAATCCTCCCACGCGATCGACTTCACGCTCGTCATCATCATGCTTCCGACGATGATTAGAGGCGGGGCGATCACCGGATACAACGTCAGGTCGCCGTACTGGACTTCTCCCCCCACCATTTTGGCGAGCGGGTGGAAGAACAGCGCGAGCAAAAAAAGAGATGCCGTAACCATATTGGCAAGGCCGGTCCGCCCACCTTCGGAGACGCCCGCGGCGCTCTCGATGTAGCTCGTGACCGTCGAGGTGCCAAGCATCGTGCCGGCTACCGTGCCGACCGCGTCGGAGAGGAGCGCCCGCTCGGCGCGCGGGAGCTTCCCATCGACCAAAAATCCCGCCCGCTGGCTGATGCCCACGAGCGTTCCGACCGTGTCAAACAGGTCGAGGAAGAAAAACACGAATATGACGGCGAGAAAATCGGCGATTCTGCCGGACCTGAAAGCTCCGAAAACGTCCATCTTCAGAAATGTCGGACCAACCGAGGGCGGCGATTCGACGATTCCATGAAACTTAACGAGGTCGAGCCCCCACGCCATCAACGCGGTCAGAAGGATACCTATCAGGATTGCCCCCCGGATGCGCAGCGCGAACAGCACCGAAATCACGAGGACACCGAACAGCGAGAGCAGAACCGGAGGACTGTGAAGGTCGCCGAGTCCGACCAGCGTGCCTTCCTGGCCGACCACGATGCCGGACCACTGCAGACCGACGAGCGCGATCAACAGGCCGATGCCGACCGCGATTGCGCTCTTGAGAGATGATGGGATGGCATCGACAAGTCTCGCCCGGAAACTGAACAGGGAAAGAAAAATGAAAAGCGCGCCCGAAATGAAATTGGCGCCCAGGGCCGTCTCCCAACTATAGCCCATAACGCCGCAGATGGTGAAGACAAAAAAGAAATTGTGCCCCATGGCCGGGGCAAGCGCGATGGGATAATTGGCGAGAATTCCCATCAGGAACGTGGCGAGCGCGCTGGCCACGCACGTGGCGACAAGCACCGCCCCATGGTTCATCCCGCAGATGCTTAAAACGGCAGGCTGGACGAAGATGATATAGGACATCGTCATGAACGTGGAGATGCCGGCTATTACTTCCGTGCGGAAATCGGTGTTTCTCTGCCGCAGGTTGAACATGGGAAAAGGCTCCTCTTCTCCGGTGTGCCCGCCTGCCAGCCCCGCTTACCGTTCGCGATGCACGTAGAACTTTTCCTTCAACCTCTCCTCGACTATTTTGGGGACAAACGCGCTGATGTCCCCGCCAAACTCGATCAACTCCTTTACAAGACTCGAACTGATAAACGAATAGTTTTCGTGAGTCATCAAAAAGATGGTCTCGTGCGATTCATTCAACCGTCTGTTCGTTAACGCCATTTGGAATTCATACTCGAAATCGGAGAACGCTCGCAATCCCCGGACCACGCAGCAGGCTTTCTTCCTTTTGACGTAATCGACCAGGAGCCCGTCAAAAGAGTCGACCACGACGTTTCCGTAGCCCCTCGTCAGCTCGCGCAGCATCACCACCCGTTCTTCCATCGTGAAGAAGCTTTTCTTTTGAATATTGGTCGCAACCGCAACAATGAGTTCGTCGAAAAGGCCCACCGTGCGTTCGACGAGATCGATGTGTCCATACGTGATTGGGTCGAAACTGCCCGGGTAAACCGCTGTTCGCTTCATACTCACTCCCCCAATTCTCTCTTGGCGACTTTTCTGGCCGCGTCATAGACATCCTTCAGTGGAGTCCCAGTGTCACGCGCAATCTTCCTGCAATCTTCGAATTCCGGCGAAACCGTGATCACTCCTCCTTGGCCTGTTCCCACTTTCACTCTGACTGTTCCATACGTGGTGACAACTTCCGTAACCCGGCGATAAAGCTTCAGCCTCGATTCACGGTGATATCTTACACCAAACGTCGTCGATTCCGAAAATATTGTTGCCGCCAGCCCCGCTATGTCGGCAGGGTCACACAGCAGAGTCAGCAACGTTCCGGGACGCGTCTTCTTCGCCTGTACGGGCGTGAGAAACACCTCGAGCGCTCCCTGCTCGAACAGCCGCTCCATAAGATATTCGAAGGTCTCCGGATTCATGTCGTCAATGGTCGTGTTCAAGACGACGATGTCGTCCGCGTCGTATGACTCGATTGGCTCTCCGATGATGACCCGAAGCAGGTTCGGCCATCCCGCCAACTCGCGTTTGCCGGCCCCGTATCCGTGCGTCAGTGCCTTCTGGGGGGGCAGCGGCCCGAAGCTCCGAGCCAGCTCCTTCAGGAGAATGGCGCCCGTCGGCGTAACCAGTTCGGTTTGCGGACCACGGGAATAGATGGGAACACCCTCGAGCAATTTCATGGCGGCTGGCGCGGGAACCGGCAACACTCCGTGCCTGCATTCGACGAATCCTCCGCCCACGTTGACGGCGGATGAGTGCACTTCTTCGATGCCCAGAGCTTGGAGGCCGATAAGCGTACCAACGATATCGACTATGGAATCGATGGCGCCGACCTCGTGAAAGTGAATTTTGTCGGGTGTGGTGGAATGAATATTCGCTTCGGTCTCTGCAAGCAGAGAGAATATCCGCAGGGCCTTCTCGCGAACCGAATCCGGCAGCGAGCTGGAGTCGAGAATTTTCCTTATGTCATCGAGACCGCGCGCAGACTGGTCGGCTTCCGTGACATCGACGAAAAAATTGGTGGCGCTCAGATGCCTGCGAGACGTTTTTCCTGCCCGGACCGTGTACCCTGTGAGCGGAAGGCGGGACAGCCCCTCCCGCAACTCATCAAGGCTGAGGCCCGCATCGAGGAGCGACCCGATAACCATATCGCCGCTGATGCCGGAGAAGCAGTCAAAATAGATGGATTTCACTTGATTTCTCCGCAGGATTTATTTTCGCCTGGCGATGAGACTGGCGAAGTAACCTGCGCCGAATCCGTTATCTATGTTGACCACCGAGACACCCGGAGAGCAGGTATTCAGCATGCCCAGAAGGGCCGCCAGTCCCGCGAAACTGGCTCCATAGCCGATGCTGGTGGGAACAGCAACGACGGGGCATTCTACCAGACCGCCCACAACGCTTGCAAGCGCTCCCTCCATCCCCGCGGCAACAACGATAGAGTCGCACGCGGCGATTTCTTCCTTCTGACCGAACAACCGATGGATACCGGCAACGCCCACATCGTAGATACGCTTCACCCGGCATCCCATCATCTCAGACGTGACCGCGGCCTCCTCCGCGACAGGTATGTCCGATGTCCCGGCGGTTATCACCGCCACCGTTCCCTTTCGCCTGCCGATGGGTTGCATGGCTATTGTCATAGTCCGCGCCGGCTCGTGATACTGAGCCTTCCTGTGAACCTGTTTAACCGCCTCAAACGTCTCGCGACTTATCCTCGTGGCAAGGACGTTGCACCCGTGCTCCACCATCCTGGTTACAATCGCCGCGACCTGCTCGGGTGTCTTGCTTTCACAAAAAACGACCTCGGGGAAGCCGCGTCGAAGGTGGCGGTGATGGTCGAGCTTGGCAAATCCCAAGTCTTCGTAGGGAAGCGACTTGAGCGCCGACATCGCAGCCTCGACGCTCATCTCGCCTTTGGCGACGGATGTTATCAACGAGCGAAGCTTTTCGGGGTGCATCCCTTCTGAGGGTCTCCGACTAAATTTTCTTGCGAGAAGCTTTCTTGTACACGGTTCCGAAGATGGGCTCTTTTTTGTACTCTTTCGATGTGCCGATCACTAACAGTATATCACGGCCGAAAATTTCCTGCACTATCGCGTTCAAGTAGCCTTTCGCGAACTCCGGCACTTTTGCAATTTCCGCGCAATCGTCAATCAACACGACCCTCGAACCGGTAAGCTTGTTGAGCAGGCCGCTCCAGTCCAGCGCCGGGGTAAGAGCAAGCATTTCGATGAGCTTCGAGAGCGAAAGCAAAGCCACCGCCCCGCCGAACGGTTTGTGCAGCCTGTTCGTGAGCGCATGAAAAAAGTGATTGCGCCGCTGTTGGTCGTTCTCGATAACCAGGAGAGGGAATTTGTTCCGCCATTTCTTGTTCGGATTCTTGAAAGCCTCCTCGAATTCCTGAAACACCTGGCTCCCCCTGAAATTGGACATCGTCAAACTCGGGTCGGCAGAAAGGAACTCGTCGAGGAAATCCTTCTCTTTCTCGGCCGGGGCTTCCGCTACCGGCTCCGGCTTTTCCTCCGCCGGTCGCTCTTGCGGTTCCGGCTCGCGTTCCGCCGAAAGTAATCCGCTCGCCATGAGGCCAATCGCTTCCGCCGCCTCTTTCATTTCTTCCACAATGTCGGGATGTGCTTCGAGCTTAAGAAGCAAACCGCTTTCCAGGAACCGAAGCATATACTCCTGCAGGTACGTCATCTTGATGGGGGGTAGCTTGGCGCCGATGACGATTTGTGCGCTCTTCTCCGTCAGCGCCTGCATGAAATGGTACAACTGCAACTGGTCGTCGGCCGGCGTTTCGGAAACATCGAAATCGTCAATGATGAACAAGCGTATGCGTTCCAGCCACCTGTCAACGGTTTCAGGAGAAGATTTTATCGTCTCAAGCAGTGATGGCAACAAAGTGAGTTCACACCACAGGTTTTCCTCTTCCGACGTGGCCAGGTCGCCGATCGAGTGAAGGATGTGGGTCTTGCCGCTGTTCTCGGGACCATACACGCAAACCGGATTGTAGAGTTCCGAAAGGTTCCGCGCCACTTTCTCGGCCATATCCACGGAAAAAACATTCAGTTGGGACGCCTTGAACGTTTCGAACGAATGGCGCCACTCGATTTCCGGTGGCGGCTCCCCATGCTCATCCGGGGACTCTGCCGCATCGTCTTGGTCGGCAGACTCGGGCGTCTCAGGCGCAACGGCCGCCGTCATTTCATCATCTGCCGGCTCGACGGGCACAGGCTCCAGCGGTTCAGCCGGCTCTTTTCCTTGCCCGGCCTGCGCCTGGGCGAGAGCGAGCCGTAGCGAGTCGGCTTCCTCACGTTTCTGCCTCAATTGTTCTTCGAGACCCTCGCGGACCCTTGCAAGCTCCCTCATGGCCTCCTTCACCTGCTCCGTAAGGGATTTGGCCTCCTTCTCATGCTCGGATTTCAACCGTGTCAACTCTTCTTCTTTCAAAGAGGTTGCATTCTCCAACGCCTCTTGCATTCGTGTCTCGGCGGAGGCAACCAAATTCTCCTTCTCCGTAAGGAGCCTTTCCAAATCGCCGATTCGCGACTGGAGGTCGCTCTCTCTCTGTTTCCCTTCGCTCTCCAGTTCGGCCAGCCTGTCCCGGAATTCCTTCAGACGCTCCTTTTGTGACTTGGCCTCCTCTTCGACCTTCTGTTTTTCCGATTGAATCTTCTCTGCTTGGTTTTCCGCCTTTTCGGCTTCCTTCTTCGCTTTTTCATAGGCGGCCCGCAGTTCGGAATAATCCTGGCGCACCGCAGCCAGCGATTTTTCTTTTGCCGAGACCTCCGCCTCCAGCGCCGTGAACCGATCCTTTCCGGCAGAGTCTTCGGCCTTTTTCAGAAAATCCCGCCTCATCGATTCCAGCGTCTTCTGGAGTTCGTTTATGCGGGCATCTCTCTCTTTGAGCAGATGCTCCGATTGTGTGCTTGCCTCGCTGGCGGCGCCGGAAAGCATCTCCTGTTCTTCCACTTCCCTGGCCAGTTCCTCGTTGCTGGCCCTCAGTCGCTCTCGTTCTTCGTTTATTGCTTGCAGTTCCGCTTCGAGAGCCGCTACGGCCCCTCGCAACTCCTCTTCCCGTTTTGCGGTCTCTGCCTGTGCTTTCTCTGTAAGCTCGGCGGAGGCGGTGCGCGAGTTCAACTCTTGCTCGAGCGCCACGACTCTTTCCTTCAGCCGTTCTGCGCTCTCCTCGTTCGCCGTGAGGTCTTGCTGGCGTTGTTCGAGTTCCCTCGACAGTCTCTCGATGTCGCCGTCGCGGCGGCCGAGTTCTTCCTCCAGCCGTGAAACGGCCTCGGATTTTTCCCTCTCCAAAGCGGCAATGCTTTTATCGCTCTGTTTCAGGTGTTCCTCGATTTCCCCTATTTTGGCGTTCAGTTCCTCGGTGTGCGCCAAAGCCCTCCGAAGCTTGGCTTCAGTTGTCGTCTTGGCTTCAGCCAGTGCGCTCTCGCGTTCCCTCCAGTTGTTGCGTTCGTCTTCAAGCTGCTTGCTCGAGACCGTTTGCAACTCTTCCAATTCGGACGCAAGCGTCAAGGTCTTCTGTTCTGATTCCCCGAGCCTTGTCTGCAGTTCGGCAACCTGCCGCTCCGCCGCCGCCACCTTCGAGGAAGCCTCTTCGACGCTGCCCGACAAACTCTGCTCCGCAGATTCTTTTTCTTTCCTGAGCGATTCGAGCTCTTTGGACAATCGGGAGACCTCGGCGTTGAGCGCTCGTATTTCCTCCCGGCCCTTCTTGATCTCCGCCTCCCGACCACCCAGGTCGGCCTCCCGCTTCTTCAGTTCGGCATCCCGCCTCTTCAGTTCGTCTTTCAGCTTGCGTATGTGGGCGGACTCGTTTTTCTCCTTCGCAACAAGCAACTGGTCGCGTTCGCTCAATTTCTGTTGAAACTCCGAAACCGTGGCGGCAAGTTTCTCCAGTTCCGAACCCTTCTCCGACAGGATGGAATCGCGCTCTTGTAATGTTTCGCTCAGTGAATCCACCCGCTGCCGGAATTCATCGCGTTCAGCGCCGAGTTTCTCGACCTCGGCCCGAGCGGAATCGCGTTCCGACTCGAGTGCGCCGACCCGCGAAACCATCTCTTGAATCCGGCTTTCGGCCGTCTCGTTTCGCGAACGCTCGGCATTCAACGATTCCTTCAGGCTGTTCATCTCATCTCGAAGCGCTGCTTCGAGCTCGGCGGCCGCTCGTATGGCGCCGTCTTTCTCTTCGATGACGCCCTGCAGTCGCGCCATATCGCCGTCTGAAGTCTTTTTGGAATCCTCCAGCGATGCAGAAAGCGTGACGACCTCCGTCTCGAGACCTTTCGTCCTTTTCTTCTCGGACTCGAGCTTGCCCGTTATATCCAGTGTTTCTTTCTCTCGCTGTCTCAATTGCTCGACGGTGGAGTCGACAGAAGCCTGCAACTGCGCAATCTTCTCCTCCGCTTCGGCGCTTGCATTGCGGAACTCTTCTTCTTTCGTTTTCAGTAAGGCAAGTAATTCGTTCTGTTTTTCCGCTTGTTCTTCGAGCCTCGAGGAATGTTCTTCGCCTGCAGCCTGCAGCCTGGATTCCAACTCGGCGACCTCTTTGGAAAGCGCTTCCCAGCGCCGTGTCGCCTCTTCCTTCTGAGCGGTCAGATTCGTCGCCTCTTCAACACGCTCTTCGAGTTGCTCCTGGAGCTCGCCGATTCGGCCATTGAGGTCTTCGATGACTTTCTCGAGGAGCAGGTTCTCGCTCCGCAGCTCGGCCAGTTTCTCATCGAGTTCCGCTCTTGCCTCATCCTGTTGAGCAATGCGCATTTCCCGCTCTTCGGAGAGGAGCTTCAGGTTTTCCTCCTTGGCTTCGAGCTGAATCCTCAGGGCATGCAGCTCGTCTTCCTTTTCTTTTGTCACTTTTTGGAGCTCTGCCTGGAGCTCGCCAAGCGTTGCCTGCGCCTTTTTCTGTCCATCGGCCTCCGCAGCCAAGTTGTCGCCTGCCTGCGAAAGCATTTTTTCGAGGTCCCAGATTTTCGAATCTTTCTCTGAGAGGGCTTTCTCGTAGTCTGCCCGGAGGTTTTCGAGCGCCCTTTGCCGCTCTTCGACCTCCTGGGTCAGGCTCGCGATTTCGCCCGAAACGACTTCTTCCTGCGAGCGCAGTTTGCTGGCCTTGCCTTCGAGTTCCTGCTTGAGCTTCTTTATCTGGGCGGAGAGCACGGAGTTCTTTTCGGCGGCTTCCTTCTCCCGCAATAGCGACTCGTCTCGCTCGCTTATCAGCTCCTTCGTTTGCTTCTTCTGGTCGGCCAGTTGCTTTTGGAGTTCCTTGATCCGTGAAGTGAAATCGCCTTCGCGTTTCCTGGCTTGCGATTCAATCCAGGCGCTGTATATTTCCTCCGTCGTCAGTACGGCCTTGTTCCCCGCGGCTATCGAGCTTACGACAGAGAGGAACTGCTCTATCTTTTCCTCCGTAAGCGGCTCGCGTGTGAGGGTGGCAAACGTTTTGAGATGAGCGGGAAGTTTCTTGAGGTATCGCATATCTTTGCCGGCCTCGCTCATCAGCATCTGCAGCATCGCGACGTCGAGCTTCAGGCCGAGCCGCTCGCACTCGCGCTTCAGTATTTTCAAGCGGGTCTCGGGCAATGGGGCCGACAGGGGAGCGTCGATTCCTCCGCGCAACCGGCTGAGGAACCGCTTGTCGAAGCTCCCGAGCTTTTCGATTGGCACGGACGAGGCCAGAAGCACCTGTTTTTCATGATCCACAAAACTGTTGAAAAGGGCGGAGAATCGTTCTCGGACCTTCGAATCGGAACTGAAGCGTTCGACGTCATCGACTATCAAAAAGTCTTTCCGACTGTATGCCTTGTAAATGAACTCGTCGGAGCCGCCGTTCGAGCCTTCGGCCTGCTCGCCGAACAGCAACTTCTCAATGGGAAGTTGCTCGGAGATATACAACAGAGAAATTTCGGGATGGGCAATTGTCAATTCGTTACTCACTGCGGACAGCAGATGCGTCTTGCCGGAACCTCGCTCGCCATGAATGAGCAGCGGGGAATACCCCTTTTCGAGATTCACGACCGCTTTGCAAAGGGCAATCGCAAACTTGCTGGCTTCGTCCACTTCGAATGAATCAAGCCTTTGGTCAGGCATTCGTTCCCCCGACGGTGATGCCCGCGATCCTGAGCGTCGGTTGCGCATCGGATACAGGCACACCCTGGCCGTCTTTGCCGCAGGTGCCGACCGCGAAACCGAAGTCGGCGCCGACCATGTCGATACCCTGCAGAATTTTCGTTGAATTGCCGATGAGCGAAGCGCCGCGAACGGGCTCCTTGACCTCGCCGCCGCGTATCATGTACGCCTCGTTCACCTCAAACATGAAATCGCCATTTATGGTGTTCACCTGCCCGCCGCCCATCTTCCGGACAAACAACCCCTTTTCCGTGTTGGCGACTATGTCCCCTGGCTTCGAGGCGCCGGGCACGATGACCGTGTTCGTCATGCGCGGAATCGGCTTGTGCCGATACGACTCGCGCCTGCCGTTGCCGGTTGACTTGGCGGCCGCCTTCTTCGCCGTACATATGTCGTACATGTATGTCTTGAGCATCCCGTTCTCGATCAAGACGGTACACTCCGAAGGGACCCCCTCGTCATCATACGCAAACGACCCCCTCTTGCCCGGCAGCGTGGCGTCATCCCGAACGGATACGACCTCCGCAGCAACCTTCTCCCCCAGTTTTCCGGCGAAAACCGATAACCCCTTCTGCACAAGGTCCGCCTCGAGGCCGTGGCCGACCGCCTCGTGTATCATCGTGCCGCCCGCTTCACTGCTTATGACCACCGGCATGATGCCCGCAGGCGCGGGGTCGGCATCGAGCATCCTCAGAGCCTGTTCGGCTGCATGACGGGCGACATCCGGCGCGTTCGATTCGTCAAAAATCTCAAAACCGACGCTTCCCCCAATCGGTTCGTAGCCGGTTTGTATGATTCCGTGCCGTTCCGCCACCGCCTGCACAAGAAAAATGACGTGAACGCGCTCATCGGAAACAAAAAGCCCCTCGGAATTGGCAATGACCACCCGCTGCTGCGAATCTCCGTAACGAACCAGCACCTGCGCCAGCTCATTCCCGCAAGACCATGCAACTTCATTGCCTTCAAGCACTTTTGCAACTTTCTCGCCTGGCGGAACAGTAGAGGGATATCTGATCGGACGCGTTCCGAAGGCAATATCGTAAACCTCTGGAAATACATAACTTGAGGTGGCGGCATTGATGCTCCCGCTCACCCTTTCCGCCAGCTCGCGCAGACCGCCGGGTGTCAGGTCGTTCGTGGACGCGTAAGCGGTCATGTCGCCCACGATTACCCTGAGACCGGCGCCCCTCGAGACGCCGCTGATAACGCGCTCCACCTTCTTGTCTTCACACGCCACAGAAACGGTGAGCCGCTCCTCGAGGAAGATTTCTGCAAAATCCCCGCCATTTCTTAACGACGTCTGCAAGATTTTCGGAATTTCTTTTATCGGTTCGATGATAATCACTCCTTTCCGTGCCGGATGTCCGAGCAATTATAATTACGGCCTCGCAGAAAGTCAAGCAGGCCCGGATTGGGCGCTGAAAACATAAGATATTGTAAACAAAGGGGTTAACTTATGCTCAGAAAGGCCGTTTCGGCGGACGTGGCGCTGTTCGGGAACGTAGACGAGAGCGATTGCTTTGTTACTCGAAAAATGAGATGTTGTATCTAAATATAATCAGGGCTTGCTCCGAAGGCCTCCAAGAGACCAGTTTGGAGCCGACAAGCAAGCTAACAGCGGCGGCAAAAATTGTACAACACCACTTTCGAAAGTGTATGCAGAACGGGGAATGAAAACTCCAAGAAACAAATCTTGACCACGAATTACACGAACTTCAACGAAGAAGCCAATTGGCCCCGAACGCTTGCGAACACTTACATGCGGGTTTTTTGTTAATCTTGAAAAATGCGTTTTTCTCGTTGCCGGAAGGCTGCGCGGACGTAATCCCTTCGTTCGGTTCTTTCCCGACGTAAGCAATCTTCTTTCAACCGCAAAGAGAGCAAGGCGAACCCGGGAACCGCGGATGGACGCAGCGCGGCGCAGCAGCACCAAAAAAACCAAAGAAACGACTGGAACACGAATGACACGAATCGGGCGAATGTCACGAATGAACAGATAAAAAACTTTCTTGGAACCGCAGATAGCCGCCGATGAACACTGATTATTTGCTCTGGGTTCTTGGAGTCTTCCCGGTCGAGGTAGTAGTTCCGGCGTTTGCGCGCATTGGCGTGCCTTTGAAGGTGATGGGCTGCGCAACGGAATTTCGGGAGACATTTGTTTTCATAATCAACATGGAAGAATGACTCTCAGGCGCGCGGCCTTGACTGTCAAGAATGCGTGCGGTAGAATTGTAGCTAAACAGGGAACGGGAGAATACCGGGGCAGCCAGATGTACGAGTCCTTTTTTGGATTCAGAGAAAAACCTTTCAACATTACCCCCGATCCGAAATACCTCTACCTCAGCGAGCAACATCAGGAAGCGGTCGCTCATCTTTTGTACGGCATCCAGGAGAGAGGCGGCTTCGTTGTTATCACGGGAGAGATCGGGACGGGCAAGACCACGCTTTGCAGGTATCTGCTCAACCAGATGGATGAGCGGACCGAGGGCGCCATCGTCTTCAATCCCAATCTTTCCGAGATGGAACTTCTGAAATCCATCAACGAAGATTTCGGGATCATTTCGACCGGTCAGACGAAGAAAGAGCTGATCGACGAGTTGAATCAGTTTCTGCTGGAGGAGCGGCTCCGGGGAAAGAATATGGTTCTGATAATAGACGAGGCGCAGAACCTTCAGCCCGCCGTTCTCGAGCAGGTTCGCATGCTGTCCAACCTGGAGACGGAAAAGGAAAAACTCATCCAGATAATTCTTATCGGACAGCCACAGTTGAAAAAGCTGCTCGCGCGCGCCGAACTGCGGCAACTCGACCAGCGGGTCACCGCGCGGTATCATCTGAATCCTTTGAACCGAAAAGAAGTTTACCGATACATCCAGCACAGGCTTGATGTCGCATCCAACGGCGCCAACATCGCGTTCGAGCCGGCGGCCATGCGACTTATTTACAAGTTTTCCGGCGGAATCCCCCGGCTTATCAATGTTGTCTGCGACCGCGCGCTTCTCGGGGCGTTCGCAGCCGGCCAAGGGAGCCCGATTCCGAGCAAAATGGTCAAACAGGCCATTCGCGAGGTGACCGGCCCGAGTTCTTCCCGGACACTCAGAGAGAAACTCTCTCTGAACAAGACCTCGGCCAAGGTGTTCGTGTACTCATTCGCTGTCACCTTGGCCCTCATACTCGGATGGTATGCCTTCACAACGTTCGACAAACTCGGTGAGCTTCCGAAAACGGAAATCGGGAGAGAATGGATTCCGGATTTTCCGGTTGGAAACCGTTCGTCGCCGGCTGCGCTGGCACAGCTTGGGGAGGCCGAGGCGACCCCCGCCGTTGCGACAAATCCAGCCTCATCTCCACCTGTTGCTGTTTCGGCTTCGGATACACCCACCCCGGCAATCCCTTACTCGCACGAGCAGAAAGCGGCGCTGATAGACTCGCTTCTTTCGCAAAGCTATGCGCAATCCCGCCTGAGCGCTGTCCAAAACCTCCTTTCCCTGTGGGGCAGCTATCCCCCGTTGAGAGTGGAAGACGTGGCGAGCCTCTACGGACTTGCCGTATCGCAGAATATGCGCTGCACGGAATTATGGACGAATTTCGAAGGGTTGCGATGTTTTAATTCGGCATGCATTCTGGAGATGTTCGTGCCGCATGAGTCCAGGTCGCGATATGTAGTGCTGACAGGCCTCGAGGGGAAAACGGCAAAAATTTTGTATGGAGACGCGCAGAAACTCGATGCGCCCGTGGACCTCTTGGATGAGTTCTGGTTGAGGCGGGCGTTTGTGTTCTGGAAAGATTTCGAGCGAGTGGGAGAAGTAATCAAACCGGGCGACCGTGGCGCTCAGGTTGTGTGGCTGCAGGCGAGCCTGCAAAAACTCGGTCTGTACAACGGCGAGCTGGCCGGCGTATACGACGCGGCAACCGAAGAGGCGGTGCGAGAATTCCAAGAGAAAAATAAGTTGTTGCTGGATGGAGTCGTAGGTCCGCAAACGAAGCTGGCCCTGTTCGCGAACCTCGACGAGTACCCCATGCCCCGGCTGAGTGGCGCGAGCATATGAGCATAATACTGAAGGCTCTCAAAAAAATTCAGAATCAGGACATCGAGCAAACTCCGGGCCCGGCTTTAGCCGGAGAACCCGGCCTTGCGCGTCCGGCTGCCCCGTTTCCCGGGAAAAGTCCGGCTCCGAAAAGGAGGGTCGCCGCCGAGACCGCCACAACAGGCCTGCGGTTCGGAGGCGCTCCAAGAATAATGCTGGGCCTGATATTTGTCCTCGGAGTATTCACGACCGGATGGTTCGTAAGCAGGATTTATTCCCACTTTAAGGTTAACGCGCACACCCTCAGCGTCACGAAGGACGTCAACGAACCAACGGGAAACGCGGAGGAAGCGACGGAGGCAGAGTCCCTTCACCAGAATTCCACTCCCCCGGTTGTCGGAAAGGGTTCCCCATCCTCCACGGAAGAGATTGCGCCTGCAACCGCTTCTGCCACCGTTGCGGCAGCGACTGTTGCTCCTCAGCCGGTAGTCGCTCCCAGCGTAGCTCCCGCATGGAAACCGGTGGCCGAAGAGCGGCCAACCTCGTTTTCCGAAGAGGAAGCGGCTGTCCCCGGGAATCGTATCCGCCAGAAAGAGGCGCAACCCGCAAAAGGAGGCAGGCCCGAACTCAAAATCAACGCCATAGCGTGGAAATCGAGAGAGCCCCGGGCAATTGTGAATATGCAGCGCGTGTACGTGGGGGATGAAATAGAGGGCGCAAAAGTTCTCGCGATTCAGAGGGGGAGCGTTCTTTTCGAATACGGAGGGGAGCCATTCGAGGTTCGCTTTTAGGTGTCCTACACGGCCTGAAGCAATTCGTGATCGACCCGCACCGCAGCTTTTTCTCTGAGGCTGTCCAGATAATCCTGGAAAGCCTGCATCTGCCTTTCTGCAAGAAGTCTCTCTTTGAGCGTCTCTTTCATGGCCTCATACCGTGCGGGGTCGGGCTGGGTTTGTTCTATGAGCCGAACCACATAAACGGCGTCTTCGGTCACGAACGGCCCTGCAGCCTCACCTTCTTCCAGTTTGAACACGGACTCTGCCAGTCCGCTGACGAACGGTAATTCGGTCGGTCTGCCACGCCGCGTGAACGGTTCCGCCACCCTGACATCCTTTAAACCCTCAACCTCTTCCAGCGCAAGACCGGCCTCATTAACCTTTTTCACTATGTCCCGCGCTTTTTCCTTTACAAAGGTCAGGGCTTTTTCCTTCGCCACGGAGCCTCGGACCCTCTCCTGAACCTCCGACAACTCGGGGATTTGCTCGGGAATCCGTTCGATAATTTGGATGACATAGAACCCGGAAGACGTCTCGATAACATCGGATACCCTTCCTGCGTCGAGGCCCGGAAGAATCTCGGTTATCTCCGTCGCCGAGCCAATGGTCGGGACAACCGGACTGGTTTCATCGAAGAGTGGTGTTTCCGAAACTTCAAGCCCCAGGTTGGAAGCTGCCTGCTCGAGAGAGGAGTTCCAAGCGCTCAACGCTGCCTGGGTCGCCCTTTCTTCGAGAGAAAGAAGCGTGTCCTCAGTCGGTTCCACTTTGAGAAGAATATGCCGGGCGCGGACCTCTTTGTTCTCACCCTCACCGCGTGTTTCTTCCACCTTGATGATGTGGTAGCCGAACGGAGACCTGACGACCTCGCTGACCTCGCCGGGTTTCATCGAGAAGGCGACTTCTTCAAATTCCTTCACCATTTCACCCTTGCCGAAGAAGCCGAGGTCGCCACCGTTGCGTTTTGACACCGCGTCATCTGAATATAATTCCGCCAACCTGGCGAAGTCATTTCGTTCGGCGGCTTCCTCCCGGATTTTCCCGGCCACACGCCGGACATCGGCGAAATCCATCTCGCTCGGCTCCTTTTTCAATTCGATGTACGCGAGCTTGACCTGGGCGGGTTCGACGTATTCCTGCTTGTGCCGCTCGTAATATGAGGCGACATCATCCGGAGTAATCTCCACCTCGTCGGTGAATTCGGTTGCCTTAAGTTCCACATACTCGATTCGCGCCTTCTCCTCTTGCCGCTGAAATTCGTAGCGGATTTCGTCCTCGGTCACGCGCGCCTGGGATTGAATCATTTCCTGAAGCCTTTGAAGCCTGAGCGCTTCCCGCTCCTGAGCAATCAATATGTTCCAATTGATGTTGGGACTCCCAAGAGCGGCGTTCCACTTGGCCGCGTCAAACTTCCCATCTGTCTGGAAAGCGGGGTTCTCCTTGAGCGATGCCTGAACCTCCTTGTCGGATACCACAATGTTCAACCGGTCGAGTTCTTGAAGCAAGAGAATCTCCTGAGTGATTCTGTCAACCGCCTGCTGCTTGAGGTTCAGCATTCGCTCAATCTCGGCGGAATAATTCTGTCCGAGTGAGCGCCGGGCCCTCTCGCGGATAGTGTTGTAGTAACCGCGAAACTGTTCGAGAGACACTTCTTCTTTGTTGACCTGGATAACAGTCTGCTTTTCTCTTTTGCCCGGTGTCGGCACGGTTCCCCACAAGATGAAAGCAGGAACAATCAATATAATGGTGGCAATGAGGAAATTCCTCGTGTTCCGCCGCATGAAATCCAAAAGCATAGCTTCACCGTCTCCGCTTTAAAATGTGAAGTTCATAACCGCGAAAAAACCCCGACAGAGACTGTCCCATGATTCGTGGCGAAGATTGTCTGCTTCGGGAACAGTCCCGATTCTATCCCGCGAATGCGCGGGACTTCGTGCCCGTAAATCCGGGACAGTCCCCTTCGCTTGGCAATCATGGGACAGTCCCGACATTGGTTTTATTATAGCTTCTCGGCAGGTGTTTTGCAATCGCTTCGGAAACACTTTGACGGGGCGCAAACGATGCAAGCGGAAGGCGCTCCGCGAAACGGCAGCTATTCGGAGAAGCGGTCGGAATGGAATCTCAACGAATATTCGATTCGTTGAACATTCGGATTGATGAGGTTGAGGACATTTTCCCATCTGAACATTTCATCCAACTCCTCATCGCTCAATTTCTCGGCGTACGCGGCCACTCTCCTGCCGTTCAAGAAGCCGGGATAGCTGTGGCTCGACATGTTCGGCAATCCCTCGAGCAAATGGAATTCGACCGGCACATTGCGGTCGTTCAGAATCTTTTCGAGTTCCCGCGCTCCGCGGTCATACCGTCGCCTGTCGTTTTCCGCAACATCGATGTAGACACTGGTCCGGTCAAGGCCGCGCCACTTTGCCAGGGCAATCGGGTCGTTCGCCTGCCACGTAGCGTCATCAACAAAGATTCGCCTCAGCAGGTGAATCGTAAAGGTATGGCCCATATACGCTTTTCGACGAGGGTCGTACTCGACGAAATACTCCCTGGCTTCGGGGGAAAAAGGCGAAACCGTAAACAGCATTGGGGCATGTGCGCTGACGGAATCGAAGATATCGGGGTTTCGGAAGGCAAGCGACAGAGAACTGAATCCGCCGGTCGAGAATCCGCACAACGCTCGGTATTTGGTTTCGCCCCGAACCCTGTAGGAGGCCTCGACGTGCCTTATGAACTCAGAAATGAAAAAATCGGAATAATGACTTCGGGTAAGGTCGTTCTTGTGGATAAAAACGTACGAGGCGAAATAGGTTGGGTCGATTGAGCGAAAAACGCCCCGGATGAACCGGAACGGAAACGAGAGAAGAGGAGCCGCCATTTCGTGGTGGCCCCAGTTCACCATGAGAGCCGTGGTGAAACATTTGGGCAGAACCACAATCATCTCGCAAACCTCACCGGAGGCAATCAGGCTGTCCAACGTTTCGTCGACCCGCCACTGAAGCCAGTCTTTGTGGCCAATGCCCGGCGTATCAAACCCATGAATGTAATAGACAACCGGATACGCCCGATGTGGTTCCTTGAAGTATCCGGGTGGGAGATAGATGGAATACGGAATTTCCCGATTTAATATTTGAGAACGCACCGAGCCGGTGGCCATATTCGTGAACCGGCCGAATTCTTCATTATAGAAATGTCCTCTGGCCACTCCTTCGGCGTAAGCAAAGGAATTCAACGATATGAGCGAACATATGGTTAAAGCCTGTAATGTCTTTCGCAAACACATGTGTCGGCTCCCACCCGGCGCAGCGGCTTCGCTTTGCGAGAAATTCCCTTTTCCATCGGCTCTCTTGGTGAATGAGCGGCCATTTTTTCTAATCGATGGGACCATGTGAATAACCGGCGAGAGTCAGCAGGCGTCTGGTGTCGGGGTGCAGTTCGCTCCAGCGCCGGCGGAGGGTGGAGACATCCCACCACTCGGCTTCGCCAATGTCGTCGTCGGGTTGGAGCGTGCCGCCGACGAGGTCAGCCAGAAAATCCATGTAGACCACGTGCAGCACGACCGTGTCAGCTTCGCGGACAATGGTCTCGAAAACGGGCGTCATCCTTTCGAGCTTGATTTCCAGATGCGTCTCTTCACAAACCTCCCGCAACGCGGCCCGGGCGAGTGTTTCACCGGGTTCGACTCTGCCGCCGGGGCAAATCCATTGGCCGCGCCAGAACCCTCGCCTTTCGGGCTTGTGCCTGACCAGCAGGATTCGTCCTTTCCCGTCGCGAATAACCGCTCCCGCGGCAAGCAGTATCCCCTCGGCATTCATGATTTTCCTCACACAGTCAAGCCGCGATACACGCGGGGCAGTATGCGCGGAAGCGCGTCCGGACGCTCGACAACAAGGTAATTGTCGCCCCCGCACATTTCACGCAGATAGTCGTTTCCGGCCTGGTCGACGGTCACGCAGAACGTGTGCACATTCTTCTTTCTGGCTTCCCGCAATGCGACCATCGTGTCGTGCAGGCCGTAATCGCGGGTCGAGCGGTCCGGCCCGTAGTCGAAATCCTGGGGATAGCCGTCGCTCAAAAGTATGAGCGCCTTCAACCGGCAATCCGTCGCGGCAAGCTTTTCGATGGTATGGCGAATCGCCGGTCCCATGCGCGTGCTCTTGCGCGGCTCAAACGCCCCAATTCGGCAGCGGACCTGTTCGGAATAGGGTTCGGAAAATTCCTTGATGGGAAAAAACTCGACATTATCGCGGCCGTAGCCGGAAAAACCGTAGATAGCGTATTCATCGCCGAGGCTCTCCAATGCCTCCGACATGATAACCAGCGTCTCTCGCTCGATATCTATCACTCGTTTCGAGCCCTCTGGCTGAGCGAAACGTTCGGAGTCGGAGGACGGGTCCCGCGCAAAAAGGTTGGAGAGAGGCGGGCGAGGCGTAAACTCGCCGCTCTCCTTCAATCGTGAAGGCGTCTTCAAGACCCATTCATCAGTGGACGCGCTCAAATCGAGAAGGAACGCGGTGGCGACATCGCGCATTTTTCGCTCGCGTTGCTGGTAAATTCGCTCTGAGGGAGTGAGTCCGGCTCTTCGGTCAACCACGGCCTCAATGGTGGCGTCCAGCTCGATTTCCTCGCCGCTCCGAAGTCGTTTCACCCGCCGAAGCATCTCGGGGCGGATTCGCTGAAAATGCCGTATCACGGCGGATATGAGGGCCGACTGCTCTTTGCGAATCCGGTGAATGACTTGACTCGAACCGCTTTTCACCGGTATCTCTCGAAGCCTGCACCATGCGGTCCGGTAGTCTCCTATCAAATAATCCCATTCGTCGTAGAAGAAAACCGGTTCCGGTCCGGCGGCCTCCGACCTCACAACCGCTGCCTTCTTGAGCAAACCCGCAAGTTTTCTTCGCTCTTCGGGCGTGAGCTTTTTGACCTTCTGCTGTGGCATCCCCCCAAGGTCCGTTATGAACAGGCTTGAGGATTCGGCGAGTTCCTTCGCGGTCATCTCGGTGATCTTGATTTTGGCGCCTCGCCGGAGAAGTTCTTCGAGGAACTCGGGCGTGAGAGGAATGCCTTCCTCTCCGGAGGCCTGTCCGAGTTCTGTCGCCAGGTCAAGGGCTATTTCCATCTGGACCAGCTCCGGCCGGGTCTGTCCTCGATAGGGAACGGGTTCGGCGGGGCGATAGTCGGCTCCGGCCTCTCCCGTGGCTGCTGTCGCGCTCCGTGGGCCTTCATGGAGGATACCGGCCATCATCTCCATCGTTTCCCCTATGGCCGCTTTGCACAGAGGCGCGTCCATCGGGACATTCGGCAACGAGGCCAACAGCAAATAGATGCGCGCTGTCGCGAGGCAGGAATCTTCGACAGTGGCCCTTCGATGAAGAACCCGGGAAAATGCTTCGCAGATGTGCCTGTAGGCCGGCAGAACGTGTGGAGGGAGGGATTCTTCGATCTGGCCGCTGATGGACAGCCGTATGAGCGCCTCGACCAGCGCCTCGCGCAACGGGAGAGAGGAGACCGCCGGTCGTTCGGCAAGGGAAGCTCGGGCGGTCTTCTCCAGGTCAACCGTCAACCCTTGATACGTCCTCCGCAGCCTGAAATCAATGCGTCCGTCTTCAACGGCGAAGAATATGTCGCGGGCGAGCGTCCGGTCAGCGAAAATGCCGAAAAAGAGGTCGTAGTGTGAGACGATTGGAGATGTTTCGCCGCCGCTTTTCAGCGGGCGAAACGGAGCGAACGTGGAATGATCGAGCAGGTCATCGATATCAAGGCCGAACGTGCCGAACTCGATGTAGCCGGCCTGATGCGCCGCGACCACTTTGTATTCAGAAAAATTTTCTTTGTGAGAGGCGTGCCTGCCGAGTTGCTCCGGCAAATAGATGGTGGCGCCGTCGGTCAACGGCAGATGGTGCCCGCCGCGCGCCAGAAAGGGCGGCGCCTCCGTGGTCGCTTTCACTCCCACCGACTTTCCGGAGACCCCAATGCAATAAAGCTGGAGCAGCCGATTCACGTCGCGGAGACGAACTAGGCGGCGAAGTCGCTGCAAGAGCGAGTTCGAAGCGTGCGACTCCATTCTGAAAAACGCAACTCCCGCCCGTGGATTCTCCCGCGCGGCCCTGCTGCCCTCTTCCACCCATAAACGGATGCTCTCCTCGTCGAACTCGCGCGCCAATCCGTCGCAATGGCGAAAAAATTCACCGGCGGCTTCCGGCACGTCAACCAGCGAGAGGGCGCGCTCGAGGAAGATATGCTGCTGCGCAGGCGCGAGTTGATGGAGGATGCCTGCGGCCTGGTCGGCGCATCGGAGCGCCTCCTTCGGATTTGATTCGGCAAGGCGGTCAAGAAATGTTTCGAGCGCTGGCCGTGCGGGTTGGCGAACCGAATGTGCGGCGCCGCGGACAGCATCGGCGATTACACGGGTGAGATTGTCGTCGGCGGATTTCATGAGGCGAAAATGCTTCTGATGATCTCGGTCACGGCGCGCTCGGTGTCAGGATCGTCGGTGATGGATTTGGCGACCGCCAGTTCGCAGGCCCGGCGCGGCGCGATTCCCGACACCATCAATTTTGCGGCATAAATAAGCAATCGTGTGCTTACGCCTTCCTCCAGCCCCTGCTCGCGCAGATGCCTCGCCTTTTCTCCCAACAGCGCCAATCGCCCGGCGGTCTCGACGTCAACCCCGCCTTCGTGCGCGACAATTTTCGATTCCAACTCCTTCGGGGGATAGTCGAAGTCGATGGCGACGAACCGCTGACGGGTGCTGTGTTTCAAATTCTTCAGCACACTTTGATAGCCGGGATTGTAGGATATGACCAAGAGGAAGTTCTCGTGCGCCTTGATAACCTGACCGCGTTTCTCGACGGGAAGAATCCTTCGATAATCGGCCAGAGGATGGATGAGCACCGTGGTGTCTTTGCGCGCCTCGACAATTTCGTCGAGATAGCAGATGGCGCCCACCTTCACCGCTCGTGTGAGTGGCCCGTCGATCCAGACGGTCTCTTCCCCCTTGAGCAGATACCGCCCGATGAGGTCGCTCGCACTGAGGTCCTCATGGCAGGCGACCGTGATGAGCGGGGAGACGCCGTCGCCCGGCTCCTCCAGCCCTTGCGTGATTCGTTCCTGTTGCAGGCTATAGGCCATATATTCGATAAAGCGGGTTTTTCCGCAGCCGGTCGGCCCTTTGAGCAGCACGGGAAGTCTCGAGGAAAAGGCGGCGCGAAATACTTCCACTTCGTCTTGAACCGGCAGATAATAGGGTTGTTCGGTGAAAAGGTGCTCTTCGAAAAATTGCTCGACTCCGCCGAAAGAGTTGAATTCTCCTCTGCTCATATAATAAACCTCTGACAACCATCGTTTTAGCCTGTTGGTTTCCTTTTCAAATATTAGCTACTGAAAAGAGCATTGTCAAACAGTGGCATTGGAAATCGATAGGGCAAAGCATGATACGTATAAGCGTTCGATATCGTTCGCGACCCTTTTTCACTATAATTATGATAGTCACTGGAAGTTGAGGCCGTGGGATTGCGGTTGACCGGAGTTTGACGCCTTGGAGAGCGGTCGGCCTCGTCGGAAACGATTTAACTTTATGGGCTTCGGCTGGGTCTAATGGGGTGAGAAAGGAAAGCGGTGATATCAGATAACGAACTCGTCCGGAGATTCCGCTCGGGGGACGAAGAAGCGCTGAACACACTGATAGCGCGGCATCAGCGCCGGGTTTACGCTGCCGCTTTCCGCATGGTGGGAAATCCTGAAGAGGCTGAGGAGATAGCGCAGGAAACGTTTATCCGAGCGATCAAGGGATTAAACAAGTTCCGCGGCAAATCGAAATTCAACACATGGTTATATCGGATCACGATGAACCTTTGTTATGACGAATTCAGGCGGAGGCAGTATCAGCCCGAGCTGGGACCGGAGACTGAAGTGAGCAGTAACGCGCCGTCACCTGTCGAGACATTGGCCGAGCAGGAGCGAAAGAACTGGCTCGAGGGACGGATAAGCTCGCTTCCCTTCAAGCAAAAATCGGTTCTCATTCTCAGAGTCTTCGAGAACATGTCGTTCAAAGATATCGCTCGCTCGTTGGGATGCACCACGAATTCCGCCAAAGTGAACTATCACCATGCGGTCGTGAGTCTGAAGAAAGCGCTGGCTGATTTCGGAGAGGATTTATGAGGTGTAAACGCGTAAGACAATTATTGGTCGACTATATGGAAGACGTTGTGTCTTTCCGAAAGCGGAAAGCCATCGAGCGCCACCTTTCCGATTGCGAAGACTGCGAAAGAGAACTGCGGGCGATCGAGAAGACGAAACAGGAAGTTCTCTCGTTGGGGATTCTCGAGCGCGACTCTGAGTTTTGGGAGCGGTTCAACACAAAACTCTCGCAGAGAATTGCCGAGGAAATTCCCGAAACAGCCCCCCGGACTCTGCCGGTTCCCCGTGTGTCCGCCGCAGGAGCGGTCTTTGCCGCTTTGCTGATACTGATATGCGGCGCGCTTATTTACCGGTACAGTGACCGGGGCGAGCACGCCATTGAGCCTTTATCCCAGCCCCGGCTCGCCGAGTCCGCCGAGACGGCCTTCCCCGAGCCTGCCGATATCTTGTATTCACCGACTTATGACGAAAGCATGCTTGCTCTGTCATACCTGGACACAGACGAGTCGGATGAACTTTTCAGCGAACTCGTTATTGAAGAAGAGGGCATTTCCACACTCCCGACAAGCTTTGTCCTCAACGACTTTTATGAGCCGGCCGTGGACGATTTTGTCGACGAAATGTCTGCCGAGGAAATTGACACGTTGTACGAAAGCCTTGAATTCATTTGAAAAGGGGGTATATGCATGAAGACGAAGGGGAGATGGATTGCAGGGGCTTCAATGCTCATCTTTTTCGCGATGGCAACCTTCGCGTTCGGCCAGCCGGGCCGGTTCGATGAGCCGGGAACCCGAAACGAGACGCGAAAGCGGGAACGAGTCAGAGACCGCATCGAACTCATGAAGATGTGGAAACTGACCGAAGCGCTCGATTTGGACCAGGAAACCGCAGCGAAAGTGTTTCCGTTGCTCAACGCGCACAACGAGGAACACAGGAAACTGAGGGAAAAGCGGTACGAGATTATTTCCGCGCTGAAACAGGAGAGCGAGAAAGACCAGGCGGACACGAGGGTGCTGCGAAGTCTGCTCAACAACTTCAAAGAAAACGAACGCGCAATGGTTGAATTGCGAAACAAGAAACTCGACGACCTGTCGAAGCTGCTTGGCGAGGAACAGGTGGCCAAGTTAATCGTATTCGTTCCGCAGTTTGAGCGGGAGATGCGGGAGTTGATTTGGGAAACTCGCCATCGCCACCACGGTCCGCAAAGCAAGGGGGGTACGAAAAGTCGAACGGGACCGCCCGAGGAGCCGCTCAGATCGCTTATGGAATAAGCTTCTGCAAAGACCACTCAGCCCATACGCCACACGGGGAAGACGCGCAGCACGCTTTGCGCGTCTTTCCCGTGTGCTTTGTTCTAAGGGCGCTGTTGCTCCCTTATGTGATCTTCGGTATAATAAGGCAACAGCGAGGCCGGCTCGCGCTGCGCAATTGCGGGACGTCGCAATAATCCCTGGGGGGAGTCGCTTTTCGCCTGTAAATATCGGGCGCTCTCGTTGCTTACTTGAATTCGAAGTTTTCAAATGAATTGGCAGTGATTTGGGTCGAGCAACCGTATTCATCTGAACCCGCTCCCATACCGTGAACAAAATCTCCGACTGGTTTCCGGACGTGTTCACCTTAAGCACGGACCTTAAGGTAAACATCCTCTCGTCGGTCATCATTGTCCTGGTCCTGTGGCTTTTCCGTGTTCTGGCGTTACGCTTTGTATCCGGGCGCACGCAGGACCTTCGTATCCGCTACCGATGGCGGAAAACGCTCACCTACGTGACGGTTATTTTCGGAATCGTCATGGTCGGACGCGTCTGGTTCAAGGGCATCCAGTCGGTAGCTACCTTTTTGGGCCTTCTGTCCGCCGGCCTCGCCATCGCGCTGAAAGACTTGATCGCCGATATCGCCGGCTGGGTCTTCATCATATGGCGGAGACCTTTCGAGGTGGGCGACCGCATCCAGATTGGCGAGAACGCCGGCGATGTGATAGACATCCGCGTATTTACATTCACCATCCTGGAAATCGGCAACTGGGTCGACGCCGACCAGAGCACGGGCCGGATGATTCAGATTCCCAACGTCATGGTGTTCAATCACTCGGTTGCGAACTACAGCAAGGGGTTCGCGTATTTATGGAACGAAATTCCGGTTCCCATAACGTTTGAGAGCAATTGGAAAAAGGCAAAGGGAATCCTGCAGGAAATCGCAAACAAACAATTGGAGCACATCGATGAGACCGTTGAGCGGCAGATTAAGGAAGCGAGCAGGCGTTTCCTAATCTTTTATTCGGTCCTCACGCCCATCGTGTACACGGCCGTGAAAGAGTACGGCGTCATGCTTACGATTCGATACATCTGCGAGGTGCGCCGGCGGCGCAGCACGGCGGAGGCGATTTGGGAGCGAATATTGGACGAATTCGGCAAGTGCGATGACATCGATTTCGCATACCCGACCACGCGGTTCTATAATAATGCGCGCGAGGGAAAACGGGGAAACAAACCCTCGTCTCTCGAATCCGCCGAGTAACTCGCCGGGAGCGCTCGCTGGAGCCGTCACAGGAAACAGCAGAACGAAACGGCGCCTTCGGGAGAGAATATCGTCGTCTTCTCCTGCTTTTGTTGAAACGAATTCGGCGCGCCCCCACGACCACACTCGAAACTTCGACAAAACCCATCCAGTCACGACAAGCGGCGAAAAAGGAGAAAGGAATGGGCAGGCATCTGGTCCTGGTCGGCACCGGCCATGCGCACATGACAACACTCCTCCGGCTCCGCGATTTTACGGGGCGCGGACATCGGGTGACTGTGGTCAGTTCGTCGCCGTATCACTATTACTCGGGCATGGGACCCGGCATGCTCTCGGGCATGTACCGCCCGGAAGAGGCACGGTTCCATATTGAGAAAATGGCTCGAGAGCGAGGCGCCTCCTTCGTTGAAGACACGGTCATCAGGGCCGACCCGGACCGCTGTTCGCTTTTTCTTGCCTCCGGTCGAAATATTCAATATGACATAGCTTCTTTTAACACGGGGAGCGTGGTCAAGAATATTTCGGATGGAAACATTGAAAACGCTTTTCGCGTCAAACCGATCCGGAATCTTCTGGATGCTCGACAGTCTGTCCTCAACCTGAGGGGCAGGACTCGTTCGAAGGTTCTCATTGTAGGCGGTGGACCGGCGGGAGTGGAGCTGGCGGGCAATGTCCAACGGCTCATCGACGAGCAGAAGCTGGAGGCGAAGGTCGCGCTTGTTTCC
Source organism: uncultured bacterium (assembly GCA_964453435.1). GTDB lineage: Bacteria > Abyssobacteria > SURF-5 > SURF-5 > SURF-5 > CAYVQZ01. The sequence goes on from CAYVQZ010000038.1 coordinate 45,179, forward strand.
GGTTCTGGGCTCATTCCGGCCAGTCCCGCCCGAGCCCGCATCCTGGCGATGAAATCACTGACCCGCCGGCGGGTCGAGATCGTCGAGAACACCATAATAGAGCGATTGGAGCCGGAAAGAATTCGCTGCAAAGACGGCCGGACGTTTGCGTTCGATGTCCTGCTTTTGGCCGTTGGGATAGAGCCGTCGCGACTGTTCCGGGAATCAGGATTGCCGGTCGGCGATGAAGGAGGACTTCTGGTCAATTCCTTCCTGCAAAGCGTGAAATATCCGAACATTTTCGGAGGCGGCGATTGTATCAGCTTTCAGCCACGCCCGCTGGACAAGGTGGGCGTGCACGCTGTCCGCCAAAACCCGATATTGCACAATAATCTGAGGGCGGCCCTGGAAAATGGTAGAATGAGGCCGTTCAAGCCGCAGGCCGCATATCTCCTGATTTTTAATCTCGGTGACGGCGCCGGAATTTTCCGCAGGAAGAACTGGGTCTGGAACGGAAAACTTGCCTTTCGATTGAAGGATTATCTCGACAGAGCGTTCATGAAGAAATTTCAGGTGTCGGGAGAACGGGAATGACCTGTCCGAGTTCATGAGCTTGGCCCGACACCTCTTTGACGGCGGCAGAGATGGCGGCCCCGAGAGGCCCTGGCGCAAACAAACGCACAAAGCCTGCGACCGCATCCCCGCCAAACACGGGGATTACCGGAGAATAACATGCCGCATGGTGTTTCCAAAAATAAGGTGTTATTTCGGGATGCCTTGTCATGGAAAACGTATGAAGAACCCGACAAAAATTCGTGAACACACGGGATAATAAAACGGCGCGGGACGCAAACCAAACTCGGAGCTGAACGACCATGCCCAGATTTATCAAGAAGAGGACGAAAAAAATCGGAATGCCGCCGGGAACCCTCATTCACGTTGGAGAAAAAAGAGAAGAAAGGGTGAGGATACGAATTCTGGACTACGACGAAGCCGGTGTGCGGGAGCGGGATGCGGCCACTGTCGAGGAGTGCTTTGAATTCAGGGACAAACCGTCGGTGACGTGGATAAATGTGGATGGCATTCATGAGACACAAATACTGGAGAAACTCGGAAGCCGCTACAACGTGCATCCCCTCATCCTGGAGGACATCCTCAACACCGACCAACGCCCGAAGCTCGAGGATTTCGGCGAATACGTCTACATCGTCCTGAAAATGCTTTCTCTGAGCGATGAAGAGAATGAAGGCCCCACGGAAGTGCGGACCGAGCAGATTAGCCTCATCCTTGGCTCAAACTTTGTCATCTCGTTCCAGGAGCGAGAAGGGGATATATTCGAGCCTGTCAGGGAACGCATCAGGAGCAAGAAAGGGCGCATTCGACTTATGGGCGCCGATTATCTCGCCTATGCGTTGCTCGACACTGTGGTTGACCAGTACTTTGCAGTCCTGGAAAGGATGGGTGAAGAGGTCGAGTCTCTCGAATCTGACCTGGCCGACAATCCGAATCCGCAGTCTTTACAGACGCTCCACAGATTGAAAAGAGAGATGATATTTTTGCGACGGGCGGTCTGGCCCTTACGAGAGGTAGTCAGCGGCCTGGAACGAGGGGAGGCGTCACTCGTCAAAGAGTCCACCAGAATTTATCTGAAAGACGTGTACGATCATACTATCCACGTGCTCGATACCGTGGAGACTCTCCGCGAGATGCTTTCCGCAATGCTCGATATTTACCTGTCGAGCACCAGCAACAGGATGAATGAAGTAATGAAAGTCCTGACCATCATCGCAACGATATTTATTCCGCTGACTTTCGTCGCCGGTGTGTACGGCATGAATTTCGAATATATGCCCGAGCTGAGCTGGCATTGGGGATATTTCTCTGCCCTGTTTATTATGCTTCTCATCGGCATTTCAATGATTATGTATTTCAAGAGAAAGAAATGGATTTGAACGCCCTCGCGACCTTCGGAGATTGTGAAGAGAAACCGCTGTGAATGAAGGAGGACACATGCCGAAAGACATTTTTGCCTATGAACTGGGGGGAAACGAATTGTGGCGAATCGGAGTCCTTTTCGGCATCCTGCTGGCAGCCTTCGTAATCGGCAGGATTGTGGCCTATACCATGGCCCGAGGCGCTAGGCAACGAGAGGAGAAAGGAGAGGAAATAACCCTGGCGAAGCTGGTCTTGAGGTCGGCTTCGGGACCTGCCTCGTTTCTCATCTTTGCGGCCGGATTGGACATAGCTTTCTTATTCTTGCAAATGAGCGACTCAGTCAGACAATTGTCGGCCACCGCCGTTCAATTGCTTGTGTCTGTCGGTATCGCCTATTTCCTCTACCGCCTGGTCGATGTCGCCGAGTATTACCTCAACCGATACGCCGCAAAATCCGACACCGCCCTGGACGCCATGCTCGTTCCCCTGCTGCGAAAAACCTTCCGCGTGGTGATTGTAATCATCGCCGCGCTCTATATCGCCGAGAGCGTGTCGGGCAAGCCAATGACAACGATACTCGCCGGCTTCGGGCTGGGAGGCCTGGCGATTGCGCTCGCCGCCCAAGACTCGATTAAGAATTTCTTCGGCTCGATCATGATTCTGCTGGACAAACCCTTTTCGGTGGGCGACCGCGTCACGGCAAGCGGGTTCGACGGGCCGGTGGAGGAAATAGGGTTCCGCTCCACGAAGGTACGCACGCTTACTGGACATCTCGTGACTATCCCAAACGAGAAGATTGTTTCCAGCAGCATCGAGAACATCGGAAGCCGGCCGCACATCAGGCGTCTGTTCAATGTTACGATCACGTATGACACGCCGCCCGACAAGGTGGAGCAGGCAGTCCGGATTATCAAGGAAATTCTTGATAACCATGAAGGAATGAAGCCCGACTTCCCGCCGCGCGTGGCGTTCAATGAATTCAATTCCGATTCCCTCAACATCCTCGTGATCTACTGGTATCATCCCCCGAATTATTGGGATTTCCTCGCCTTCAGCCACACCGTGAACCTGAAAATATTGCGCGCGTTCGAAAAAGAAGGAATCGACTTCGCCTTCCCCACACAGACAATACATCTTGCGAACGACGAGAAGCGGCAGCTCTCGCTGCGCCTCTTGGGCGACGACCTGAAGGCCAAAGACGCTTGAAGAGCAGCAATCGAAACGCTCCAAGATGGCCTCGGGGATGCTCGACATCTACTTATCGAGCACCAGCAACAAGATGAACGAAGCGATGAAAGTTTTGACGATTATCGCGACGATATTCATTCCGCTCGGGTTCATAGCGGGCGTATACGGCATGAATTTCAAATACATGCCCGAGCTCGAACTGCGGGGCGGATCCTTCGTCGCTCTCTCCATCATGATTGCGGTGGTAGTGTCCATGTTGAGTCTGTCTCACGATTGCCGAGCGAAGAGGATTGTGAATCTGTCCGACAATTATGAATGTCAGCGAAAACCAAGCGCAGGGGGCTGTACCCGATTACGGAATGCCCCATTGTTCATCGCTGAGCGGAGCGAAGTCCCGCGCATTCGCGGGATAGATTGGCGGACTGCCCCCTACGCACGGATTGTCGATCGTGAGACACACTCTGTTAACGTATTTCAAAAGGAAAGGATGGATTTCGCTCGCACGGTTATTTGACTAATCGCGGATCGGAATCTATAATTATAGTAAAGCCAAAGAGGACTAGAGCTCATTCGGGGAGCTACATTGGCAGGCCGAGATAGCTCTCTTTTTTGTTTGAATATGCGACGACCAACGACACTGAAAGACCTCAAAAAATCGCGATACCGCATCGCGCCGGTCCGGGAAGAAATGCGGAGGAACCTCGTTGCGAAGATGAGGAACGGACAACCTCTGTTCCCTGATATCATCGGATACGAACACTCCGTGATTCCACAGCTCGAGAATGCGATTCTTTCCGGTCACGACATGATTTTTCTCGGCGAGCGCGGACAGGCGAAATCCCGGCTCATCCGCAACCTGACAAACCTGCTGGATGAGGAGATTCCTGTCGTAAAAGATTGCGAGATCAATGACAACCCGTTCGACCCGATCTGCAAGGCATGTCGGGAGAAGGCGATGGAAGCGGGAGACGACCTCGAACTCGAGTGGATTCCGCGCGAGCGAAGGTATGCCGAAAAACTTGCGACACCCGACGTGACCATAGCCGACCTCATCGGCGAAGTTGACCCCATTCGGGTGGCGGAGGGCAAGTATCTGTGCGATGAAGAGGTGATACACTTCGGACTGATACCGCGTGTGAACAGAGGAATCTTCTCGATCAACGAATTGCCCGACCTCGCGGAGAAGGTTCAGGTCGGATTGTTCAATATCATGCAGGAGCGCGACATTCAGATAAAGGGGTTCACCCTGCGGCTGAACCTTGACGTGGTAATCGTTGCAAGCGCGAACCCCGAAGACTATACGAACCGGGGTCGCATCATCACCCCGCTCAAAGACCGGTATTCTTCCCAGATACGCACACACTACCCGGCCACACAGGAAATCGAAGCTTCGATTGTCGAGCAGGAACGGCGCCGTTTCAAAGAAGGCGGATATTCGGTCCTGATGCCGCCGTTTATGCAGGAGATTTTGACGCAGCTCACGTTTCTGGCAAGAGAGAGTCCCGACGTGAGCCAGCATTCCGGCGTAAGCGTCCGCATGTCGATAAGCAACACGGAATGCCTCCTAAGCAATGCCGAGAAACGCGCCATCAGGCTCGGTGAAAAAGAGGCGGCGCCGAGAATTTCCGACCTGCCCGCCATCTTTGCTTCAACGGCGGGCAAGCTCGAACTCGAGACCTTTTCCCATAACGGCCAGGAGGAAAAACTCATACATCACCTCATCAACGAGGCGGTGAAGCTGACCTTCGACAAATATTTCGACGTTGAAACTTTGTCGGAAATAACGACAGCCTTCCGAGAGGGAGCGACGGCGGTCGTTTCCGATTCGCTTGCTTCCGAGGAATATCAGCGACAGTTTTCGGGCATTCACGACCTCGCAACCAGAGCCGAATCCTTTTGCCCCGGCTGCACGCCGGCGCTGTTCGCCTCGATAGCAGAGTTTATCCTGGAAGGTCTCTACCTCCATCGCCGCATCAATAAAGAACCTCTGGGCTCCAAGGCGCGGTACAAGGGGTAGCCCCATGCGAGCGTACCGATACTCTGCCACCGCCCACCGGAAAGGCGGCATCCCCGACGCCGAATCGATTATCGACCAGTTGGCGCGCCATGTGCTCGAGGAAACATCGCTCGAACGGGCGATGCAGGAAATGTGCAAGCACGGCGTCGAGCAGAAGTATGACGACTCGCTGGACGGACTGAACGAGCTTGCGACGCAACTCAAACAACAGCGCAAGCGCCTGCTGAGCGAACACTCGCTTGACCCGCTGCTGCGCCAATTCTCGGAACAACTGCAGTCTCTGGTCCATCAAGAACTCCAAACCCTGGAAGAAGAGTTTCGCAATAAGGAAGAAGCTTTCAATCAGAAGCTCGAGTCGCACCTGAAGCGCGCGGCGGACGTGTTGCGGAAACTCGAGGAAATGCGGACCGGCAAGCGGCGCAAGACATCGCAGGCCTGCGCGCGGCTCGAGAAGGAGCACGAACAATTATTTCTCGAAAACCACGAGCTCGAGATGGAAGCCCGCGCGACCCGTAACGAAGAAAGCCGTCGCCTTGCGCAACTGCAGCAGGTTCCGAACAGCCCGAGCCGCACGTTGCAGAGATTGAAAGGGTACAAGCCGGTCAACCAATCGGTTTCACAGGCGCTCGCATCGCTCGAAGCGATGGCCGAACAAATGGCGGCTATCGAGCGCGCCAGCCTCCAACCGGGCTTTACGGGAAGCCGTTCGCTCGACCTCGACGAGGCGCTCGACTTGATAAGCCGAATCCGAAAGATGGAGCGATTGGAATATAAATTGAGAAGAGGCTCCTTGACGGCGGCTGACGAAGAGTTTGTCGGGGAACTGCTCGGATTCGAGGCGCTGGACTGTCTCCGTCATATTACGGCGTTGCGTGAAGCGCTGGCGGAAGCGGGTTATCTCGTGGAGTGCGAGGACGGCGCCAGGCTCACACCTCGAGCCATAAGGAAGATCGGACAGAAGGCGCTCTCCGACATTTTTTCGGGCCTCGGCAAGAGCCGGCTGGGCGGACATGAAATCACGACAAAAGGCGGGGCCGGCGAGCCCGACATCACAAGCACGAAGGAATACCGGTTCGGCGATTCGTTCAACGTTCATCTCAGCAAAACCCTCATGAACGCCCTTCTCAGAGACGCCCGCCAGGCCCCTATCGACCTGAGTCCGGCGGATTTCGAGATATACCAGGAACATCGCACGGCCGAATGTTGCAATGTGCTGATGCTCGACCTCAGCTACACGATGGCCCAAAACAAGAAGCTCCAGGCCGCAAAAAAGGTCATCCTGGCGCTTGACAGCCTCATCCGAACGAAGTTCCCGAAAGACACCCTCCACATAATTGGTTTCGCCACCTACGCGCGCGAACTCACCACCGAAGAACTGCCCTATGTGAACCTGTCGCTCGGTAACCCGTTCACCAACATACAAGACGGCCTCAGGCTGGCGGAACAACTGATGTCGCGCGACCATGGAAAGAACCGCCAGATCATTCTCATCACCGACGGCGAGCCGACGGCGTTCTGCAGAAACGGCGACCTCATCGTCGACTACCCGCCCACTCCGGAAATCTTCGCCGAAACCATGAAAGAAGTCGCCCGCCTTACCCGCAAGGGAATCGTGGTCAACACATTCATGCTCGATGACCGGCCGCTTCTCGTCGAGTTCGTCGAGCAAATGACCAGAATGAACAAGGGGCGCGCCTTTTTCTCCACCCCGAACGCGCTGGGTGAATATCTCCTCATCGATTACATCAATCGCCGCAGGCGAATGGTGAATTAGCGGCCGGCGGTTCGCGTTCAAATGGCGCCTTCCCGCCTCGGAACGGACAACCGGGCCCCCTTCGAACCATGTTTGCTCACAAAACCGGCCTTCATCGCACTCCGGTCTCAAACCTGTTCAGCCGCTGCAAATCGCTAAGAGCAGGAGCGGGACGACGCGTGAGATTCGGACGCACGGTGGATTCGTGCAACAGGTTCCGTTTCACCGCACGCTCTGGACACGGTCAAGGGAAGGAACGGCTTGACCTCGTGCGCGAGTCGATGATAGATTTACTGACGTCTCCCTCACAAAAACATTTTCGAAATGGTGGGCGCCCGCCGCTCGGGTGAAATCACCGGCAGCGGGTGCGCGGCCAAGTCACCAGGCAAAGGAGAGGGCGGTATGAGCGGACGATTGAAAGACAAAGTGGCGATAGTCGTTGGAGCGGGCTGCACGCCCGGCGAAACAATGGGCAACGGAAGGGCGACGGCGATCCTCTTCGCGAGGGAGGGCGCCTCGGTCATGCTTGTCGATAACCGCCTCGACTCGGCCGAGGAAACGAAAAAGCTGATCGATTCTGAAGGCGGAGCTTCATTTGCGTTCGGGGTCGATGTCACACGGGCCGAGGACTGCAAACGAATGGCCGACAAATGCGTCGAAGTCTATGGCCGAATCGACATCCTCCACAACAACGTCGGCATCGGCTCGGGTGGCGGCCCCGTCGATCTGAGCGAAGAGGAATGGGACAGGACGCTGGACACGAATCTGAAGGCCATGTTTCTGACGTGCAAACACGTGCTCCCTCATATGGAGAAACAGGGAAGCGGCGCGATTATCAACATATCATCGCTCGGCGCGATACGGTTCCCCCCTTATCCCATGCTCGCCTACAGCGTCTCGAAGGGAGCCGTCAACACGTTTACGCGCTCAGTGGCAATGCAGTATGCCCACCAGGGCATCCGCGTGAATGCAATCATGCCGGGTCTCATTAACACGCCGATGGCAATCGAGGGAATCTCCGAGCGGTTGGGAATGCCGAAAGAGGACCTCATCCGCATGCGCGATGCGGCGGTCCCGATGAACCATATGGGCGAGGCATGGGATGTTGCGTACGCGGCGCTGTTTTTAGCTTCCGACGAGGCGAAATACATAACGGGAGTGCTGCTGCCCGTCGACGGCGGCCTCACCTGCAAAGGGTAACGCGCATGTGCGTGCGGCGACCCTCACCCTGAATCCGTCCCACGATTGCTCGGCGCAGCGGACCGTGAAACTGTCTCACGGTCACACATTATGCCAAACAACAAGCTTTGGGGGCTGTACCCAATTACGGAATCCTCCGTCTTTTGCGCTGAGCGAATCACGCGCGTCGCGTGAGAGACGCGGGATAGAATCGGGACTGTCCCCGAAGCGACCCGCTTTCCTTCGCTGAGCGGAGCGAAGTCCCGCGCGTTCGCGGGATAGATTGGCAAACCGCCCCCGAAGCCCGCATTGTCGCTCGTGAGACAGTTTCACGGCGCCCCGGGAACGAGTCAGGACAAGGCAAGAGGCAAACTGATTTTCACGGTTGTCCCCTGTTTCTTGCTCGCAAGTTCTATCGTGCCGCCGAGACCGTCGGTTATCTTCCTGCAGATGGCGAGGCCCAATCCCGTTCCGCGCGGCTTTGTTGTAAAGAACGGCTGAAATATTTGTTCCCTGTCACCTTCGTTAATGCCGGCGCCCGTGTCCGAAACCGCTATTTCAAGACAACCTCCGGTGTCGATTCCATGCAGGCGCGAGGTAATTTCGAGGGTTCCCCCGTTCGGCATCGCGTCTATCGCGTTGACCACGATATTCGACAAAAGCCTGAACACCTTTTCCTCATCGATTAGAAGCGGTGTGGCAGGGTTCTCGATATCAAGGGAAACATCGATGTCTTGAAGGCGATGAGTTTGCGCGGTCAACACCCGCTCCACGATGCGCTGAAGGGATTGCTCGGCCAACCGTGGAAGCGCCGGCTTGGAGTATTCGAGCAATTGATGGATCAGGCCATCCATCAAATCGACTCCGTAATTCATTTCATCGAGAATTTCAAAAAGCGTGCCCTCAGACGGCGCGGTCCGGAGGCTCTCGATGCCCATCTTGATGTTCTGTAACGGATTCCTTATCTCGTGAGCGACCACGGATATCATTCTGCCCAGAACGGCCAGACTCTCCAGCTCATTGAGCTTCAACGATTTCGCATCCGGAGACGCTTGCAGGTTTTCGATGTTTCCGCCGTGGTGCTCCGCGCCTTTGCGCACGCTTCGCTCGACCAGCCCATGCACGACCGCCTCTCGGCCAAGTCTGACTCATTTTCGACAGTTTGAAAAATTAAGTTCTTTTTCATCAAGGGTTTG
>CAYVQZ010000039.1:0-54120 GCA_964453435.1 uncultured bacterium
CATAGCAAAAAATAAATGCATTCTGTCAAAACCCACCCTCATGTCGCAGGCCCCCCAATAGGTTGCCTTCCCATCCTTTCTCATGGCATAATACTGTGGTTCGCATTCCAACTGACTGGTTGATAGAGACTTGCAGGAACGCAATATGAGGATGGAAAAAGGCCGGCCGGCGACTTCGGAATCGCGGGTATGGCTCCTCGCAAAAGACTTGTCGCTGGGAGTCAAGAACCTCTTTTTGCCCGCCTTTTGCTATCATTGTGACGGCAGGATACTCACAGAGGACAACCTCTACTTCTGTCCCGATTGCTGGCAAACCATCGAGCTGGTTTCTGACCCCAAGTGCCCCCGGTGCGGCAGGCCCCACACGCGCCGGGTGGGATTCGAAGCAATCGGGAATTTTGTGTGTTCCGAATGCTTCTCCCAGAAGTTGTGGGTCCGGCATACGCACGCAGCCGGCATCCACTCCGGCGTCATGCGCGATGCCATTCACCTGCTCAAATACAAGCGAAAACGACTCGTCGCCCGGCCGCTCGCCACCTTGTTACTCGAGGCCCTTCGCGACAGCGCCGATTTGATTTCTTACGACGCGGTTGTTCCCGTGCCGCTGCACGGAAATCGCAGGCGGGAACGGGGATATAACCAATCGGGACTTATTGCGGAACATCTGTGCCGGGAAATTTCGCGGCTTCTTCTGCTGCCCGCGCTCAGACGAGTGAAAGATACACCGAGCTTCAGCATGCTCGGCTCGCAGGAGAGGCGCAACGAGGTTAGAAATGCGTTTCAACTTGCCCCGGGGACAGATGTCAGGGGGAAGAAGATAGCCCTTCTCGACGACGTCGTGACAACCGGCGCAACCACCAATGAATGCGCCAGGGTGCTATGCAATGCGGGCGCCGATGTTGTGGACGTGATATCTGTTGCGGCGGCAAGAAGATTGCACTGAGAAAATATAGAGAATAACAGCATGACAAAACAGCGGAATTCGGAAACGGGCTTTCTTCTGTGGAACTATATCTCGCCCCCATTCTTCATCCTGACGCTTGGGTACTGCGGATTTCTTTTTTACATCTCCTCGCTGTCCTCACCCGTTCAGTCTCCGTTCCCGCATTTCGATAAGATCGTGCACTTCTGCCTCTATGCAGGACTGGGGGTCACTGTCGCGGTCGGCCTTCGCCTCGCGAGGCACGACTATTCCGGAAAACTGTTGTTCGTCATCCCGCTGCTCGTGGGATTGCTTTACGGGCTGAGCGATGAAACACATCAATTGTTCGTGCGCACGCGAACGTTTGGTGTCGGAGACCTTATTGCCGACGCGGCTGGCGCAGCCTTCGCCGCAGCAATTCTCCTCGTGGTGTGGAGAACAAGAGACTAGCCTTGCATCCTCTCGCGGCTTTTCCATCCCGCTCAATCAGTGGAATCGGTGTGAGAGAAATCCCCGCGGCTGAATCGTCCGCAGGCTCCGAGTCAGTCGAACCAATGGCAGATTTTCGCACTGCAGAGGAAGAACGAATTGTGCTTTATCTTTTCCAGATATTCTTCATAGACGAACTTCGGGCTGTTATCCGGATTGTGGCACGTCTCGCAGGTTTCCCGGGTCACCTCATCGTATCGATGCCGCCGCGGGTCTTCAACGTGCAGACTGCCGGGCCCATGGCAGTCCTCGCAGCCGACGTGCTTCAACTCGGGAGTCTTTTCCGGCGTGATGAACCCGCTGACGTAGCCGAAACCGACCGTGTGGCAGCGCACGCATTCGGGGTCATACTCGTGCCCTTTTTCCGTAATAGAGTCGAACGCATGGGCGTGTTTGTCCTTGCGGAAACGGAAGGTGGAGAGCGAATGACATCTGCCGCAGCTCTTGTTGCCCGTGAATTCAACGCTTCCATAGACGCTCCTCGGGTATGACCCGAGAAGGTTCTCGGCTCTGACCATCTGCTGGTATTCGTCCAGCAGGACCAGCATGCGGCGCGCTTCTCCCACGCTTGCCTCGAGTTTTTCGGCGGTATAGCCGGTGAAGGTCGGTGCGTCGTCTTCAAGCCGGAAGCGGGCGACACCCACATGCATGCCCTTCGTTCCCGCAAAGAGGACCGGCGCATCGCCTGCATAATCGGGCGCGATGTTCGGGTCCTCGCCGCTGTGGCTGACAATAAGCATGGCGAATTGCGGAAACCGCTTTGCCACCAGCCTCGCCTCCGGCTCACCCATGTGCGCCAAGAGAATAAAGAGGTCGGCCTCCGCCTTGAGCTCGTCGAGCAGCTGTTCCAGCCTCGATTCGTATTCCTCCACCACGCATTCGGGACTGACCTCCTCGATTTCTCCTTTGAAATCTGTCGAAATGATTCCCACTATGGCGGTCTGCACCGCCCGCCCGGCAACGTTTACCTCATGCACCGCATACGGTTCGAAGTGGACATTGCCATCCGGAGCCGTAATGTTCGCGCTTACCAGCGGGACACCCGTGAAATCGCTCACGTACTTGAGATAGTCGACCCCGAGAATCAGGTCCTGCTCACCGACATTGGCCGCCGCGTACCCCATTTCTGCCATTGCTTTCATCGCGGTTTCGTACTTGAGTTCCGGCTGGCGGCCATACCCTCGGTTCACATCGCCGTTGTCAACCAGCAACACGGGCGTTCCGGCGCGAACCGAGCGCACGAACGAATCCCTCCTGGGAAGACCTCCCAGTTGCTGCTCGCTTCACCCGCAGGGCTCGATGAACCCGTTCGCCTCTCCCGTGAAGAGCACAAGGAAATCCGCCTGTTCGTCCGGACGGGAATTCAGCCGGGAAGGGGAAAGCAGAACGAAAACCGAGAGGAAAACAAAAAAAAAGCAAATGTTGGCTGTAAACTTCCTGCTCGTCATTGTCGAGTGTATTATAGCGGGACCTTCCTTGCCGCGTCAACATGTGCGGGTTTCATCGCATGGTGAAGGAGTGTGCGAAGTCCGAGCACACATAACTTCCTGAGATGTCAGTGCGCCCGCCTGTATTCCTTGCGCTCTTCGAGGTATTCCTTCAGCGCGTCGCGCCAGAACGGCAGCGGTTCGACCTCGGACGCCGCAGCGAGGTTCCTGTTCTTCAGCACCGAGTAACGCGGACGTTTAGCAGCCGTCCTGAATTCGGCCGATGTTGTGGGCGAGAGATTCGGTTTAAGGCCGGAGAGTTCGAAGATGGCGGCCGCGAACTCGTGCCACGAGCATTCGCCGTCGCAGCTCATGTGATACAACCCGTAACGGCCTGTTTCAATCAGCGCCCTGATGCGCGGCGCCAGTGCGCGCGTATAGGTGGGCGTGAGAACCTGGTCGTTGACCACTTTGATATCCTTGCCTTCGCGTGCCAGCTTCAGCATGGTCTCCACGAAGTTTGTTCCCTTGCCTCTGCTTCCCGCGACGCCGTACAGCCCGGAAACGCGAAGGATGAAATGTTTATCGTACAGGTAGCGAATGAAATACTCGCCGGCGAGTTTCGAGATTGCGTATGCGTTGAGTGGGCGGGGGGCGTCGTCCTCCGTATAAGGCCGCGCGCTTTCTCCATCGAAAACATAATCCGTGCTGAAATGGACGAAAACAGCGTCTCTCTCGCGGCATTCAAGAGCGAGATTCCGCACCGCCAGCGCGTTCACTTCCAGCGCCCTTGCCGCGTTTCCCTCGCACTCGTCAACCCGATGGTAGGCCGCCGTGTTTATCACGACATCGGGCAAATGCTCGCCCAGAACCCGCCGAACCTGCCCGTAATCGCAAATATCGAGGTCGCCCCTGGAAAGAGGAACAAGTCCCTCATCCGAATACGACTTGCGAAGGTCGCTCCCCAGTTGCCCGTCCGCCCCTATAAGAAGAGTCCTCACTCCTCAATTCTCCTTCACCGGCCGAGTTCTCAAAATTTCGCACTCGCTCCATTTCTTCAAACGCGACGTGTTCGCTTTCTTGTATCTGTCGCGCGGTTGCCCGATCCGCCGAAACGCGGTCCGAGGAGGTGCGCCCAATTACGGAATCCTTCTCTTTTGGGATTGGCGGACTCCTCCCCCAGCGCGCATTGCCCGACCATGAGACGGATTCCTACTCCCCTGCGCCGGCCATTCGGCACAATGGACAATCGTGGAACGGTTAGTATTCACTTCTCTTAAGTTGATATGAGACGACTCATGATGACCCGTTCCCGGATCGTACCCTGCCGCAGGCCGGTCATCGGCCATCTTTGTAAACCGGCGGTTTCCAGGCTCAAAGGTGTCCCCATAATAGCAGATTCGAAGGTATTGTCAAGACGGGCGGCAGACGCAAGCGGAGAAAACGAAAGACGCCGGCCCTCATGCAAGCCGGCGTCTTCCAACGGGTTACTGCGACACTCCATTCGTTGACACCAACCCTAGTAGTAATATCTGTGATAATAAACCCGCGGCGGCGGTGGCGGCGCATAGTACGGCCGGTAATAGACCCGACGCTCAATTATCACCGGCGGTGGCGGCGGCGCGTAGACAACCGGCGGAGCCACATAAACGGGCGCTACCGGAGCCGGTGTCGCATGGACGACTCCACCCCCCAAAATACCGCGGACAACACCCACACCAATGCCGACGGCGGAGCGGGCCGCTATAGCGCCGAGTTCTAATTTGAAACCCTTTTCGAACTCATCCCCGGCATATGCGGGTGAAATCAACACACCGCTCAGCACGATCGCCAGCGTTATTGTCAGCAATCCTCTTTTCATCGTGGTGTCCTCCCGGGCGGGCAGCCCAACCCACCTTGGTGACAAAGTTCGTGACACAATTTCATCGAAGCCTTTTAACAATTATATCATACACTCCTTTATCTGGAAATGTAACTTCGCTTCTCATGGTCCATTATTTTTCGTTTTTTCAAAAATCGAGCGGGGGGATCAAGCGTTCCCTCGCTTCGCTTACCATTTTGACGACCATATTTCAGAAATATTCAGAAACGAGGATGCATATTTCAGTCAGCAGTCTCGGCCTTAAAATCGACGCTCTCCGGCGCATTGACGCTTATTCCGGCAGTGTGTTAAGATTGTTACAGATATTTGTGGCCGAAACAGTTGAAGCGCAAGCTCGGAAGGCTCTCTCAGGATTGACTGATTCGGGCTTCCGTAACAGTCCGCCAATCTGGGAGTCCTGCGCCGCGGGACGCCGCAACGGGGTACAGCTCCCTGCGTTGGCTTTTCGGCATAATGTGCAATCGCGGCGCAGATGCACTGCAGGGGCTTCTTCGGGATGCATGGAATAAAGGGCGCGGTCGAAAGCGATAGAACGGAGGACCGCTCCCGCACGGTCTCTAGCGCTAACCAGCCGTTCATCGCAATACTCATTGCCGCTCTGGCGTTGACGATTGTAACGTCTCTCATGCTGTTCGCTGTCAGGCGAACCAGCGTCACCGCGAAGGTGGCGGCGGAGGGCGAAAAACTTGCCCCCGAAACCTACGGACGATATCTCGCAATTGAACGATATGTCGCAAGCCTCAGGACAAACGTTATCGGCGCCCGTGAATTGCAGATCAGGGGGTTCGTTCGAAATGCCGGAAGAATGACCGTGCGCTCCGCCGACTTGTGGTGCGTTTTTCAAACGAAAAACGGGATGAAGATTTCTTTTGACATCCCTCTTGTGGTTGAAAGTCGGATGCAAGATATTGGTAATGAACCGCTTGTGCCATTTTCGGGGAGACCTTTTGACGTGCGTATCCCCAACCTGCCCGAAAACGTTGTTCCGGAGATTCTGGGAACCGATATTGTGAACATAAAATTTCTTGATCGCTGAACCGCCGGCTCGCGTCAAGAAAAGTGGAGATGAAATCGTGGATGTAGAGCAGATAGAAGCAAAACTCGCCGCCAAGAGCTCACTCGTCGAGGATTGGATTCAACACCACGCCGAACGCTATTGTTTTCCCATATACTCATCGGTCGATCTGCGCGACGCGGGCTTCAAGATGTCAGCCATCGACGCAAACATTTTTCCGGCAGGCTTCAACAATCTGTGTGAATCGTTCTTAGACAGCGGCGCGCGGCTTCTGCGAGAGTTTGTCGCCGCTTCATACGGTGACGTCGAACGTATTGCTATTTATCCGGAAAATCATACCCGCAACAAATATTACCTGCAAAACCTGCACTCGCTGAAATCACTGGTCGAGCGGGCCGGGTTTCGGGTACTCATCGGAACCGCCGACCCGAAATTCCCAAACGACGTAACCGAATTGGAAACGCAAGAAGGCCAGACAATCCGAATATACAAGCTGTCAAGAAATGGAAGTATCCTTAAAAAAAACGATTTCGTTCCCGACCTCATCCTCGTGAACAACGATTTTTCCGATGGGAATCCCGATGAACTTGTTGGCATAGAGCAACCGATAACACCCCCTCCGGCAATGGGCTGGCATATTCGGTCGAAGTGGGAGCATTTCCAGTTGTACAGCTTTCTCATAAGCGAATTCGCGGAAATTATCGAAGTCGACCCGTGGCTGCTTTCGCCGATAACCGACTTTGAGGGCGATATCGATTTCAAGAGCGGCGAGGGGATAGACCGTGTGGCAAGAAAGGTGGATTTGGCGGCGAAGCGTGTGGCCGATAAATATCGCCAGCACAACATTGACAGGGAGCCGCGCATCTTCGTAAAGGACAACGCGGGCACCTACGGAATGGGGAACATCGTGGTCGCCTCCGGCGAAGCCGTGTTGAATCTGAACCGGAGCCAGCGAAACAAGATGTCACGCGGGAAGAGCGGGTCGGCAATTCGCGCCGTGATCATTCAGGAATGCATTCCGACCGCCGACTTCTTCCAGGGATACCCGGGTGAGCCGGTGATCTACATGGTTGGCGACAAGGTGCTCGGCGGCTTTTTCCGATACAGCCACACGAAATCCGAGGCTGACAACCTGAATGCGCCGGGAATGATGTTTGCCAAATTGTGTGTTACCGAGGGCGACGACCTCAACGGGGTTCTCGCCTGCTATCACGGACATTGCTCTTTCGCCCTGTACTATGCGATTGCCCGGATCGCCGGCCTGGCGATGGGGAGAGAGATGAAGAATCGGGAACTCTGCCCTCCGGCTGTCTATCCGGGAATAACTTAAAAGACAGCCTCCAGAAGCGTTGTTGCAGCGGCATCCGTGAATAAGGAGAGGTTTGCTGGAAAAGAAAACTGACGCCGCGGCCACTGCCAAAACGGCGCCTCAAAAACCGTTTTGGACACACAGGGGAGTGCGCCTCTTTGCGGCCCTTCCTTTCAGGATGGTTCGGAGGAAGGTCCCGTTTCTGCGGCGCAACGGACTTGGCGTGGAACTGATGCTGTATGATACGAATTGGATTTGCAATTATCCGGCCGACAAGGTATCCGAACTCGCCTATCTGCTTTGGGACGAGGAAATCGGGGTCTCCGCACATGGGCCCATCCATGATTTGAATCCCGGCAGTCTCGATGCGGTTATCCGCGACTATACCCGGCATTGCTACTTGAAGACGCTCGCGATTTGTCAGGCCGTTGGAGCGAATCATGTGGTCCTGCATTTGGGTATGAACCCACTGTTGCCCGAAAGCGCGCTGGACAAATGGCTCGAGAGCAGCGTGCACACGTGGGCTCCCATCATCGACATGGCAGAGCAACTGAAAATCAGCATCAGGCTCGAGAACATGTTCATCCCTTCTCCCGCTTACATGATTCGCCTGAAAGAAAGGCTCAAGTCCGACATCGTGAAGTTCTGTTTCGACATCGGCCATTTTCATGTCTATTCGAAAGACCCCCTCAGCCACTGGCTGAACGAGTTCGGCGCCGACTTGGCAGAAATACACATCAACGACAATATGGGCACGGAAGACGAACATCTGGCTCTTGGGAGAGGCAACATCGACTTCAGACGATTTTTTAGAGAACTGGCTGCCCGAAACTTGAACCCTCAATTCACCCTCGAAATGACGAGCGACAAATTCGAGGAGAGCCTCGCCCGCCTGTCGGAAAACCAGTGGCTGAACCATTTCTCCGATGAACCGGCGTAAATCAATTTCCAAACCCACCAGGAAGGCTGCATTCCCATAATTCCTTGGCTCAGTGCGGGTTCCAGATGCCGTTTCGCGCCAATCCCGTTTCGAGGGGAAGCGCGCGTCGGTCGAACTTGACAGGGCTTGACAGGGCTTTCGAATTCAGGGAAAATATGATACGAGGAAATATTTCTCGAGCATGCCGGAGGTTAGAGATGCCAACCTACGTATATAAAGCAAAAACAAAGGGTTGTGAATACTGCAGGGACGGCTTTGAGCACAAGCAAGGCATCAACGAACCGCCCATCGCGAAGTGTCCCCAATGCGGCGCCGCCGTCGAACGCGTTATCTGTGCGCCCTTCATTCAAACCGGTCCTTCCGACAGAACCGTTCTCTCCGACAAGAACCTGAAGAAGCACGGCTTTACGAAACTGGTCAACGAAGGCGATGGCAAATACCGGCAGACGTGGTGAGGCGTTTCAGAGTAGCCGGGATCTCGCGGTTCATGCCGAGAGACTTCAGTTGTCTTCGTGCGGAAAGACTTCGCGGTACAGTATCCACGTGGGTTCCGGCGGTTTCCGGTCCATGTATATTTCGAAGATTTGCCCCTCTTGTGTCCGGATTCTGTAACAGGTTCGGTGACGGCGCAATCGCCAATTTTTCCTGCGGGGCGAGCCGGGTGGAAAACCCCAATCTTGCCAGGTTTTCAGTATTTTCTCGATATGAAACTCTTTGTCTCGCCATATGAAGGAGACCGGCCGGCTTGGTTCTCCTTCACATTTCATGTCGACCTTCTCCGAATACATTGACATCGCTGGTCAGTCTCCGGCAATGCGGGCCTGATCCGGTTTGTTCAGAGGCTCTTTTGACTGATAGTCCGGAGACAGAAACAACGAGATTCCCCCGATTCTCTCTGTCGCTTTATAGCCGCTTGCAAGCAGAAGTTCCTGGTATACCGAAACATGAGGCGCTATGGAATTACCGTATACCACAAGGTCAAGCTTCCGTTCCCGGATACCCTGACGGATTTCGGCATCGGTGATGGTCTGAGCAATCTCGGATATGCCCTCCGGGAGTTCGTCCTCTATCTCCAAGACGGTCACGTTCTCGGTCCTCGGCATGATCTCGACGCCGGACTCCAGCAGATAGCCGGGCCAAAGGCTGAGCACCTTCGCGTCGGAAGCAACCGCCGTGTCAATCGCACGCGATACCCTCTCGACATTCTCGATGAACCAATCCTCTTTGCCCCCTTCTGTGGGCATCGAGCCTTCAAGGTTGTTCCCTTTGAGAATATAAAAATCGATCTTATCGAACGCGAGCCAGGCAAAACTCACCGACCCAGCCATGAGTATCCCGATTACCGCTCGTTTCGCCACATTCGGTTTGACATATTCCAAAATCGATTGCCCGACATCGACCGCCACAATCAAAAAAAACGGCACGGGGACCGAAAAGTATTGTCCCAGGCTTGGCGTCGGCAACAGCGAAACAACGAACAATGCGCCGCTAACATGGAAGGCGGGGTTCCATCGGGAAAGCGGAACGCTTCGCGCGGCCTGGAGCGCGAGATAGGTGAGGAAAACGACGACATATCCCAGATAGAGCGTGGGTCTGAACTCGGGATAATCAAAAAGCGTCTCCACCAACATATTCCATTTCTGGTTGAAGCCGCCGACCAGTCCGGAGGGCGTTTTGAGCGCGTGGTAACCCGCGACATTCAGCACGTATTTCGAGGGACTCGCAATGAAAAAGGGAATGTTCACCATCAGCGCAATGCTCACTCCCGCAAGGAACCACCAGACGGCCCGTCGGTGTCCGTCTTTTTCACACACGTGCGCGTGAAACGCGAGCAACGGCGCGAGCGCAAGAAAATAGAGGCGGGTGTCTATGCCGAGTCCCAACAGGAAGCCGGACACGGCATACCGGCCCACTGTCGCCTTCGAGTTCATCGGTCGAAGCAAAACGACCGCGCCGACCAGGAAGAAAGTGGACAAGACGTGAGTTCTGCCGCACGTGAACCAGATGAAGACATAAGGGGAGAAGCAGTAGATGAGTGCCAAGGATATGCAAAACAACCTGCTTCCGGTCTTCTTGAAAGCATAATGACACAAGATTGCGCCGATGAATGACGCCAGCAGCGCACAGAAAATTCTGGCCGTCTGCCACTCGTATCCGAATATGCTCATCGCTCCGCCGTAGGCATATGGAAGCAGCGGCATCTGAAAGAAGAAGAAATCAAGATATGGCGTGCGTCCATGCTCGAATATGGACTTGCCACAGACCAGATGGAAGCCCTCATCGACATCGGCGGGACGGTGGAGCGCGACAAAGCTGAAGTAACCGAACAGAAACGCGAACAAAAGCAGAAGCTGCAGGGCGTTCACAATCCTTCCCCTGCCGGTTACCGCCGCGTTCCGTTTTCCGATCCCCTGCGCAACAGGCTCTGCTTCTCGGACCTCAGTCATGCTTTTCGGTTTCTTTTTTGCTTCCGGTCGCCCACATCGCCAACATTGCCGCTTGAATGCCGATTCCCAGCGCCGCCAAAAGCCACCACAGGTCCCGGAACAAGTCGGCCATGAAAACAAGTGAATGTTTATCCTTCAGATGCCAGTTCTTTTCCGTTGACCAACCATGGTCGAACTTGATGATGAAAAGCGGCGCCCAGGTTATTAAGAAGCTCTCACAGAAGATCGGCGCCGCGAGAAGCGCTTTCTTAAACCCGGAAAGGTCCGACACGACACGTCCGAGAAAAAGCACGGTCAAGAGCACCGCTGTCGCGCTCCCGGCGCTGACCATCCCATGAATATAGAGCTCATGATGCGTCGCTATGCCGCCCGCGTAGCCGAGCATTGCCATCCAGAACAGAAGCAGGGCGCCGGAACCCGCTGAGTCCCCGCTCGCCGCGCCGGGTCTCCCCCGAGCCACAGGCCAGAGCAGGATGCTTGTCCCGAGAGCCGCGACAGCTCCGGCAAAAAAATACGCGCCGAACATGGTTCGCGCATACGCGGGGTGGTTGAAGTAATGGGAAAAGAGCCGAGTCCCGAACGCATTCCAGGTGAATACCAGAAACGCCATCATCAGGTACCACAATCCCGCCGCCACGGTCGAGAACAGCGTCGCTCGCGCCGGGCCGGAGGATGGATACGCAACCTGTCTTCGCCTGGACACGATATCTTCGCCCACCAGAATGATGGCCACACAGAACACGGTAATCGTGGCGAAGCCGACCGCCGAGTTGTAGTAGAGCGCCTGAATATTCTGGAGAAAAACCAAACTATCAAACTTTCCCCCGAATACGTCGTAGAGGAACAGCGGCGAGCAGATTGTGGCCAACGTGTGATAGCTGAAGAGAATGAGATAGCCGGAAAGTCCGCCGACCGTGGCGGGCCGTTCATAGTAGGAAAGCAGGCTCCGCTTTATCCCGAAAAAACTCGTCGCCCATGCGAACCAGACACCGTTGATCACAACAAAGCACACACCACAGACTATTGCGAGGACGATACATTTCCTCGGTTCAACGCGCAAGGCGCGAAGAAACATATACAGGAGAATTATTGCCGAGGAAAAAAGCGTTGACTGGTGTGCCAGAAACCCCGCCCAAACGAGAACGAATATAAGGACGGACTCGGGCCACACACGGAGAACGGCGGGTTGTCCGCCAACCGGGTCGCCAAAACGCCTGCGTCTCATTCGGGAATCGCTGTGGGGAGCGGAAGCTTTGCGTGCGGGTTGATGGGCGCACTCCATGTCAGTGAATTGAAGATACAGGTATGCCGCCAGCAAGATGAAATACGACGCGAACAGCTTCGGCCACGGATACCACGTGTTATGAATGATCGAAGGAGCGAGAAAAAGCAGGGCGCAGATTGCTTTCGCCGCCCGCTCGCCCGCCATTCGGCGACAAAGAAAATACGACGGGAAGACGAAAAGAGTGTTGAGAATCGTCGCCGCGATCTGATACAGCCAGAAACTGTCGCCAAGCAGCGAAAGAAAAAAGGCGGCGTTCAGGTTGAACAGCGGCGTTCGCGATGCAAAGTTGTATATTCCCAGCCACAGATAGTCATGGGGAACTTTGCCCATGTACATTTGCGAAAGATTGTAGTGCTGCCACCAGTCGAAATACCAGAATCCCCCGATATAGACCGGAAAGACGGACTGCAAGAGCAATATGAGCAGGAGCAAACCCAGGTAGAAGCCGAATGAGGAAGGGAATCCCTCCGCCTTCAGGCGTCCGAGACCGTGTCTGAGATTGGGCAAAACCGAGATTAGCAGCGCCAGCAGAACGAGACCGTGGACCGGTCGTTGCTCGAGTCCGAAAGCGTGCGTAATGAAGGCCGCCGCCCCAAAAATCAGGGAAGCGGCGCCGAACGACATCGCCAGGGCGTCTTCGCATTTAAGCTTTTGCCACCGCGAAAGATGGAAGAAAGGCAGCAAGAAGGAGAGAAAAACGATGAGCAGACGTGCTATGACCGTCCCTGTCAACAATACCTCACTCTCGGATAACTTCTCTCTCGACCTTCGAAGCGACTCCCCCCGGATTGAGCTGATGGATATCTCTTCGCTTTTCAACAGACCGAGGCATCTTTCTCGACCGGCCTGCCCGCGCCGGCGAGCGAGCGACCGCAAGCAGAACCGCTAGGCCGACAGAGCCTGGCTTCCGAGAAATTGCCTCAAATATCGTCCGGTATGTGAGCTTTCACAGACAGCGACCTCTTCCGGCGTGCCTGTCGCGACCACGTATCCGCCGTCGTCCCCGCCTTCGGGCCCGAGGTCAATAATATAGTCCGCCGTCTTAATCACCTCGATGTTGTGCTCGATAACAATTACCGTATTGCCGGCATCAACCAGGCGCCCCAGGATTGCCAGCAGGCGTTTGATATCATCAAAATGCAGCCCTGTCGTCGGTTCGTCAAGGATATACAGCGTTTTGCCGGTGCTCCTTCGTGAGAGCTCGGTCGAGAGTTTCACCCGTTGCGCTTCGCCACCGGACAGTGTGGTGGAAGACTGGCCCAGTTTTATGTAGCCGAGCCCCACGTCGTACAGCGTTTGGAGCTTCTCTTTTACCGAAGGGATCTCGGCGAAGAAATCGAGCGCGTCCTCCACGGTCATGTCGAGGACCTCGGCAATGTTTTTCCCCTTGTATTTGACCGAAAGGGTTTCACGATTGTAACGAAGCCCGCCGCACGCTTCGCACGTGACGTAGACATCGGGCAAAAAGTGCATTTCAATTTTGATCATCCCGTCGCCCTTGCACGCCTCGCAACGGCCGCCCTTTACGTTGAAACTGAATCTGCCGGGTTTATATCCCCTCACTCTCGCGTCCGGCACTTTTGAAAAGAGTTCACGAATATGCGTGAAGACACCCGTGTAAGTTGCCGGGTTGGACCGCGGAGTTCGCCCGATGGGAGATTGGTCGATATCGATCACCTTGTCGATGTTCGCAGCCCCAATCAGGTCCGAGTGTTTCCCGACTTCGTATTTCGACCGATACAGTTTTCTGGCCAATGCCGGGAAGAGAGTCTCATCGACGAGCGAGGATTTGCCCGAGCCCGAAACACCGGTCACGCATATGAATACGCCCAACGGAAATTCAACGTCGATACCTTTCAGGTTGTTGTGTTCGGCGCCCATCAGAGTGAGACTCTCGCCGTTTGACGTCCGCCTGAAGCCCGGAACTTCTATGCGCAGCTTCCCGCTCAGGTATTTGCCGGTAAGAGAGGCGTCGGATTTCATGACGTCTTCGGGAGCGCCCGCAAGCACGACGTCGCCGCCGTGAATGCCTGCCCCGGGACCGAGGTCCACGACGTAGTCGGCAGTGCGTATCGTGGCC
The DNA here is from genome assembly GCA_964453435.1 of uncultured bacterium. Taxonomy (GTDB): domain Bacteria; phylum Abyssobacteria; class SURF-5; order SURF-5; family SURF-5; genus CAYVQZ01. Next base: position 13,797 of record CAYVQZ010000039.1, read on the forward strand.
TCATCGTGCTCCACCACTATTACGGTGTTTCCCAGGTCTCGCAACTTCAAAAGAGTCTGGAGAAGCCGATGATTATCCCGCTGGTGCAGTCCGATGCTCGGTTCGTCCAAGATGTACAAAACGCCGACGAGTCCCGAACCCACTTGCGTTGCGAGCCGAATTCTTTGCGCCTCCCCCCCGGCCAACGTCCCGGCCGGCCGGTTCAGGGTTAAATAGTCGAGACCCACGTTGAGCAAAAAATCCAGACGCTCCCGCATTTCCTTCAATATTCTTCCCGCAATGAGGGACTGTGTTCGCGAAAGCTTCAGCTTTCCGAGGCGCTCACGCGCTTCCTTGACCGAAAGCGCCGTAAAATCAGCTATATTGTAATTTTCCACCCGCACCGCCAGGCTCTCCCGGCGCAACCGTGCTCCGCCGCACGCGCTGCACGGAAGCGGCCGCATGAACGACTCGACCAGTTCCCTGGTTGCAGCCGAATCGGTCTCCTTATACCTGCGTTGCAGGTTCGGGATAACGCCCTCGAACGATTTCTGAAACGAATAACGATTGCGGCCGTGAGACAGAGAAAAGTCGATTTCCTCGTCGCTCGAACCGTACAAAACGATATCCCTGTGTTCCGGCTTCAGTTCCCCGAACGGAATATCCACGCTGAAGCCGTAATGTTGGCTCACCTGTTCGAGCAACTGGGAAAAGTACCGCGAATTTTTTTGGACCGAATGCCACGGCTCAATCGCGCCTCCCCGCAGACTTCGAAAAGGGTCCGGCGCCACAAGGTCCGGGTCGATCTCCATGCTCGTCCCGAGTCCGCCGCAGTCGGGACAGGCCCCGTGCGGACTGTTGAACGAAAACATCCTCGGTTCCAATTCAGCGTAGCTTATGCCACAGTCGAGGCACGCCAACCGTTCGCTGAATATTTGCTCCTGCGGCGTCTTTCGCCGTGTTTTCGGCGCCTCAGAGAGCACCCTCATAACCCCTTTGCCGAGGCGCAAGCAGGTCTCCACCGAATCGTTCAGCCTGCTGCGAATCCCGGGCTTCACGACAAGCCTGTCAACCACAACGTCCACGTCGTGAGCCTTCCGTTTGGCCAGCTTGATCTCCTCGTTGCCGACATCGTAAATCGTCCCGTCGACACGAACTCGAACGTAACCCTCTTTTCGGACATTCTCGAAAATGTGCCGATATTCGCCTTTCCTGCCCCTGACCAGAGGCGCCAACAGCATCAGGCGGGTGTCCTCCGGCATCTCGGCTATCCGGTCCGTGATCTCCTGCGCCGTCTGCGAGGAAATCACCTTTGCGCACTTGTAACAGTGGGGAGTCCCGATGCGCGCGTACATCAGCCGCAAATAGTCGTATATCTCGGTGATTGTTCCCACCGTCGAGCGAGGATTCCGGCCCGCGCTTTTCTGCTCGATCGAGATGGCCGGCGATAAGCCGTCGATATGCTCGACGTCGGGCTTCTGCATCTGTTCGAGAAATTGGCGGGCGTACGCAGAGAGACTTTCGACGTACCGTCTCTGCCCCTCCGCATATATCGTATCGAACGCGAGACTGGATTTGCCCGAACCGCTCAGCCCGGTTATAACAATGAGCCTGTCTCGGGGAAGCGTCACGTCGATATTCTTCAGGTTATGTTCCTTTGCCCCCCGTATCCTTATGAAGCGTTCATCCATTCGGCTCAAATCTCCCATCCGAACCTTCCAATAAGCGGCACAAACACGCAGCCGGTGATGTCCCGCGTCTCGAATTGGCCCTCTCGTTTGGTGATTCGTTTGCACACCTGCAACATCGCCTCGCCCACCGGTATCAGCAGCCGGCCGCCCTCCGCCAACTGCTGAAGCAGGACGCTTGGAACACCGGGAGCCGCGGCGGTCACGATTATCCCATTGTAAGGGGCGTGTTCAGGAAGACCGCCGCTGCCGTCATCGCATATGACAGTCACGTTGCGGTAGCCGATTTTCCTCAAGGTCGCATAGGCAAGACACGCCAGGCGTTGATGTCTCTCGACCGAATAGACTTTCGAAACGATTCGCGAGAGGACCGCTGCCTGGTAGCCGCTTCCCGTCCCGATCTCGAGCACCACGTCGCTCGGCTTGAGCTGCAACTCCTGGGTCATGAGGGCAACCATGTACGGCTGCGATATTGTCTGGTCTTCTCCGATTGAGAGCGGATGGTCTTCATAAGCCTGGCCCCTCAGCTCGTTCGGAACAAATTCATGCCGGGACACGAGCAGCATCGCCGCAAGGACCCTTTCGTCTGAGATGCCTCTGCCCCGCAGTTGCCGCTCGACCATCCTGCGACGGGATTGTTCGAAATTCGGCGGGTGTGCGGATTTGTTGAATAAACCCATGGGAGCCAAGCCGATGACTGTCGGAGAATATCGTTCGAACTCCCTGACCGGGCGTCGTTACGATTCGATGAACGAATCGATCTGCTTGACTACCGCCTCGGCTATCTCCTTCTTTATGGCTTCGGAAACCTTGTAATTATATTGATTTTCAAGAAGTTCGAGAGCGCTCATCGCCACCTTGTAGGAAAAGTTTTCCAGTTTCAATCTCTGCCTCCAAAACCGATTCATCAACGCAAATCATAATATGATACCGACAAAAAAGTATATCACGAGCTCAAAAACTTCGTCAACGAAGAAGAGACGCGCACGCCAAAAGGGTATGATTGGCCATTCAGCGGAGAGGCTACTTTCTGGGGGACTCTTTTCGCACGATTTCGCGAATCGTATTCATGGCTCGCGTGACGTTGAAAGGCTTTTCGAGGCAGAGAGAAGCGCCCAGACTCAAGGCTTCCTGCACGTTCTTGTCCATCCCGAAACCAGTCGTCAGCACCACCGGAACCGACGAATCGAACTGGCGAATTGCCTTGAACGTGTCCAGGCCGTTCAAGTCCGGCATGCGCATGTCGAGAATGACGAGGTCGAACGAGCGCTCTTTCAATTGCTGCAATGCGGCCACGCCGCTGCTCACAACGCGCGGCGTAAACCCCAGCAGGTCGACAATATCAGCAAACAGCTGGCGAACCTCTTCACTGTCATCAACGATCAGGACATTTCTGTTTTCGGCCATCCGATTGCCCTCTGGATTTTAGAACATGCCAAAATCTTGTTCGTCGTTTTCGTTCAACAGGTTCTTCGCATAACGTGAGAACTGGGTCGTCATTTGATGAATCTGTTCCGAGGCGTTCACTATCGAGGATACTTGCCGCTTCAACGCTTCATCGGAACTGCCTTCAAGGCGCATTTGCAATAGCTGGGCGAATCCCGACGCAACCGAGAGGGGGTTGTTCAGTTCGTAGTTCAACGTAATAGCGCGCTCCGCGACCTGCGCCAGTTTTCGCGTCTTCTCGAGTTCTTTTTCCAGTTTCAACTTGTCCCAGGCGCGTTCCACGGAGATCTTGATGATTTCGAAATCAAACGGTTTCAGAATGTAATCGTATGCTCCGCTCCTGATAGCTCTCACGGCGGATTCCACCGAGGCGTATCCCGTGATGACGATCACCAGTGTGTTCGGGCAATTTTCCCTCACGTGTTTCATCACGGCAAATCCGTCAAGTTCCGGCATCATCAGGTCGGTGATTACCAGCCCATACGCCTTGTTCTGCAGTTTCTCGATGCCCGTCCGCCCGTTTTCCGCCGTATCGACCTCGTAGCCAATATTCGAGAGAAGCACCTTGATGCTGTCGCACATACGCTTCTCGTCGTCGATTACCAGAATGCTGTTTTGCTCCGCCACGAATAAGCCCCCTCTCCCACCTGATCGCTATGATGTTTGTATTACCTGGAACACTTTGTCACTCACAACGGGGAGTTGAATCGTGAATGTGGTTCCTCCGCCCTGCTCGCTTTCCACCCGAATCTCCCCGTTGTAGTTTTTTACGATTCCGTATGATACCGACAGGCCGAGTCCCGTCCCCTTCACCCCTTTTGTCGTATAAAATGGTTCGAAAATATTTTTGATGTCCTCCGGTGGAATTCCGCAGCCCGTGTCCGCTATCTCTATCTCCACCTGCCCTTTCCGGTAACGAGAGCGGATGCTCAGCTTGCCGCCTTCCGGCATGGCGTCTTCCGCGTTTTTCACCAGGTTCAATAACACCTGTCGCATTTGGTCGGTCGAAACGCTCACTTCCGGAAGGTTCTCCGAGAGGTCCGCCTCCACCTCGATCTTGCGGCGGAAAAGCTGGCCCCGAAGAAGCGCAAGAAGTTCCTCGATGACCTGATTGATCTGCACGGATTGAATGTCCTCCATGCCCGGCTTCGCGAACTTGAGAAGGCGCCGCACGATTCCGGCGATCCGGTTTATCTCCTGATCGAGGATTTTCATGTTTTCCTTGTTGGGATCGTCCTCCGCCATCAGCAGTTTTGCGATTCCGACATAGTTCTTCAGGATGCCGAGCGGATTATTGATTTCATGTGCAATCTGGGCCGCAAGCTCGCCGGTCGCCGCCATTCGTTCCGATTGCATGAGCTGCGCCTGCAGGCGTCTGAGCTGATTGACCCGTTGCTCCAATTCCTTGCCCCTTTTCTGCAACTGCTCCTGCGTGCGCTGCATCCTCTCGGCCATCCGATTGAACTCGAAACCGAGGAGTTCAATCTCGTCATCGCTCCTGATGTCCAGGCGGTGCTCGAGGTTGCCCTGGCCGATCTCCTGAACGCCTTGCTGAAGCACCCGAATCGGACTCAGCAGGCGTCGCGCAAACGCCAACCCCAGCAGCGAAATCAGGATCAGCATTGCCACGCTGAAGCCAAGCGCCTGAAGAAACAGGGCGTTCATGAGCGCCAGCGCTTCGGTTTCCGGCAGCGCCGTCACCACGCCCCATTCGCCACCGGCATACACAAAGGGGGATGACGCGAAGGAATCGTTGACCCGCGCAAATCCTGCGATTGTTTTTGTATTCGTTGATTCAAGCGTGAGATACGAGCATCCGGAGTCGGGCGATAAGAGCTTTGTTTCCTTTTCGTGAAACGCTGCGGGGCGGGAACTGGCCAGGCTGCGAGGGCGCAGGACGTAAAGGTTCCGCTCACTTGCTTGCTTGATAAAGAAGGCCAATATTTCTCTGTCGTCCGCTTGGGACAAGATGTGTCCCAGGTTGTACTCGACGTGCACTCTTCCCTGGAACTCACTTGAAGATGCCGAACGAACAGGGACACAGACGTGCACGATTACCGACGAAGCCTCCTGTTCAAGGTCAGGCTCGTAAACTATTGGCCTGTCCCCGCCGCCCGGCGGAGTTTGTCGCCAGCATTCCTCTTCCCCCGCGTATGGGGAATCAAGCTTCCCAAAAGCTCCGACTACCATTCCGCCGCGGTCAACCACTTTCGCGGTTTCAATCCCGGGATGCCCTGAAGCGAAACCCTTGATTGTCCTGGATAGAGGTGTGTTTTCAATCCGCGCAAGGGCGGCATGTGTGTTTGCCGTCGTTTTCCATATCTCATATTCCTCCCGTGCAAGCGCCGCTGCCTCCGGCGCCGGGAGACCCTCATATTTCTTGTTCTGTTCGACAAGCGCCTGACGGATGTCTGCAGAATTTGCGACCAGCGTCAATGACCGGACCAGCCCGTTCAATGATAAATTAATTTTTTCGGAAACGTTTTGGGCCACCCGCTGCATCTTTGCGCCTGCGCGGTCGCACCTGATCTTGTGCGCATGATAATAGCTGAACAGAGCGGTGCTTATTGTCGTGATGGCGGCGCCGAGAACGAATACGGTGAGGAACTTCCTGGTGAGGCTTTTGCTCACCGGCAAGGAACTTGGATATTGGCCCGAACTTCTCATGTCCGCATGTTTCCGGCTGAAGCGCCCCCGTTCAAGGGAATTTTTATCCGCAGAACGTTTCCTTGCCCTCTTCGGGAGGCCACCTCAATGTCGCCGCCATAACTTTGGATAATGTTGTGAACCATGTAGAGGCCGAGTCCCTTCGGCACAATTCCTTTCGCGACCGCGCTCGGCAGAAACAGTTCGTTTGCCTCTTCAATGGTATGCCGTATACCCGTATTGGAAAACTCGATCAGGATGGAGCTGTCGCGCTTGCGCGTCGCGACGGTAAGCGTTCCCCCCTCGGGCATCTCCGCAATCGACAGCTTGATCAGGTTGGCGAAAACCATCTTCATCTGGTTGGGTATGACCGACACGCGCGGAAGCTTCGGGGTAAGCCTCAATTCAGTCGAAATTCCCGCCGCATCAAGCTTGTCTTTCATCGACACGATCGAGTTCTCAACCAGCAGATTCAGCGGGGTCTCTTTCGGCTCATCGGAGTATGCCTCGGAAAAGTGCAAAAGTTGGTCGGTTATGTTTGCGATGCGATCGACTTCCTCGGATACCACCGCCAGTTCCTCATGCTCTGCCCCCCCGCTCGCCAGCTTGTCTGCAAGAATTCGGATGTAATTCTTTGCTATTCCGAGCGGGTCCTTCATCTCATGGGCCACCACTGCCGCCAGACGCGACGAGGAGACCGGGGACTGGTATTGCGCCAATCGCGCCTTGGACAATTCACATTCCGAGTAGAGTCGCGCATGCTCGAGCGCAACCGCCGCGAAACTGGATATCGCGCCGATAAGGTCCAAATCCCTCTTTGTAAACGCGCCCTCCACTTTGTTTATGAGTTCGATAACGCCAACCGTCGTTTCGCCCCTCTTCATGGGGACCGCGAGGATCGACTTCGACACAAATCCGGTGGCTCGTTCAACGTCGGCATAATAACGGGAATCCTTCTGGACATCGCGCACGATTAATCCTTCGCCGGTCTCTGCCACCCAGCCGGCGATGCCCTGCCCTAATTTCAGGCGGAACGGCTTGATAAGACTCGCTTTCTCGCCCAGCGCAACCAGGAATTCCAGCGTATCGTCGTCGAGCCTCAATATCGAGCCCGCTTCCACTCGTATTACTCGCGCGATGCTCTTCAGGATAGTCTCGAGAACCGACTCGATATCCAAATCCGCCAAGCTGATCGCTTGCGCAATCTCGTTGACGAGCTTGAGATGATTTGCCTTTTCCTTGATCTTCCGCTCGTATTCCTTCCGCTGGGCAATGTCTCTGGCAATCGCGAGAATATGTTTGCTGCCGTCGATAGTTACCGCCGTGGCGCTGATATCTACCGGCACGGTCTTTTTCTTTTTCGTCAGGATCGACAGATCATCAAATCTGGCAGCCCCCTGTTCAATTGCATCGTTGGCCTTTTCAAGAGCGAGATTAAGGTCGAAAACCGATACGAGCGAGTTGAACCCCATGCTTTTCAGTTCGGCCTCCGAGTAGCCCGTAAGGCCGCAGGCGGCCTCATTGACCTCGACAAAAAGCCCCGTGTCGTAATTGAGCAGAAAAATTGCGTCATTGGCCATCTCCAACAACTCGGCGTACTTGCTCTCCGCTCCCGCCGCGGCTTTTTCGCGGCGCCTTGACACCGCCCTCGCTGTCTGCAAGAGCAGATCGTGTGTCCGCATGCGGAGCCGGCCTTCGAGTCGCTGCGCCTTCTGGGGCTTTGCAAAATAGTGCTCGCGCACGGTGTCCGACAAAATATCAAGAAGAATGAGTTGGGCCTGCTGGAGTTCATCGAGCCGAAGAGTCTTCACACGCTCCTTGTAACGCTTGCTCAGGCGGACCTTTCGCGTTTTTCCGGCAGACGGAACACTTGTAAGAGGCAAGATGAGGGAATCATATATGCCGCCCAGGATTTCGGAGAGTTCTTCGGGTGTCCCCCAGGAAGATAATTTCTTCCGGAGTTCAGGCTTCGACAGGATGTTGGTGAGCCACTGCCCGACTATTGGTTCCTTGCGGGTCCTCAGGAACCTTGCCAGTTCGGTGGAACCGCCCGTGCGAGGCGCCATTTGCCGCCGATCCTTTCGTCCTCACGAGGGTTGTCCAGCGTGCGGAAGTGCCAATCCCTCCAACTGTTTTGCTATTATTATACTGGCAAGAAAAATAAATTGCAACAGGTTTTCGAATACTCGAAAAGTTTTGGAAAAGCTGACGTTCATAAACAACAGAAAAATCAGAAATTCCGACGCTTTTCCACATACAGAATACGGAACACCAAATCCTCGCCCGCTCGGTCTTCCACTATCTCGCTGTGCTGGCCGGGCTCGAGGGTGAACACCACTTCTTCCAGACGCTCCGGCAACACCCCTTTGCCTACCCACCCCATGTCCCCGCCGTCTTCAGCGCTCGGCGCCTCGGATTCGTTAATGGCAAGTTGCTCAAAATTTGCTCCCTTTTCCAGAAACTCCATTATCTCCTTGCTTTTCCGGCGGGCGCGCTCTATATCGGCCGGGTCCTCCGGATCGGCTTTTACCACGATAACGCGGACATATACTTCCGGTTTCCGCTGGGGGGCGGGAGCAAGCAACGTCATACCCATCGCCAACAAGAAAACAGCGGGTACAACCAACCACAGTATCTTTGTGCTTCGCATCATTGCTACGCTTACTTTAAAGAAGACCCAACCTTTTTCAGCATCATAATCCTAGCACACATCTGAACCCGATTTCAAGAGCTTCATGACCACTCATGTCTCGCCTCTCTCCCGCGATTGCTTATGTTGCCGACAGCCCAGCGCAGGGGACGGTATATCCGTTCCACGGTTCTCCTGATACGGGTTGCTGGGATGCCGCATGGTGTCCCTCCCCCAATAACTACTGCGCCGGGCAATCGTGAGACAGCTTCACATGGCCGGGGTTTTGGCGGCCTCATCTGCCTCGAAAACACAATGTTGCGTTTTTCGGAAATTGTGATAACAATAACGCAGAGTCGGTATCCCAAATCGTCCGAGTCGCAGGAAACATTGGCTCGCCGTCACCGGGCAGACAGAATCTGCCCCGCGATTGCCCCTGAAAGCAGGAAGATAATCGTGAAAAGCAAACAAAAACGCGTCGTGATCCTGGGAGGCGGTTTTGGTGGTGTCTACACCGCCCTTCGAATGCTTTCATGCACATTCCGTCACTCGCAATTGAACATAAAGCTCGTAAGCCGGAATCCTTGCTTTGAGTTCAAACCCTTATTCCCCGAGGTTCTCGGTTCCAGGCTCGCTCCGGAATTGGTCGTGACTCCGCTGAAGGAACTCTTCCGGGACACACGATGCCAGGTGAAGCTCGCCGAGGTAACAGGCATCGACCCCGGGAGAAGAATCGTGGAAACCACGGCAGGCTCGGAGCCCTTCGATTATTTGGTGGTTGGTTTGGGTGGTTCCCCAAAATACGTCAACACAACCCGAAATGCAGAGGTTTTCACGTTCGAGTCCCTCGACGATTGTTTGAGATTGCGCGAGCGCCTCTCTTTACTCTCGGCACGCTCATCCCGGACGCGTGCCGGGCAAAGCCGCGCTCCGAAAACAGTTGTCGTCATCGGGGCGGGTCCCACCGGCATCGAGGTCGCCTGTGAGGCCCGGCATCTGCTCACCGGCCATCGGGAGGGGACGCGGGGACCAGTGAAGAAGACGCCCCATGAAATATTCCTCATCGAGGCCTCCGCCAGGATTCTTCCCGGATGGGGAGCGGATCTCAGGAAACCGGTGGAACGCGCGCTCAAGCAGGCACGCGTTCAAACCCTCACCGGCGAGGCCGTCAGCCGGATTGGCAAGCGCCGAGTCGGTCTCGCCGATAATCGCACGATTGCCGCCGATGTCATCGTTTGGAGTGGCGGCTTGAAGGGTCTTCCACTGTACGAGAGCTTCGAGGTGGACAACAATGGTCGTATCCGCGTGGACCGTGCGCTTCAGGCACAGCAATATGGCAATATCTTTGCCATTGGCGATGCCGCCGGTTCCGATGCGTTCACGGGCGCTGTTCCGCAAAGCGCACAGGCAGCATACCAGCAGGCGCGTCTCATCGCGGAAAACATCGAGAGGAGCCTTCGGGGACGAACTCTTATGGATTTTCGCTATGTCGAGCGGGGCCAGATTGTTCCCGTCGGCGGGCGCCGCGCAATCGTCCGCTCCGGCGCGATTATGCTCGAAGGATTCCCTGGGTGGGCGTTAGAAAAAACAATTTTCCTCCTCCGTACGCCAGGCTGCGAGAACAAACTCAAACTCTTTGACGGCCTGGTCTTGCAGCCGCTGGCAAAGAGAGGACTCCGATACATCGAGGAAAGACGCGCGCATGTGCCACGCTGACCGGCCCTGTTCTCACCAAGGAATTGCGAATGACAATAACCCGAGGTAGACTTCTCCGTTGCTCGACCGTTCTTCTATCAGCAAGAGGGCCGGGCCCGGGTGTCTTCGGGATGCCATGAACATATGCACCCTGGTTTTGTAGCCGGGTGCATCCACGCGCGAGACGAAATGCGAAGGCACAAGCCTCACTGTTTCCTCTCTGTCTGTGCCCGTCGTCCTGAGAGAAACTTCCTGAGGCGGTCGCTCGGTTCCCCGCGAGCCCTCGACTTTCTGATGAGACAATAAAGCTTGTTTCCCTGGTTCAACAGCCTTCTGCTGTGGTATGGCGGTGTCTACCAGCGCCAATTTCGGCATGGGGTTCGAGACCTCGCCCGAGGAAGGATTCGCGAAAGCCATTCCGGATATCAGACAAACCATCGAAAGCGCTAGGAAAAAAATTCCCAGCCATTTCTTCATTCGCCCGAAACGTTTGCCGGACTCCTTGACGACGACATTTGATCCCACTCTGATTCACCCTCCTTTACATGTTTATACGGGGATGAGCAAGTCAAGTGCCAACCGCAAAAGAGCGAAAAATGGCCGGTTTTCCGGAAAATAAACGACATGAAATGGCCGGCTCAAGTTACATAATTGAAAGGCGAACGACGAATTTCGGACGGCGCGAATCTCTCAAATAATCCTGCGGGGAGCGGATTAAAGGATAAGCGCCAAGAAGCCGGCGAGAACGGCGAGCGCTATCAAAGCGGCGAGCCAGCCCCGGAATGAATATCGGAGCCCTGACATGAGCCCCACTGGTTTGGGAAGCACCTCGCCACAATAAATGCAGTTGAGGTTCTCCGCCGGGGTCGGTTTCCCGCACGTTTTGCATATAGCGTGGTCTTCCACTTGACACCTCTCTTTCGGCGTACGACATTATACCAGATATTATGACGACGCTCTGCAATCCGGACCGAGTGTGTCTCAGGATTGCTGATACCTTCTGGCTGTTGTCCCGCGCCTCCTGAAGTTTCAGTTTGCAAAAAGGGAAGCTGCGTATACAATGTATGTGTCTCTCGGACCATATTTCTCATTCCCCCCGGAAAGCGAGGGTGCCGACATTAATCCCGAGCGGAAGACTTTCGGAAGGAATTTTCTTCTGTGCTTCCTGTGTAATAACCTTGTTATCTCGAACCTGGTGCTTTTTCTCTATTACAACCGGTATCTCGAACAGTTGGGCGCCACAAAAACTCAGATCGGGATTTACATGGGGGCGTTGGCGCTTGGTTCAGTGGTGGTCCGCCCCGTTGTCGGAGGTCTGGTGGACCGTTACGGCCGAAAACAAATCATGTATTTCGGCCTTGCGTTGATGATTTCGGCTACTGCCGGCTATTTCTTCTGCCGCGAATTGAATTGGCTGATCCTGCTCGTTCGAATATGCCACGGGATCGGGTTCGGGTGCTACATCACCGGCATATTCACGGTTGTCGCCGACGATGCGCCTTCAACCAGGAGAGCCAAGGTCATCGGAGTTTTCGGCCTTTCCGGCGCCCTGGCATTCGCATTATTTCCGATTGTGGCAGAGTCCGTTATCGGACGCTTCGGGTTCCAAGCGCTCTTTGCGGTGGCCCTCCTCGCGCTCGTCGGAGCACTCGCGGTCTGCAAAACGATCAGCGCGATCGAGACCGTCGAACTCGAGTTCCCGCCCGTTAGCTTTATCACGCTTGTGCGGCAGCCCGACCTCCTGATCCCCGTCGGCGCCCTGTTCTTCTTCTGCACCGGCGTTGGCTCGCTTGTCAACTTCATAGCGGTCTATCTCGCCCCCAAAGGCGTCAGCGTGTCCTATTTCTTCGTTTCCAGTTCCGCCGCCAGCGCAGTCGTCCGAATTTACCTCGGCCACCTATCCGATGTATACGGCCGCCGGCTCGTGGCGTTGCCCGCATTTGTCGCCGGAAGCCTCGCTTTGTTCTGGCTCGGCCTGTTCAATTTCCCGTGGGAACTGCTCGTTTGCGGACTCCTGTGGGGCATGGGAATCGGGTTCTGTGTTCCCGCCGTCGCGGCCTCCGTCGTCGACAGGGTCAAGCCGCAGGATAGGGGAAAGGGACTCGCACTTTTCACGGCTTCTTTTGACCTCGGTGTTATGGCAGGCTCGTTCGCATACGGCACGGTTGCAGAACAGATTGGTTACTCAAGGATGTATCTGGCCGCCTCCGGCATAGTCCTCATATCGGCAGCCATCGCCCGCTCCTTCCGCAACTGACAAATCTGGAAGAGCGCCGACTTGCAAGCATGCGCCGGTTGCAGCGGACAATTGAGACGTGTGGGTTGATTGCTTGCGAAAGGCCTCCCAAAGGTCACGCCCCGCGTGATTCCGTGTCCCCGGAATCAGCATCAATCGAATTATCGGACACACTCAATTGTCAGGATACAACGTGTTCGGCTGCCAGCCGACTTGCCCAGCGCAGCAGGCAAAGTTTGACCCCTGCGCGCTTGAGAAGGTATGATTGCATCCGCCACGGACACGCGGGAATTGAAACAGGAAAGGATAAAGGAAGGATGGATTACCAGAAAGCTTTCGAGGCCGTCGAGACGAACAGGGACTACATCGTGGAGACCCTCCGGAAATTGATACGCATCGACACTTCCGTGCCGCCCGGACGCAACTACGACAAGATCGCGGACGCGCTCGAACCGGATTTCCACACGTTCGGATTCGAGACAGAGCGCGTAATAATTCCCGACGAGAAGGTGAAGGAAATTCCGTATGAACTCGAAGGCGAACGCGTGAACCTGGTCGCGCGAAAGGAAATCGGCAAGGAACCCGTGTCAGTCTACGCGCACATCGATGTCGTCCCCATCGAAGAAGGCTGGAAATGCGACCCGTTCGCCGGAGTCGTCGAGGGCGAAACCTTCTACGGCAGGGGCTCATCCGACATGAAAGGGTCGATCGCCTGCATGATGGGCGCTCTCAAAGTCATGCATGATCTTTCCCTCGAACCGAAATTCGATATCCATTGCATGTTTTGCACCGATGAAGAAATCGGCGTTTATCCCGGCGTTTATCACCTCGCATTGAACGGATACGTCAAGGGCCATATGTTGAATCTGGAACTGGGCGCGCAGGAACCCATTGTCATCCAGGCCTGCGAGGGCGCAATAAACGTCATAATCGCCGGAACAGGGAAGAGCTGTCACTCGGGCATGAACTTCATGGGTGTCAATGCGCTCGAAGAAATGGTCCCCATCATCAACGAACTCATGGAGCTGAAGAGAGAAGTGGAGAAAAGGGAGTCGAAAGTGCCCTCGTTCCCGCTTCCCAATGTTCCCTCGACACAACTGACTCCGATGTTCAATCTTTCGGTCATTCGGAGCGGCGCAAAGCCGAACATCACGCCGGGAGAATGCGTGTTGAAGCTGAATCGTCGCTACCTCCCCGAGGAAAACGCGGACAATGTGGTAAAGGAGATACAGGAAGCAATCGAGAGGGGGCGCGCAAGGAGCAAGCTCCTCGATGTCAAGGCGCAGGTTGTCCGCGACTATCCTCCCGTCGTCTTCGATATGGAAAGTCCGTACATGAGGAAAATGATGGATGCCCGACGCGCCGTACACGGATACGGCGATTTCCTCGTCGGCGGAATGGGAGGGTCCACCGACATGGGATGTGTCGCAGAAGCGCTCAAGACCGATAAATTCGTGGGCGTATCCCCGGTCCGCGCAGACAACATTTCCGCGCACGCCGCCAACGAACGCGTCGAAATACCGGACCTCCTGAACATGACAAAGGAGCTGGTTCACTATTTGGCGTTCTAGCTCCCAATTAGCATTGCTCCGTCCCTTCTTCGTATCGAAACGACAAAAGAAATTCGTTGTGCGATGCGATGGCAGGACCCCGGCATGATTCGCCGCGGTCTGACCGACAACAGCCGGATTCAAAACAAACACAATAATCGCATTCTTGAAAAGCATGATGAAAGAGAAAACGTACGTGGCCGGTAACGCCCTGCAATCGGAGGCCGTATATGAACATCATCATTCGGAACGGAACAATCATTGACGGAAGCGGAACGAAGGGGTTTCTCGGAGACGTCGGCATCAAAGGTCGCAGGCTCGCGAAGGTCGGCGAGGTCGGCGACGACGCGCCGATTGTCATAGACGCGACGGGCATGGTCGTCGCACCCGGCTTCGTAGACATTCACGCTCACTCCGACTTCGCTTTGCTGAACAACCCCGGCGCGAGCGAAAAACTCATGCAGGGCGTGACCACGAACGTGATCGGAAATTGCGGCCTGTCGCCTGCGCCGGCCAATGAGAAAGTCATGCAATATTTCGACCTCTTCCTGAAGTTCGTCTTCGGCGAGGGCAGCGTGCAGGGTTTCCCGACATTGGCCGATTATCTTCGAACCCTGGAAGAAACGGGAATATCAATTAATATCGCGACATACGCCGCCCACGGCATAATCAGGTACTCGGCGATGGAACTGAATCCGGAGCCGCCCACCCATGCCGAACTCGACCGGATGAAGAAGCTCGTGCGCCGCGCGATGGAAGACGGCGCGTTTGGCCTTTCCTCGGGACTCATCTACCCGCCGGGAAACTTTTCCCAAACGGAAGAACTTATCGAGCTTTGCAAAGTCGTTGCCGACCACGGCGGCATTTACTCGTCTCATATCAGGGATGAGGGGGAGAGGCTCGAGGAATCCATGAGCGAGGCCATAAAGGTCGGCATGGCAGCCGGCATACCGGTGCAGGTTGCCCATCACAAGGCTCACGGCAAGAAAAATTGGGGAAAGTCGGAGAAATCGCTCAAGCTCATCGAGCAAGCCAGGTCCGACGGACTCGACATCACTGCTGACCAGTATCCCTACACCGCCTCGAGCACGGTGCTGGCTGCGGTAATGAGCGCGGACGACTTCGACGCCGACAATGTTTTGATCGCATCAACCAAATACGACCATTCCCTCGAGGGCCGAATGCTCTCAGACATTGCGACCGAATGGGGCAAGACTGCGCGAGAGGTCGCCGAGGAAATCAACTCCGATGAGGACGGCGCAGTCATGGCGATATTCTTCGAAATGGACGAAGACGATGTGGTCCGAATAATGAAGCATCCCAGCACCATGATCGGTTCCGACGGAGCCGAAAGCGAGGGCGGCAAACCTCACCCGCGGCTCTATGGAACCTTTCCGCGGGTGCTCGGCAGATACGTTCGAGAGAAAAAGGTTCTCCCCCTCGAAGAAGCCGTCATGAAAATGACGTCCATGAGTATTAACAAACTCGGCATCGGCGAGAGAGGACTCATACGGGAGGGCTATTTCGCCGACGTGACCGTCTTTGACCCCGACACAATACTCGATGCGGCGACCTATGAAAACCCTCGCCGGTTTCCGACAGGCATCCCCCATGTCATCGTGAACGGACATCTCGCCGTCCGCGACGGCAAGCAGACAGACGCCCGGGGCGGAAAGGTGTTGAGAAGGACGGATTCTTGAAAAACCCCGGGATCAGGCGCGTGCCCGACCTCGGCCCATCCGCCTTGCGCCATGATTTGGAAGAGGGCATGGTATAGAAACCGCAAATATCAGGAGAAGTCAAAGAAACAGGGAGATTCCAGCATGTACACACCGCGAGACTGTCCCGGCTTCGAAAAACTCAAACATCTCAGCTCTTTCATGTGCACGTGTCCCCAATGTAAGAAGGAAGTGGAAATATTCTCCGACGAATTCGACAAGGAACATCACTGCAAGGGATGCGGCAACAAAATCGATTTCACCAAGTGTGAGCTTGACATGTCGGCATGACACGCATGCCGGATAAGTTTAAAACGACCGGACGTCCTGCCCCTTTTGGGTCCCGGCCCTTTACACCCGCCTCGAAGCGTTTTGGCGGGGGAGGCGAGAGGGCTTGGCAATTCAGAGCGCTCATATCCGCTCAGGAGACCGCCTCGTATTAACGGTCCGCTTCCTTGATGCGCTTCTGGTAATCGGGCACGTAGCCCGTTTTGACAAGGTTCGAGTCTCCGCGCGAAACGAGGTTCCCCTTTTCGTCGATGAGTTCGCAAACGGCGTGCGCTATCCGTTTGCCGGACCGAATGAAGCGTGCCCGGCCCTTCACCGTTTGGCCCACCTCGACTTTCCCGAGGAAGTTGACGTGCAGGTCGATGGTGAGCATGAACCCCTCCTCGCCGAGAGTTGCCGCAGTCATTCCGATCAGGTCGTCGATGATGGCCGCCTGCATACCGCCATGCAGCAATCCCGTGGGATTCGCCATTTCCGGTCTGACTTTGAACGTCATCTCGAGTGCGCCGACGTCGCAGGAAACGATTCTGCCGTCGAGCCAGCGCGTGAATGGTGGGGCGGCCTCGAGCCACTGTCCGATCGATGCGCGAAAAAGCTCGACTATCTGGTTTGTTTCGGGCTTTTCGCTCATGCCAAATCCCTCGATATTTGTTTCCCGACCGACTGCCCGAATCGTGCGATAATTATGTCACGTATCATGGACGTCCGACAAATGCTCCGCGCCGGGATTCTCCCCCCTGTACAGTGAATCCGTTCCCGCCGATTGTCCACTTGTCCGTGAAACTTGCATAAGCGGCATACCCAATTACGGAATCCCCCGCCTCTATACTACTGTTTATCAGAATTGTGAATTTCCATCGGGATTTTCATGCTGCAGCTCTCATAATGTTAACGGTAACAATGTGATACCGGGCGAAAGGGACTGTCCCAGATTTACGGACACGAAGTGTCGTAGAATCGGGACTGTCCCTGAAGCGAAATTTGGTTGCGGCTACGTCGCGCTATGTCATTCCCGGGCTTCGCCGAGCGAATCACGCGCCTTCGCGTGACCCGCGCATTCCACGGGATAGGTTGGCGGACCACCCCCCGAAGCACACTTCAACGAATTATCGGACAGATTCACACTGTCCCGCATTTACGGACCGAGCTTGTCGAGGGCGCAGAATCGGGACCGTCCCCGAATCTGGAACCATCGCGCCGTGCGGAACATTCGCCGCCGGCAAGGGATACCGCATCGCATACACACGTTTTCACGGGGCATCGGTCGACGGTTTTACGGCGCTTTTTTCCTCCTCTGATTCAGTGCTGGCATCCGGACTTGCCTTTCGCAATAATTTCAGCATGACCTGTCCGAGATCATCAATCATGGAGTAAGCCACGGGAACGATGAAGAGCGTCAGCAGCGTTGACGATATCAGCCCGCCGGCCGTCGCCACTCCCATCGGGCGACGTGCCTCGGCGCCGGCGCCGAGGCCGAGCGCAATCGGCAAGACACCGCCAATCGTCGATATCGCCGTCATGAGAATCGGCCGCAGTCGAATACCGGAGGCCTCGATGACGGCCTCTCGTCTGGACAACCCCTCTTGCCGTCGCTGATTGATGAACTCGACAAGCAGGATCGAATTTTTCGTGGCTATGCCGACCAGCACAATGACCCCGATGATGCTGAAGATGTTCACCGTCATGCCGAACAGAAACAGCGCGCCGGCCGAGCCGATGAATGCGAGCGGCAGCGCGAGCATGATCGTCAACGGATGCGCGAATGAGTTGAACTGGGCCGCCAGGACCAGGTAGGTGAAGATGATCGAGAGGATTAGTGCTTGAAACAGCGCCTGAAACGACTCCGCCATGTCTTCGCTCTGTCCGGCGAGCGCCGTGCTGAACCCGCTCGTCAGGTTTTCCCCGGCTATCTCCTCCACCTTCGCCAGCGCCTCCCCAAGGGGCAAATCCTGCGTGTTCGCGGTCAGCGTGACCGAACGCTGGCGATTGAACCTGTTGATCTCGGCGGGACCGACAGTGTGTTCAACCGACAAAATGTTGCTTAGCCTGATTAAATTCCCGTGCGAGTTCCGAATGTAAATGTCTTCTATCCGTTTCGGGATGTCCCTGTCGGTCGGTTTGAACTGGACCATCACTTCGTACGATTCGCCGCCCTGCTTGAAATCGGTAATGTCGTCGCCACCCAGCAGTATCCGCATCGCCTGTGCCGCGTCCGCTACGGAGACCCCCAAGTCCGCCGCCCGGTTGCGGTCAACCTCGATGCGAAGTTTTGGTTTGTTGATTTCCAGGTCGCTGTCAACGTCGACAATCCCGCGAACACCGCGCATCTCGGCAGCCATGAGTTCGGTCGCCGACCGGAGCTCGTCCATATCCGGGTTCATGAGCACGTATTGCAAAGGCCTGCTTCGTCCCTGCTCCAGAGGTGACGGCTCGCTGAGGAAGACGAAGAAACCGGGAATCTGATTTAATTTCACGCGCAAGTCGGCCATTACCTCGTGCTGTCTTCGCTGGCCTTTCCTGCGTCTCTCGGCAAGAGGATGCAGCCGGACGAATGAGATGGCCTCATTGACTTTCGGAACGCCTCCCCGCGAGAGGCCGATCGCGGTGAAATAGGTGCGCACCTCCGGAGTCCCTCCGAGGACCGCTTCCACCTCGCGCAGATACTTGTCAGTGTAATGCGTCGTCGCTCCCTGGGGACCTTTCATGAAAATAATGATCGAACCTCTGTCCTGTGGCGGCGTCATCTCCCTTCCGAGCGATGAGAAAATGAGATAGCTGACCGCGACGCTGAGAGCGCCAACTCCAATGACCAGCCAACGATGTTGCAGGCATCTCCGTAACGCTGCTTGATAGCGTTCCCGCGTCCGGTCGACCCATCGATTTGTCATTCGGGTCAGAAGGCCCTCTTTCCGGTTCGCAACAAAGAACTGCGATGTCAGCATCGGAGTCAGAGACAGGGCTATGAATGTCGAGAACGAGACGGCGATGAACACGGTCATCCCAAACTCGTAGAAGAAACGCCCGATCAATCCGGTCACAAATGCAACGGGTACAAACACCGCGTCGAGCGCGAGCGTCGTCGCTATCGCCGCGAAGGCCACCTGATTCGTCCCGTCACGGCTGCCCTCCGCCGCGCTCTTTCCCATCGCGATATGCCGCGCGTTGTTCTCCACAACAACAATCGCGTCATCCACGATTACTCCTATGGCGATGACGAATCCGAGCAGCGTCAGATTGTTTATCGTAAACCCCAAAAAATACATGACGCCGAATGTCGCCATTATTGATGTGGGAATCGCTATGGCGACAATGATCGACCCTCGCAGCGTGCCAAGGAAAACAAAGACGACAATGGAAGCAAGCAGACCGCCAAGCAAAAGAGATTGCTGGGCCTGTTGGATTGACTCCGACACGTACTGGGAGGCATCGAAAGCGACCGTCACTGCATAGCCCGGCGGGAGTTCGGGCCTCACCTTTGCAAGCTCGGCTTTTACCCGGTCCGCCACCGCCACCGTGTTCGCCTGGCTCTGTTTCACGATGCCGAGGCCGACCGACGGTATCCCGTTGAACCGTGCGAGCGCCCTGTATGATTCCGGACCCGCAACCGCTTCCCCGACGTCCTTCAGACGTATCGGCGCGCCTCCGCGATAGGCGAGAATAAGGTCATTGAAGGACCGGACACTCTTGAATTGTCCCTCCGTCTTTACAACATATTCCCGCTCACGGCTCTCGATTCTGCCGCTCGGAATCTCGACGTTCTCCGTCCGCAGCGCTCGCGCGACATCGTCAACAGTGATGCCGTATGCGGCCATCCGGTCGGCGTCGAGCCAGAGACGGACCGAAAACCTCGTTTCCCCGCCTATGAGCACCTCGCCGATTCCCTCCAGCTTTTCTATCTGCTCCTTGAGCACGTTCTCGGCGAACTCATTGATCTCTATCCGGCTCTTCTCGGGATGAGTCACCGCAATCCACATGATTGCCTGCGCGTCGATGTCGATTTTCTGAATGCGCGGCTCCTCTATCTCGTCCGGCAACTCCCTCCGCACCACCGCCACTTTGTCTCGAACGTCCTGCGCCGCGATATCAATATTCCGTTCGAGCTCGAATTCCGCCGTGATGCTGGCGCCACCCTCCGCGCTCACCGATGTGAGCGTCTTTATGCCCTCGACCGTATTCACCACTTCCTCAATGACGTCGGCGACCTCGGTTTCAACGACTTCGGGACTTGCGCCCGGATACGCCACGTTAATCGTCACGACCGGCAAATCGACGTCGGGCAGTTCGCGCACGGGAAGCCGCGAAAGCCCGATGAAGCCCGAGACAACCAACGCCAAGGTCATGACTGCGGCCAAAACCGGCCGTCGAATGCTCAATTCAGGAAGAAACATCCGTTACACCCGTTTTCTCTCCGGTATGCTTATCGGTTACCCTGGGCGAGTGAGGCCCACGGTTTTTTGGTCTGCGCGCCGGCGGCATGAGTGCATCCGATAATTACGATTCCCGCCGTAACGCGAGCGCAGGGGCCGGCGTCCAGTTAGGGAATCCCCTCTTCTTTCGGGATTCGCAGGGCGGCGCACCGCCTCCGAAGCACGGACTAACAAATCATGAGACAGACACTGCGCCTGTTTCCGCCTGCTCGTCGGACTTGCCCTCCCCGGCGTCACGAATTTTCACGGGATAGCCGTCAGCGACCTTTTGCTGGCCGGCGATTATTACCGTCTCTCCCGTTTGAAGCCCTTCAAGCACTTCAACCGAAGCGTCAAAAAACTCACCCGGCACAATCTTTCTCAAATGGGCCACCGAGTTATTTACAACGTATACGAACTTCTCTTCTCCCCGAGGAACGATTGCGGATTCCGGTATCACGGCGGCATCCGGATGCGTCTCGAGAATGAGCCGGACCGCCCCGAAGAATCCGGGCTGAAGTACCGACTCCTCGTTCGAAAGGCGGGCCTTCAGCTTCAACGAGCGTGTCGCCGAGTCCGCCGATGGACTTATATACGTCGTGTATCCCGAGAACGAGCGGTTCGGAACCGCCGGCGTCTCGAAAAGAATCTGTTGCCCCGTTTCGATTTTCCCCCTGTATCTTTCCGGAACCGAAAAAGCAATCTCAATCGGATCCATCACAACCAACTCGACCAAAGGTTGACCCGGCTCGACATAATCGCCCGGGCTGACAAGCCGCTCGCCGAGAATTCCGGCAAACGGGGCGGTTATGAACGCATCTCGAAGTCGTTCTTGGTCAAGTTTCAGCATTGTCCGGGCTGCCTCCACCCTCTTTCCCGCGCGGCGCAGCGAAGCTTCGGCCTCCGCCACAGCGGCCTCGGCGCTCTCGAAAGCCGTTTTCGACTGTATGTACTGAGCCTCGCTCGTTATCCCGCTCTCATACAACTCCTTGTCCCGCTCAAATTGGCTCCTTCTGTTCTCGACGTCGGCCTTCGTGCGGCGCACCGTCGCCTTCGCCAACTCCCTCTCTGCCTTCGCCGTTTCCAAGCTTTCTCGCGCCGATTGAACCTCGAGTTCGAGTTTTCGCGTGTCCAGTTCCACGAGCAGCTCGCCCTTTTCTACCTCACTGTTCTCTTCAAAATGAATGTTCGCCACCGTTCCCGGCATCTCCGGAGCGATTCCCACTCTGTCAATGGCTTTCAGCGAACCAACCGACCTGACCAGAATCTGAACATCCTGCGCTCGCACGCGCGCCACTTCTACCACAGTCACTCGCGGCCCCGTTTGCCTGTCATCCGCAGAGTCACCCCCGCATCCTGACAACAGCAGGAAAAGTAGCATCATGGTCACCGCCAGAACGCGACAGTTTCCGTTTGCGAGCCGATTCCCAAGAGCCTCAGTGTCTGTCCCACGATTGCTCTTGCCGCCGAAACGTAAGCGCAAGTAGCTGTGCCGTGTTTTGTGGCTATTCGGAGAGCGATGGACCGTGGGACTGTCCCACGGTTGTCCATATTGCCGATAAGCCAGCGCAGGGGGCCGTGAGTGTGTACGGCGGTCTATACTGAAGGTGTTCCGCTTCGGGGACAGTCCCGATTCTACGGCACTTCGTGCCCGTAAATCTGGGACAGTCCCCTGCGCTTGGCAATCGTGGGACAGATACTGTACCCAATTACGGAATCCCCCATTGTTCAGCGCTGAGCGAATCACGCGCCTCGCGTGACAAAGGCGGGATAGGTTGGCGGGCTGTCCCCGAAGCACGGATTGTCGATCGTGAGACAGTTTCACTGCCGCCGAAGCGGCCGCCATCGTGGGGGACGCTTTCACTGTTCCCGAAGCGCCGATTACCATATCGTGAGAGAGATTCTCTGTCTCTCGAGGACTCCGGCGAATTTGAAATTTTTCTCTCATGCCTTCACTCTTTGTCTGCGGTTGTCTTGCAGCGAAATGTTTGAAACCGGCGTGATACGGCCCAACGCTATATGGTATGGCTGAGAATCCCTTCGAAGAAAATCCTCTTTATTGTCGCCGCTAACTCCTGGGGCGATGGGTTGCCCTGCGAGCGCAGATGCCGAACGAGCGCGCTGTTGCTCACGGCCTCGACTGCCGTCGCCAAGGCATCGGGGTCAATATCTGCGAAAATATTTTGCTTCGCGCCTCTCTGAAAAATGCCGGCGAGCCAATGGAGATATTCTTCGTACAATGAGGCCACTCCCTCTCGAAGCTCCCTCTGTAAACTATAACCCATTCCGCGAAATTCGGTCACATAGATTCGGAAAAAGGACTCGTTTTCAAGAAAGTACTCCACCTTGGCGTCAATGAGTCTCTCGATTTGAAGACGCGGGTCGTTACCCGCGCTCTCCGTGACTCTCCGATAAATGCCGATGCATTCACGAACCTTCTCTTCTACGATCCGCCGATAGATATCGTCCTTGCTCTTAAAAAACGAATAGATCGTTCCGACGGCGAACTCCGCTTCTTTCGCGATCTCGGAAACCTGGGCCGCAAAAAAACCCATCCGCGAAAACACCCGCTCCGCAGCCTCAAGAATTTCCTTCTCGCGCCGCAGCCGCTCCCGCTCTTTTCGGGGAAGCTGCTTGCCTGGAAACTCGTTATCGCCTTGTTGTGCCATACCTGTCCTGTTCCGAAAAAGCCTTGAATGGAACTGCAATTCGTTTTATGAACCAATATTCATTATACGAACTAGCACTCAAGCATGTCAAGCGCAGATGCCAAACCGGCGCCACAGTTGCCCGTTGCGCCCAAAAGCCGGACCCAACGGGCGCATCTCCGTTCCCGGTTTGCTCAGATTGCAGAAAAGTCAGCAGAGGAACCCCCTTACCCGATTGCGGAATTCCCCAACACTGTCATTCCCGGCTTGACCGGGGAATCCAGGCGGTTCTTCGCTGAGCGAAGCGAAGTCCCACCCATTTCGGGGGTACATTGGCGGACCGCCCCCACAAACCATGCAAAGACCGGAAAACCCCTTTATTAGCATGAACGGACAACCCCTCCGAAGCTGTGTTAGAATGATGCAAGGGATACAAAAAACGCATCGGACTGACCAGAAAGACGAAAGGAATCACAATGGGTGAAAAGGAACAGATTATGGCCGTCTTCGCAAAGGCGCGGGCCTTTTGGGAAGCGCGAATATTAATGACGGCGGCGGAGCTCGACATTTTCTCTCATGTGCTGAACCACCCGAAAACCGCCAACGAGGTCGCAGCCGAACTCTCCGCCGACTTGAGGGGCGCCGAGCATCTGCTGGATGCTCTTGCCGCAATGGACCTGTTAATAAAGCAAAATGGCGCGTACCGGGTCAAGCCCGGCTTAGAGAAATTCCTCTCCGGCTCCGCCCCCGAGACCGTCCTCCCATTGATTCTGCACATGGCTCACCTCTGGGAGAACTGGGGGAAACTGACCGACATCGTCTTGAAAGGCAAGGAGGCAGGCCGAGAGGAAATGCGCGAGAGAGATGAAAAAAGCCTTCAGGCGTTCATCGGCGCCATGCACACCATCGGTCGGGGAATGGCGGAGGAAGTTATTTCCAGGCTGGACCTGGGCAATCATGAGAAAATGATCGATGTCGGCGGCGGCTCCGGCGTTTACACAATCGCGGCGCTGCGCCGCGCTCCGCACTTGCGCGCCACCATCTTCGACCGGCGGCCGGTTATCGAAATCGCCGAGCAGAAGGTCGTCCACGAAAATTTGCCCGACCGGGTCGAGCTGGTGAAAGGCGATTTTTACAAGGATCCGTTGCCCGGCGGGCATGACCTTGCGTTACTGTCGGCGATCATTCATCAAAACAGCAGGGAACAAAACGTCGCTCTGTACCGCAAAGTCAATGAGGCGCTCGTGCCGGGCGGAACCATCGTCATCCGCGATCATGTGATGAATGAAGACCACACGCAGCCGCCCGACGGCGCGTTTTTCGCCATCAATATGCTCGTGAACACACCGGGGGGCAGCACCTACTCTTTCTCGGAAATCAAGGAGGACCTGGAATCTGCGGGTTTCACCGGAGCCCAACTCGTCCATCACGCGCAGATGGACAGCCTCGTCACCGCCCGGAAACCAAAATGAGTCTCGTCGACAACTGTTTGGCGATGTATACAATGAGCCCGGGCGCCAATGTGTTTTTTGCTGAAACGTCAGCTCGAGGAAATTCTCAATCCGCCCGACAATCGCACCCGACCCTACTCCGACACTACGAAAGCCCCCGATGTTTCTTCCAGTACTCCCACTCGTATGGCCAATCGTCTTTCCGGTATTGCATCAACAAGCGCATTCGCTCGCTGAATTCGCTTTTTTCCTTTTCGACTTCGGGGAATGAGGCTCTTTCCTTCCAGCACGCCATCAATTTCTTTCCCAACCCTCGGGCTTCCACCGTCGTCTCGCCGGAAAATATCGGCTCCTTGACTCCTCCCATGGTCGCCCATACCGAACCCACCGGCGTAATCCCTGTCGTAGTCAGGAAAAAGTTCATATACTCCGCTATGGGTTTTTCCCCTCCGCCTCCCGAGGTCACGACGGAAGCGCCGTACCGCCCCTCGAATGACATGCAGTGAAGCACGCCGCAGCATCTGTCCATGAATGCCTTCATCTGCGCGCTCACGCTGAAAATGTAATTCGGACTCGCGAGCACCAATCCATCCGCCTCATAAATCTTCGCCTTGATCGATTCGAAGTCATCCTTCTGAGGACACGAGCCTTTCTTATGGCAATTGTCGCAGGCCCTGCACGGAAGCACCGTGTCGCCCCGGAGCGCAACTGTTTCCGTCGTTGCGCCCTCGCTTTCGGCGCCCTCGAGCACCAGCTTCAGCAACGCCGCGGTGTTTCCCTTCAACCCGCGCGGACTCGCCACCAGCCCAACGATGTTCATTATTGAATTCCTCCATTCATTCAGGGGTTCAGCTCATCGCAGGGCTGACACCCACACAGCGGTCTGATAATTCGAGATTTACCTGACCCGTCCGCGACCGGCTCCTCACATGAACCAGTTCGGTCTTTCGCTTATCCGGCTCTTTACCGTTTCGTAAAGCCAATCCTTCAGGTTTTCTTCGACATAAAAGCGCGGA
This sequence comes from uncultured bacterium, assembly GCA_964453435.1. Lineage (GTDB taxonomy): Bacteria > Abyssobacteria > SURF-5 > SURF-5 > SURF-5 > CAYVQZ01. Next base: position 39,193 of record CAYVQZ010000039.1, read on the forward strand.
AATAGCAGGTCATCCTCGGGCGAAATGACGCCGCTGTGCACGGCTGTCTCCGCCAGCGCCGTATTTGGATAGATCCTGATTCCGACGGTAACCTTCAACGCATCGAGGTTCAGCGAATCGGCGAAAGCAAGGCTCTCGAGCACCGAGTCCCTCGTTTCGCCGGGCCCACCCAACAGAAGGAATCCCAGCCGATTGATTCCGTACTTCGCAAACAATTCCGACGAGCGCCGGACATCCTCCGGCCTGAACCCCTTGTTCAGCGTGCGCAGCATCTGTTCCGAACCGCTCTCGGACCCGAGGCTTACTTCCCTGCAGCCGGCCTCTGCCATTTTTTCCACCAGACTTTCGCCGATTCCGGAGGGATAGACTATACACCGCCAGGCTATCCCCAAGTTTTTGGCAATCAGCAGCCGGCAGAGCTCCCGTGCGTACGACGGCGGAATATTGAAGGTGTTATCGGTGAAATAAAACTGTCTGAAACCGGCTTCCACATAGCGCTCGACTCCCTCAACCGCCCTTTCGGGAGAACGCTTTCGCAGGGACACGCCCTCAATCGCCGCCGTCGAGCAATAGCTGCATTTCATCGGGCAGCCCCGGCGGGTTTGGAAAGGCATCCAGAAATCCGGATTCTCCGCATAGGACGGAAATAACAAGTCTCCGTCCGGAAGCGGCAGTGTGTCCAAGTCATTGACGCATGCTCGTTTTCCCCGTAATCCCTTTCCACGCACATAGAGACCGGGCACTCCGGACAGCTCGGCGCCTTGCGCGAGCCGGTCCAAAAGAACGGTGAAAGCAACCTCGCCTTCGCCCTGAATTCCCATGTCGGCCCCAAGATACTCAAGCGCGCTCTCCGGATATATGCTGTAGCCCGCTCCCCCGAGCACGAGGTGAGCCTGTGACACCTTCCGGCAGTTTGCAATGAGGTCCCTCACCGGGTCGAGCAAAAAGCGCGAGGTCTCCATGCACTGGTCATCGATATTCCTGACCGAGATGCCGATTGCCTCCGGGCCGAACGCCTCGATAACGTCTGCGGCTCGCCTGTCCGGGTTCTTCTCAGACAGTAAATCCAGTATCCTCGCCTCGTGTCCCATTCGGCGCGAGGCGGCAGCCACATACGTCAACCCCACCGGAAACGTCGGCATGTTGATCCGCTCGGTATTCGCGGAAATAAGCAAGACTTTCATAGCATCAGCCTGTCAAGAGGTCATTGTGGTGAACGCCCATTGCCCAAAAATGTTTTCCTGCGGTGTGTTTATGAACGCCTCACCATTATGTCAATACAGGAAGCGAAACGACGAAGAATCTCTCGATCTTGATATTGGTTGGATTCGAGATTCCCCGTTTCCTTCAGAATGACGACAATGAGGAACGTGCAGGCTACTTCCGGCAACCGGCCGTGAAATTTGAATCGAGCGGGGCGTCCCCTTTTTCCAGAGGAAAATCGTTCATGCAGAATTCAAATCTCAATTCGGTCCCGAAGTTCTAATCTCCTGCGGATTTCACTCGGGACGGAGAAGGCGATTTCGGGTTTTGCCTCGTATTGCTCCTGCAGAATGAATGCATCGCGCTCCAGCGGAATCGCGTGGTACTGAAAGCCGTTCTCCGCCCATCCGTTCACATAGCGCTCCATCATCGGCCGCAACCCGAGAATCTCGTATTGAACGACGTGGACCAATTCGTGGAACAGCAGGGGAAGGAGATGCGAACGAAACATCAACTGCGATTTCGAGATTACGACGGTATCCACAAAGGCGATCCCCGCGGTTCTCCTGAAATTGAACGGGTCAGCCTTCAAATGCTCGCACAGGACCGAATAAAACGGAGGCTCCTCGATCGTCGGCGCCACTTTTACTTTCGCCCGATCCAATGTCTTGCTCTCAAAGAAGAGACCAAGGTCCGATTTCTCCGATTCCGTCAGCGCGCGTGCGTCGAGCCTGTGAGTGTCTCTCTGCGATTGCACCCACTCACAGGCTTGATCGATGACGTATTGCAGAAACTCTCTTCGCTCCATCGCTCATTCAGGAGAGATGACCTCGGCCTTTTGGACAGACGAATCGTAAACGATCCCTTCTTCATTTACCTGAAACAGATAGCGGCGCTGCCATCTTTTCGGCTCCCCCGGCACATCCGCGTCCCGCGTCCCCGAGCCGTACCTGTACACGTCACTTCCGCCGCGAGAAGAGTGGGGGTCCATGCGCACGTACACAAGGGTCTTCCCGCCAGCTTCGTTCTGAATGACCTCTTCAGGCGGCCCCCACTCGGCCACAAGGTTACCTTCTGTTTGCCCGATCCAGGATTCCTTATCATATGCGGAAACGCACCCGGCCACAGAAAAAACCAAAAGCAACAGGCCGGTCAATGCCCTGATTCTCACGACATTTCCCTCTCCGGCGCCGGTGTCGAACTCCCCCCGGAGAGCCTTTTTTTCACGATTCGGCCACCGATGTAACCCGCGGCTATCGCAGAGAGAATGATATAAAAATGGGGAACAAGCAGCATGGAGCCAAAAACGAAAAGCTGGACGAGCGGGTTGAAAAAATTCGAGAAATCCCCGTGCACGAAACTCCATTCCACACGCACGAGAAGAAGCGCCAGCCCGACAAATCCCATGATTCTTAACGCCGTGAAAAACCTTTCGCATGCCTTCGTCATTACTTGATTCCCGGAAGGTCGTGCCCGCCGCGCGTGAAGAAATCTTATCGAACCAATAATGCGGAAGTCAATCCACCGACATCTTGAAAGTTGGATTAAGGAGTTCACGTTGCGCTTTCAACACAACGTTCTTCGTCTCACGATTCCGAACCATCTCTTCTTTCACGGACAAACATGCCTTGCTTACCGCGCTGACGCCGATTCCGAACTGCGCGGCGATTGTCCTGTTTCCCATGTCGGTCAAGGAACGCAAAAGATATATGCAGATTTTCCTCGCCAGATTGTTTCGAGCGCCTCTCGTCGTCATGTCCTTTTCGCTGACCCCAAGTCGCTTGCTGACCGCAGCCACTACGGAATCATATGATACGTTCACTGTGACGTCTCTCGTCTGGGGAATATCTTGATTTCTTTGAACCGAAATCTTGCTCTTAATCTCTTCGACAAACTCTTCGTTCCCCAGTATTAATCCGCCCCGTATATACTTGAAGGGATTCTCCGGCAAACGGAGGCCTTCCTCCACGAACCGCTTGTAAAGCCTCCTCGCTTGCGAGCGGTTCCTCGAATAGTGACCCAGCACCGCGTCGCAGTGCAGCCATTCGCCGGCCTCTCCTTTTCCTATATACGCGGAATAACTGCTCCACAAATACTCCTCCGGACCGCTTGCCGCCGCCGCTCTCACCGGATTCAAGTGAATGTAGCGACTTACGGCCAGCAAGTAGCGGTCTTTTTCTATCAGCAGAGCCTTATATCTCCCTTGTAACAAATGGCCAACTCTGGAATGCCTCCGGTTGAAGTATCCCGTGTAAGCGGCGTTCAGATAATGCATCGCCCTCGAGAGGTTGGGGCGCGGAGTTTCAATGAGGAGATGATAATGATTCCCCATGAGGACATAGCCGTGGATTATCGTCGAGAATCTTTGCGAAAGCTCCGCGAGAATCCCAAGAAACCGTTCGCAATCGCGCTCATCGATAAATATCGCCTTCTTCTCGTTCCCCCGAGCAGTTATATGGTACAAGGCACCCTCGTACTCGATTCTCAATGGTCTCGCCATACGAACATTGTACCCGAAAAACCGCGTTAATTCAAATTTCAAGACCTGACCCCTAATCGTTTTTGATTTTTTGAGGGGGACGTGGTAGAATAGGGAACTTTTGTGGCAGACAACCGTCGGAAAAAACCGAAATTGACTAAGGAAGCAAAATGAAGTTCTGGAGAACTCCGCTTGATTTGCAGGCCATCCACTCGAGCAGGGGCAAAGTGATAATCATCGAAGACCGCTGCAAGGGATGCCAGTTCTGCGTGGAATACTGCCCGCGCGACGTGCTGCAAATGTCGAAGTCGTTCAACGCGAAAGGCTATCATCCGCCGGAAGTCGTGGATGAATCGCAATGCGTGAATTGCCATTTTTGCGAGGTTATCTGCCCGGATTTCGCGATTTTTTCCGTCGAGGCCCCTCTTCCGGAGGCGTAAACGCCCCTTGCGGTTCGCTTCCGGGAATTGCTTCCCCCCTCGCGATTCCATTTCGAGAGTCTTGGGCGAACGCGCATGCAGTGAAAGTGGGGGCCGCGGGGTTTTTGGCGGATGTGTCAGGGGCGTTTGCCGAATTTGGTAGCTGAAAGCGTCATTTCAGGGAGATAAAATTGGCTGGGAAGGCTGTTTTGACCGGGACCCATTTCATGAACGGCGACTACGCCTGCTGTGAGGGCGCCCTTGCGGCAGGTTGCCGTTTTTTTGCCGGATACCCCATCACGCCGGCGACCGAGGTTGCTGAACGCATGTCGTCGCGGCTGCCGGATGTCGGCGGCGTCTACATCCAGATGGAGGACGAGCTTGCCTCGATGGCCGCGATTCTCGGGGCGAGCTGGGGCGGAGTGAAGGCGATGACAAGCACGTCCGGCCCCGGCTTTTCCTTGATGATGGAGAATATCGGGCTGGGCATATGCACCGAAACACCGTGCGTGGTCTGTAACGTGCAGCGAGCAGGCCCGAGCACGGGTCTGCCGACGTTAGTTGGGCAGGGCGACATGATGCAGGCTCGGTGGGGCTCGCATGGGCCGTATGAAATCATTGCCGTTTCACCCTCGAGCCCGCAGGAAATGTTCGATTTTACGATATGGGCGTTTAACTTGAGCGAACAATACCGGGTTCCCGTCATGATAATGGCGGACGAGATTGTGGGACACATGACGGAGCGCGTGCTCATTCCGGCGGAGGACGAAATCGAGACTGTTTCGAGGCGCAAGACAACGGCCCGCCCCGAAAAATATCTGCCGTTCCGGCCGGATGCTGACGGTATCACGCCGATGGCCAATTTCGGCGATGGCTACCGAATGCATATCACCGGGCTGACCCACGACGAACGGGGTTATCCCGACATGACCGACACGGCTCAGGAAGAAATGGTTAACCGGCTGGTTCGAAAAATCAGGGATACCGTGGAGAACATAATTCATTTCGAATCGCTTGCAATGGATGACGCCGAGATTGTCGTCGTAGCATATGGGATAAGCGTGCGGTCCGCCAAGCGAGCCGTTTACGAAGCGCGCGACCGGGGAATTCGGGCGGGATTGATCAAGTTGAATACGGTCTGGCCATTCCCCGAGTCCATGATTCGCGACCTTGCCGGCAATGTGCGGGCAATGATCATGCCCGAGATCAATTACGGACAAATGGTGCTGGAACTCGAACGTTGCGCTCGGGGACAATGTCCCGTGCGGCTGATACCGCATGCCGGCGGCTCAGTCATTAGCCCGAAAACGATTTTGGACGCCATCGACGAATCGCTGAAGGAGGCGGGATGAATCCAAAGAAAACCAGGAAGGCGGCAATGCCGCATCCGCAGGATGAGCTGCTTCGCACCGACAGAATTCCCCACATCTGGTGCGCCGGTTGCGGCATCGGCACGATTTTCGGCTGCGTGCTCTCCGCCATCAAAAAATCAGGTTATCCGCTCGACGATATCGCCATGGTTTCGGGCATAGGCTGCACCGGCCGCATGGCCGGCTACATCAAGCTCGATTCCTTCCACACCACGCACGGGCGGGCGATTCCGTTCGCGACCGGCCTGAAGCTGGCGCGCCCGCAGACCAAAGTTCTTGTCGCTTCGGGCGATGGCGATCTCCTGGCCATCGGCGGAAATCACTTCATCCATGCGGCCAGACGAAACGTCGATATGACGATAATTTGCGTGAATAACTTCAACTACGGCATGACCGGCGGCCAGCTCGCGCCGAGCACGCCGTTCAATGCGAAAACCACCACGAGCGCGGCCGGCTGCCCCGAAGAGCCGTTCAACTTCTGCCATATGGCCGCCGCGTCAGGAGCCGTGTACGTGGCGCGGTGGACCGCTCTTCACATCCGTCGATTGACCGACTCGATAGGAGAGGCGATGCAGAAACGGGGCTTCAGCTTTGTCGAGGTGTTGTCGCCGTGCCCCACTTCGTTCGGCCGCCGAAACAAAATGGGCAAGTCGATGGATATCGTGAAGTACTACCACGAGAAATCCGTCATTCGAAACGGCATCGACCCGAGCGCGGCCACCGTGGATTTCGGAAAACATCTGATAATGGGGAAGTTCGTCGACGTAGAGAGACCTACGTTCCTGGACAGGTATGAACTGATTAAGTCGCGCGAACTCGGGGCGTGGCCGGCAAGCGCTGAAAAGGGCGCGATTCCCGAAAAACAGGCGGCGGGGTAGGCGAAGATGGCGAAGACACGCGAAAGAGAAATTCTGATCAGCGGTTTTGGGGGACAGGGGATTGTTTTGGCGGGCAATATTCTTGGCAAAGCCGCGGCGATACACGACGGTAAACATGCTACGCTCACCCAATCATACGGTCCCGAGGCCCGCGGAGGCTCATGTTCGGCGCAGGTTCTTATAAGTGAAGAGGAGATTCTTTTTCCATACGTGGAGCGTCCTCAGGTGATGGTCTGCATGAGCCAGGAAGGTTATTCCAAAAACGTCGAGGCGCTCGTGCCGGGAGGGCTTCTCCTGTGGGACACGGACCTCGTTCAGACCGGCGAGCTTGACCCAAGTTGGAACGCCTTCGACATCCCGGCCACTCGGTTTGCCGGCGAGCTGGGTAATGAAATGATGGCGAATATCGTGATGCTGGGCTTTTTATCCGCCGTAAGCGACATTGTGAGCGTGGATTCGCTCAAGAAGGCCGTTCTCAGCTCGGTGCCGCCGCATACGAAGGAAAAGAACACCCAGGCCTTTGAAAGAGGCCACGAGTACGGCCTCGCGATATTGAAGAGCATCGCAAAGAAAGAAGAGAGCCGAACGGAAGCATGAGCGCGAAGAAGAAAACAAACAAACCACACGAGGCCGTTCTGATTGTCGGCTCCGGCTTTGGAGCCCTCAAGGTCGCCGAAGACCTCGCTCAGTCCGGTATTCCCGTGATGTGGACAACAAAAGCCGATAACTTTCTCGAGCTTCCCGGCGGTATCGAGAGTTTCATCGAGTGGCCCGACGACATCAATTTTCAATTCAGGCCCTTGTACCTTCGCGTCACACGAAATCCCCATGTGAAGGCGCTGACGCGCGCGCGCGTCGAGTCGTTGGAGCGCTCCGGCAACCGGTTCCGAGCCGTTGTCGTCCAGGACCCCCATTATGTCGATTACGACCTTTGCACCGGATGCGGCCGCTGCATGGAGATATGCCCTCTTGACGGCGCGACCAGCCCGCCGCTGAAACGCAGTCCCGCCTACTGCCCTTCCCGCGCCCTGGAATTGGACAAGCGCCAACTCAGCGCGTGTCGCGCGGGTTGCCCGCTGGGTATAAATATTCAGGCCTACATGGCGCTTGCCGCAGCGTCCCGGTTCGAAGAAGCGCTCCGGATTATAAAAGAAGATAATCCTTTGCCCGGAATCTGCGGAAGGGTATGTCATCATCCATGCGAAGAATCATGCCGCCGCAGCGATCTTGACCAGGCAGTGGCCATTCGGGATATCAAGCGATTCCTTGCGGATTATGAGGCCGAGCGCGGCTTGCCGGAACTGGTAATGCCGGAAAGGACCAAGCAAACCGAGCGCATAGCGGTCATCGGCTCCGGCCCGGCGGGTCTGACAGCGGCCCACTTCCTGAACAGGTTCGGCTTTTCGGTAACTGCCTTCGAGAGCCTGCCGTACGCAGGCGGTATGCTCCGCGCCGGAATCAATTCGTTCCGGCTGCCCCGGCGAGTGTTGGATGCGGAAATACAAGCTATCGAGAGGGCTGGCGTCGAAATCCGGACCGGCGTCACCGTAAATTCCGTCGAAGACCTGTTGGCGCAGGGATATGACGCCGTGCTGGTCAGCACCGGCGCCCACCGAGACCTTCGCCTTAATATCCCCGGAGAGGATGCCGGCGGAATCGTTCACTGTGTCCAGTTCCTGAGCGGAGTGAATCTTTATAATACCGGCGAAGTCGGTCCCCGCACGGTCGTCATCGGAGCAGGCAATTCGGCAATGGACGCCGCGCGAACGGCATTGAGGCTCGGTGCCGACGATGTCACGATTGTGGCGATAGAGAAAGAGCACGAGATGCCCGCCCATCCGCGCGAGGTCCGCGAGGCGAGGGAGGAAGGTGTCGAACTCATCCTCGGAGTCGCGCCGATCGCTTTTGAAACCGATCAGAATCGGGTCCGCCGTGTCGTGTGTCGCTCCGCCCGATGGAGCGAGCCGGATAGCCAGGGCATGCGTCGAATCGAATACGATTCGGAACAGACGTTCACCGTCGACGCCGACACGGTCATCGTCGCGATAGGACAGCAGCCGCATCTCGAGGAAACCGGCCTCGGCGGCCGGCTTGCGACAGGCAGGGGCGGAAGGATTGCGGTGGACGAATGCTCCGCAACTTCCATAAAAGGGATATTCGCCGCGGGAGACGTGGTGACCGGGCCTTCGACGGTAATCGGCTCGATGGCAGCCGGGAGGCGCGCCGCCGGCAAAATTATCGAGTACCTCACGGGACAGCCCTCGCCATTCGTCGACCTGGCGTGCGAGACTCGCGGTGTCGGAGACTTCATTGAAATATCGGAAGATATTCCGCGGCAATGGCGCCCCGAGATGGCTCAGCGCCAGCCGAAAGCACGGCGGCGGGATTTTGACGAAGTCGACTTCGGGTTTACGGCCGACCAGGCCGTCTTCGAAGCCCGACGCTGCCTCCAGTGCGGCGTATGTTGCGAGTGCCGCGTCTGCGAGACCGCATGCGCGGAAATTGGGGCAATCGACCACTTCAGGCCCCCCCGCCGGTTCGAGCTTTCCAGTCCGGCGGTTGTAGTTGCCGATTCGAACGAATTGCCGGAACTCGAACATGCCGGTGAGGGAATTTACAACATCGGAGAGTTCAAACAGACGGTCGATATGATGGACGTGCTGGTGTCGGGAAGCGCGGCGGCCGGCCAAGCCATGGCGCGGGCGGCTTTCCTCAGGGAACTGGTCCCCCAGGAAAAACCGCACCCAATCGAAATGGATGCCAATGGCGGACTTGGCGTGTTCTTCTGCTCGTGCAACGGGACAATGGCGCCACAGAGCGTGCTCGACCGGCTCGTTGAAACAACGCAAAAGATACCTGCCGTTCGGCACAGTGAGGTCATTCTGTCGGCTTGTCATCCCGACGGCTCGGACCGGGTCGCGCGCGCGGTCCAACAAAAACGATTGGGGCGGGTCATTTTGGCGTCGTGCGTATGTTGTCCACTGGAATTCCAGTGTATCTCTTGCAACGACCAGCGCACACGCGCCCGCATTCACCTGTTCGACCGCCTCGGCCTTCCGCGCAGCCACTTCGAGACGATTAACATTCGCGACCACCTCGCCGACGCGGGCCTGTCCGAGGAGGAAATGTTTGAAGGCGCCCGAAGCCTGCTGCGGGGCGCAATGGTGAGGTCTCACCTGATGACCCCGCTGCGCCAGGGAACCACCGAGATCGGCCGCCACATCCTTATACTCGGCGGCTCCGAGACCGGAATCAGTTGCGCTTTGAATCTCGGGCTGCAGGGATTCAAGGTGCGGTTGGCGCATCGATGCAAGATACGGGGCGAGGATGCGCCGGAATACGTGCGTAACAGGCCGGTTGACGTCACGCAGGGAGGACGCTCCATCGCTCATGTCGAGGAGGCGGAAATTCTGGATATCTCCGGCCACGTGGGCGATTTCAGGATTCTCGTGAACGAAGGCGGAAAACGCCATCGCTGGCGGGCCGACGTCATATGCCTGACAGATGAGAACGTTCTCCCCCTGGCTATTCCCGAAGACATGATGGGCCTGAAAAAGCTGTACAGATATGACTTTGCATTTTTCCATACCCCGCAATTGGGGCTGTACCGGGTGTTGCCGCGAACCTTGAAGAGAGTGAACGCGTTCGAAGCCGGAGCCGCGCTGGCGGCGCAGGTTGCGACGGCGACCGCGGAGGCGTTCCTGAAAGACCACGAACTCAGCCCGCGCGTAGACCCCGAGCTTTGCCGCGGATGCGGTCGCTGCGCCGACATCTGCCCTTTCAACGCCATCCATCTGGTTGCTGACTCCCACGGCATCTACAAATCGGAGGTGCTCCGCCACAATTGCGTGGGCTGCGGCGGGTGCGTCGGACGTTGTCCCGTAACCGCAATGAATATCCCGTATTTCTCGAACAAATTGCTGGAAGAAATCGTCATGGAGACCCTGTCGGGAGAACGGCGTCATGAACCAAGCTAAACTGCTGGGCATTTGCTGCAACTGGAGCCCGTATGCCTGCTATAACGCGGCCGGAATGGCTCGCATCAACATGCCGCCGAATTTCCGATTGATTCGCGTTATGTGCATCGGACGAATAAACCAGGCGCTGATTCTGAGGGCGTTCGAATACGGAGCCGACGGTGTCATTCTGCTCGAGTGCACGGATGAGGACTGTCGGTACGGTCCCGGCCCGGAGGTCGGCCACACGAATGTCCAACGGGTGCGCAAATTGCTGCACTTGCTCGGAATCGGACAGGAGAGACTGGTCGAAAAATGCTTCGCCAGCCATGAAAAGGAAGAGTTCGTGTCGGCGCTCTGGGAATTCGCGGACCGCATCGAGGCGCTCGGCCCCGACCCTGCCAAGCCGCGCCAGGAGCGGGAGGCGTCATGAAGCGCAGCGAAAACGAGATTGACAAGATTATAAAGGAGCAATCGCTCTATCAGTGCCTCGAGTGCGGGAAGTGCTCGGCTTCATGCCCTCGCCTCATTGCAGGGAAGGAATATTCGCCGCGCCTGCTCGCGCATAAACTGATTGCGGAACGCGAAGACGAAGCCTTCATAGAAAGCGCCGTCTGGGAATGCCTGACCTGCGGTCTGTGCGAGGAACGATGCCCCTCGGGCGTCAACGTCAGTCACTTGATTCTCGAGATGCGCAGCCTGCTTGCCGGCGCCAAGGGCCTGAAGGGGTTCCGCTCGCACGACGGCGCACTCCATTCATGGATGAGAATGATGACCTCTCCGGAGCTGAGCCAGAATCGTCTCGATTGGGTCGACTCGAACTTGCGGGTCTCGTCGTCCGGACCGGTGGCCTTTTTCACCGGCTGCGCGCCATATTTCGACGTGTTCTTCGCCGGAATCGAAGTTGACACGCTTTCGATCGTGCGAGACAGCATCCGGCTTCTGAATTTCCTCGGAATAGAACCGGCCGTGCTGGCAAACGAGCGCTGTTGCGGTCATGACCTCTTGTGGACGGGAGACCGCGAGAATTTCGAGACCCTGTGCCGCTTGAATTATGAGGAGTTCAAGGCGGCGGGAGTCGAGGAAATCATCGTTTCGTGCCCGGAATGTTTCCACGTTCTCAACAACTATATGCGGGAAGTGGTTCCCCGGTTTGACGTCAAGGTTACGTTGCTGATCGATATGCTGGAACGGGAAATCCGAAAAGGGGGAATAGTCTTTCAGCCATCGAGGCGGAAAGTCACGTTTCAGGACCCGTGCCGGCTCGGCAGGATAGCCGGACGATTCGACGAGCCTCGGAATTTGATATCGATGATACCGAACATGAAACTGCGGGAGATGGAGAACTCGCGACACAGCGCCATCTGCTGTGGCAACAACGCGTTCATTAACTGCGATTCCTACTCGAAGCGTATCCAGGTGCAGCGATTGAGAGAGGCAAAGGCGACAGGCGCCGACACGCTGGTGACAGCCTGCCCCAAGTGCATGATTCATTTGACATGTACGATGAAAGACCCGATGGGCCGGGGCTCGCTGGCAATGGAAATTCGCGACCTCGTGTCGGTTCTCGCCGACCAGATCGAATGGGCGGGAAAAGACAAGCGCCTGCTGGCGGCCGGAAGGGCAGGAGCATCCAAGCTCTGAGGCGTTCGGGATTTGAAATAACGAGACCGTTTTCTATGACGGCAACGGAAACACATGGAAGGGAACAGCATGGAAGGACAATCGTCAAATGATGCCCGCCGAATCGGCGTGTACGTGTGCCATTGCGGTCTGAACATCGCCGGCGTGGTGGACTGCGAGGCGGTCGCGAACTATGCCGGGCGCCTGCCCGACGTGGTCATCGCCCGCCATGAAGGCTACCTGTGCTCGGAACCGGGGCAAAATATCATTAAAACGGATATCGCCGAGCAGGACCTCAATCGCATAGTCGTGGCCTCATGCACGCCTCGGCTGCACGAACCCACATTCAGGCAATGCATCAGCGAGGCCGGACTCAACCCGTACCTGCTCGAGATCGCCAATCTCCGCGAACAGTGTTCGTGGGTTCACGGGCACGACCGCGAGGGCGCTACCCGCAAAGCGAACGACCTGGTGCGCTCCGCCGTAGCCCGCGCGCGGCATCTGGCGCCCCGAACCGAACTCGAAGTTCCGGTAGAACGGAAGACGATGGTCATCGGCGGAGGAGTTGCAGGCATACAGGCGGCGCTGGACCTTGCGGACTCGGGCTACAAGGTAATCCTCGTCGAACGCGAACCGAGCATAGGAGGAATAATGGCCAGGTTGGACAAGACGTTTCCAACCATGGACTGCTCCATATGAATACTCGGTCCGAAGATGACTGATGCCGGTCGGCATCCAAACATTACGCTGCTCACCCTGAGTGAAGTCAAGAAGGTCACCGGGTACGTCGGCAACTTCCACGTACGGGTCCTGAAGAAGGCCAGGTACGTGCGAGAAGGCGAATGCACCGCATGCGGCGACTGCATCGAGGAATGCCCGGTCGTCTTGCCCGACGAGTTCAACATGGGGCTGAGTTCGCGCCGCGCCATCTTTTCGCCCTTCCCCCAGGCGGTCCCGTCGGCGTATGTCGTCGATATCAATCACTGTCTCGGCCACAATCCGATTGTGTGCGGGAAATGCATCCAGAAATGCGAGAAGAAGTGCATCGATTTCAACATGAACGACGAACAGTTGGAGTTCGACGTCGGAACCATAATCGTGGCCACGGGAACCGACATTTACGACCCGACAATCCTCGATGAATACGGTTACACCCGCCATGAGAACGTTGTCACGAGCATCGAGTTCGAGAGGCTTGTCAATGCGGGCGGCCCGACCAGGGGAGAGGTCGTGCGGCTGACCGACAGGAAGGCTCCGAAGTCGGTGGCGTTCATTCAGTGCGTCGGCTCGCGCTCTCAAAAACGCGGCCAGCCATACTGCTCGAATGTCTGCTGCATGAACACCGTGAAAAGCACGCTCCTGCTCAAGGAGCATTACCCCGATATCGAGGTGAAGGTGTTCTACATCGACATCCGCGCCTTCGGCAAAGGTTTCGAAGACCTGTTCCGAAGAAGCAAGGGAACGGGGGTCCGGTATATTCGAGGCCTGCCCGGCTCGATCAAGGAAGACCCGAAGACGAACGACCTGATACTTACCGTCGAGAACACCGCCACGAACGAGCTCGAGAAACATCGGGTCGAGATGGCCGTATTGGCCGTCGGGATGCAGCCGCCGGAGACCATGAATATTGTGCAGGAAATGTTGACGCTGCAAAAACATGTCGACGGCTTCTTCCTCGAAGCGCATCCGAAGTTGCAGCCGGTCGACTCTGCAACGAAAGGAATCTTCTTCGCCGGTTGCGCCGAGGGTCCGAAAGACATCAAGGAATCGGTCACACAAGCCTCCGCAGCCGCCGCGCGCGCCATGCGGCTCATGAATCCCGGCAAATTGAAGGTCGAATCCATCACGGCGGAGGTTGACCCGCAGACTTGCACGTCGTGCGGAATATGCGCGAAGGTGTGCCCGTATAACGCAATCACGGTCGACACCCGCGCCAAGAAGCCCGCCCAGGTAACCACGGCGGCGTGCGCCGGCTGCGGCACCTGCGCCGCCGAGTGTCCGGCCGACGCCATCCGGATGCACCACTTCACCGACGCGCAGCTCCAGGCGCAAATCGACGCCGTCCTCGAGGAGAGTCCGGCGGAGCAGGTCGTCGTGTTCGCCTGCAACTGGTGCTCGTATGCCGGAGCCGATTTCGCCGGCGTTGCGCGGCTGCAATATCCGACAAACGGGCGGCTCATACGAACAATGTGCTCGGGCCGGGTGGACGAGAAGTTCATCTGGCAAGCCTTCGAGAAGGGAGCGCCCGTCGTGCTCGTCTCCGGCTGCCACATAGGCGACTGCCATTACATTGACGCCAACCACTGGACCGAGCGCCGTATAAAGAAGGTCTGGAAGAAAATGGAAAAGCTCGGTATCCGCGCCGACCGCCTCGCGCTCGAATGGATAAGCGCAGCCGAGGGAGTTCGCTTCCGCGAAGTGATGGACCGGATGGAACGCCTGCGGCAGACCGTCACGCCCGACGAAATCGCCGAAACCCAACGAATTCTCGAGGAAGAGAAAAAGCGGAAACCAACAAAAGCCGAGGCGGAAGCGGTGGCCGCCGAAGGTTCGTGAGAAACGGTTTCTCAACCACCGATTCACACCTGTCTGCGTGCGACGCACAGGCAGGCGAATTTGCGCGGAGTGCGATAGAGGGATATCAGGGCATCAGCGTGTCCCCGGAATTGCTTGAAGCATGCTTCCTTGGCGTCTTCGCGCCTTGGCGTGTGATAGTCCTTCCCCGGGTTAGCTTGTGTTCCCCGTGGTTGCGTGCCTCTCCGCTCCCAGGGTTTCAGGTTTTAAGTTCGTAAAAGGCTCCTCTGCTGAGTCGTGGTCAAAAGTCTTTCATCCGCGGTTCCAACCGATGTTTTTTGACCACGGAGACACCGAGCGCCACGGAGAACTGCAAAGACTGAGAAGGAAAGCGACAGTGTTTTTGCGCCGTGCGCCCTTGCTAAACGTGCAGACGTGATAATCATATAAAGGCGCCTCCGGGCATATCGAATAAGGTATTATCGA
>CAYVQZ010000040.1:0-51970 GCA_964453435.1 uncultured bacterium
AAGAGGACATTTCTAATGGGCTAAACTAGAGGACATTTCTATCGGGCCTTGACACTTTGCGCTTTCCGCTATTGAAAAGACGAAAAAGAACTCAAAAAGCCCCTTCAAAATACTGCCTTGGGGACATCCTCGGGCAGGTGACATTTGTGTAAGCCACCATCCAGATGAAAAAATGGTCGCTAACCGGGAGACAGACACGGCGCCACTTTATCGCCCGTGCCTGAGTTATTATACGGTGAGCTATTTGCTGAATATGCGTATGAAAGTAATTTTTCTGTAAATTTTCTCTTGACATACATACCGATTGTATGTTATTGATTCTTTGCATCATCTGACCAATCCGAGGAGACCCACTCAATTAAGCAAGAAGGAAGGGATATTAATGTCAGCCCTGTTTTCTTGACGACCGTTCGATGACAGAAGCACGTGGGTCTCAATGATAAATATGCCGGAATTAGCGAATACAAGAATGCAATGCCCAAAATGCCCAAATAAGTTTTCGCGTATCAGTGTATTACTTATCATCGTCCTTTATCTCTTTCTAAGCGAGACAGCAACTGGCGAGACTTCTCCGAACGTTCCACTGAACCACGAAGCATACCGGTATATTGAAAAACTGGTCGGATTCGGGTTAATCGAAAGCTCAATGTCGGGTACAAAACCCTTCACCCGAAATGAAATGGCGCGATTGCTAGTGGAAGCTATTGATAATCGCGAGAGAAACCCTGCCAGCAATCTTGAAGTTGCGGATATTCTACTCGAGCGATTGAAAAGAGATTTCCACGAAGAACTGGTTCGCTGGGGAAGGGTTGAAGGCAAAGAAGTCCGGACTTTCTTCAAACCCCTTGATT
Organism: uncultured bacterium; assembly: GCA_964453435.1. Classification (GTDB taxonomy): domain Bacteria; phylum Abyssobacteria; class SURF-5; order SURF-5; family SURF-5; genus CAYVQZ01. The sequence goes on from CAYVQZ010000040.1 coordinate 852, forward strand.
ATGCAATTTTTTCTTACATATATTCCGACGGAAACCTTTCTGACCTGACATACAAGCGCAGGCGCGGCGCCATTGAAGCAACAGAAGGAACCCCTCTCGTTTTCAACAACGAAGGAATCACATACGACGAAGGACATAATGGGACATTGGAGATTTTCTCCCGCGCAGAACTCTTCGGGCTCTTCTCCTTGGCCTATCGCCCGTTGATAGAGTGGGGAGACATTGCCGAGGAGAGCGACCTGAATTTCTCGACAATTAATGGTTATTTGGTGTTTTCTCCATCTAAATACCTCAATTTGGAAATTGGAAGAGATTCCCTTTGGTGGGGGCAAGGAGCGCATGGAACTTTGATTCTAACCAATAATGCTCCTCCTCTGGATATGGTCAAGCTTTCCAATTCAGAACCCCTCCTGCTTCCCGGCATCCTGAGACATGTGGGGCCCCTCAAGTACACATTTTTCATTGCCCAGCTCGAAGAGAATCGACATATACCAGAGCCGTATTTCTCCGGATTGAGAATTAATTTCAAGCCAACTCCCAATTTCGAATTAGGTCTCTCGAGAACATTTATGTTCGAAGGGGAAGGCCAAAGCCTTGGCGCGGGAAGGTTCTTCGAACTTCTAATCGGGAAAGATATCTCGCAGACCCCTGATGAAAGTAATCAAATGGCTGTCATCGATGGTCGGCTTCGCCTTCCCATGCTGAGAAATACTGATATATATTTTGAGTGCGGGGGGGAGCACGGAAAGGATTTTCTCCCATCAAGGCACGCCTTCCTCTTAGGTGCTTATATCCCGCGACTCACCACTGACGGCAGAAGTGACCTGAGAGTAGAAATCGCAACGACCGATAATACCTCACGCATCGGACCGTACTGGTATAATCACGGCACTTACCGGTCAGGTTACACACACAAGGAAATGATCATGGGACACCACATCGGCGGAGAAGCCCTGGATATCTTCGGCAGGCTTACCCGATACATTGGAAAGAACGCTTTCGTCGGTTTTGACATAGACTATCGGAAGCAGCGTTTGGCTGCTGAAGATGGAGAAAAGCATTTGCAAATGGGCGTTGATTTTACATATGAAATAAACGCCTGTACCTCGGTGTCCATGAGATACGGCTTTGAAAACGTAGAAGACGTGGCCAGCAATGATGAAAAGGATAAGCATTTGGCTTTGATTCAACTTCAAACCCGGTTCTAGAAAAGCTTCCGAGTGCCTGTCAGGCACAAACTTGGTGAAAATGGGCTATAGACAGAGAGGCATAATCCAGTCTCAGCACTCTCTAGTAACCTTGGCGCAGCAACTGAACGATGCTGTGGTAGTCGTCATATCCCTTCCCATCACATCAAAGGTCGAAGCCTTACTTACCCAACCATCACATCATGACGTGTTGACCCTCTCCATCCTGGCCGGAGCACTCGTACTGTTTATATATCCCTCTGCGGGGACCTATCAAAGCTGGCGCACATTGCCAGTCAGGCAGGAAAGCAGGGCACTCCTCCGCGCCTGGCTGACCCTGTTAGCCGTCTTCATGCTTATCGGCTTCATAGGAAGACCCCCTTTCAATTACTCGGTCGAATTCCTGGTCCTGTGGGGAATAGTCGGCGGAGGGTTGCAGTTGGCGACCCACTTTTGTGTCCGGCAGGTCTTGCATTTTATGCGCCGCTTGGGCAGGAACACTCGCACTGTTCTCATTATTGGAGCAACGGAACTCGGGTGCCGGGTTGCCGGGCAGATTGAGAGACGTCGTGAATTCGGGCTGCGCCTCTTGGGCTTCGTTGATGATGAAACAAAGAGCCGGACCTCGGATTTGGAAGGCAAAATAATCGGCGCTCTGAAAGACTGCAAAGAAATCTGCACGAACAGGATTGTCGACCACATCTATCTTTGTTTGCCTTTGGAGAAAAATGGGACGTTCGAGGAGATACTGTGTCAGTTGGAAAACGTCTCTGCAGAAATCCATTGGGTTCCTGACATTCACTCGCTAAAGCTCATGAACCACAGGGTCTCTTGCGTGGGTGACATGCCCGTATTGACCCTGACCGCTTCTCCTTTCAGCAATTTGGACCAGATGCTGAAATCTGTGATGGACAAGGCACTGGCTTCGGTCATATTGATTCTCCTGTCGCCCCTCATGCTTTTCATTGCGCTGCTCATAAAACTAACCTCTCCCGGTCCCATCTTCTTCGTTCAAGAACGTCACGGCATCAATGGTCGCGTTTTCGGATGCCTCAAGTTTCGGACCATGTATTTGCACAGGGAAGAAAGAGGAAAGCTCACACAGGCACGGGAGGGCGACCCTCGCATAACTCCAATAGGGGCATTCATAAGAAAAACCAGTCTGGACGAACTCCCCCAACTCTTGAACGTGTTGAAAGGAGACATGTCGCTCGTGGGACCGCGCCCTCATGCATGCGCGCATAATGAGGAGTATAAAGGGGAGATCAGCAGATATATGTGTCGCCATTTGGTGAAGCCGGGCATCACAGGCTGGGCGCAGGTGAATGGCTATCGGGGCGAGACCGAAAGGTTGGAGAAGATGGAATCTCGCATCGAGCACGACCTGTATTACATCAGGAACTGGTCTATATGGCTAGACTTGAAAATACTATTATTGACCCCGCTGAAAGGACTGTGGAACAAGAACGCCCATTAAGGTATCCTGAAATCCGGGGTTGGAAGCTGAAGGTAGAATTAATGCCGAGCATAAGGGGTATATCATGCGGAGAATGAAGTCATTCTTGTTGGTGTTGGCAGTATTCACTATCTGGGACTCTGCGCCGGCGGAAGCCGAGAGGGTTGAAGAGACCCTGTCCCTTAAGTCTTTCTCGGTCAAGCCTTACTCCGCCCGAAAAATCGGTGAACCGATCTCAATATCTCACTCCCCTGAGGAAGTCCGTGAACTGAAGGAACGGCTAAAAGACCAGCAATCCCCTGAGAAACCGGAGCGCATACGAGCTTCCTCAGTGAGGGTACCGTCCAATGAACCAACTCTCTCTCCCTTTGAAGCCTACATACAGGGGGAGTATAGCCTCGCAGAACCTCCGGAAATAACTCAGTTCGGTTATAACCTGTTTGAAATGCCTCCAAGCACCTTCGCTCCGGCAGAAATCATTCCGGTGAGCCCGGATTATCTTCTCGCTCCCGGCGACGAGATCAAAATAAGCGTGTGGGGAAAGATTACCGCGGAATATTCTCCGGAGATTGATAGAAACGGGGAAATCGTGCTTCCGGATATAGGTGTTCTCCATTTATCGGGACTCACCTTTCGCGAGGCAAAGGATTTTCTTGAAAAGGAGTTCAGTCGGTACTACAAGCCCTCCGAGGTTAAAACCAATGTAAGTATGGGAAGGCTCCGTTCCATAAGGATATACGTAGTGGGAAAAGCCAGAAGCCCGGGAAGTTACACCGTGTCCTCTCTTTCAACCCTCGTCAATGCTCTTTTCGCAGCAGGCGGTCCGAGCAAAGTGGGAACCATGAGAGATATACAATTGAAGAGAAACGGGGAGACACTTGTACATTTCGACATGTATGATTTCCTCCTCAGGGGAGACAAGACCGGGGACATGAGATTGATGCCCGAGGACGTAATTTTCATCCCTTCCATAGGAGATGTCGCCGCCATAGTGGGAAACGTGAACAATCCCGCCATCTACGAACTGAGGGGAGAAACAAGCATACTGCAGCTGATAGGAATGGCCGGCGGCCTGAATTCAATCGCATTCGGGGACAGGATCCAAGTGGAAAGAATCATAGATAAGAATCGCACGGTAGTGTTCGAGTCAAATCTGAAAGAAGTGACGGACAAGAAACTTTTGGCGCATCCCGGCGACGTGATACGAATTTTCCCTGTGGTGCAGGATAAACGAATGGTGCGGCTATCGGGCGCAGTTCGAAACTCGGGGGAAATGGGGTACACGCCCGGCATGAGGGTCAAAGACCTCATTCAAATGGGAGGCGGCCTCAAGTATTACGCAAACCGGAAGCAGGCCGAGCTAACCAGAGTGCACGTCACGGACGAAGGCCCTAAAACTGAGATGGTCCTGATCGACCTTGAAGAGGCACTCGAGGGGAATCCTCGAAGCAACATTCCTCTGAAAGAAGACGATTATCTTTTTGTCCGAGCAGTGCCTGAATGGGAATTGTACCGTACCGCTTCCATCTCCGGGGAGGTAACGTTTCCCGGAACATATACAGTCAAGAAAGGCGAGACACTGTCCTCTGTGATAGAACGTGCGGGTGGCTTTACTGACAAGGCCTATCTGAGGGGAGCGGTCTTCACAAGAGAGAGGGTGAAAGAAATCCAGCAAGAGCAACTTAATAGAATGATCGAAAGACTCGAGAAAGAGCTGCTGGCCACCGATGTGGGGAAAACAGGGGCTGCCTTGAGCGCGGAAGAAGCAACAATAATGGAACTGGAAAGCAAACAGAAGGAAAGGTTTATAAGCGCCCTCAAGGGCACCGAAGCAACAGGGAGAATGATCATTGTGCTGAGGGAGCCCGATGTCCTGAAAGGGACCCCCTATGATATCGAGGTCGAAGAGGGTGACAAGCTCCATATTCCGACGGATCCGGAGACCGTGCAAGTAATTGGGGCGGTGTACAATGAGACCGCCTTTGTCCACGACGGAAAGCGAAGTTTCGAGGACTACATTGAACTTGCTGGGGGATACACCAGAAACGCCGACAGGAAGCAAGCCTATATTTTGAAAACGAACGGAATAGCAACAAGGCCGAATAATGGTCTCTTTAACATCTCCTGGAACGACAGGGCAAACAGATGGGAATTCACCACCCAACACCGCCTGGAGGCCGGAGATACCATCGTCGTCCCACAAAAACTGGAGAGAATAGCATGGCTGCGAGAGATAAAGGATATAACCCAAATACTCTTCCAAATTGCTTTGGCTGCCGGGGTCGTAATTTCCTTATAAGGTAAACTCAATAAGTACTGTATTTCGGAGAAAGGGCTATGGCTGACAATGCAGGGTCCCATGTTTACGAAGACGAGATCGACCTCTTGGATTACTGGAGGGTTCTCGTCAAACACAAGAAGCTAATCGGCGCGATGGTGGGGCTCGCGTTTCTCGCCTCGCTTATCATAAGTCTCCTGCTTCCCAAGACGTATGCGTCTACCGCCAGTGTGCTGCCACCGCAAGAAACAGGCGCATTCGGCTCGGGCCTCATGTCACAACTCCCCACTGAGTTGGACACGCTTGCGGGGGGGATCCTGAGAACCAAAAGCGCCTCTGAGGTGTGGGCAGGTATATTAAAAAGCCAGAATGTGCGGGACGCGATAATAGAGCGTTTCAATTTAAGAGAAATATACGAGGCGGAAACCATAGAAGATACAAGGAAAGCGCTGGACAAAAGGGTACACATAGAACAATCGAAGGAAGGGATCGTGTCAATTACTGTCGAGGACAGGAATCCGGAAAGAGCGGCTGATTTGGCAAATGCTTTTGTGGAGGAGCTCGACAGGGTCAATAAAGAGGTCGTGACGACCTCGGGAAAGAGGATGAGGGTTTTTCTCGAAAAGAGGCTAATAAGCGCAGAGCCAGAACTCGCAAAAGCGGAGGAAGCGGTCAAAGTGTTCCAGGAAAAGAACAAAGCAGTAAAACTGGACGACCAATCCAAGGCGATTATAGAAGCGATAGGGACAGTGAAAGGCCAGCTCATGACAAAGGAGGTGGAACTCCACACTCTCCTTTCCTACGCGACACCCACCCACCCCCAGGTGGGAATACTGAGGACCCAGGTGGAAGAACTGAGGCAAAAACTGAGGGAATTAGAAGAAGGGGAGCAGCATAATCCCGTTGTACCACAGAATATTTTCATCCCAACGGATAAAATTCCGGACCTTGCTTTGCAATATGCCAGGCTTTTAAGAAATGTGATGGTCCAGGAGACCCTGTTCAAGCTTTTAACCCAGCAGTATGAAATGGCCAGAATCCAGGAGGCAAAGGACAGCCCCACCGTGCAGATATTGGATTACGGGAAGGTGCCCGAAAAGAAGGCGAAACCGAAGAGGACAATAATAGTGTTGTTATCAACTTTTGCAGCCGGTTTCTTCGGGATTTTCCTTAGTTTTTTTAGTGACTATCTTTCCAGCATAAAGGAGAACTAGTTACTTTGGTTCAAAGGGTGGCTTTTATGATTCGCTTTCATCTATCTAACTTGTTGGAATAAGGGACAGAAATGCATTTGAAGAATGTCCTTTTCGCATTACCTCTGGTCAAAAAAAGGCTCGACTCGCACACCCAAGAACTGGTCGAGGGAGCCTCCGTTGCTATCCTGCTGAAGGTGCTCGGCGCAGGACTCGCTTTCGGGTTCAATGTAATGCTTGCAAGGATGCTGGGAGCAGATGGGGCGGGCATTTATTTTCTGGCGCTGACGGCGGCGACAATAGCCAGCGTTGTTGGAAGACTGGGCCTGGACAACGCGCTACTGCGGTTCGTGGCCGCCAGCGCATCAGAAGGAGATTGGCGCTCCGCTGGAGGTGTCTACAAGAAAGGGATGCGCCTGGCGCTGGTGGCCTCTTTCTTGTCGGCGCTGATTCTCTTCATTCTTGCCCCTCGGCTTGCCGGGTCAGTCTTCTCGAAGCCTGAACTCAGAACGCCGCTCCGGTTGATAGCCCTGGCTATTCTGCCGATGTCGATTTCCATCCTTCATGCCGAGTTGTTGAAGGCGATCAAGCGGGTGAGGGATTCCATCATAGTCCAAAGTGTGGCTATTCCCGCTTTTTGTCTGGTTGGAGTTGTGTTTCTGGGAAGAGCCTATGGCGTGAGGGGCGCGATATGGGCGTTCAACCTTGCCGTCGCCGCCACGGCTCTCTCAGGTTTTTGGCTGTGGAGTGTTGGGCGCCATCGCGTGAACGGGCGCGCGGGCGATTTCAGCACCGGGAAGCTGTTGGGCAGCAGTATGCCATTGTTTTGGGGCTCGTTGCTCAGCCTGGGGATGATGTGGGCGACAACGTTCTTTTTAGGCGTATGGGGGACGACCAGGGACGTAGGTATCTTCGGGGCCGCGTATCGTGTCGCCGGACTGACCAGCTTCATTCTTGTCGCCGTCAATACGGCGGCCGCTCCCCAGTTTGCAGCGTTCTATCAGCGAGACGACATGGTTTCTCTGCGTTCGACCGCGCGCAACGCCGCAAAACTTATGACTGTTTTAGCCGCTCCAATCCTGGCCTTGTTTATTATAATTCCGTCGTCGATCATGGGCATCTTCGGTCCGCAATTTTCGGACGGCGCGGCTGCGCTCACCATACTCGCCCTTGGCCAATTCGTAAACGTGGTGACCGGTTCGGTCGGGTACCTGCTGATGATGACAGGGCATGAGCGCCTCATGAGAAATGCGGTATTTGCGGCGGCAACTATTAACGTGGTCTTGAGCGTGATTTTGATACCGCCGTTTGGAGTATTAGGCGCGGCGATCGCATCGGCCCTAAGCCTGGCGGCGCAAAACGTGGTGGCGTATTATTTTGCGGTGACAGCAATTGGAATATCCACGCTTCCCTTGCCGGGAGATTTAAGTGGGGAGAACAGTCCGAGAAAGAAATAGATGAGGAAAAGCAGCAAAGAACCCCCTTTGCCCAATTTTTTTATTGTGGGCGCAGCAAAGTCGGGGACAACTTCGCTTGCTCATTATTTGGGGCAGCATCCGGATGTTTTTATTTCGCCCGTCAAGGAGCCCTGTTATTTTGTGCGAGATGCAGGGTTGGCTGATTATGACCAATATTTGTCTCTATTCAAGCGAGCGGGCGGAGCGAGGGCAATTGGAGAAGCGTCAACGGGATATCTTTATGAGGAATGCGCGCCAGGATGGTTGCATGAACATTTCCCCGAAGCAAAGGTCATCATAATTCTGAGAAATCCCGTGGATATGGCATTCTCTTACTGGCAGTACATGCAAGTCATCGGCAATGAATCCAAGTCTTTTAAGGAAGCCATAAGTGAAAAGGAACGGGCATACAGGAGGACGGATAACTTCAAGCTTTCCTGTGTGAACTGGTGGGCCAGCTACCTTTATCTTGAGAGAGCGCTTTACTCCGAACAGGTCAAGAGGCACTTGGATATCTTCGGGACTGAAAAGGTGAGAGTATATATTTTTGAAGAAGTTTTTTCCGACTTGCCTTACTACTGCAAGGATATTTTTGAATTTCTTGGAGTGGATCCTCATTTTGTTCCTAAATTTGATGTGGTAAACGAAGGCGGACAAGTTCGATTCCAGCTTCTGAAGAACATCAGAAACCGGCAGTATCCGATTTTGAGGAATCTGCTCCCACTCAGGCACCGGGAGCGGATCCGAAGATTCCTGCTCAAGATCAACCTGTCCAAAAATCATAAGGTTAGAATGAACCCGCAAACTCGCTCCAGGCTGGAGGCTTTTTTTCAAGAGGATATCGGGAAATTGGAGCGATTACTTTCACGTGAAATTCCGCAGTGGAAACCCGAAGCAAGATGAGCGTTAACGAGGGCAAAGGAGAGGCTTTTCAGTGGAGCCTTTATTTATTGTGGGCGCTCAAAGATCCGGCACGACATTGCTTCGGCTGATCTTGAACGCGCATTCGGCAATAGCGATTCCGGAAGAGGGCACCTTCTGGATGCCGTTGCTCCGGTCCGAGCGGAGCGCTCTGGGGGGCCGGATAAGCGGGAAGAAGTTGCAGCGCTACATCGAATACATCAGAAAAAACAGCCAGTTCCGCGCCTGGAGGCTGGACGCCGAAAGCAAGTTGCAGGAGATCCTGGAACGGGGGGACACCACACTCGCAGAGCTTATGGAGTCGGTTTATTCCCTGTACGCGCGCTCTCAAAACAAGATGTTTTGGGGAGATAAGACGCCCAGTTTCTTTCGCAAAATCGACGAACTTTCGCAGCTATTCCCATCGGCCAAGTTCATTCATATCGTCAGAGATGGCAGGGATGTCTTTCTGAGTATGCGAAAGAGAGAACCCAGCAGGGATAATATTGCCGTCGCGGCCCTGGAGTGGATGCGGAAAGTTGAGACTGCAAGCAGGTCCATTGAAAGATTGGGATCCGAGAGGGGATATGTTATTACGTATGAATCCCTCTTAGAAAACCCAGAGCAAGAGGTGGCAAACCTATGCGCCTTTCTGAACATTGAATTCGAGCATGGCATGTCCGAGTTCTACAAATCGAGTGAGAAGTATATTGGCCAGAAACATTCGGACCTGATTTTTCAGCCATTATCGAAAGTTTCAGTTGGGAAGTGGAAGGCTGAGCTAACGGGGAAGGAATGCCGAATTTTTGGGGTAATTGCCCATAACTGTCTTCAGAAGATGGGATATCCGATTTTTCCTGCAGGAACAGGTAATGCAGCTGATAAAGCAGATGCTTTTGCGCGCCTCTGTCTGGGTTTGCCCTTTCGGGCTTTCCAGGTTGTATGGACAGCAGCCAGACTGGATGTTTCAGCTAAATTAGGATTAATGACAGACGCGGCCGGAAGAGGCTCCGTCTGATTCTTTTCCCATAACCGATGAAAACGTTCAAGCTACTTGCCATATGGACTGTAATCCTGCTCCCTTTTCAGAGATTTCCTGAGACGATAAGAATGGTAAATCAGGAAGGAGTGGGAGTTGCAGAGCTTCCGGCATATCTTCTGGCAATTCGCTATGTCGACGAGTTGCTGCTGATTTTTTGTTTTGTTTTATTTTTGTCTCTTCATGTTGTCGCTCCACGAAAGTACAGCATCAGAAGAATCCCTTTTATGAAATGGATACTGTGTTTCATCATTATTGCGTTCGCAGGGATACTTATTAATCGTGTTTATCTCCCACAGGGGGTTTTTGGAATTTACGACTATATCAAAAACATCATAATAATATGTTTCTTTTCCTGGCTTGGGTTTGGAGAGAAAGAGTTCAGGGGCATGGTGCGCGCCATATGCGCAGTGGCTGTCGTTCTGGGACTGGCGGCGATAGCCGGTGAATTTGCAGCAGTTTTTTTTGAACGCGGGATTGGAATTCTGGTTGATGATAACAGAAGATTCGGGCTGTACAGAGCAATCTCTCTTACAGGTCATGGCAGTTGGAATTATCTTGGCGTGTACGCATCCATTGTCTTTTTCCTGCATCGCGCGCAAAGGCCAAAGCCGATGGCTTATTACCCGCAAGCTCTGGTAATCATCACTCTCGTGATATTAACCTTTTCGCGTCAGACCTGGCTCATTTTCGCCGTGCTGTTCATCCTTTTAGCCAGACGCAGAACGCTGGTGGTCGCATCTGCTGCAGGGTTATGTATTGTGACTCTTCTTGTGCCCCTTTATGCAGAAATGCTGCAACTTTTTCTGTTTGAAGAAAGGATGGACCCGGACAGATACTTCAGGTTGTTCGCATTGCTTGAATCGTTTAAGATTTTCAATGGAAACCCGTTTTTCGGTATTGGGCCTGGGATGTTTGGGAATTTGACATCTGTTTTATTCGACAGTCCAGTCTATTCGAACTGGCCGTTGTCCTTCAGAGACTTCTTATGGAAGATCAGGGGGATTGACCAATTTTGGCCAGCGCTTCTCGCAGATGCGGGATTAACAGGGGCTATTATGTATGGAATGATATTCGTCGGCATCTTCCTGCATCTCCGCAAAATCTCCTCAGATTTTCGCAAGGACGGTAATTGGGCGATGGCCGAGATGGGAAGAACATTAAGCATGCTGATCGTTGCGCTTTTCCTGATGGGCTTTTTCAGCGGCTTGAATTCAGCTTTTGTGTCATTGACTTATTTTTCTCTGGCCGGAATATACATATCGTGTTCTCGAAACAATCTTCCACAACGCAATGCTCAGCAATGCGAGATTGCTGATTCGCGTGCAATGTTATGAAAGTCCTCTTGGCGAATAAATATTTTTATAGAAAAGGCGGCGACGCCGTTGTCTTTTTCGCGACTGCAGAACTTTTGCAAGAAAGGGGGCAGGAGGTTATTTTCTTTTCAATGCGCGGGCCGAAGAACCATGAGTCCCCGTTCGACAGGTACTTCGTGTCGAGTGTCGAATTCAATGGAGGAAATTCCATCTTGCAGCAGGTGAAATCAGCTTCCAGAATTCTTTATTCATTCGAGGCCAAAAAGAAAATGTCTCACCTCCTGCGCGAATCGGCGCCTGATATCGCTCACCTTCACAACATTTACCACCAAATATCTCCTTCTATCATACATTCGCTCAGGAAGAAGAAGATTCCCATCGTCATGACGCTGCACGACTACAAAATCACCTGTCCCGCATACAGCTTGCTCTCAAGTGGTGGCCCTTGTGAAAGATGCGCCCAGAAGGCATACTATAAGATTTTGGCAAACCAATGTCTGAAGGAATCATTTTCAAAAAGCGCCCTTGCGATGATGGAAATGTATCTCCATCACGTCCTGCTCAAGATCTATGAGAAAGTGGATGTGTTCATTTCACCCAGCGCATTCCTCAAACGAAAAGTGGAAGAGATGGGATTCAGGGGCCGAATCGTACATATCCCGAATTTTATAGATTCCGACGGATACAGCCCCTGCTTTGATTTTCTTCCCGGGACTGTTGTTTATTTCGGGCGCCTTTCCCGCGAGAAGGGCGTGGCCACGCTGATTGACGCCGCCAAGGGATTGGACGTCTCCCTCAAAATCATTGGGACGGGCCCGGAGAAGGAAACGCTTGAGGCGAAAGTTGCTGCCGAGAACATTAAGAATGTCAGCTTCTTGGGATACAAGTCAGGAGAGGATCTGCATTCGGAGATCTCTCGATCCGCATTCGCAGTTGTTCCTTCCGAATGTTACGAGAACAATCCCCTCTCAATTCTTGAAGCGTTTGCGCTTGGCAAGCCGGTGATCGGCGCCAGGATCGGCGGCATTCCTGAGCTAGTGAAGGATGGCCAGACAGGATACACATTTGAAAGCGGCAACGTTCGAGACCTGCAGGAGAAAATCGAGGCGCTCTCGAAGATGAGATCCGATATAACCGAGATGGGCAGGACAGCCCGACAATTTGTTGAAAAGGAATTCAATCCCGAAATCCACTACCAGCGTTTGATGGAAGTTTATCAAGCAGCCCGAGAGAAGCGAGGAGTTTCGAATGGAAGCGGCGGTCATTACCACGTACAGGTGTAATGCGCAGTGTCACATGTGCAACATCTGGAAATTTCCGACTGAAGAGGCGGAAGAGTGGAAGCCTGAGCTCCTGGAAAAACTTCCGAATCTATCTTTCTGCAATGTAACCGGCGGTGAGCCTTTCATGCGCCAAGACATTGATGAGATTATCGGCGTCTTGAAGATGAAGGCTCGGCGGATAGTGATAAGCACAAATGGCTACATGACCGATAAGATTCTCGCAATCGCGCAGAGATATCCCGCCATCGGCATCAGGATCAGCATCGAGGGCCTTCCCTTGGCCAACGACGAGCTGAGAGGATTGAGAGGCTGCTTCGATCATGGATTGAGAACACTGCTGGAACTGCAACGCATGGGGATGAAGGATATCGGCTTCGGCATCACTGTCTCTGACAGGAACGCCGAAGACATGCTCGAACTCTACCAACTCGCCAAGGCGATGAAACTGGAATTTGCCACGGCGGTTGTACATAACTCCTATTATTTTCATAAATATGACAATGCGATACGGCGCAAGCAGGAAGTAATCGCGTCTTTCGAGCAACTGATTCAAGAACTACTGAAATCCGGAACAGTGAAGAACTGGTTCAGAGCCTATTTTAACAATGGGCTTATCCAGTATATCAGAGGACTTCCCCGAGCTCTTCCGTGCGAGGCTGGGAGCGAGAATTTCTTTCTGGATCCATGGGGGGAGATCAGACCCTGTAATGGGCTTGAAGAGGACGTCTGGATGGGAAGCATGGGCAACCTTGCCCAAAGTTCATTTGAAGATATCTGGAACGGAGAGAAGGCGAAGGAGATACGGGAAAAAGTAAAGAACTGCCCCAAGAATTGCTGGATGATAGGAACAGCGGCGCCGGTAATTAAAAAATATCCCGCTGCTCCATGCAGTTGGGTAATCAAGAACAAGTTCAGGAGCATTATGGGCTACCGGCATGTTGCCGGAATGCAAGATGGATAATCGGGCGGGACCGCATGAAAGTTGTCGTGCTTGGGACCAGGGGCTTTCCGGGTGTTCAGGGAGGCGTCGAAAAACATTGTGAAGAGCTGTATCCCCGGCTCGTCGGACTGGGCTGCGATATTGTTGTTATCACGAGAAACCCGTACATTCCCAAGCCGGAGAGGGTGAAAGAATGGAAAGGCGTCAAATTCATTCATCTCTGGTGCCCGAGAAAGAAGGCTTCTGAAGCAATCATTCACACATTGGCCGGTGTTATCAAGACAAAGATTCTCCGCCCGGACATTTTGCATCTGCATTCGATAGGTCCCTCTCTGCTTGCACCGTTTGCAAAATCGCTCGGCCTGAAGACAGTAATGACGCACCACGGGCCGGATTATCAGAGAGAGAAATGGGGGTACGTGGCGAAATCGGTTCTTCGCCAGGGGGAAAAGCTCGGGGTTTCTTACAGCGACCGCATTATCGCCGTATCTGAAGGAATACAGAGGCACATCAGGCGAAAATTCGACAAAGAAGCCGCATTCATCCCGAACGGCGTCACTATTCTTCCCGCCACTCCTCCCGGAGAGGGGCTGAAAAGATGGGGGCTGGAATCCCGCCGATACGCGTTTACCGCTTGCAGATTCGTCCCAGAAAAGGGGCTTCACGATTTGGTTGAGGCGTACCGGATGCTTGAAAATCCATCTTTTCGTTTGGTGATTGCAGGCGATGCGGACCATAAAACGGACTACAGCCGAACACTAAAGCGTTGTATTTCAGACGCAGCAGGTGTTGTCAGTACTGGTTTTGTATCAGGAGCAATGCTTTCAGAATTATATTCGAACGCGGGTCTTTTCGTGCTTCCCTCGTATTACGAAGGGCTTCCGCTTGCTTTGCTGGAGGCTCTCAGCTACGGGATACCTGTTCTTGTAAGTGATATTCCTCAACACAAGGAGATTCCGCTGAGCGAGTTCAGGTATTTTCCCCAAGGAAATGTTAAGAAGCTTTCCCAGTCCCTCGCCGGTGTTTTCTCCCGTGGAGTCTCAGATGCGGAAAAGCAGAATTACTTGTGTCTGCTCAAGGATAGATATGACTGGGACGATATTGCCTCAATGACTTTTGAGTTGTATCGGAATCTGGCACAAGAATTGACCACAGATTAAGCGAATTCTCTCCACGGTCCTGATTGCTCTTCTCTTCTCATTGGTACTGGTTTTTTGCATTGAAGTACAACAAACTTCAGAGGGAACAACCCACTCTCGTGAAGACTATCGTCGACAAGGCGATCGTCCTCCCCGATGGTCAGCCCATTGTGTGGGTGTCGCGGTTGTTCGGAACTCCTTTGGCCGAGCGCTTGGCGGGATCCGATGTGTTCCCCGTGTTGATCCGTCTCCTCGATGCAGAAAATCGGCGGGTCTACTTGGTCGGCTCGCACGAGGCGGTGCTCCGGCAAATCATCGACAAGATGAGCAATAGAAGAAATTTCCTGGCCTTCGCGCCACCCTTCTTCCAGATGGACAGAAGGACGCCAATTGTCACCAGGATGCTCCGTGACATCCGGAGCTTTTCGCCCGAGTTTGTATTTGTCGGACTGGGTTTTCCCAAACAGGAAATGGTATCGCTGGACGTGATGGGCAAGCTCGAAAGAGAGGGCCTGTCTCTTCCGTTGTTTCTTTGTGTAGGCGCATCCCTAGAGTTTTTTGCTGGTGAAAAGAGACGAGCGCCGTTTTGGATGCAAAAAGTCGGTCTGGAGTGGACTTATCGACTCGCTCAAGAACCGAGACGCCTGTGGTGGCGTTACTTAAGTACAAACACGATTTTCATAGGAATGGTTTTGAAGGAGATTGCAACTCGTATCAACTTTAAGAGCGTTCCTGCCGCAAAAGACTCCAAAGAAGAATAATCTCCTCCGCTTGTATGTCACCTTCCATTGACAACAACCCGCCAATGATATATTCTAAGTGTCAAAATAGCTTGGTCCAAGATAACGAAAACTTCTCATATTAAAGGGAATCCAACAAGGAATCTGGCATGAATGCGCAATTGCGAGCAAGTTTATTTCTTCTTTGTGTCATCCTTATTTGTCTCGGCTGCACTCGGCCGAGGCCATATCCGACCGAGGGCGCCCGGCTTGAAGAAGCGGAAGAGGCCCCCGTCGAGCAACCGACGCCCATTCACTTTACCGTTGGACACGGCGACGAGTTACAAGTCACGGTGTGGAACATACCGGAGCTCAATCAGACCGTTACGGTGGAGCCGTCGGGCATCATATCGGTTCCGATAGCGGGGAACGTGGCCGTAACGGGCAAGACCATAACGGACGTCGCCGAGACACTGGAAGAGAGGTTCGGCGAGTACTACGTCGACCCTGATGTGACGGTGAGCGTCAAAACATATCGGAGCAACAAGATGACAGTGCTCGGCGAAGTGAACAAGCCGGGATTATATGTGATGGACAGGGAGACTCGCCTCATGGAGGCGCTTGCCATGGCGGGAGATATGACCGGCAACGCCGAGCCCCGGACGGTTGCCCTGATTCGCGGCGATTTGGATTCGCCGGAAATCTATCTGCTGGATATCAAGAGCTTAATAAGCCGGGGCGACCTGAAACAGAACATGGCGATTCGGCAAGGGGATATTATATACGTTCCCCAGAGCCTCATAGCGAGCGTGGACACATTCTTCCAACACCTGTACACGGCGATAAGACCGGTTGTCGAGTTGGAGAGGGGAATAGCAATCTGGCCCTCTGTGGAAGACACGTTCGAGGGAGATAAGGCCGACAAGGTGATAGTGGTGCGGTAAGGGAAGCGGGAGTCGCGCCGGGCGCGGGTCTTTCGGTCAAGGTTATAAGTAACCCAAACCTTCCAGCCTTTTTCTGATGGTCTCTTCGTCTTCTTCGGTGTAGTCGATATCCGTTTCGGCATCCGAAGAATCGTCACCGAGCGTCGATGATTCAGCGGGCGCCAATTCGGAGACCGGCTCTTCAAAGAGGTCCTTCAATATCTTGCCATCCATATCGGCCGGCGCCGGAACCCCCATCATGTTCAGGACGGTCGGCGCAATATCGATGAGACACGCGCCTGATATCCGGGCGTCTTGTTTGATCCCATCGCCGGCGGCAATGAGAATTCCGTGCAGGCGGTGGTCACCGCTGATATAGCGGGCGTCCTCGGTCGGGACGGGAGGCCCCGCAATCTCTCCTGCGTTCTTGCTCAACGCGATTCCATGTATCTCGATATCCTCTCTCCATCGTATCAGCAGGTCCGGCGCCCGATCGGCAAAGGGACCCCGATAGATTTCGTCACGATGGAATACGGAATCGACAATGGGAACGGAATCCACCGAGTCGCGGCAATCCGGAAGCCGCTCTTTCAGTTCCGCGACCACGCCTTCGTACTCCGCCCCGCCGCCGACAATGCCCTGCGGCTCCCGTCCCCGCATATTGACCCGCACGATCGGGAAAAGGTTGTCGCTGTAGGCGCGGGTTTTGGACCAGTCGATGCGGGCATACACCAGATGCGAATGGACGCGATTCCTCAGCCATGGCAGGAGCTGTTTCAACCGCTCCTTCGTCGCGCGGGAAGTCTTTTTGGAAACGTACCGATACAACAGTTGCAGAAGCGAAGCCGGCGAGAGTCCTTTGTTCGGCTTGCTCTTGAACGCAAGGAACCCGTTGTCTTCAAGCCAGTAATTGAGTTGGTTCGATGCAGGGTGTTTACGACCGAATCCGTGGTCCGAGATAATAATCAGGCGGGTCTGCCTGTCAAGGCAGTTACAGATGGCATTGATGGCTTCATCCAACTGCTGGTATGTCTTGAGGATGACATCGCCATATTTTTTGCTCCCGACCGGGTCGAGCTCGCGGCCCTTCGGGTCGAGATACTTCCAGAAGCCGTGCTGCGCCGCGTCCAGACTTCGGAACACGACGATGAAGAAATCCCATGGCTCATTGTTGAGGAGATATTGGGTGATGTCGGACTTTTGTTTGATCTCTGCCCGTAGGCTTTCGACCGCCTTATCGATTTCTCCCTTTATGACAAAACCGTTCACGCCGGGTTCGATCACATACGGGCCGAACTTCTCGCACAGATACTCGTAAATCTCCGGCGGATACGCGAACCCCTTCGAGTGAGCGCTCGGGGCATCGATCCCGGCCACCAGGAATCTGTTCACCCTTTCCGCCGGATACGTCATGGGAACATTGAGAACGCCGACACGCCGGTCGTGTTCGCTCAGGGTCTTCCACAGACTTTTACCGTGACGGATACTCGCATTTATGAATTGGATATCATAGGAATCCGGCCGCTGCTCATAGAATTCGTAAATTCCGTGTTTGCCCGGATTCGTGCCGGTCGCAAGCGAAGTCCACGCGGCGGCGCTCCTCTGGTTGGGAACGGATTCGAGCTTGCCCCAGCAACCCTCTGCCATCAGTCTTTGAAAAGTGGGGAGTTTTCCTTCTTTAACCCACGGCTCAATGAGGTCGAACGTGGCGCCGTCCAACCCCACAACCACGACTCTGCCTGCTTTTTTTTCGTTATTCATTTTTCCGTTTCGCAAGACCCTGTTCCCGGGTCAGACACATGATGAATTCTTCCAAAACAATTATCTTTCTCGTCTGAAGTAGTACTTCGCAACCAGAAAGAGGAAGACGGGGTTCCCGATGAGATATCGTCTCCACAGACGTTTTGGCTCCACAATGAGCCTGTATAACCACTCGAGCCCATAGTCGTTCATCCATTGGGGAGCGCGCTTTGTGGCGCCTGACACGAAATCGAATACGCCGCCCGACGCCCAGATTACGGGAACATGAAGCTTCGACAGGTTCCTGTCGATCCATTTCTCCTGGTGCGGCACCCCGGTCGAAACAAAAAGGACGTGTGGCCTCAGCCGATTGATCTCGTCGATGACAGCGCCCTCTTCTTCGGCGCCGAAATATCCGTGGTGAAGACCCGCAATGTTGACATCCGGATATCGTTCCCGAATCCTCTCGGAGGATCTTTCCATCACTCCGGGCTTCGCTCCCAGCAGGTAAACCGAAACCCCTTCTTCGGCGAAGCTGCCGAAGAGGTCCATGAAGAAATCCGCGCTCGTGGAACGCGGTGGAAACTCGTGTCCCAAAACTCGCGCGGCCATAACCGTGCCGAACCCGTCGGGATAAACCATGTCGTATTGATTAATGAGAGTTCGGTAATGCTCGTCCCTGTTTGCGACTATGAGGTTGTGGGCGTTGACGTAGGAGACGAGAGTTTTCTTCTGTTCCTTTGCCCTGCTTATTACATCGCGAATGATTTCCCCGGCATTGATGGGATTAACCAGGACACCCAGCACCGAGACTTTATTATTTTCCTCACCCAAGCAAGCTTTCTCCCGCGCATGTCCAACGTCTACTGCTGAACCTTCGTTATAAATCCGGGATTGTGACTGAAAATAACCTTGACATATGGCAGGTCTTTATCGACTCCGGCCACCCGCCAGAAAACGGGAACTCCCGCCGGCGCGTTCTCAAAGATGTACAGAGGAAGCGTATAAACCATGATCCGCTGCCCGTTGGTGCGTTTCAAATCGGACCATAAAATGTTGTTGAAATTTGGGTCGGCCGCGAACTGAATCTGGAAATAGTCATGGTCGCCGGTCACCCATTTGAAGGTAGGCGGCGATGTCGCCTTCGCGCCCGGGGGCGGGTACAGCAACGTTATCTGGTTCCTGATGTATGAAGTATTGATCAGTAATCGATTCTGTTGGGTCCGGTTCGCAACGAGGATATCGAGGTCGCCGTCGTTCTCGGCGTCGAAGAACTCGACGTCGTAGCTGTTGTCTTTGACGGGATTGAAGCGCCTGCCGCTGCCATCGGGATACAGGGTTTCATCGACGAAGTAGCCGGTACCGCTATTAATGAATATGCGGTTTTGCTGTCCGGTCTCGGTTGGTATCACG
This sequence comes from uncultured bacterium, assembly GCA_964453435.1. Taxonomy (GTDB): domain Bacteria; phylum Abyssobacteria; class SURF-5; order SURF-5; family SURF-5; genus CAYVQZ01. The sequence continues at coordinate 19,835 of CAYVQZ010000040.1, forward strand.
CCGTTCTCGTAGCGGCAATTCGCCAGCACGATATCGAGGTCACCGTCGCCGTCGACATCGCCGAAATCGGCGTCTTTGCTTATTTCCGTCTGGGCCGGTATGCGAAACGCGGAGCCGTCCGGATTCAGGGATTGATCCGAGAAGTTGCCGCTTCCGTCGTTGACCCACAAGCGGTTCTGAGCGCCGTCTTTCGAGGCGTTACAGATGTACGCGTCGAAGTCGCCGTCGCCGTCGACATCGCCGAAATCCGCGTCACGGCTGCTCTGGACATCGAGCGGAAGCTGCTCGCCTGTCGCATCGGTGAAGTACCCCGTCGAATCGTTGAGGAATAATCGGTTCTGGTTCGATATCGACCTGTTCGCAACGAGCAGGTCGATGTCGCCGTCATCATCAACGTCGGCGCCCGCAATGTCGCGGGTGCTGCCGATATCTTCCGGTAGTCGAAGGGGGTTGCCGTCGGCATCGAAGGTTTCGTCGGTGAAGTATCCCGCCCCGTTGTTAATCAAGATGCGATTGAACTGGCCCCCCACCTGCGAGCCCAAAAATATGCTGTTGGCTACGAGGATATCGAGGTCGCCGTCCTTGTCGATATCAAGAAATATGGCGTCCCGGCTGAAATCTTTGAGCGCAGGCAGTCGGTCCGCTGTTACGTCGTTGAAATAGCCGTTTCCGTTATTCAGAAAGAGCTTGTTCTGCGCGCCTTCCTCGAGTTCGGTGTTGGCGAAAAAGAGGTCCAGGTCGCCGTCGCCGTCAACGTCGCCAAACTCGACGTCGGCGGTGATGTCGGAGTCAACGGACAGGCGGTTCGCGCTGCCGTCGGCGTTCAGGGTCTCATCGGTGAAGTAGCCCTCGCCGTTGTTGATGTAAATGCGGTTCTGCTCGCGATGAACATTTGCTGTGACGAAATCGAGGTCGCCGTCACCGTCAACGTCGCCGGCATCGATCTCGATTGTATTGTCGTCATCAGCCGGCAGCCGCAGCCGGGTTTCTCCGGAATAATAGCCGTTCTCGACAAGTTGTTCGGCATCCTGGCCCGCAGAGTCCGCTTTCGCGCTTTCTCCGCCCGCGGAAAGCAACAGGAAGCCGCCCAGAACAAAGCCGATAAAAACCGCGCAGAATGAAAATCGAAATTTCATCGTCATTTCCCTCTCGTTGACAACACTTGCCTGTAAACTTCGAGCGTCTCGCGCGCCATTCTCTTGGCGTCGAACCTTTCCTCGACTCTCCTGCGCCCCGCCACGCCGAGTCTTTCGCGCATCTCGGGGCTTTCGACCAACCGGCCAATCGCGTCGGCAAGCGCCGAATCATCATCGAGCGGAACCAGGAAGCCCGTCTCCCCATCGACGACGACCTCGGGTAAACTCGCCACGTTTGTCGCTATCACCGGTCTACCGAGCGCCATCGCCTGGAGCGCCACGAGGGATGTCGTCTCGGTTCGCGAAGTGACCACACAGATGTCCGCCGAGGACAACGCTCGGGTAAAGTCGTTCCTCCAGCCCAGAAAATGCAGCTTCTTTTCGAGACCGATTGATTTTGTAAGTTCCTCCAGTTGCTGGCGGTTGGGCCCATCGCCAATGATAACAAATGTGGCGGCGCAGCCCCTATCGATGAGCAGGCGTGCCGCCCTGATGAACATCTCGAAATTCTTTACGGGAACCAAGCGTCCAGCATTTCCTACAATTATATCACAATTTCCGGAAAATTCCAGTCTTTTATTAACCTCAAGGATTAAAAATTTTTCTCTCCTGATTGCGTTCGTATCGATCCCGTTATATATTACCGTAATCTTATCCCCTCTTACACCCCATTCTAAAAGGAATTTTCGCATCGTCTCCGATACAGTGATGAGCCTTTCCGCGTATCGGTTCATGAATCCATTGAACCATAAAATCAATCTCTGGATTAATTTAGAAGGATAGTCGTCGGCGATTACCTTTGGCAGCTCTGTGTGGACGGTGGTGACAATGGCGGGAGTGCGGGCGAGAATCGCTGCAAGGCGTCCGTAAAAGTTCGAATTGAGCGTGTGGGTGTGCACTATATCGATACGCTCACGCCTCATGAGTCGCGCGAGCCGGAGAACCACGGTTGGGTCGCCCCTGAATTTTCTCTGGACCAGCAGGACTGGCAGCCCGAGGTCTTCCGCCTTTCGCCTGACGGCCCCATCCTTTAAAACGGCCAACCTGATTTCGACGGGTGACCCTTCGAGCGCCCGGGCGAGATTCAGTATGTGCTCGCTTGCTCCGCAGTGAATAGCGCCGCCATGCACGTGAAGCACCCTGATATTTCCGGCATTTCGGTGCGGCATATTCATGGGCTGACGGGTTTGGCTGCCTCATCCTGCGCCAGTTCCTCCGTTCGCCTGGCAATGACGAGATGGGCGGCAATAGTCGAGAAGGCAAATATTATCCAGGTCGACTCCTGCTGAGTCATCGGGATAAAGTTCGTCATTCCAATCAATCCGAAGAAACATGCCAGCAATCCGACAAGAAGGAGATGTTCTTCCGGCGAGGGCCGGCTCCTCAAACCGAGGTAAAGGTGTCTCAGGACGGCCAGGAACAAGAGAATGTAGATTGTTATGCCGATTAACCCTTGCTCCGCCAGGGTCTGGACGAACCCGTTCTGCGCCTGTTTGGGCCGCCATTTCGGGGATAACGTGCCCGACACCATATGGCTATACCGATAATATTGGGCGAAGAAATTGCCAAGGCCGATTCCGACGACGGGATGGTCCTCGAACATTTTGGCGCCCATCAGGAAGTCGCCGAGGCGGCTCTTGATGGCCGGGTCCGTCATGTCGATGGTCAATCGTTCGGTAGTCGCGAGGTTAGTTGTCAGAGCAAGGTAGCCGAACGCCGCCACCATGAACAGACCGCTGACTCCCACGATTAACCATTTGAACTTGATACGGGCAAACAGAAAGAAGGTCGGCAACAACATCGCCAGACCGACCCATACGGACCTCGAGCCGGTGGCGAAGATGTTGATGATGTAAGCCGCAAAAAGCACTATTGCCACCAGCTTCCACTTCCATCTGACGGGAGCGAAAACGTAATAGAGCAGCATGCCGCCGAGCGCAACCAGAATCGCCCCGTGATAGTCCGGATCGCCACCGAATCCCTGGAGCCGGTATGACCCCGTTTCGAGTTGGGGAAGCGTTGTGCGGGCCTGACTGAGTTGGTAGGTTGTTTCGAGCACGGGCGTTTGGGTAATCATTTCGTAGAACCCGGCCCAGCAGACAAACACGCTGGCGAAAAGAAGGACGATTATGCATTTTTTCAGGAAATCCCACGACTGGATGATGTTAACCATGAGAATCAGGAAAACGACGAGATTTATCCTGGGAATGAGCATCGCCGTGGAAATGGCGAGGTTCCGTGAATTCATGAAAGAAATGAACGAGGACCAGAGGAAGAGGATCGACAGCACGCACACGCTGTTTCTCAGTGTTCTCGTGACGGCTTTGAAGTCACCGACGAAGACAGTTTTCGTGAGCCAGTACGCCAGCAAGAGGCCCACCAGCACTTTCCCCAGCGTCGTGCCCGGCGAATGCGCGCTCGGCTGATATATAAGGAAATAACGATCGAACGGGATGCAGAAAAGCGCGAGGAGCAGAAGCATCTCTTCGATTTTCAGTTGAAACCAGGAACTTTTCACCGCAGCGCGTCTCGCAGGTTAATGTAATATGACACAGAACCATAGAGGCAGTTCAACAGATACAACTCGGAAACGGCCGGGTCGTCGTTCGCCATGCGATTCATGCCGAAACGACTCAGCATGAGAGGGTCTCGCTCGGGCCGTCCCATTCCAAACTTAAGCGTGCACGCAAAAGAGAAACCCGTTGTTTCCACGAGGTTCCGAATGCCCTCGTTTACGGAACCGTATGGGTAACAGAACGAAGCAACGTCTTGCTGGACCAAGTTCTCAATATGCCGTTTGCTTCCGCCTATTTCTTTCCGCGCGTCGTCGCCGGAAATTCTTGTAAGATTCGGATGGCTGCACGTGTGAGAGCCGAACTCGATTCCGCATCGGCTCATTTCGACGACCTGCTCTGCGCTCAAATGGCGGAGGCGGGGAACCTCCGAGACGGGTTCCCACTCGTTGAAACCACCCAGGAAATCGGACACGAGGAACACCGTGGCCGTGAGACCGTTTTCCCGGAGCACGGGAAACGCATTCGTGAAGATGTTCTCGTAGCCGTCATCAAACGTAATCGCCACATAGGATTTTCCCGGATTGTCCCTCACCTTTTGCAAGTCTTTCAGCGGGATACACTCGACTTTTCGGTTTCGAAGCGCCGTCATCTGGCGCCTGAAAATGTCCGGCCTCACCGATGTCGGCCCCCCCTCATCGTCTATCGAGTGATAGGTCAGGATAGGGACCCCCCTTGCTCTTCTCATTCTTCCCACCGCGAGTAAGAGCTGCAAAAAGCACCGCTTTATGTTCGTTTTCCATTGCATGTTTCTGCGAAGCGTTCGCGCGCCCCCAGGCATGCGCACAGGCAAATCAGGGCAGTGCGGGATGATCCCCTCTGCTTACTCGATATATCCCAAGTCCCTGAGACGTTCCTTGATGAGTTCCTCTTCCTCCTGAGCGTAAACAGCGTCGTCCCCTCGACCGCTTTCTCGAACGCTGTCATCGTACTCGATTTTTCGCCCTTCGAGGTACTCCGGCGAAAACAGTTCGGTGAGAACCCTTCCGTTCATGTCGGTCGGAATCGGCAGCCCCATCGAATGAAGAATCGTCGGCGCGAGGTCGTAAATTCGGGCTCCGAAAATCGCGGTATTCTCCCGGATTCCTCTTCCCTTGGCCATGAGCAGCCCTTCGAGCCGGTGGGTGCCCGTGCCGCTGAACCAGCTCGATTTTTCGAGAACCGGACTGGCGAGGATGTCGTCACCGATTACGGCTCCCTCATCGAACGCGAAGAGAATGTCGGGCGCGAAGTGGGCGTATGGCCCGTCGAAAACTTCCTCCCGACGCGCGATTCGTGTCGTTAATGGTTTTGCCGAGTATTCGGGAAACCGCAAAGCTTTCAGTTCCGCTATTATCCTGTCCCTGATTTGCTCATATTCCTCGCCGGGGGAAACAACGCCGGTCGGCTCGCGTCCTTTCAGGTTGATGTAAATCCCCTGTTCGGTCCGGAATGCGGAGTACGCGAGGGTCTTGTCCCATCGGATACAGCCGGAGGTCATGTCGCGATACACCTGTTTTCGTTTCGCTTTGTTCTTGAAAATTATTTTCCGTAGTCCCGAACGGTCAAGCCGGGTGAGCGTTCTCAGGAGCCTCCATTTGGCCTGCAAATAGTATTCTTTCCTCTTGTCGATTGACACCAGCCCGATTTTTTCGAGCCATTTGTTGAGGTGGAACTTCGCTTTGAGCGGGCCGAACCCGTGGTCCGACATGAAATAGATATGCGTGTTCTCATCAAACATGGATATGAGGTCACCGACCAGCGCGTCAAATTCCTGATAGTACTCGACGATCCTTTGTTTGAGTCGCTTTTTGGCCGGGTCCTTCAGGTCGGTATCGTCAGCCGAAATCGTGTTCCACAGAGCATGTTGAATGCAGTCGACACCGCTGAACACCACCATGAAGAAATCGTATTCGTCATTCCGGAGGAGATGTTTTGCGTATTTTGCGCGAATGCGGGCGCAATTGGCGAGAGCGTTGACGAATGTCTCGGCCTCCGACTCTTTGTACTGCATCCAGGTGACACTGATAATATAGTCTCCCAACTCCTCCCGCAACTGCCGGTAAAGCGAGGGGGGGTGGGTGAATTCGCTCTGGGTGCTGGGAGTAAGCATTCCGGTTATCATAACGCCGTTCACGGGCGTTGGAGGATAGGTGACCGGCACATTCACGACGCCGACACGTTTTCCGTGCCGGCCGAGTATTTGCCACAAGGTATCCGAGCGGATGTGCCGCGAACTGATAATCTCTTTCCTGTTCTTCGGATTCGAGTGGTTGAAGAAGTCGAAGACCCCATGAAACTCCGGTGTCTTGCCGGTTGCGAACGACACCCACGCCGGCGGCGTAACCGGCGGGAAAATGGTTCGCAGCGGTCCGTGAACACCGGCCTCGAGGATAGAGGCAAAGTTGGGCAGAAGGCCTTTGTCGGCCCAACGCTTGATAACATCAAGCGTGCCTCCGTCAATCCCTATAACGATAACGCGGTTGCCGCCTGTTTGTTTCATTTCCATTGCACTTACTCGTAGTCGGAATCGCCTCGCATGATGTACCATCGAGTCGCTTCACGCAAGTAGTCATTTGTGTATTTGTTTGGGTCGGCCGTTCGGACAATCAAGTCGTGCGGGGTCTCTCTCTCCACGAACCCGAGGGAACGAAGCGTTCTACAGAGGTCCATATGCTTAAGGACCCAGCAGGCGACCGCATCGGCTCCCTCTTCGCGAAAATGGCCTATGGCCTTAGCCAGGAGCGCTTTGATGATTCTCTCCTGCTCATCGCCAGGCTCGACGAACAAGTCCGACACGAACCCCCTGTTCGTATCAACGTCAACCTCGACAACAGCGCCGCTTGCTTCTCCTTTTTTCCGCATGCAAAGAACAATGTAACCTTTTAATTGGCCGGATTGAGATGCAACGTAGGTTGTGTAGTGGACTGTTGGATGATTCGCATATCGCCAATTCAGGTAATCGCTCGTCCGAGCAACCATGATTTCATACTGGTGTTTGCCGCGTTCCCAAAGCTCGTCAAAGCGAGTGTCAAACGCCTCACTTTCCTGAATATGGACATCCGAAGGAATTCGGATTCCTCTCAAGGAATCGACAACCCGAAGAATGCGATTCGTTATGGTTGTTATCCCTCTTAAAAGAATTCGCGCCTTGATTCTTGTTTCGAAGTATGGAGCGGAATTGAGAATCTTAACCATTCGCAATATCGGAGACACGGGATGAAATCCCAGCGTGCGAACAGCTATTTTGAACGTACTCTTGATCGAGAATGCGTAATGGAAAGAACTCCACTTCGCCTCCTCGTCTCGCGCCACTCTTTCCAAACGGAAAAATGTGCCGCCACGCCGAGAGCCCTCGGCAACCAAAATGTCCACAACTTGTGACGTAGTCACTTCATTTGTTCCTGCCTTTATCTTAACGGGTACAGAGCCGATCTGGCCAACAATTTTGCCGTCTCGCACTCCAACCGCCATGGAAGAACACCGATTCGGATTTTCGAGATATTTCCACCTGAAGTATGCCGCCGGACGACGGACTTTGAAAACTTCAAAGTGGAACCGAGAGAGCTGCTCTTCGTCACCCGGCTGAAACAGTCGATACGTGGTTTTCGTCCGCGTTTCCATGCGTGCGTTCTCGCTCAGTCCATATATCCCAGCCCGCTCAGTTTATCACGGACCATCGATTCCTCTTCGTCGGAATAGGCGGTATCGGGTGTTGCCGTCGAACGCGCCAACGGTTGACAATAGCTGACCGGCGCGTTCGCCATCTCTCCTTCCAGCAAATCGGTCAGAACTCCGCCCTCGAGATTCTCCGGCACCGGTAACCCAAGCAGGTGCAGGATTGTCGGAGCGAGGTCAATCATTCGGGCATCGGAGAGTCGGGCTCCGGCCTTGATATCAGGCCCGTTTGCAATAAAGATTCCCTCGGGCCGGTGGGTTCCGCTCCCCGTCTGCCAAGTGCTGCGCATGAGAACTTCTTTTTCGAGGCCGATATCCGCCAGATACGCTCCATCCTCGATGCTGAAGACAATATCCGGCGCTTCATCAAGATGAGGGCCCGAGTAGATTTCTTCCTTCCTGAAGGTCTCGACCTTTAATTGGCGGTTGTCCTCCGGGTCGCGAAGCGTCCCGAGTTTCTCCATGATTTTCTCTCGCTGCTCCTCATATTCGGCGCCCGGCGTGACGGTCCCGTACGGTTCCCGCCCTTTCAGATTGATGTAGAGCCCCTGCTCGCTGTAGGAAGCCGCGTAGCACACTGTTTTGGACCAGTCGATGCAATCGAGCGCGTCATAGGGCGCCATCCTTCTGGGCTCGTTCTTCCTGACCACGCCCTTCGCTTTGGAGGCAATCGAGCGCAGCCCCAACGCATCCAGGATACGTCTGGACCCCTGCAGCATCTTCTTTCGTCTGCGCATCCCGTGCAGTTTGCGGGTGTTTGCCGCGAGGAATCCCTGGGCATTAAGCCACGAGTTGATGAAAAACTTTTTGCGCATCGGGCCGAAGCCGTGGTCGGACATGATGAGGAAATTGGTTTTCGGCGGAAGCTCGCCCACAATCTCGCCGATGCACTGGTCGAGTTCTCGATAAAATTCAATGACAGAGCCGCGGATTCGCTCATGGCGCCGCGAGCGCGATTCACTCCGGTCGGGCTCGATGTATTTCCACAGTGAGTGGTGAATCCGGTCCACTTCGGTCAAGACCGCCGTCAGAAACCTCCACTCGTTGTTTTTCATGAGAAAACGAACTGTTCGCGTTCTTTGCTTCAGGCACCGAATGAGTTCTCTCACGAAATCAACCGCGGTCTGTTCGCTGTAACGCTTCCACCAGACATCGAGTATGTACGGCCCAACCGCTTGATTGATTTCCTGTTTCAGGTCGGGCGGATATGTGTATTCCGATTCGAGACTCGGCGTGAGCATCCCGGAAACCACAAATCCGTTCACGCTCGGCGGCGGGTAGGTAAGCGGGAGATTGACGGCGCCGACCTTCATGCCGTGTCGCTCAATCATCTGAAACAGGGTCGGCGCGTCGATTTGGCCGTGTGCCACGATCTGCCGTTTCATCTGGCCGGGAACGCGGCGCACAAAATCAAAAATTCCGTGGGTGGCCGGATTGACCCCCGTCATAAAAGTAGTCCACGCCGGTCCGGTCACGGGCGGAATGGTGGATTGCAGGATTCTTCTCGAACCGTTCCTCAGGATCCCGGCAAGATTTGTCATCACACCGGCATCGACGAGCGGGTCCAGAGCCCTGAAGCTTCCGCCGTCGAGTCCCAGCACGAACACTTTGCGCGAGTCTTTTTTTTCAACTGGCCCGGTCATGATCAGGATGCCAGCTCCTTATCGTACCGCCATCTGCGGAGTCCTATGATGGAGAACGCTTGCTTCAGTTCGGGTATCTTTAGGAGTAGGGCCGCGAGAATGTACGCCGCACCTCCCAGAGACGACAACACGGCTAAATGTGCAAATTTCGTACCGACGGAATTGGGCGTCACAAACTGCGTGACATAGGGGAAGCTCACCAGCACAACGAGCAACATGCCGGCGCTGGAAGCGCCCGCTTTCAGAAGGCTGACGGCGAGGTCTTTCGTAAATATCGGCCCGATTTTTTTAACGAGGAACCAATATGAGACTGAAAAGTGCAGGAAAGCTGACAGCGTTGTTGCGCAGGCCAGCCCTCCGACGTCGAGAAACCGCATCAGGATGAAATTCATCAGAACATTAAATCCCACGCCCACAACACCCAATTTTGCGATGAAATGCGACTCCTGAAGGGCGAAAATTGTCCGCCGGATACAAATATTCGCCGTCACAATCAGGATGGACGGAGCGTAAAAACCCAGCGCGAGAGCTGTGAGCGTCGTGTCGCCGGCAGAGAAATCGCCTCTCTCAAAGAGCAGGCTGACGATATTCGTCCGCAGCGCAATGACGAGGCACACCACCGGCAATATGAGGAAACAAATCCACCGGATGGAGTCTCTCAGCATCTGCTTGATGTCGTCATGCTGTTGAAGGGCGACCTGTTCGGATATCGTCGGGAGAATGATTCTGCCGAAAGAGCTCAGGAAAAGCTCCGGCAAAAAGATGATCAACCGGCTCGAGTAAGTGAGCGCCGACACGCGACCGATTCCCAGCAGAGTCGCCATGCTCTTGTCCGCAACTTGATTAATCTGATTAATGGACGAACTGAAAAGAATCGGCGTGAATTGGCGAAAGATGTTTCGGGTTCCCGCATCCTTCAGAGAAAAACTCGGCGCAAAGAGTTTGGTGTGTTTCCTGAGCGCGGGAAGAACAAACCCCGTTTGCAGTAATATGCCCGCGAGAAGCCCGATGACGACGCCGGTTATTCCATACTGAGGCGCGAGAAAAAGGATTCCGAGAATAATCCCCAGACTTGGCAAATTTGAGGCCAGTGACGGCGGGATGAAAACCCATTTGCTGTTCAGGATGCTCTCAGCCACCGCAAAGAGCGCAAACAGCGCGAAGGCCGGCGTCAGAATTCGCGTGAGGCGAACGATGGCGTCGAGCGACTCGGAGGAAAAGCCGGGCGCGAGAAGAAACACAAAATAGCGGCATGCCACAAAATAGATAACCCCGGCAATAATGGAGCCCAGGACGAAAATGGCCATGAAGTTTGAGGCCATTTTCCAAGCGGCCTTTTCATCGCCCGTAACAAGGGCCTCGCTGAAGACCGGAATGAACGAGCAGTTTATCGCCCGAACGATTTGTCGGAGGAACAGGACAGGGAACACCTGCGCAATGAAGAAAATATCGGTCATCCGCCCAGCGCCGAAGCGCTGGGCGAGGAGAATAATCGCTATGAAACCGACGAGAAAGCCGCCCAACCGTATGAGCGCAAGGATCAGGGAGGCCCGAGAGAGATTCCTCTTTGGCGCAGCGGCTGTTGTTTGGTGCATTTCCCTTCGCTCGAATATATAAATAATGGAGTCGAACCAGAATCGGCCTGTTGCGGAGTCGGAATGATTGCACGTTCGATAATAAATGTGCCGGCAGACAACGGTTTCGCAGCAGAAGCTTCCTCTGAATCGATTCCTTGCAAAAGCGGTACGCTATGTTCCCAAGAAGATTCTCTGGAGAATCCGTGGCACATATTCTTTCCTCTTGTTGAGCACAAGCCCCACGGATTCTCTTTTAGACTCATCCAGCCTCGCTACGAGCCCCTTGACCTCGTCGGGAGAGGTTTGGTATGCCTTCACAACAATCAGAATTTCGTCCGCCAGAGAACTCAAATGCCTGGCATATGCGTTATATTCGTCACTCGTCGTGTCAATCAGAATCACATCGAATTCGTTTCGAAAAACATTTATCAATTCTTTCCCCGTATCCGACCCGATGAACTGTCGTTTCACCCGGTCGGCCGTATCAGCCGACAGGACCATCACCCAGAGATTATCCGAGTATTGTTGCAATTGAGGATGGGTGGACTCATTCTCGAACGTTGCGGCAGGGAGATTCAGAATCCGGCCGACCTCGGGTTTGATGAAATCCAGGTCAACCAGCAGCGTTTGCCACTCATCATGAGCAAGGGTTTTCGCAACATTGATGGCGGTCGTTGTTTTCCCCTCACCCTCGTTGCTGCTTGCAATCAGGAACACCTTGCTTCCGTTGGCATTCTTCCTGATAATCAGGTTATCGGCAATGGATTTGTAGTCTGTATGCGAAGCTCCGCGAGCCATCTTCACCTCGTTTGTGCGCGTTACCGCAACATATGCGCCTTGTTTTCCCGCTAGGACAATCGGTCCGGAAGGATTCGGGAACCTCTGCTGAATTGACCGACAACAGCAATCACAGGCAGTTTCGTAATCTGCTCTGTCTCCTCCACGGTTCTGCATCCATAGGCGAAAAATTCCAGAACAAACGCTCCTGCAATGGCGATAAAAAAGCCGCCAACGATTGCGACGAACAGATTGACGACCCACATGGGCCAGTCGGGGTCCTGATCGTCAAACACATAGGCCGGGTCCACAACTTTCAAATCAAAGTTTCCGAACGGGATCCTTTGAAGCGCCTCGAACTCGAGCATCTTATTTTTCAGGGAGTCGTAGATTCCTTCCTGAAGCTTCACTTCCCTCATGAGACGTGTTTCCGTCAATTGTTGCTCCAAGAGCCGTCTCCCTTCTTGTTTATTCCCGGCAATCTGCTGTCGGAGAACCTCCAAGCGCGCGGACAGTTCGGCATCGAGAAGGATGTTGTTGACAAGTTGGTTCAACATGTTTTCCATGTGTTCGTTTATCGGAACCGCGCGGCTGTCAAGAATGAACTCGGCGGCGTGTTTCAGTTTTTCCTTCGCCTCCTGAATCCTTGCCTTGGCTTTGATGACATCCGGATGGTTTTCCTTCATGTAGGTCAGCATCGAGGCGAGTTCCAGTTCGAGGTCATCAAGATTATTTCGCAAAAGAACAACACTTGGATTATCGATGACCGACGTTGGGCCGACCAGCTTCTGATTGGTCTGGTCTATATGCGATTCGAGTTCTTCCAGCCGTCTCCTTGTGGCCTTCTGTTCAGACACGGCCCTGTTGTTGTCGGCCTCAAGTTCGTTCAGACGGATAAGGTTGAGCTGGACCTGCTGGTCGAGTTCGACAAGGTTGTTGTCCTTTCTGAAGGTCTCGAGCCTCGCTTCGGCTTTTTCTAATTCCTTTTCGGCCAGATTCTTCTGTTCGGCTGCGTACACATATGCCTGCGTGATCGATTTCTGATTCAAATCTCTCATCCGTTCAATCAGGAGCGCCGCGAGTTCATTCGCCATGTCGCGGGCCAATTTCGGCGTCTCGCCGTAAACGGCGACATTGATGATATTCGTGTCCTCCTCGACTTCTATATTCTGACGGTCTTCAATAAACTCATCTATAGCGTCGTATACGTAGTTTTCCGGCTTCAGCTCGATAACGCCGAGACTCGCCAGGATGTTCTTCGGAGTCTCTATCAATACATCCCGAATGAATTTCTTGATGCTGTCCGCAACCGTCTCAGGATTCTCGCGTCGCTGCCGAAGCATCTCGTCTCTGCCGAAGCGCTGCACGATTTCTTTCGCCATCTCCTGGCCGGTCAGTATTGTGACGAGGTCATTGACAGGATTCGCCTCGGGTTTGCCCGCGATGGGGATGTTGACATCCGAGAAAATAATGATCTGCTGTTTCGGATTGTAATCGACGAGAACCTTGGCGGACGCCTCCCATAAAGGGGTAGTCAGAAAAGAATACGCGAAAATCGCCAGAAAAAAGAAAAGAACGAACCCGACAATGAACCACTTTCTTTTAAACAGGACAAACAGCGCATAATATACGTAAAATTTCTTTGATTTTTCTTCTTCCACGCCAATGCATTCCTTTGGTCAAATAGACATTCCTGTTTTGAGAAGACGGATTAATACCCCCACATGCCCGGAAAAGACGGACACCATTCTAGACGATTCCAGTCTTTTTTGTCAATTTGCATCAGTGCCGTTCCGCAGGTGAGCAAAATCCGTACCACAAGCGAAGTTCGGAATTTTTGACACAATCTCGAACACCCCCTTCAAAACGGTTTGAAATTCGCTGCGAATTCGAGCTTGATGACCGTGCTTCTCAGAAACCGATAAGAATTGCGCCTCAACTTTTGGCCTTCCACATCGAAGCCGCGGCCTTGACAATACTTGTTCTGCGTTCGTCACATGCCAGGGATTCCCGGACGGTCGTATGTCCTTTTCCGAACGGAAACGACACGGAAGGGACTATTCGGCAACTCTTTTCTGCCTCGCGAACGGGAAATTTTTTCTCAACCTGGGTTCGAGCATTGGCCATCGTCGCAATCGGACCAAGCTGCCACAAAACGCCAGGCGACGCAAGCAGGGTTGAGACTTGCTGCCCATTTCTGTTGAACCTTCCCGGCCTGCTCTGGTATAATCCCTGATGAACAAACCCTTTATCTGCCATCGACTGGCATTTTATTTGCTTTCGTCTCAAGGGGAATTATGTGTTCCAGCCCACCAGGAAACAAGACCCCTTTGTTTCTTGGACACTCAGAGCCCGGACAGAAAAGCAACCCGCTGGTAAGCGTGAACATGAGCGAAAAAAATATCATTATGCTCTTCGGCATGAGCTTCCTCCCCAACCAGGGACGATTCCAGCGGTCGTTTAATGAAGCGCGGTCGTTGGCCGGCGCAGGAAACAATGTAACGGTTCTCGCCTGGGACAGAGAATTGAAAAGCCCGGAGCATGAAACGGTGGAAGGTGTCAGGATAGAGAGGCTGCGAATACCGGCGGGTTTTCAGGCAGGCCCGGCAAAGACGTTCCCGAAAATGCTCGTTTTCTTTCGCAAAGCTGCTCAACGGTTGCTTTCAATGGATTTCGACGTCCTTCACTGCTTCAATCTCGAGACGATTCCTCCCGCCATGCTGGCCGCGCGGCTCCGAAGGAAACCGGTCGTGCTTGACCTGTGCGAGCCCGAATATTACGCGAACTGGAAACCCGTTTTCAGGCCGCTCCGGCGTTTCGTCGTGTTTTTCGAGAAAGCCATCTCCCGCAGGGTCGACTATTTATTTGTTCATAACTCGTACCAGATGGAAAAATTCGAACACTACGGCGTTACGAGACTGGAGCAGATCGGGAGTTACCCGAACATTCGGGATGTGGTTGACGAGCCGAATGTTTCGGAGAGAACCGATGACGTCGTGATCGGCAGAATCGGGTCAATCTACCACGACAACGGCGTCGAGGAAGTGGTGGAAGCCTTCAAGGAGCTGGTCAAGAAATACCCGAAGATACGGCTTCTCTTGGCCGGCAAGGTGTTTCCGGCCTATGAGCGCACCCTCAACGCGCTGGTTGAGCCGATCAGGGAGCATGTGGACCTGACCGGCCCGTTCGCGTTCTCGGACATGCCCGACCTGTACAACCGTATTGATATCTCGGTGATGCTGTATCGTCGGAATGAGAACTTCATGCATGTCACCCCGACAAAATTCTTCGATTCGCTGGCAAGCGGCGTCCCGCTCGTCACTTCCGACATCGGAGGATTGCGCAGAATCGTCGAGGAGAACAATTGCGGTGCGGTGGTGGACGAAACCGACACAGTCGAGGTCTGCGCCGCCTTTGAGAGGCTTATGCTTGACCCCCAACTGCGGAGGGACCTCGCGCTGAGCGGACTGCGTCTCGCGAAGGAGAAGTATAACTGGGAGGCGCAAGCAGACCGCTTTCTTGAAATTTACCAGAATCTCTGACACCCGCCGGAGCGGCGGGAGCGGACAACCGGGAACCTGACGAATGAAATACGATTACCTCATTGTAGGCGCGGGACTCGCCGGCTGCACGATCGCCGAACGCTGCGCCTCACAGGCTGCCAAAAAGGTTCTCATCGTGGACAAGCGCTCGCACATAGCGGGCAACTGCTACGATTATTACAACGAAGACGGCATTCTGATTCATCAATACGGCCCGCACATATTTCATACGGTCAAAAAAGAAGTTTGGGATTATCTGTCGCAATTCACCGAGTGGCGCCACTATCATCATCGGGTTCTCGCATACGTGGACGGCATGTATCTGCCGATTCCAATCAATTTGAACACGATAAATCTTCTGTACGGCCTCGACCTGACGCTTGACGAGCTCGAGGGCTTCCTGGCCAAAGTACGAAAGAAAACGAAAAACAGCAACTCCGCCGAACTCGTGATCGGGCAGGTCGGCGAAGACCTGTACGAGAAGTTCTTCAAGGGATACTCCACAAAGCAGTGGGGCATGGACCCTTCGAGGCTGGACCCGTCGGTGTGCGGGCGGGTCAGTGTGAGGAAGAGCCGGGATGACCGGTATTTCACCGACCCGTACCAGGGCCTGCCCAGACGCGGTTATACCGAAATGGTCAAAAACATGATATCTCACCCAAACATCGGGATATTGTTAAAAACCGATTACAGAGAAATTGTTGACAGCATCAGGTTCGACAGACTGGTCTACACAGGCCCCATCGACTACTTCTTCGATTACATGCATGGGAAACTCCCCTATCGGAGCCTCTGGTTTCGTTTTGAAACCCTTGAGATGGAGACGTTCCAACCCGCCGCGCAAGTGAACTACCCGAACGATTACGATTTCACCCGAATCACGGAGTTCAAACATCTTACCGGCCAGGACCACCGCAGGACGACCATAGCATACGAGTATCCGACGGGAGACGGCGATCCGTACTACCCCATCATCGCGCCCGAAAACATCGAAGCGTACAAGAAGTATGAACAAGAGGCGCGGAAACTGAAATCCGTTTATTTCGTCGGGCGCCTTGCGGAGTATAAATACTACAACATGGATGTTGTGGTCGCGAGCGCGCTTGCAACCGCCGCCAAACTGCTTTCCTGAGGCCTGTTTCTCGACCCTTGCAAGGGACCACCCGACAAAGGTCCAAAAGACTTATCACTCGCGGGATGGAGGAGATATCCGTTCAGGTGGAGACTTTTCGGGATTTCCGTCCCGAGGCGAACAGGAGAGCAAAAAGGGTGAGCCCGACAAGCGCTCCCGCAGCGCACCCGATGCCGCAAGCAGGCGAAGCCAGCGAAAGCTGGCAGGCCCAAAGCGCCGGCGTCAGAGCGAGCCGCGACCATGTGCGGAGCGCCTCGTGTCTCGATATGAAATCCGCCAGAGCGGGACTCGTTCGGTAATAGAGCCGCACGAGTCTGAGCCCGAGCGTATGGGTAATCAGATACTGGTCCCGAAATTCCTTAAATGCAACCACTTCTTTCGCCATTGACGAACCGTACGCCGCAGTCGCGATGAAGCAACCGCCTCCCCCGCCACCGCCGCCACCGGTATCGACATCGGAGGTGTCGGCTGCGAGCAGAACTCCGGTGAAGTGGTTCACGCAGAGTTCGATTGTTGGCGCCCCATCCGGCGCTGGATAAGCATCATGGTCGATACGAGCCTCAAGCCAGCCGTCGCCCGGCGCGGCGCGTTCTCTTACGCCGGGCGGCTCGTACCGCCAAATCTCATACTTGTCAAGGTTGGTTTCGCCGGGAAGCGGAATGAATATGCTGAGGCAGCCCTCGAGTATGACCATGGGTGGCTGCAGATTGAGGGCGAGTCCGGAATCGTCCCCATCCGCCGACAATGGCGGCACTTCACCGGGAGGGCCAAAGAAGGGTTCCACATCGATTGTGTCCGGATACTCCATCCAGGTTCCCTCCATCGGCCCTTCGTTCAGCGTCACCGAGCATATGTCTCCGTCACTCTGCGGGTCCGGATCATAGACCGTTTGAGCCGGCAGGATTGGCGGGACCTCTTCAATCCTGAATCGGAACGAACCATCGCCGCCGTAAATCGTCGAGTTGCCAAGAACGTCGCACACCTGCAATTCGGTCTGTATGGTCAAACCGAGAGGCAGGCCGGAGCCGTAGGTGTTCTCATAGTCGGGAATAAACGTGGCCCAGACATCGGTGTGATTGCCGGGCTCGATCTGCTTGAACTTTGTTGTTCCTGCAATCGGCTCGAAAGTCTCGCCGCCTGCCGTATACACGGCGTATGCGGAAATTATCGTCTGACAAACCGCGTCAGTCATTGCCACGCCTGTCTCGTCGATTAAGCGGGCGCGGATTGTTGTCTTGTTGGACAGCTCCTCCGAATCCTGTATACCCTGTCCCGGATACGGAAACAGGTCTTCCTCGATTAACCATGGCGCGTTTGTGTCGCATCCTTCGTCAACCTGTCCGTCACAGTTGTTGTCCTGTCCATCACAAACCTCGACGTTGCCGGGATAGTTGTTCGGGTCGGCGTCGTCGCAGTCGCCTTCGCACACGCTGACGGGGTCGCCGTCAACGTTCAAATCATCCGGCGTGGAGGGATCGCAATCATCGTCCTTCCCGTTGCACAACACTTCATCCCGACCGGGATTGACATCCGGGTCGGTGTCATCGCAATCGACCGGACCGCACTCCCCTCCCTCGATTGCATAACCGTCACCATCGTTATCGGTGCACCGGAGACAAACTCCTCCCTCGTCAATCTGTCCGTCGCAGTTGTTGTCCCGGCCGTCACAAACCTCGACGTTGCCGGGATAGTTGTTCGGGTCGGCGTCGTCGCAGTCTCCCCCGCACACGCTGACGGGGTCGCCGTCAACGTTCAAATCATCCGGCGTGGAGGGATCGCAATCATCGTCCTTCCCGTTGCACAACACTTCATCCCGACCGGGATTGATGGTCGGATCGGTGTCGTCGCAATCGATCGGACCGCACTCCCCGCCCTCGTTGGCGTACGTGTCGTTGTCGTTATCCGTACACAGCAACACGCCTTCACCCGCGAATGGTAATTCGACCACCGAGTCGGTTTGGTCGTTGCAGGTTATCGTCAGTATCCCGCTCAAGGCCCCTTCTTCGGTCGCGGAGAACCGGCACGTGACTTGCAGGCTCTCGAGGGGGGCGATATTTTGCGGAAAACTCTCCAGAACCGAGACGTCGTCGTGGTCCGAAACAATATTTTCAACCACGAGGTCCGCCGTCCCAAGATTGCTTATGGTGAAGCTCCTGTCTTCCGATGCGCCGAGGTTGACGGTCCCGAAGTCGATGTTTTGGGCATCGAGCGCGATTTCGGCGCCTCCGGGAGAGAGCCGATATACGCTCCCGCCGCCGGTTGCCGCATAGACCAATCCGGTGCGGTCGTCCGTGGCAATCTCGTTGACCTCCACCACGCGCAGTCCGTCGTTCATTTCAGTCCACGTCGCGCCGCCGTCGCGCGAATGGAGCACGCCGGCTCCAAAGCTGGCATACAAGGCTCCTTCGCGAGTGTGATCAAGAACAATATCCTTGAAGATTCTTCCCTCTTCAAACTGTTCCCAGGTCATTCCGGCGTCGTTGGTTCGAAAAATTCCCTTCACCGTGGCGGCATAGAGGACATTGTTGGCAGAATCGTAGGCAAGACCCATGACGGCGGCGTCGATGCCGTCGCGGAGCACCCAGCGCAGGTTTTGCCTGTCAAAAACATACAGCGCGCCCGCTTCGTCGCGTGTCGGGCGCCAGTGTTGTATGTCATCGTAGGAACTGCCTCCGTCCGATGTGCGGGATGATGCGAAGAGAGGATTTCCGCCGGAATCCAAGATGATGTCCGTAACGCTTGCGGGAAGCTGCAAGCCGTCGTTCAAAGCGGTCCATGTCTGTCCGCCGTCGGCGCTTGCCATTACGCCTTCTTGCTGGCAGGCGGCATAGACCTTCAGCGGAGCGGCGGAAGTCGTGACCACTTTCCAGACTCCCACATCCGACAACACTTGCTGGCCCGGAGGGCAAATCGGCTCGGGGTTGTCAAGGCAATCCACAGTCGTCACATACACCCCTCGTTGCGCATGATAGCTCCAGGCGGGATTTCCGGTGCTGTAGAAAATCCGGTCGGAATGGGCAAAGTCTTGCGCAAACGACCACGTGTAAAGATGGTTCTCGACGGCTTTCTGTAATTTCCAGGCGACTTCATTCTGTCGCTTCATATAAATGATACCTTCGGTTCCCGCGTAAACAATAGCCCCCGCGTCGGACAGGTTCTGCCAGACCAGGATACTATTGACAAGCACCGCATCGATTCCTCGAATGACAGGTTCATAGCTCAAGCCGCCATCAACAGTTTTGAGGACGGGATAGCAGCCCACCGAGGTGGCATAAACCACCTGGGTTCTCGGCACTGCGCCAATCGTTGGAATCTCTTCGGTGGTGAACGTTGTGGAATCGAAGGCCATCCGCAAGAAGAAACCGCGATGCCGCAGCCACTCGCCGGCGCCGTCAAAGGAATAGTATAGTCCTGCGCCATTTGTCTGCTGCGGGCTCGGCCTAAAAAGCGGCTGCTCGATGGAACCTTGGCTTCCGTTGGCCCGCGCGACGACAACATCGGGATTATGCGGGTCCATCTCGACAAAGTAAACAAGCGGCAACACATCCAGACCGGTCAGTTCGTCCGGCAATGCCACCCGGGTCCATGTGGCGCCATAGTCGCCGGTTCCGTAAATCCAGCTGTCCTCGGTGGCGAGAAACATATTTCCCGCCTGCGAAGGATGATGGCAGAGGTACGTCGAGCGTTTTGCGCTTGTCGGCAGGTTCCCGTTATGGGGAACCCACTCCCCCTGTTCGAGTCGAAAGACCCCTCCGCCGTATGTCATCGCCCACAACTCGCCTGCGGCATCGTTCGAAAGCAGGACGCTCACTTGTTGGGAAAGGCTCTGCGAGGAAATGGTGATTCCGTCGTCCGCGGGCAGCCACGTGTTTCCTCCATCGGCGCTGCGGTAAACGCGGGCCGGCTGGGAATCGAGTTCAATATTCGGCTCGGTCATTCCGGCATATAAGTTACCCTGAGAATCGAAAGCAAGCGAAGCGACCCCCATGTACGAGTAGGAGGCGATTTGCGGTATCCCATTGCTGCAGGGTTCCCACCTGACGCCCTCGTCATAGCTCTTCCAGATGCCGGTTGACGTGCCCGCAAGGTACAGGGTGCGGGGATTAGCCGGGTCAAACACCAGATCGAGAAATGTGTTCGCGTAAACCATCTCAGGCGTGCAGACAGACACCCAGTTGGACCCGCCATCGACGCTCTTGTGAATCGCCCGGTGCCCGTACACGAATAATGTCTGGTTGTCGAGCGGCGATATCTTTATTCCGAAGCGGTCCCCGCCATATGGTCCGAGAGGTTCCCATTCGGCAGCGCCGAAACCCAGTGCAGGCGTCATGAGAATCGCCGTCACCGAGAGCGCTATGGTCACTGCAAGGAACAACGCGCTTCTGTTCATCGGAGACGCTGTCTCCTTCTTTGTGAGGCGCCGGTCATCGGCGCAACGCGAGAGCCGGCATGATTTCACACGGAACCACGCCATCGAGCCTCGCTTTTGAGCAAGTCCTGTGCCGGGAACTTTTTCCGCTTGACCCGCCGGGGGAAAGGCGGAGCAGCTTCATGGTTGACAACCCGGCAAACAAGCTCGCAAGAGAATGATTTCCAACGACTTACGAACTTTGGAGGGAATCCGCAATCCGCGCCCTTTCTCGTAAATCAGTTTGGGTTCCCGTTTCGCGCATCTTTGGCCCAACGCCGATTCGAAATACAGTCTCGTATTCGGGGCAGACGATATTGGAATCGAGAAAAGGGAAACCCATATAATGTAAGGCCATAAAGCGACTGGCAGAGATGAGCCGGGAGAAAGAGGGCATGCCTGCGATTAGGCGGAACGGAGCGGAAATACAGTACACTGTCTTCGGGAAGGGCGAAGACACTCTCATATTCGTGCCGGGGCTCGGAGCGCACTCGAGAATCTGGGGACCCTTTCCCAAAATGTTCGCGGAAACAAGACGAATCATCACCTATGATCCTCGCGGGTTCGGGAAATCGACAACTGCTGATGAGGAACTGACACTGGAACTGATGGCCACGGATGTGAAGGCCGTGCTGGAGGACGCCGGAATCGAAAAGACGTCCCTCCTGGGAGCCTCGATGGGCGCACTCGTATGCCTGCGGTTCGCGCTCGACTACCCCGGAACGGTCTCGAAGCTCGTCCTCGTGACTCCCACCGCGATACGGTCGCGATACGGCAATTGGCTTCTGGAAACTCTGGGATTGCTCAGCGAACGCCTGGCGCCGGAGGAGTATGTCCGGACGCTGATGCCGCTCGCGTTCGCGCCGTCGTTCTTCGAAAAAGGTTTTGGGATGATAAAGGAAGTAAGCAAGATGCTCGCACCCAACGAACGAGAGATGGAGCAAACAGGCCGTCAACTGGCATGCATGAAAAACATTGACATTGGAGGTGAGATATCCCGGATCGAGGCGCCGACACTTATCATCGCAGGCGAACGCGATGTCTTGGCGCCGATCGAAGCCGCGTGCAAACTGGCTGCAAAGCTGCGCCATTCCCGCCTCATCTCATTGCCCGATGTCGGGCACAGCCCGTTCGTCGAGGCGACCGAAGCCGTCGTGAACGCAATCAAGAAATTTCTTTGAAACGCTATTTCTTCAAATAATGGACTAGTGCTTGGTTGCGGAAATCAGCGTAACAAAATGAAGAGCGTTTTTTACGAAAGGGGGGTATGGACCTTTTCCCTTTGAAAAAGGGGGATTGAGGGTGTGTCCGATAATTATGAAGCCACCATTCGCCGAAGAGGACTGTCCCAAGAATTACGGAATCGCCCGTCTTTTGGCGATTCGTAGATTCGGGACTGTCCCCTTCGCGGAGACGTCACTCATACGAGGAATTGTTGGACACACTCATTGAGGGGGGGTCCAGACGGGATGACATAAGGCTTATTTCCGCAACCAAGCACTAGAAGTAGATGCGGAAGCCATAGCCGTACTGGTCGAACCCGAGGGATTCGTAGAATCGATGTGCGGCGGCGCGCTTCTTGTTGCTCGAAAGCGTTATCTTGTAACACCCGCTCTGTTTCGCGAGGTCTATGAGATGTTTGAGGAGGAGCGTTGCGATTCCTTTCCGTCGCATGGATTCTTCGACGACAACGTTTTCGACGACGGCCCACGGTAAACCGTGATGGGAAAGATTCGCCGCAACAATCAGGTCGGCCGTACCCACCACCTTTCCGTCAACCTCGGCGACGACGAGATGGCGGCGCGGCTCGCGGTCTATCTCATCAAAAATTTTCTCGTATTCGGCGAGCGTAGCCGCTCCGGCGGACTCCGACTCGGTAGTCACCAGCTTGAACGTCGCGAGAAGTCCGATGAGGCGCGGCAAATCGCGCTTCTCCGCTTTTCGTATCATTGCAAGGACCCTTTCAGTCATTCACGGTTCCTATGGCACGGCGGAATTATACGAGTCGCACATGTCTTGGGTCAAGCCAAAATGTCAGACAAACCGGCGCGTGAAAGGAACCGAAATCTTCCTTTTTTGATTGATATATGGTAAAATTACACGAGCAGGCCGTAATATCTTCGTGTCTCGCAGTTGCACGGCGCACGCAGATACCCGATTACGGAATCCCCCGTCCTTCGTTGAGCGCAGCGAAATCCCGCGGACTCGCGGGACCACTGCCCGGCTTGAGCGGGGAAGGAAAGAAATTGAAGCAGAAAATTCAGAAAATCGTTTTCTTTGTCCTGTCCCTGGTTCTTCTGCTCCTCATCTATCAATGCGCCCTGAGAATGAGGGACAGCGACAGCCCGTATATCCGCTTTCCGAACAAGATCGACACGTTTAGATAAGCCCTTTCCCATTGCTCGCCGGTCCCTCTCGTTATCGGTAGCATTCCCCGCGTTCCCCGCGTCTGGACGAACGCTTTCTTTTTTTGATATGATTTGGCATCTGTACTACTGTCTATCGGAACTGTGAATTTCCGTCGGGATTTTCATGCCGCGACTCTCATAAAGTTAACGGAAACAATGTGATACGGGGCGAAAGGGACTGTCCCTGAAGCCAAGTTTGGTTGCGGCTATGCCGCGCTGTGAAACCTCAAGAGAAACTCAAACGGAAAAAAACCATGGCAGAAGAACCAGTAATCTTTCATGCCGGAGACGTGAAACTCGAGGGCAGATTGGCGCAGGCGTCCGCCGATTCCTCTCGTCCACTCGCGGTGATATGTCATCCGCATCCCGTCTATGGCGGCACAATGGACAACAACGTCGTAATGGCGATTGCGAACACTTTGCAGGAGACCGGCCACTCGACGCTCCGCTTCAACTTTCGGGGAACCGGCCGGAGCGAAGGACATTACGACGGCGGAAAAGGAGAAATCGAGGACGTTCGAGCGGCCATCCGATTTATCAGAGACCGACTCGGCTGCGAGTCGCCGATAGTGCTGGCGGGCTATTCGTTCGGGTCATGGGTGTGCGCGAACGCGCTCGAGGGTGACAAGACCGTCTCCCACATCGTCATGGTAGCTCCTCCCACATCGATGTTCGATTTCTCGGCATTGAGCGATGACGAGGAAGAGCGCGTCAGGCATTTCATCGTGGGCGATCGCGACCAGTTCTGCGACCGTGATATCCTAAAGGAACTATACGACGGCCTGTCGGAACCGAAGACGTTCCGTGTCGTGCCGGGGGCCGACCATTTCTTTTTCGCGCACGAGCGTGGTCTCGCCGAAGCCGTAAAAGAGGCGATAGCGGACCATGTATGATGCGGAGGGCTCATGACATCGGAACGACCATTCGAAACAATCCTGTGGAAACAGGAAGCTCACATTCTCACAATAACCTTGAACAGGCCGGAACGATTGAACGCGTTCAGCGCCGAGATGTTCCGGGACGTCGGCGATGCGGTCGAAATCATCGGCAATGACCCCGGCATCCGGACCGTCGTCTTCACGGGCGCCGGCCGCGCGTTCTGTTCGGGCGCCGACCTCGCCAACGTAAGCAGTTATCACTCCGAAGCCGAAGGCGCCGCCCTCGCGGACGGTATCCGCCAGGCGCAGGGCGTGTTCGACAGGATCGAGGCGCTCCCGCAGCCGACCATCGCCGCAATCAACGGCCATGCGGTCGGGGCCGGTCTGCAGCTCGCGCTCGCATGCGATTTCCGCATCGCCGCAAACGGAGCGAAACTCGGCCTGTCGGATGTGAAAATCGGCATCATTCCCGCACTCGGCGCAACGACACGACTGCCCAGACTGATCGGGATTGGAAAAACCAAGGAGTTGATCCTGACCGGCGACCTGGCGACGGCGCATAAGGCGCTCGAATTCGGGGTGGTCAACCACGTCGTCGAAACGGATGCGCTCGACGAAGCGGTGAGAGAACTCGCCGACAAGCTGGCCTCGCGCGCGCCGCTGGCGATGTCGGCGGCGAAACGGCTGCTCAATACGGGCGCCCCACTCGAGGAGGTCGCCTCAACTCAATCCCGCCTCATCAAATCCGCCGACGCCATCGAGGGCATCTGCGCCTTCTTCGAAAAGCGCCCGCCAAATTTCAGGGGCGAGTAGAGCTCGGCCTGTTCCTCCAATTGGTGTTCCCGATTCTACAAATCGTCGTCGGGTCCGGTTGTGCGGAGCCGCAGGATTACCGGCAGATGGTCGCTGCACTTTTCGTAGAATTCGAGATTCGAGCCGGCGACGCTGCGCGCGTCGATGACCTGCGGGTCGTCCACCATCTCGGTCGTCGCCTCTTCATCAAGGACAATAATGTGGTCATGCACGGAGGCTGACAATCTTCCGCTGGGGTCCAGCGTAGAGCCGGCTCCCTTTGTCCTCACCCGCGCCTCGATCACATCCTGAAGAGCGGCAGCCGTAAGGTTGAACGTACCCGCGAGGATGATGTCGCGTTGCCCCGATCGCAGCGCCTGCATGGCGGCCAGCGCGACATCGAGCTGGTCGGCCTCTTTCCTGGCGGCGTCTTGCTCGGGCGCGCTGTACACGCCGAGCAGGAAATCGATGCCCATTCGCGATTTGTTCGTCGGCGCCTCGAAGCAGGCAAATGCCGGTTCGCGCCGAAAATGGTCCGGCCCGGGGCCTTCCGCGTTCGCCCCGCTGTCGTCATAGTATACGAGGCCTCCCCATTCGGAGCACGGCCGGATAATGGCGGTTCGATACAGAATCGCGTAGAATTCGGCGTCGAGTCCGGCGGCCTCGGGACGCGGAGAGGTCGTAATCAATCCGGCCCACGATGAACCGAGGGCCTTGAGCAAAGCGTCATAGCCGGGGCGTCCCAGCGCTTCGTCCTGCATTATTCCGGCAAGGGCAAGCGCGTCGAAGTTGGCCTCGACAACCCGCGCAATCAATTTGTAGTCGGCCGATGGATTTCGGCCCAGTTTCCTGATGTTCCAGAACCCGACCCGAATGATTTCGCCGTCAGCCTCCGCCTCGGACAGCTTCCGCGTGTATCCCCTGCTCACGTACCCGGGCACCCCGTTGTCGAGCTTTATGTGGTACCAGTATGGAAGGCTCTCGAGCAGTTCCGCCGACTCGTTAAACCGCAACGAACCGATGGCCGGACTATCGAGTGTCGGACGATGTCGAAGCTTCACGCGGTTCATCACGTCAGGAGTTGTGATGATCCGTTCGGCACGAGCCGGAACGGCAGACACCAGAACGCCAACGCCTATGAGAAGCGCCAGCCAGAATCGTAAACGCATCGCTGACCTCCCTCTATCCAACAGTTGCACATTTCCCAAAAGAGCCTGCCCGGGGGACCGTGAATCCGCCCCACGCTTGGTGATGCGGATAATTGCCGCGCCGTGTTCGTGGTCAAACAGTAAATTCCCTTTTCTCCCGCCAACACGCCAGGAAAATGCTCTTTCTCGTCCTTTGCTTTCTTTGTGGCTTTGCACGGAATAGAAACAGGGGATTCTTCACGAAGTTTATCCTGAGGAAGACGCCTTACGCCAGTATATCGAGATATGCTCCGCGCTCCGACAGCGTGCGCTGGCCGATTTGCTGTTGGAGGTCTGCGGAAATCAGGGGGGTTCGCTGCGGGTCTATGCTCGTGTCTTCCGCCTGCAATCCGCCGACAGCATTGTCGAGCGTGGTTATCATGACCTGGTCGTTCCGCGCGCCGCGCACGGCCTCCTCTGCGCCCAGCCTGTCAGCGGTGTTATTCGCGCCGGTGCGCGGGTTGCGCGTCGGATTCAGCGCCGGATCGAGCTGATTCGGTAAAAGCGTCGTAAAAACAAGCGGATTTAATGCTCTCTGTCCCATTTTAGCTCGATAAAATTATACCACGCGAGACGGGATGCGTCAATTGCCGGAGAACAAACGAACCGAAATGATAAGAAAAAAGCTTTTTATCCGCAGATTGCGCAGATTGAAAAAAAACGACCTGAATTAACCACGGATTAACACGGATTAAAGACAAAGGCAAAAAAACAAAGACCAGGGCGCCGCTGTCGCGGCGGGAAAAGATAAAGACGAGGTAGACCACGAATTACACGAATTTGGGTAATGCAGCAAATAAAACTTCGAGTCGAAAAAAACAAAATTTTCTCACCAATTCTCTCTCACGCCAAGGCGCTAAGACGCCAAGGGAATCCTTTCTTTGCATTCTTTGCGCCTTTGCGGTTCAAAAATGCTTTTTGAAAATGGGAACACGAATCACACGAATAGGACAAATCACACGAATGAAATAATGCGAAAAGGGAGTTTCTTATCCGCAGATTTCGCCTGTCTGTGTGCAGCGCACAGGCAGACCGATTTTCACGGATTAAAGACAAAGGCAAAAAACAAAGACCCGGGCGCCGCGCTCGCGGCGGGAAAAGATAAAGACGAGTTTAACCACGAATTACACGAATTTTTTCTTGTGGCAAGGCGCGAAGAGAAACTTTGCGGCTTTGCGTGAAAGAGAAAATACATTTGTTCCCGCCTGCGCCGCGCCGAAGCCGGGGTGTGCGAATAAATTCGCGCCTACAAAGGGCTTTCGCCTCTCGCCGTGGCGCCCGGGCACGGTTCCAAAATTATTTCGCGCAGACGCAGTCCCTGTCGAGAATGGTCGGCTCGATCGGCATCGCCGACAGCAGTTCGTTTCCGTTCGGGGTTATCAGCAACGGCCGTTCGAGCCTGAAACCCGCTATGCCGGGCCGGTTCGCCACGACCGCCGTCATCTGGATGTAGTTCGGCCTGAGTTCGAACTCGGGCTCCGTGTTGCATTCCGAGGGGTGCTCGACCACGCACGGATACCACTCGTGGCCGAAGTGGCCGATACCGTGGCCGTACCCGGGAAGCACGATATCTTCCCAGTTGTTCTTCGCGACAAAGGCGGATACTTTCTGGGCGACCTCGCCGAGGGTGATTCCCGGCTGCATCGCGTCTATGAGGGTTCTGCAGGTTTCGACATAGGCGGTCACGACCTCTTTCTGCTGCTTCGTCGGTCTTCCGACAATGGCATTGTGCGAGACATCGCCGAGCATGAGGCCGTACATGGCGTGGATGTCGAGGAGAACCGCGTCGCCGCACTGTATGATCTTGTCGGTCGCCGGCGTGCACCCGCCCATCGCGTAGGCGGTCCGGTAGCCCGAGGCGATTTCCATGCCGCCGGTGAACGTCCAGGCGAACTCGCTGCCTGCGTCGCGGGCGGCTTTCTCGGCGATTCCGGCCACCTGTTTCTCGGTCATGCCGACCCTTAATTCCCTGAGGACCGCCTCATGCGCGCAATCGCAGATAGCGGTCGCCTGCCGCATGAGCTTCACTTCCTCGTCTTCCTTTATCACGGTAAGCTGGTCGAAGACATCGATCGCGTTGACAATGTTCGCGTCGGGCAGCCGATGACGGAGTTCTTCATACTCGGCCAGCGTGATGAACCCCTCGGGCAGATACGAGCTCGAGCCGCTCTCGACCCCGATGGTCCCCTTCTCGAAGCCGAGGTCGGAGATCTGGTTGACTATCGTGTCCATGTAGTCGGCGCCGGGCATCGGACCGTAGGGGACGACGGTCGAAAGCCACGTGTCGTCCTTGACGCGTTCGGCATCGAGCATAAGGGTGACCAGCCTCGGCTCGGCGTTGACCGGAATGACGGCGCAACTGCGCCAGGGCACGAACGCGCCGGAGACGTGGGTAATGGTTTTCAGCCGTGTGCCGACAAGGCAGTCGATCCCCCGCTGTTTGAGGGCGTCGCGAACACGTTCGAGGCGCTCCGCATATTTGATGTACGTGAACATTGGTTTTGTTCTCCCTTCTTCCGGCCCGGGGCAGGAATGCCCGAGCCACCAATCAAAGGCTTCGGAAATCGCAACCGCGACTCACGTGGCGTGGGCGCTTTGCTTTGTGAGTGAATCCAAGAATCTTTCTCAAACCACAAAGACATGAAGAAGATTTCTTGAACCGCAGAGACGCAAAAGACGCGAAGAGAAAATACTATATAAAAAAATCGTTTTCAATGGGGTATCTTTCGAGTCGCCTTCAGCTTCCACGCCCCTCGCCTTCTCGCTCTCTTTGCAGTTCATCTGCTAATTTTTCTTAACCGCTAAGGCGCAAAGAACGCAAAGAAAAAAGCAACAATATTCTTCTTTCTCCCTTTCCTTATTGAATTGTCGCTCGCGTTTTTAGCGAATTCGGGCCTTTCAACACCGTCTCATTGCCTCCGACAAAAAACCAAGAAACCGGCCAGCGTTTTCTCTATCAAATCGCAGTCTTTTCTTTCGATTGTTCCTTTCTTTGCGTTCTTTGCGCCTTTGCGGTTCAATCTCTTAATTCTGTTCATCCAAAGGCTCCGGAACACAAAGGGCCTTTCACAAATCCAAAGCGATTCTTTTTATTCCATCTTTTAAGATCGGCACATTGAAGTTTAGAATCAAGCCCAGTTTGCATCCCGTCAGCTTTAGATACGTGAGTAACTGAGCGTCGTGAATCGGAAGCAGCTTGTCAACTGCCTTGAGTTCGAGAACCAGCATGTTTTCGACCATAAAATCGACTCGATATCCGCAATCCAACAGGATTCCTTTATAGTTGACCGGAAGGGCTTTTCCATCTCGAACGAGACATTTCTCAAGGACAGTTCTCTGGCCAGACACTGGCGATAAGCAGTCTCGAGCAGCCCCGGACCAAGGTGTCTATGCACTTCAATTGCCGCCCCGATTGATACTTTGGACAGTTGGTCTTCATTCATGGCTTCTAATTTTTCTTAACCGCAAAGGCGCAATGGACGCAAAGGAAAAAGCAACAATATTGTTTTCTCTCGCTTTCCTGATTGAATTGTCGCTCGCGTTTTTCGAAAATTCGGGCCTTTCGACGCCGTCTCATTGCCTCCGATAAAAAAGCACAAAAAATCGGACCGGATTTTCTCGATCAAACCACACTCCCTCTTTTCCGATTGTTCCTTTCTTTGCGCTCTTTGCGTCTTTGCGGTTCAAAATGTTTTTGAGAATGGGAACGCGAATTACAGGAATTTAGCGAATCGAACGAATTAATCTTTCAAGCCGAGGGCTGCTGAGATTGTAGTTGGGGGCGGGGATGTTGTCAACGAATTTCTTCGTTTGCGGGCGGGACGCAAAGACAAAAAAATCCCCCGGGAACCTTAAAAGCTCCCGGGGGAGATGTTGCTGGTTACGCCAGCCTTCGGAATTTAGAAGACCAGCAGCGCCTGGACATAGATGTAATCGACATCATCATCATTTGTGTCGACGCCATCAAAGCCCCAGGAATTCTCGATCGCGTCATCGGCGAAGAAATGCGCCCAGCCGAGGCGCAGATTGAGGTCCTCGGTGTACTGGTAATCGGCAACGAGGTTGATCTCGTATCCGACATCGTCATCGACATCTGCCGTATTTTGCAGTACGCCAAATGTCTTACCAAGCCCATCGTCATCGTCTTCGGCAAGCATGAAGTAGTAGAAGTCGGCCTTGACGGTCAGCTTCTCGACCGGAACTATCGAACCGCCGATTCTCAAGATGTGCAGGTTCGACGCATTCTGATCAAAGGCTCCGCCGAGGTTCAGTTCGCCATAATGGACGTCGGAGAACAGGCGAACGAACTCTTCGGTGTCTTCATCAGCCGCATCATCATCGCCCGAGAAGTATGCATACTCGGCCTCGAGCCGCGGGCTCCACTGCACATCGTCGAATGTGTAGCCGCCCATCGCGTTGAAGGCCCAGCCTTCATAATCGCCGCTGCTACCACCCGCATCAGCCACATCGTTGTCACCGAACTGGAATGCGGCTTCTATGCTGGCATCGAGCATGCCGGGGCCGAGTTCCCACATGCCGGCACCGCGAGCGCCGACCGTGTGGAGACCATCAGTGTCGCCGGTATCGTCCGCGGAGAACAAATTAACCGTGTTGTCTGCGTTCCTGACAAACAGCCAGTAACCGTCGATCGCGATGTTATCCAGGCCTTTGTACGTGCCATAAACGCCGTAGAAGTCAATGTCGCCGTCTTCCTCGACCTCACCTATGACAGCCGAAACGGGAGGAGAGGTAAGTTCGACCAGCTTGGACCACCATGCGTCAACTCGGAACATGTCGGTTTCATAACTTGCCTTAATGGCATCAAACGAAAGACCCGCAAAGTTGAGACCGGCATCGTTGTTACCGACCAGCCACTCGCGGCCATAGACGAGTTCCTGACGGCCGATGCGGACCATCAGGGGATAATCGGCGATATCGTTCATCTCGATATACGCCTGATACAGACCGACTTCGTCATTCCCGTTTCCGGCAAGGAGACTGCCAAAAGGCCTCTGCCAATTTTGCGCTTCCGGGTCAAACGAGCTGACGTTGTCGAATTCAAATTCTCCGAATTCGTCGACTCCCCACAGATCATAGGACTGGAGTTCCACGAATCCGCGGACGCCGCCGCTCAGCTTCGCATCGACGTTGACACGGGTCCTCTGTGTGACCCAATCCAAAGAATTCACGTCATCGTTAAACGCCTCATCAAACTCGCCGGCGAGCGCTACCCCGGGCGTGAGAATCTGCCCGCGGATTTGGATGCTTCCGCCCACGGTAATTTCTTCGACCTCGGCAACGGCGGGTCCCGTCAGGGCAACCACCAGCGCCAAGGCCAAGAGAATTGATAGTTTTTTCATATCCTCAGTTTCCTCCTGAAGTAGTTATCAATCTAATTCCAATCTCGTGTTGTTTCCTTTTTCTTCCATCCTGCTTCTTCGCTGAAACAACTGAGTGATACGTCTTAAAACAACAGGGCACCGCGCAACTTCGGTTTTGTCGGCGCCGTCTGTGTGATTGTTCTATCTCGCTCTATTATCATCACCATTTTCAGCAACTCCCGGCGTGTATTTTTACGACCCTCCTTTCATGCCCGGATTGGGATTTGCTGATGGTGTCGATTTCGTGGTCTCCTCGTTCGCCTGGGCCTGCACCTGCCTTTTCTCAGGAATAAGTTAACAAAAATATAACACAAGATTTCGGGTATGTCAAGCGGAAAATTCCAAAAATGTCCGGAAACATCCGAGTGTGGCCAAAAAAGGCCAGCACCATATGTTGGGGTTGGACTGGTGGTGTCGTTCCGATATCTTGTAGATTTTTGCTTTAAAGTCTTCTGTCGAGGCGCGAAAAGGGCCTGCGGCATGTGGGGACGGTGCGGCAGTGCAGATGAATAGAAGACCTGAATTAACCACAGATTCACACCTGTCTGCGTGCAACGCACAGGCAGGCGGATTTTCACGGATTAAAGACAAAGGCAAAAAACAAAGACCAGGGCGCCGCTGTCGCGGCGGGAAAAGATAGAGACGAGGTAGACCACGAATTACACGAATTTTTCTCGCGGCAAGACGCCAGCGGAATACTTTCTTTGCGTTCTTTGCGCCTTTGCGGTTCAAAAATGCTTTTTGAGAATGGGAACACGAATCACACGAACTAAGCGAATCAAAAAATGAAATTAGACCACGAATTACACGAATTACACGAATTTTTCTCGCGGCAAGGCCGCGAAGGGAAACTTTGCGGCTTTGCGGCTTGAAAATGCTTTTTGAAAATGGGAACACGAATGACACGAATAGAACAAATCACACGAATGAAATAATGGGAGAAGGGAGTTTCTCATTTGCGCCTGTCTGCGTGCAGCGCACAGGCAGACCGATTTTCACGGATTAAAGACAAAGGCAAAAAACAAAGACCAGGGCATCGCTGTCG
>CAYVQZ010000041.1:0-15764 GCA_964453435.1 uncultured bacterium
CTGTAAGCCTTTGAGAAACATAGACTTAATTTTTCAAACTGTCGAAAATGAGTCTCACGAGTGCTCGTGTTGCCGAAAAACCGGCGAAAGGAGTGTGCCCCACAGTCGGCAATCCGTGCTTCGGCGAATTATCGGACAGTCTCAACAAGCCGGTGCGGGCCCTGCGCGGGAAAAGAAAAAGGCCGCGGAGGTTCTCTCCGCGGCCCGACGGTCCTTGCTTTTTTAGCGGATGATTTCGATTTGGGAGTTTGGTTTCCGCGGCGTGTTCGCCAGTTCCTCGAACTTTATCTTGTCCTCCGCCGTCATAACGGGGGATTCCACGATATGGGTTGTGAGGAACAGCAGCAATTCCGAGTCGTCCTTGTCATTGGTTGTGGAACGGAAGGCGTACTTGATGCCGGGCAAATCGCCGAGGAGCGGAACTTTGGTCAGGCGCTTCATCTTGCTGTTCAACCTGAGTCCGCCGAGGACGATGGTTTGGTGGTTCTTCACAATCAGCGTGGTCGCGGCACGGCGGGTATCGAGAATCGGCACACCGGTGATTGTTTCACCCGCGAGGAAGTTCTGCTCGGGAGCGACCTCGAGGATCACATGCCCGTCATGTGTTATCTGCGGCTTGACATCCAGTTTGGTGCCGATTTCCTTGAACGTGATGTTGGAAAGCTGCCCGCCGGAGCTGGTCTGGGTGACGTCGTTGTACGGGAACTCCTGAATGATCTCAATCGAGGCCGTCTGGTTGTTCAGCGTGAGAATCTTCGGATTGGCGAGGATCTGCGTGTTCGTGTTGTTGACCAGGGCCTGGATAAAGGCATCCAGCTTGAAATCGCCCATGAGTGTGCCGAACAAGAGGCTGCCCGCGTCGTTCGCGATGGGGATATTAATGTTG
This sequence comes from uncultured bacterium, assembly GCA_964453435.1. GTDB lineage: Bacteria > Abyssobacteria > SURF-5 > SURF-5 > SURF-5 > CAYVQZ01. The sequence goes on from CAYVQZ010000041.1 coordinate 887, forward strand.
ATCTGGTCTTGTAGCGGCACGCCGAACGCCTGCTCATTCGGGCTGTTGTCGACGGTGTTCAGGAGCCCCCAGGTGATACCGAGATCGGCCTCATCCCTCAAGACGGAGTCGACGATCAGCACCTCGATCAACACCTGCTGCACACGCCGGTCGATCTGCGGAAGGAGGCTTCGAATCCGGTCCATGTTGCCCGGGACATCGGTCACGATGATCATGTTGGTTCTTTCATCCGTCTCGATGCTGCCGTTCTTGGTCAGGAAGCTGGTCAGCGTGGTCTTCACCCTCGAGGCCGACGCATAGCTGAGGTTATAGGTCTCGGTGAGAGTCTCCACCTCTTCTCCCAACTGAGAGAGCGGCAGAATTCGAATGATGTTATCCGACTTGATATACCCGTAGCCGTTGACGTTGAGTATGGAATCAAGGGCCACGTCAAGCGGGACATCGACGAGCCGCACGGTCACGACCCCGCGCACGTCCTTCCCGGCAAGGATGTTGAACTTGCCCTTGCGTGCGAGGATGTCCAGGACGGAGCCGAGGTCGGCGTCCCGGAACGTCAGCGTGATGAGCTCTTCCTGAGGGACGACCGGGTCCTGCGAAATTTCGGCTTTCACGTCGCTCTTTGCCAGAGTCTGAACGAGTTTCTCAATGGTGTCTTTTTCCGGCTTGGGTTTCGCCACCGGTTGTTCCGCCACGTATTTTGTCTCCGGCAAAGGAACGGTCTGTTCTGCCGTTTTCGGAGCGTCAGCCGCTTCCGCCGAAGCCGCCGCAAGCATCATAGGCGCCTCTTCGCCGGGTTCGACTGGTTCAAGGACCGTTTTCTGAACGGGATTCTCTTCGGCGCTCGCCTCTGCTTCGACACCCTGCGCAGTCGGCTGACCTGCATCTTCTGCCCGAGGCTCGGGGTTGTCCGAGAGCGCAGCCACGATTTCGGGCTCGTTTTCCATTGGCTCTTCGCTGGAGACAATGTCTTCAGCATCTTTCGCCTCGTCTGTTTCCACACTCTCCGGGGAATCGACGACCGGTGTCTCACCCGCCCGTTCCGCGGTGTCGTTAACCGCTGTCTCTGTTTCTTCCGCGGGAACAACGGTTTGTTCAACGATTTCTTCAGCGTCTTCGGAGAGTTTTATATCTTCATATTGTGTCTTCAGAGAGTTATCTGCAGCGAACTTCCATGAGTCGGTCGCGCTTTCCGTCCGGGCAACCATAACGTCGACGTCAGGGCTTTTGTCTTCCACGTCAACAACAGGAACCTGAACAACCGTGCTCAGGATTTCCTCCGCGCTTTCCGGCTCCTGCTCGAGGGATTCGGCATCAGTCGCGTCGGATTCGCTTATCTGAAATTCGGCGCCTTGGCCGGCATTCGATTCCTGCTCTTCCGCCGGCTTTGGCGTTGCGGGTCGTTCGGGTTTCGCCGTGGTAATGATGACCTTGTTCTCGCTGCTCACGATTTCGGGTTCTGCATTGTCCTGCAGGTCGAGAACCACTCTCGAAATCAGCGATGGTTCAACCCGGTACTGGCTATTCCGGACGGACTTGACGGGATCGTTTTCCCCGACCGACATATTCGAGGCCGAAACAAGATTTATTGTGTTTCTCAGGTCGACGACCAACCGTCTGTCCTGCCTGTACAGGTATGAATTGTAGGTTGGCGTTCCGCTCAGTTCGAGCACGACATTGACATCTTTGTCGCCGGTAGTGACGTCGATGGAGTAAAGCGCATTCGCCTCCCGGGCGCTTTTGACCACCGCAGGGTCTCCGGCGTCGAGCCCCAATAACTCGAGCATGCTGAGCTTTTGTTTGTCGACACTCGCACCCGCGAGCGTCGGCGGGGATAGCAGACCGATAAGTAGCGCTGATGCGACTGCTGCTGTCAGAAAGACGCTGAACCTCTTTTTCCTCACGTGGCTGCCCATATCACCTACTCCTCTCTGAAGATCAAATAGTATTCTCTTCCCTGCTTGGTAAAACGAACAGTGTCTTTCTTGATCTCCACAATCCGAGACCCGTCATCCAACTGTTCGCCGATGCCCACCACCTGATTGTTCACAATGGCTAAGGGACCCGCTTCGTTCCAGACAATTCCCTCGATGGAATACCCCAGGGCGAGGCCGTTGCTGGGGCCAAGCGCGACCTTGGCTGCGGGTCCGCTGATTTTCGGCTTATCGGAATCGGATTCCGCCACCAGGGCGGCCATGGGGTTTCTGAACCTTTCGCTCTTGTATGCCAGAGAGTCTTCATCGATTCTCTCAATGAATTCCGCGTAGTCGTTAAAAGACTGTTCTTTGGCGGCCTTTGCCATCGAAGAGGTCGCCCCGCGCGGGCTTGACACCGTCTGTGAAGGGGTCGGCGCTGCGACGGCTGCGCTGATGGAGCTCGAGCCCCGCGACACCACACCTCTGAGCTGATAAATAATGACTGCCACAGCCGCGATGCCGAGCACGATCGCAAATATGGTTTTCTTATCGACCTTCATGAATGGGTCACCCCGCTTTCACTTTCCTTTTCCTTACTCACGAACATATATGTGCTTATCGTGAAGTTGGCTTCACTGCTGCCTTTGTCTTCCGGTCCGATATCGATGTTTTCCACCTTGATGAAACGACTTCCGAATTCGAGGCTTCGCAGGAACTCGCCGATTTCCGGATAGGCGCCCTTCACCCTCACTTGGTAGGGGAGCCGGATGTACAATTCCTTCTCGTCGATCGGTTGGGCGGTTATCAATTGGTACTTGACGCCGCTGAGTTCGGCTATTCGCTGGAATTGACGCAGCAATCTGGGAACCTCTTTTTCCGTGGGGAGTCTGTCCTCGAAGCTTGAAATCTTTTCTCGGACTTTCTCGATCTCTTTCAGAAGACCGTCTTTCTTCGCTGCAATCGCGCGCGCCTCATTCAGCTCGCTGTGGGTCTTGCTGACGCTGGCCGCCACGGTCTTAATCTGCCCCTTGACGATGCTGGCGGCGGCGAAGTATCCCAGCGTAACGAGGACGAGCAGGAACAGCGACACGCCGACGATGATCCAGTCAGCTTTCGTGATCACTCTATTTTTGAAAAAATCCATGGGCTCCTGCCTTTCATTGTAAAATTTCACAGTCCACGACGAACTTCATGACCGTATGTCCCTTGTACTCGTGTCTTTCAATGGACCGCATTTCCGGAAAGACGAACCGTTTCGAGAAGACTTCATCCTTCTCCATGTTGCGGATGAATTCTCCGACGAGTTCGACACCCTTCTCCCGATGAGGCGACAGGGCATATCCGGTGATGCGCAGAGCGGGGAACGACTGGATAACCGTCTTTTGAATGGTAGGCGGCTGGCCCGCGGCTTTATTCGGATTGGGGACTTCGACCGTCACCGGCCGCCTGCGTGTGCTCAAGCTTACGTGTTCGAGCCATATCTCCTTGGGGACGAGTCCGGCAAACACGTAGAGTCCGTGTGACCACAGGGTGCGGTCGGCGGTGATCTGAACAACGGCCTGTTCTTTCTGCGAGAGAAGATTCTTGTCTTGTTCCAACAGTTTGACCTGCTGTACGACGTCCTCGAGGTTGGCGAGCTCGCCTTGCAGATGCGCGAGTTCCGCCTTCCGGTTGCTCAACTCGGTGTAGGTTGTGGCCAGGCTGCTGCCGTAAAACAGGAGAAGCACAACGGCAAGCGCGGCAACGGCCACGTGCGGAAGAAAGTTTCGTTTCTTGGGAACTAACTCTTTGGGCAGCAGGTTAACTCTGATCATAGTTCTTCAATCCCCCTGGCCGCCAGGCCGACAGCGACGTTAAACTGGGCGCGATTCTCTATCAGGTCTTGCACGTCGGGAGAACCCTCCTCGACGATGAGCGATTGCACCGGGTTGACAATTTCGACCGGCACCCCCGTGGCGTCGGCGAGGGCCTGGTCGAGCCCGGGGAACATCGCCGTGCCTCCGCTGAGCACAAGCCGTTCAACGTTCTTTTCGTAGAGCTGTTTTTCGTAATAGTCAATCGACCGCCTGATCTCCCCGATCAATCGGTTCAATGCCGGCCGAGTCGCATTCACAATCCGGCTGATATCGTCGGTGCTCGCCTGCGCCATCGGTTCGGTGGGGTCGTTCACCCCTTCCAAACCCTCTTCCGACGGCGGCGACGGAACACCGTCGACGGCCTGTTCGACGGAGCCGACATCAAGAGTTTCGAGCATATTCTCGGCGCTTTTCTCGTATTCGCTCCGCGTGTATTTCACCTTCATGTTTTCCGCTTCGGCGTAGTTCACCTTCAGGAGTTTCTGGACCGCCGTCGTGAGGTCCCTTCCGCCGCGCAGGATATCTCGTGTAAAGTTTGAGACGCCGTCCCGACAAAAATTGATGTTGGTGGACGTGGCCCCGATATTGATGAGCGCGACGGTCTCCTCGGGCTGAAATCCGCCGTTTGCCTCGAAGGCATCGGCGATGGCGAGGGTGGTCACACCCAGAATGTTTGTCACCACACCGGCGCTGCGCAGGAGGTCGAGCGTCTGGTTGATCGTCTCGTTCTTCGCCGCCACGAGAAGTATCCTCATGATGGTCTCGTTGCGCTCGGCTATTTCCTCGAGCACCACGGAGTCCATGGAAACTTCGGCAAGGTCGTAAGGCAGGTTCTGGTCGGCTTCCAACTCGACAGAACTCTTTAATTCCTCGGGCGGCATCTTGGGGAACCGAAGGTATCGAATGAATGTGTCCTGTCCCGGCAAAGCCGTTACAACGACGGATTTCTTTAATTTGAACTTCGGAATGACAGTTCGAAGCGCGCGAACCGTCGCTTCGGCCCGACGGTCGGGGTCCAATTCCGAGTCAAGGGTGTAGATGACAGCCTTCTCAACTTTCTTTGCGCCGTTTCCGTAATTCGAAAGTTGCACAACCTTGACCGAGTGGTTACCCAAGTCAACGCCAATAGATGTCTTCGGTTTGGCAAGCATTGTTTGTCTCCCTCAATCGATGCCGACACATTTTGCGTCGATAGACTTTAGTCAACGACGATTTGCGTCGAGCAAAATCAATGCCAATATCCGGATGCGCCTGTAAGCCAATTTAAAGCAATGAATTACAGGGTTTTTTCTCAATTGAACAAAACTTGTCAAATTACAAACTTGTACACCGGCACCCAAAAGCAGTAGGAAAATACTTTCTCTTTTCCGCTTCCAAGAATAAGACTTGACATGAACGTTCCATTCCATGAATTCAGGCGGAGAAGGCCGCGGGAAAAGCAGCTCGGGAAAAGTCGTAACCCTTTTTTAATACAAGAATTGTATATTGTATCCTCCCGCTTGGCTTGGCGCCGGAGAACGGCCGAACGGCTCGAATTTCCCGCTCATCCCCGCCCCGAATTTCGACGATATCTCCATATTCGGGAGAGCGATTGTACAATTTTCCGCCAATCATCTCCTGATAGCGACCCGACCCGCAGCTTCAAGAGTGTGTCCGATAATTCGCCGATGTGTGCTTCGGAGGCAGTAAATCTGTCCCACAATTGCCCAGCGAAGAGGGCTGTCTCAGATTTGCGGGAACGAAGTATCGTAGATGCGGGACTGTCCCCTGGGCAGAGAACCGCCATCTGAAATTGACGGATTGTCGATCGTGGGACAGACTCAGAGTCCGCCAAGCCACGAATCACAAAAAACCGGGGTTCTGTAATTGGGCGGGGCCCATCAGCTTGCGTTTCAGCAAAAAAAAGATTATCAGGCACTCTCGCCAATCCCGATTCCCATTTCTTTTAACAAAAAGTTCCTTGCTCATGCGTTTGTGTCTCTGCTAAGAATACCGGGTACAAGGATGGCGCCGGGCCGCCGCCTGTGGCGCTCCCCCTTGACTTTGCGGCGACCTTTGGCGAACCGAAAAACATCCGGGGAGGTACCAGTGAAACCGGCGGATAAAAAACGCATCTTCAGGCTCTTCGCAACGAGCGAGGGCCGCGAGACGTTGCTCGACCTGATAGAAGGCGGTTCGGGAAACGGAGAGGCGCCGGCAATTTCCCGGGAGCGGGCGGAACGGCTCTACAGCGAATACATCGAGCTGTCTCTGAGCGAAAAGCTTCGACAGACCCTGCTGCCCGAACGCGTGTCAGACCGCTGGCATCGGCTGGTGGATGACATATGCGACCTGAAACGGATTGATATGCTTCTCGACCAGGTAGACGAGAAGGGCGTCGTATCGCTGCTCGATATGAAGCGAAAGATCAAGGAACGCATGGCCAAAGAATTTGCGGAAGGTTCTCAGGATGAATCGCGACAGGCCGGCGAGGGTGTGAAGGAGGACATCAGCGACGTTGCGGGAAAAATACTCCCTACTGAAGCGCCTCCGAGAAAAATGCAGTGAAGACCTGCTCTCCATGGCGTTGTTGCTCGGATTCGACGTGACGGATGTGCATCGGCGTATGGCGGAATCGACCGAGCGCAATCGCTCGCTGGTGCTCGCCCCGCGCGGTTTCGGCAAGTCCACTATCCTGTCGGTTTCGCGGTGCGTGTTCGAGATCGTTCGTTCTCCCGACATTCGGATTCTGCTTGCGAGCAACACGCATGCGCAGGCGCAGACGTTTCTCAGGGAGATACGAACTCATTTTGAGCGAAACCGCCCGTTTCGGGCAGTGTTCGGGAATCTTTCCGGCACGAAGTGGTCGGACCGCGAACTAATAGTGCGCTCGAGGAGACGCATCGCGAAGGAGCCGACGATTTTCGCGACGGGCGTCGGGGGCGCGGTAATCTCGCGACATTTCGACCTTATTCTCTGCGACGACATCGTGGATGAGGAGAACTCACGGACCGAACTGCAACGCGAGAAATTGAGGACATGGTTTTTCAAAGTGCTCTTGCCGTGCCTCGAGCCCGAGGGCAGCCTGGGAGTCGTGGGAACCCGCTACCATTACTGCGACCTCTACGGATACCTGATCGAAAGTGGTTTCTTTCCGGTGACCACCGTCATCCCGGCGCTCGACCCCGCGGGTCGAAGCGCCTGGCCGGAGAAATTCCCGGCAGCCAAACTGGAGCAAATCCGGCGCGAGGCGGGAACAGTAATATTCAACGCCCAGTACCAGAACAACACCGACGCGATGAAGGGAGTCGTTTTTCGAGAGGAGTGGATTCGGTATTATGACATTGTCCCGGAGTCGCTTTGGATATACCAGGGGGTCGACCTCGCGATTGCGTGCGAGGCCGGTTCGGACTACTTCGCCGTTGTGACAATCGGCCTCGACGTTTTTAACAACATCTACGTCATCGACTGTCACCAGGCGCGCCTGAGCTTCCGGCAACAGACCGGCGCAATCATCGAACGCTTCCGCAGGTTCGACCCGGTCAAGCTGGGCATCGAGTCGAACGCCTATCAGGCCGCTCAGGCGGATACCCTGAGAGAGCTCGGCATACCCCGCGTGGAGAAGGTGTTCACATCGAAGGACAAGCTTTCCCGCGGATGGAAACTCTCAGCCCGTTTCGAAGATGGCCGCGTGTGGCTCGGGCGCAACATGCACGAGTTGGCGGAGCAACTGCTGCTGTTTCCCCAGGGGGACCACGACGACCTCTTCGACGCGCTCGACCTCGCCGTTACCGTCTCGTCTTCTCACATTCCGCGAATGAGGTTCTTCTGACCGATTGTTCCCGGCCCCTCGTGCTTGGTTGCGGAAATCAGCGTAACAAAATGAGGAGCACAAATCCCCCCTGAATGTGTCCCGTGGTCTATACTGAAGGTGTTCCGCTTCGGGGACAGTCCCGATTCTATCCCGCGGATTGCGCGGGACTTCGCTCCGCTCAGCGAAGGAATGGCTGGACTCCCCGGTCAAGCCGTGGAATGAAAGAGCGGAGGGATTCCGTAATTGGGACAGTCCCCTGCGCTCTGTTTTTGGTCATACCCATACTTATCGGACAGTTTCACAGTCCCCTTCGCGGAGACTTCAACCATACAACGAATTGTTGGACACACTCATTGAGGTGGCTTTCCAGACGGGACGACACAACGCATATTTCCGCAACCAAGCACTAGTTCGCGTCCGGCCCTGTTGTTATAGTTATCATAAGGAGGTGACGATTCGTATGGAACTCAAAGGAAAGAATGTTCTGATATTCGCCGACGACATCTACGAGGACATGGAGTTGTGGTATCCGAAAATCCGGCTCACCGAGGCGGGCGCAAAGGTCGTGGTGGGAGGCGTCGAGAAAAGGACGTATCACGGCAAGCACGGGTATCCCGTGGAAGCCGATGACAAGGTCTCTGCGTTCAAGCCCGAAGATTTCGATTGCATTGTGATACCGGGAGGTTACGCGCCCGACAGGTTGAGGCGCTCAAAATCGGTGCTCGATTTCGTCCGTAGGATGCACGAGGACGGGAAGGTGGTGGCCGCCATCTGCCACGCCGCCTGGGTGCCGATTTCTGCCGGCATCGTAAAAGGAAAGACGATGACGTGCTTCTACGCGATTAAAGACGACTTGACAAATGCGGGCGCCAAATACGTAGACCAATCGGTCGTTGTCGACGGCAACATCGTAAGTTCTCGGACGCCGGACGATTTGCCGGATTTTTGCAGGGCCATCATCTCGCTTCTGGCGGGAAAGGGCGAATACCATCCGGCGAAGGCTGCAATGAAGGAATCCGAGGCTTACTTGTGACGATGGGAGCGCGCGCTGCGTCGATTACTCGGCCAACAGGCGCGGAGGAGGCAGCGCGCTCTCTGATTTCCTTCCTTTCATCATGCGCCAGAGAGGTGTTCCGTTAATCCTCCTTTTTGTGATTCGCGGACGGGACATCGCGTATCCGCCTCCGGATTGCCCATGTTGCCGAAATGCCAGCGCAGGGGGCTGTACCGAACCCGTCACGTAGCCATTCCCCGACATGGCCGGGGAGTTCAGTTATTTCTTCGCTGAGCGAATCTCGCGCCTCAAGAGATGGATTCTGGGTTATTGGGGGACACCATGCTGCATGGTGTCCCCCAATAACCTCCTCAGGCACAAATGGCCCAACCGCGCGACAGTCTCGCGGCCCCCGAGGCACGGATTTCCAACGGGGGCACGTATTAACGGTGGCCGGTTACGCGGAATCCCCCGTCATTCGGGCGATTCGCACAGGGGACTCGTTTCGCCGCTTTTTGGAACAGCTTGCAATCGCTCGCCGAACTGTGGTAAAATTTTCGCGTTTAACCATTTAGGGATGATATCGCTCGACAATGCACCTTGGACCAATCCACGAGCCGGCTGAAGAGAACCCCGAGTTTGCCCTCGAACAGTATGGGCGCGCTCTCAAACTGATTCGCGAGAACAGGAAATACGAAGCCGTGAGAGCTCTTCGGCGGGTGCTCGAATATGATCCGGATTTCCCGGAAGCACGATTGAAACTCGATGAACTTTTAGAGAATTCCGGCGGGAGCCGGTAAGCGACCGCGTCGGGGTTCGGTGCGCGTGAATTTCGGCTTTCCACCTAATCATCCGAAATCGTTCAATGTGAAATTTAAGGGGGGGCGTTTTTTGACCAATTCAACCCCCTCCGAATGGGAGGAAGACCATGTGTCGTTTTTGTGACGAATTCGGTGATGGCGGGAAGTGGTATTTGAATCCTGCCAACTACGCAAGAAGACTTTACAAGATACGAAAACCAGAGGAGGAATCGCTCGGCGTCGACGCAGACCCCCAGGCGGCCGGTATGGGCGGCGCCGTGATAAACGACATAATCCGAGCGCGGGCCGCAGGGAGACTGGACGAGGAGGAGCGCGTCAAAAAGGAGGCGCTCGACCAAGCTTACAAGCGGCACTTCGCCCAGGTGGTCACGCTCGAAGAGACGAAACAGATATTCGACATCGCTTTCCCGATAGCGCGCATGACGTGCGCCTGCCGTCGCGCCTCGGTCGCTCTTCCCGACGAGCAGAACTTCACCTGTATCGGAATCGGTTCCGGCATGTACAAATGGGAGCGCTGGCCCGAGACGTATCGGGGCGGAGTCGAGTTCATGAGTCCCGCCGAGGCGAAACGCTGGGCCGACATAGCCGATGAGGCCGGACTCGTTCACACGGTCGATGTGTTCGGGCTTCCATACATAGGCGGCATGTGCCAGTGCGAATATCCCGGCTGTGTGGCCATTCGCAACCGTCTCGATTATGACTTCAAGTTCATCCTGAAGGGTGAATACGTCGCCGAGATCGACCCGGAGAAATGCATCGGCTGCAAGAAATGTATTCCCCGATGTCATTTCCGCGCGATGTTCTTTAAGGTTTACGCCGATAAGGCAGGCATCAACATGATGAAGTGCTTCGGCTGCGGATTGTGCGCCAGTGTGTGTCCGACAGGCGCAATCACGCTTGTGGAACGCAGCGCGTTCCCGGCGCTGGCTGAGAACTGGTAGAACATACGCCGGCCTCGCTTACGCCTGAAACACACCGCTTCCGCCGACACTCACAAAGGGAGGAACACCGATGCTTCCGGAAATACGTGTGGATACGACCACCTGTCTGGGCCCGTTTGAATGCGGTCAATGTCTTCGGATTTGTCCGATGACGGTCTTCATCGCGGGTCCGACGAAGGTATGGAAATTCCGCGAAACAGACCCGGCTGACTACCAGGTCTATGCCCGCTATTACGACCAGTGCGTCATGTGCAACAAATGCGTAGACGCATGCCCTGTCGAGGCGATAACGATTTCGATACACGAGCAGGCGGCGCCGCGCGACATTGCCGGTGAAGAAGGGACGGCGACGGAGCCGTTCCTGCAGGCATCGGCCGAGCATCCGGCGCCTGCGGATTAAACCGTCGCCGTGCATGATACGAATGGAGGAAAAGAAACATGGCGGAAAAGAAGCGAAAGAAGAAAAGCGCTGATTCCTCGAAGAAGAAAATGGGGACAAGCGATGAGATAGCGCCCGGTCGCCGCATGAAATTGGAGGAGGGTCAGACACGCGTCTTCGATATGCCACACGAGATGGCCGAGGAGGTGTCCGGCTCTTTCCGTTTCGAGGAGCTCGCAGAGAACCTGCGGGACAAGTCGGAAGATGAGGCGCGGAAAATTTATGACGAGTTCGGCCGCGCCGTCATGAAGAAGGTCATTGACCTTGCCGATGAGAAATATCGGGACCGCACGGCCGAGATGATTGACATCGTCGCGCAACAGACCGGCGTTCAGTTTCCTCACCGCGTCCAGCGCTATGTCGAACTCTCGGTGTTGTCGCTACGGCCGCAGGACAAGTGGAACGTCACTGTCTCCACTACCCGGGAAATGCGCTTTCAGGAATACTCATGCAGTCTGAACAAAACGCTTTCGGAAGCGGGGATAAACCTCGAAGGCCTGCCGTGCGGCGCCAGTTGTATCGGGGGGTTTATCGAAGCGGCGCGGGCGACCTCCATTAAGATGAGGGTGACCCACACGGCAAAACTGCCTGAAGACGGGTACTGCGAGTTCACGTTCTATCCCCTTTGAGCGACTGTCCACGGTTTGTTTGGGCGCCCGCAGCGGCGGGCGCCCTTTTTCTTTGTGTTGCGTGGCTCGCCGGCGCACCGAGCCACGCGGGCAGGAACCAGGCGCCATTAATCCTTGCGTCCTTCCCGAACGCCTCTGTCGAGGACCACAATACGGTCAAAGAGTGTGTCCCACGATTGATCAGGGTTGTGTTTCGGGGACTGTGAGTGTGTCCCACGGTCGGTAATCCGGGCTTCGGGGGCAGTCCGCCAATCTATCCCGCGAGTCCGCGGGATCCGGGGACAGTCCCTATTCTATCCCGCGGATTGCGCGGGACTTCGCTCCGCTCAGCAAATACTGCAATCGCTTCGCATCCTGTATAATAGTGGGCAGTTCGCGCCTGAGTCGCACATTTCATAGCACCGAGTCGCACGTGACAACAGCTGATAGAAGGGATGCGCGTTGCGGGCTATTCCGCTTGGGCGGGTTCCGGCGCGTTCGAAAGCTCGTTTGCTTTTAATCGGGCCGTATCGGCAAGCTCGAGGTTGCCTGCCACCCTGGCCACGTCGGCGGAGGAGGAGTAACACTCTATGGCCCGGTCGATATGTCCCATCTTCTCGTTTGCCCGCCCCAGCCGAAACAGTGTGTCGGCGATACGGGGATAATTCGCCGTGAAATCGAAGATGGCGAGAGCGCGTCCGTAGAAATTGACGGCGGAAGGCAGGTCGCCCTTGACCTCATGAGCGGTCGCGATATTGAAGAGGTCGAGCGCGATGGCCTCCGGAATTTCGATATCTTTGTCGATTTCGAGCGCCCTCGTGTAATATGAGATCGCCTCGTCGGGGTCTCCCGCGTGGAGCGCAAGCGTTCCCAGGTTGCTGAGGTTATCGGCCATCGCGGCGCGGTTTTCCGTGCGTTTGTTCACTTGCAGAGACCGCTCGTAGAACTCACGCGCCCGCCCGATATCGCCCTGTTCCTTCGCCAGAAGGCCGAGATTGTTCAAAGCCTTTGCCTCGATGACGGCCAGCCGGCTTTCCCGGGCGGCTTCCAGCGCCATTTCGTAATAATTGCGGGATTCCTGATAGTCCCGCAAACCGGCATGTGCCGAGCCGATATTGAGCAAGGTCGTTGCAATGCCGTCGGTGTCTTGCAGTTCGCGGTAAATCTCGAGCGCCCCGCCGAAGTTCGCCAGCGCTTTTTCGTATTCGCCCTTTCTCAGATGAACGGAGGCGATATTGTTGAGCGAATCGGCCACTCCCTTCCGATAATCCACGGAGGCGCTGGTGTCGAGAGCTTCCTGAAATCTGCTTAAAGCGGCGTCATAATTCCCCTTGTTGTATTGATGCGTTCCCTGGCCGAGCAATTCGGCGCTCCTTTCGGTACGAGTGGGGGGCGGAGACGGACGGGCGCATGCGCCGACCGAGAAAACCAGGAGCATCATCGCAACTGCGCCTTTTTTCATTGTGCCACCTCCGGTTGAGCGACATCTCGTCCGCTGACAGCAATCGGCTCTCCCGGCGCAGCCGGTTCGAAATAACCTCGAATGAGCCAGCTCTGTTTCGCGGCCTCAATAACCTTATAGGCTTCACTCACGCTTTCATCGAAGGAATCGAGGATGGGACCGATTCGTGACGCTGCCTGTTTTATGTCCTCCGAGGCGTCGCGCAAGTTTGAGGCCATCACCCTGGCATCCGTCATGACCTCTTCCCCCGAATCGACTATTTCCTCAACATCTTTCGCTGCCCTGGAAGCGCTCTCGGCGAGTTCTCCGATCTTCGAAATCGAGGCTTTCGTTTCGTCCGCGATATTGCCGAATTCGCCGGAGGCATCCCGCGCATTGCTTGACACGACCCTGAGATTCTCCATGGTCTCCTGCGTGGTGTCGAGCACACCGGACGCTTTCCGGTAGATATCGTCCTTCGTCAGCAGCGCGCCAAGGGTGCCTTCTCCCTTCTTCACGTCGGTCGTTATGTCTTTCACGTTTTCGATAATGTAGCCGACATCGCTTTCCGGGTCTGCAAGCTGGTCGGTAAGAACTGAAATGTTCTGGATAGTGTTCTCGAGGTTTCTCAGCGCCGGCCTGGCTGTCTCCATTAGTTCCGAAACCTCGAAGAGTTCCGATGTCCGGATGGCGCCGCCGTCGGCTATTTTCGGCTCATCTTCGGAGCCGACCGTTATATTCACGTAGCGGTCGCCCATAAGCCCGATTGTGCGGATGGAAGCTGTCGAGTCGGCCCGGATTCTTTCGCTTTGAGAGGCGGAAACGCTCATGACGACTTCGATTCTGTTTTCAGGATTGAAGCGGATATTCTTTACATGTCCGACCCTGATGCCCGCCAGGTGCACTTCCGCGCCGGTCTGCAGGCCACCCACGGAATTGTACGTTCCGATTATCTCGTAGTGCTCCTCGAACAGTCTCTGCCGCTGTCCGATCAACAGCACGACGGCAAGCAGCAACGCGAGCGAACTCAGCACAAAAAGGCCGACGACCGCGTCAATCCTTCTTCGTCCTTTTCGCATCGATAACAACCTCCTGTTCCGGTTCCGCCACAGCGGGGCGCCGGGACGCATCAATATCGGATGGTGCTGGCATCGAGAAATTCGCGCACGAACGGGTCCTCGCTCTTTTGCAGGTCTTCCATGGCGCCGACGAAACAGAATTTTCCGTCGGACAGCAAGGCCACCCTGTTCGCGACGATGCTTGCGCACACCAGGTCGTGGGTAACCACGATAGAGGTCATCCGGAGCTCCCGCTGGAGCTTCACGATGAGGTCTGATATGTTTCGTCCGCGAATGGGGTCGAGTCCCGTCGTGGGCTCATCGTATATCATGATTTTCGGATCGATGGCAATGGCGCGAGCGAGCGCCGCCCGTTTCTGCATGCCGCCGCTGAGTTCGGCCGGCATCTTGTCTTCGATGCCCTCGAGCTCCACCTGGCTGAGCTTCTGCCGCACAATAGCCTTTAGCCGGGTTTCCGGCAATTCCATATGGTGATGCAGGGCAAAAGCAATGTTTTCTCCTATTGTCAACGAATCGTAGAGAGCCGAACCCTGGAACAGAAATCCGATCTTGAGTCTCACTTGGTCCCACTCCGAATCGCTCGAGAAGCCGGTCACCTCCTGGTCCTCTATGAATATGCGCCCCGAGTCCGGCTCGAGCAAACCCACCAGCAGGCTCATGAGGACGCTCTTTCCGCTCCCGCTCGCCCCGAGGATGACGACGGTCTCGCCCTCATAGACCTCGAAATCGATGCCGTCGAGCACCGCCTGGTCGCCGAAGCTCTTGCTCACGTTCTCTATTCTGATAATCGGTGCGCCGTGTTTTTCGCTCATCGCTCCGTGAGCCCCGAACGCTGCGAGGCTGAATGATACGTGTCCCGCCCGTGAAGCGCAATGTGTCGTTCCGCGTTGCGAGCGGCTTTTTTCGTGATTACAGGTTAACCCGAAGGTCGCGCTCCGCGTGATTCCATGCGCCCGGAATTAGTCCTCCACGAGCAATGCTCTGGGCTCGGGT
>CAYVQZ010000041.1:15864-43807 GCA_964453435.1 uncultured bacterium
CGGGTCATTTGCCGAAAATCCATATGAGAATTCGAGTGAGAATGACATCGGAAATCATTATGAGAAGCGAGGTCGTGACAACGCTCGCCTTTGTCGAATTCCCGACCCCTTCGGTGCCTCCCGTCGTCCGAAACCCGTAGTAGCTCGCGATAGTGCCGATAATCATGCCGAAGAAAACGGTTTTCATGAGGCCTGGTATTATATCGGTAAGCCCGACGTATTTGAACGTGAACGACAGGTAGAGCCGGGGGCTGATGTTCGCCTGAGTGGCCCCTACAATCAGTCCGCCGAGAACGCCCAGGATATCGGCGATAATGGTTAACAGCGGAAGAGCGACCATGCATGCGAGAACGCGTGTGACAACGAGGAAGCGCATTGGATTCACCGCCGATACGGTCAGGGCGTCGATTTGGCGCGTGACTTTCATCGAGCCCAGCTCCGCGCTTATGCCCGAGCCGGCGCGGCCGCCCACCATCAGCGCCGTGAGAACGGGGCCGAGTTCCTTGACCATTGCGAGTCCGATGATAACCGCCACATAGTTCACCGCTCCGAACGTCTGCAGCGTGACAGTCGTGTACATGGCGAGAACCAGGCCGACGGAGATTGCGACGGTGCTGGTGAGTATGAGCGACCTGACGCCGACGGAGTAGACCTGTTTGATCGTCTCGGCAAAGTAAAACGGCGGCGTGACGGATTTGGCGGCCATGTCCAGCCAGAAGAGAAACACCTGGCCGGCAAAGGCGGAAAACGAAATGATTTCGCGTCCGAGCGCAGCGGCGAATTCCCTCATTCCCCCAACCTTCTCGCGTCATATCCTTTCGGAAGGACTTAACTAAAAGGGTATCTTGACAGTAGATTATACAGAAATGGACGTATCATGTCCATGAGTCGGCCGTTTTCGCCAGCCTTTGACATAAATTCAGCATGCGTGCTAAGATGCGTCGGCCAAGCGATTGATTTCCGCATTGCGTTTTGTTGAAGCGTTTGTCATTGACACTTTCCGTGTAGGGGTGCCACAGTTGTGTGAGCGACCGTCTCGAAAGCTCGTTGGCGCTCGCTCCGGGGACAATCAATCTGTCTTCCGGGCACCCGGCGAAGGGGGGCTGTGTGTCCGTCCGATAATTCCATGTCCTGCGCTTCGGGGGCAGTCCGCCAATCTACGAATCCCCAAAAAACAGGGGATTCCGTAATTGGGTACAGCCTTCTGCGCTTGGTTTTCGCTGACATTCATAATTGTCGGACAGATTCACTGTCCGCAATTACGGAATCCCCCGTATTTTGCGCTGAGCGGAGCGAAGTCCCGCGCATTCGCGGGGTAGATTGGCGGATTGCGCCCAAAGCACGGGCCACCTAACCTGAAACAGACTCGCCGTTTCGAAGATTCGGAAATCGCAAACATGAACGAGGGACCAATCATGCGCAAAAAAGGCAGACCGAAATCGCTCAGAATCTCTTTCGACTACACGAACGTGATGGCGGAAGCCGTTGGCTCCAAGCACGGAATCTCGCAGGCTCAATTGAAGTCCGAATTGAAAAGAGTGACCGAGATATTGCGGGAGTTGAAAAAGCAGCGATCAGAAGGGAAACTCGCGTTCATGGACCTCCCCTACCAGAAGGAATGGGTCAGCGAGATCGAGGAATATGCGCGGGGGCTGCCGAAATCGGTCGACAGCTTTGTGGTAATCGGCATCGGAGGGTCGGCGCTCGGCAATATAATGCTCCAATCGGCTCTCAACCATCCGGAATATAACCTTCTTCCGAGGGGACGCCGGGGCGGACGTCCGAGAATGTTCTTCCTGGACAATGTCGACCCGGACCGGACCGCCGCTCTGCTGGACGTGCTCGAGCCGCGAAAGACGGTGTTCAACGTGATTACGAAATCGGGCGACACGGCGGAGACGATGAGCAATTTTCTGGTCGTCCGGAAATGGCTTCTGAACGCCGTCGGCAAGCAGAGGATTTCGCGGCATATTGTGGCCACAACCGACCGGACGAAAGGACACCTGCGCAAGATCGTGGAGAAAGAAGGGTACACGTCTTTCATCGTTCCCGACGGGGTGGGCGGCCGTTTCTCCGTGCTGACGCCGGTGGGACTGCTTTCGGCCGCCGTATCCGGCATAAACATCAAACAATTGCTTGCCGGGGCAGCGGCGATGGATACGGTCTGCAGGAACGACGAGCCGCTGAAGAATCCCGCCGCGCTGAACGCGTTGCTTCACTACCTGCTCGACACCCGGAAAGGCAAGAGCATTTCAGTTATGATGCCGTACGCGCATCGGCTCTACGACTTTGCCGACTGGTATCGCCAGCTATGGGCCGAAAGTCTCGGCAAAAAGTTTTCATTGGACGGGAAGCGGGTTTACGCTGGTCAGACCCCCGTGAAGGCGCTTGGGGCGACCGACCAGCATTCCCAGATTCAACTGTACATGGAGGGGCCGTTCGACAAGGTCATAACGTTTCTGGGAGTCGAGAAATACCCGCAAAGCGTTCGGATTCCGCGAGCGTTTCCCGCCATGGAGGGCATCGCTTACCTCGGCGGCCATACGCTTGACGAACTCATAAAGGCGGAGCAGCAGGCCACGGCGCTCGCCCTTGCAAAGAATTCGCGTCCCAACTGCACCGTTACCGTGCCGGAACTGAGCGAGTTCACTCTCGGACAACTCATCTATATGTACGAGGCGCAGACGGCGGTGGCCGGCGCGCTTTACGGGATTAACCCGTTCGACCAGCCCGGAGTCGAGATGGGAAAGAAGTATGCCTGCGGGATGATGGGGCGGAAGGGCTACGAGCAATACGCGAAGGAAGTAAAGCAGGGCGCCGGAAAGAAGCGGTGTTCGGTTCGATAGCAGGCGCACTCGCAACTGCCCACACCCAATGTGGCCGCTGATGTGTTATATTTGGATACGGGGAACGATGCGATTCGGGCGTCGCCAGCGGTGGGAGCGGACACACCGAGCCAGGATGATGAATGTCATAAGAATGAAATGTCTTTTGTCTCTTGCGGTTCTCTATCTGATTACCATTCAGGCCTGCTCCGGCGATGGCTCGTCTGAACAGCCGCGGCCAAGAATCGCGGCCACCATATTTCCTCTGTGCGACATCGCGCGCAACATCTCCGGCGATAAGCTTGAAGTAATCGAGATTCTGCCGCCGGGAGCGAGCCCGCACACGTACGATCTTACGCCTCAACAGGCCAGGCGGCTGCAGGGTGTCGCGCTGGTGTTCAGCATCGGACATGGGCTGGACGATTGGACAAGCGCCGTCGTTGAGATTCTGCCGGATGCCCGGCGGGTAACCGTTGACAAAGGGATCGAATTGAAGGCGTCAGACGATGAGGCGGACGAGGGGGAGCATGAAAACCATCATGAGGACGATGGGGTGAATCCCCATTACTGGCTGTCGGTTGAAAATGCGAAAGCCATCGCGCGCGCCATCGCAGAAGAAGTCATTGCGCTCGATGCGGAGAACGAGGAATATTACACCGACAACCTCACCGACTATCTGGCGCAACTGGACGACCTGAAGAAGGAAATAGAAAGCCGGTTGAGCGGTCTTCGCAACCGGAAGATGATAACGTTTCACGATTCGTGGCTCTATTACGCCGACGAGTTCGGCCTGCGCGTCGTAGCCTCGTTCGAACCGTTCCCCGGGAAACAGCCTACCCCGCGGTATCTCGCGACCCTGCAGAAAAAGGCACAGGAACACAATATTCGGTGTCTCTTTTCGGAACCGCAACTTTCGACCGAATCCGTCAAACAATTCGTGGCTGACATGGGGCTGAAACTGTATGTGTTGGACCCGCTGGGCGGTGTGGGGGAGCGGCAAAGTTACATCGACCTTATGAGGTACAACACGAACGTCATTGCCGAGGCGCTTGCCGATGAGTGAGAAGAAGATATTGGAAATAAGCGACCTGACCGTGAAGTACAATGGTCACGTTATTCTGAACCACTTGAACTTCTATGTGAAGGAAGGCGAAATAGTGGCCATAATCGGGCCGAACGGCTCGGGCAAGACCACCCTGCTCAAAGCAATCCTGGGGCTGATACCCCATCAGGGGGCGGTCCGCATCTTCGGCAAACCGCCGCAGGAAGCGCTCAATGACATCGGCTATGTTCCGCAAAAGTTCGACTTCGACAGAACGTTTCCGCTGACGGTCAAAGAATTTCTCGGCTTTTCCAAGGTCAAGAACGAAGAATGGTGGGAGGAAGTGACAACGGAGGTCGGCGTTACCGCCTTCATGGATAAACGGCTCGGAGAGCTTTCCGGGGGTCAGGTGCAGCGTCTTCTCATTGCCAGGGCCATGCTCAAGGAGCCCAAGCTGCTCATGCTCGACGAGGCGACCAGCGGGGTCGATATCGCGGCGGAATTGACGTTCTTCGAACTGGTCGAACACGTGAACAAAACGCATAATGTCACCGTCGTGCTGATCTCCCACGAGGTGCAGATGGTGTACACATTCGCAACGCAGATACTGTGTCTGAACAGGGACCTCGTCTGCAACGGCAGACCGAAAGAGGCGATAACAAAGGAAGTTCTGGAAAAGCTCTACGGTAAAGACATCAAGTTCCAGCCGCACGAGCATTGATATGTCCGAAATCCTGTCGTACCCGTTTATGCAGAGGGCGATAATCGCCGGCGTCGTGCTTGCGGCGTTGCTCGCGTGGCTGGGAGTTTTCGTCGTTATGCGAAAGATGTCGTTCTTCTCCGACGGGATCGCCCACGCGTCATTGGCGGGAATCGCCATTGGCATCGTGGCGAGCGTTCACCCGCTGACGACCGCCATTATTTTCAGCATAATCTTCGCGCTTATTATCTATACTCTCGAAAAAAATACGACGCTCTCGTCCGACGCGATTATCGGGATGCTTTTCACGTCGGGAATGGCGCTCGGCGTCGTGCTGATCAGCCTGAAAAGCGGCTATCAGCCTGACCTCGTAAGCTTCCTGTTCGGTAATATCCTTGCCATCAGGTCGGTGGACCTGCTCATTATCTGCATTCTTTCGGTTCTCATCATTCTGTTTCTCATCTTCAATTACAGGAGCATTACCCTGATGGCGCTTGACGTGGATACCGCTTATCTGGCGGGGGTGAAAGTGAACCTTCTGCAAATAACGTTCTATATAATCCTGGCTGTTTCGGTCGTCCTCGGCCTGAAAATCCTCGGCATCATACTCGTGAGCGCCCTGCTCATCATTCCCCCATCCATCGCCAAGCTTCTCGCGAGGTCGTTCAAAGGGCTCATTGCCTGCAGCGTTCTCTTTTCGGAATTCATCGTGCTCCTTGGCATAACACTCTCTTACTATCTCGATTCGCCGACCGGACCCGTAATCGTGCTTGTGGGCACGGGAGCGTTCTTCGCCGTGTTCTCGTATAAACAGCTCCTGAGTCCGGGAAAGTAATAACCCGATGGCGCAGCCCGTGAGAGTTATGTCGCCCGAAATAGATGAGAAAGCCTTGTCAGCGAGGCTTTCTTTCGGTGGAAAGAACGAACTGAGAGAGAACAGAAAGGAAATCGCATGAAAGTCATCGCCATCAATGGGAGTCCCAGGAAGAACGGGAACACCGCGACAATGTTACAAGAGATACTGGAAGGAGCGGCGGAGAAGGGCGCCGAGACTCGCTTCATTCATCTCAACGAGCTCAACATGAAGGGCTGCCAGGGATGCCTTGCCTGTCGGGAAAATCTGGGCGAGTGCGCGTTCAAGGACGATTTTCAAGACGTGCTCGAGGAAATGAGGAATTGCGATGCCGTGGCGGTCGGCACTCCCATTTACGTGTTCAACGTGACCGGCCAGTTCAAATGTTTCCTCGACCGCTGCTATTGTTTCATCGACAACAGCGAGGAGAACGTCTATAGGAGCGTGCTGCCAGCGGGCAAGAAAATCGCTCTTCTTACGTCCCAGGGCGACGAGAATCCGGAGGCGTATCGCCACATTATCGATTACCTGCAACTCTGTTTCTCGTTCCTCAGCGGCGCCGGCCTGGAAGTCATCACTCAGACAGGGACGGAGGACAAGGGCGACGCCAAGAAGGATTCCGAACTGATGGAACGGGTCCGCAAGGTCGGACACGCGCTGGCGTCGTAGATTCGTTCCCGTCCCGCGATTGTCCGGCAAAGCGCAACTGTGAATCGGTCTCACGATTGGTGATGTGGGTTAATTGGGGACACCATGCCGAATAGTGTCTCCCGAATAATCAGCGGAGCGCAATGTGGTCTCCGCCGCACGGATTCCGCCACATCTCAGGCGGATACGCTCTTATTCGTCCGGCTTGCGCAAGACCGTGTCCTTCTGCCAGCGGTCATCGCGAGCGGGATAATCGAGCGTGTAGTGCAGTCCGCGACTTTCCTTGCGGCTGAGCGCGGACCGTATGATGAGTTCGGCGACGATGGCGATGTTTCTGAGTTCCAGCAGGTCGGCGGTGACAAGGAAATCCCAGTAGTACTCGTTGATCTCTTCCTGCAAATTCTGAATGCGGCGCAGCGCCCTCGACAGTCGTCTGTCTGTCCTGACGATGCCAACGTAATCCCACATGCATCGCCGCACCTCATTCCAGTTATGAGAGATGACCACGTTCTCGTCGGCATTGACGGCGTTGCCCGACTCCCAGGGCGGCAACTCGGGCCTTTTGAAAGAGTGGCTCTCTTCCAACAACTCCTTCGACCGTTTCGCCGCCCGGTCAGTGAGCACAAGCGCCTCGAGCAATGAATTGGATGCCAGCCGGTTGGCGCCGTGCAACCCCGTGCAGGCGACCTCGCCGCATGCCAACAGCAGGCGAATATCGGTGCCCGCATCGATGTTTGTGAGCGCGCCGCCGCAGGAGTAATGAGCGGCGGGCACAACCGGTATCGGCTCTTTCGTTATGTCGATACCGAATTCCAAACATTTCTCGTAGATGTTCGGGAACCGCTCCATTATCATCTTGGCCGGCTTGTGCGTGATGTCGAGATAGACACAACGAGCACCGGTTTTCTTCATTTCGTTGTCGATTGCGCGCGCGACGATATCGCGGGTCGCCAGCGAGCCGCGCGGGTCGTACTTATCCATGAACGGTTGGCCGTGCGAGTCCACCAACCGGCCTCCCTCGCCCCGCACAGCCTCCGAGATAAGGAAATTCTTGGCTTCCGGATGATACAAACACGTCGGATGAAACTGGATGAACTCCATATTTGCGATACGGGCGCCCGCTCGATAGGCCATCGCGACACCGTCGCCGGTTGCGATATCGGGATTCGATGTGTACACATACACCTTCCCCAGCCCTCCCGTCGCGAGCATTGTGACCCTCGAGGAAAACGTCCTCACCTGGCCGCTCAGGCGGTCGTACACATAGGCGCCGAAGCAGATATCGTGATTGTCGTAGACGGGGTCGAGCTTGCCGATTGTCAGCAAATCCACCGCAACATGATTCTCGTATATCCGTATGTTGGGCTTCCCCGATACGGCGCGCAGCAAGGCGCGCTCGATTTCCCGCCCCGTCAAATCCTGCGCATGGACGACGCGATTGTGCGAATGGCCGCCTTCACGCCCGAGGTCGAACGCTTCTTGGCGGTCATTTGAGCGGGTGAACTCGACACCAAGCTCGATCAGTTCTTCGATGAGCCGCGGCCCGTTTTCTATGACAAATTCGACGACGTCCCTGTGGCAGAGGCCGTCGCCGGCAAGAAGCGTGTCGTTCACATGGGCCTCGAACGAATCGGTCGGACTCATCACCGCCGCAATGCCGCCCTGCGCATAGTTCGTGCTCGATTCGGCGCGGTCTTTTTTTGTCACTACCGCAACCGAGCCGAATTCACTTGCCTTGAGGGCATACGTCAATCCGGCGATGCCGCTGCCGATGATGAGGAAATCGGTTTCAATCTTCATATCGTCTCACGGCTCTGAAACGAGCCGAATGCGTGAAACCCGCCGCACAGAAAAGAGCGCGCTAAATCCGTCCCGCGATTCGAATAACAGAGACGACTAAAAAAACCGGCTTTCACAAATGCCGGCGAGCGACGCTTTCGCTCCGAAATGCCAACGAAGGGGACTGTGAGTGTGTCTCACGATTCGGAACATCGTGCTTCGGGGGCAGTCCGCCAATCTATCCCGCGAGTCCGCGGGATCCGGGGACACACTCACTCTGTCCGACTACGTCTCAACCCTTGAATTATACGTGAAACCCGCCGCCGCCTGCAACAAGACGGGGCGGGAATGGGGGAAAATGAAATACCTTCGAAAACAAGAAAGGAGCGGCGGGCAAAAATCACCGGCGCCGCCCCTTCAGCGCTCCCGCTCGTTCAGACGGTTTCTACCAGAACTTCCAGATGACACGCAAGGTGGCGCGCACGCCTTCGGGTCTCATCTCGGCCTCGGTCTCCCAGTTGACCGCCGCCATGAACGTAACATCGGGGTTGATATGCAGGACCATTCCGGGCCCGATGGCGAACACTTCTTCCTCCGTGTCGTCCGTGTCGTGCCCGTCAAATTCGTCCTCCTCGAACTGGTTGAGGTAATATCCGGAAACGCCGAGCCTCAGCGAATTGGTGAACTGATAGGCGATTGCATAGTTGAAATGGATGGCCTGGCCCGCCTGGATATCGACGCCCAGCGGGGTGTCATCGTTTTCAGAACTCCAAAGATAGTGGAATCTCCAGCTCGTGGTCAGTTTCGGCGTGATAAAGTACGTGAACGCATAGTAGGGATTAATCGTCCAGACATCAGCGCCGGGGTTCAAAAACACGTCGTCATCGTTCTCGCCCGTCGGAGCCGTCACCTGAAACTCGAAGCGATGGAAATACGGCCGGTTGAACAACATGTGCGGTCCCCATTGAATGAATGGACCGATGAGGATGTCGCCGAATCCGTCCTGCGCGTTCAGGGGCGGACCATCAACATCGACGTCGACCAGCGGAACAATCACGTCAATGCCGGGATTGCCTCCAAGGAAATTGACGTTTGACTGGTAAATGAACTGGTTGAGATTGACGAACGCGTGCAAGTTCGCGTCATCGAACAAAGTGTGCCCGTCCGGCCCTTTGATATCAGAGGCGTGAATGCTCTGGAGATAAAAGGTGTAATACCAGCCTGGTCCGGGCGATGCGCCGTCGAGGAAATTCGTAAAACCGAGATTGATGCCAAGAGGCTGATTCAGCGCATGCGCGGGCGAAGTGAAACAGATGAGGGAAATCAACAGTGCGAGTCCGATGAGCTTTTTCATAGCCTACTTCCTCCCCTTTTCTCCCTGTGCTCTCCCGCGGACAGGCGGGATTCGCCTCGTCCGCAAATTGCGCATATGCTAGCAGAAACGTTATGCTTTTTCAAGTGAAAACTGGGCACGTTACGGGACGGAAAAGGCCTTATTGCTCGCCTTTCGAAATACACTCATTTAATCTTTTCGCTTGCCCTCGCAAACGTTTTCGTGTATTATTGCGCAAGTTGTCATAGGGAGAACAGCGCTTGGAGGAATAACTGCCATGGAAGAAATCAGATTCAATCTGGGAGCCAAAGACATACCAAAAAGCTGGTACAACATTTTGCCCGACCTGCCCCGCCCGTTGGACCCGCCTTTAAATCCCGCGACGAAACAGCCGATCGGACCCGATGCTCTGGCGGCATTGTTTCCCATGGGCCTGATCGAGCAGGAGGTCTCGACGGCGAACGAGATACCGATTCCCGAAGAAATTCTCGAGATATACACGCTCTGGCGCCCGACACCGCTGAGACGCGCGCGTCGTCTCGAAAAAATGCTCGACACCCCGGCGAAGATTTTCTACAAGGACGAGAGTGTCAGCCCTTCCGGAAGCCACAAGCTCAACACCGCCGTCGCCCAGGTGTTCTACAACAAGAAGGAAGGCGTCAAACGCATAACAACGGAGACGGGCGCGGGTCAATGGGGAAGCGCGCTCTCGATCGCCTGTAAGATGTTCGACATCGTCTGCCGCGTGTACATGGTGAAGATAAGCTATCAGCAGAAACCATACAGGCGCTCGCTCATGCAGATTTTCGGGGCCGAGGTCATCCCGAGCCCGAGCGAGATGACGAAGTTCGGCAAGCAGGTGCTCAAGGACGACCCCAATTGCAACGGCTCGCTCGGCATCGCCATCAGCGAGGCGATGGAAGACGCCGTGACCTCGCAAAA
Organism: uncultured bacterium; assembly: GCA_964453435.1. GTDB lineage: Bacteria > Abyssobacteria > SURF-5 > SURF-5 > SURF-5 > CAYVQZ01. Next base: position 25,987 of record CAYVQZ010000041.1, read on the forward strand.
CACGAAATACTCGCTTGGCAGCGTGTTGAATCACGTGCTGCTCCACCAGACCGTTGTCGGTCTGGAGGCCAAGAAACAGATGGAGCTTGCCGGCGCGTACCCCGATTATGTCATCGGATGCGTCGGCGGCGGCAGCAATTATGCCGGACTGGCGCTGCCGTTCATGCGCGACAAGCTCAAGGACGGCAAGGATATCAAATTCATAGCGGTCGAGCCGCATGCCTGCCCGACGATTACGCGGGGCAAATACGCATATGACTTCGGCGATACCGCGAAGATGACCCCGCTGCTGAGACAACACACGCTCGGCCATATCTTCATTCCGCCGGCGATCCACGCGGGCGGCCTGAGATACCACGGCATGGCCGGGATAATCAGTCTCCTGTGCGAAGAGAAGTGTATGGACGCCGTGGCGTATTATCAGAACGATGTGTTCAAAAAAACGCAACAATTCTCAGAGGCAGAGGCCGTCGTAGCGGCCCCGGAAACCGCGCACGCCATCGCCGCCGCAATCGATGTCGCCAACGAATGCAAAAAAACCGGTCAGGCCAAGACCATCCTTTTCAATTACAGCGGCCACGGCCATTTCGACATGGGCGCCTACGACGCATACTTGGCCGGCAAACTCGAAGATTACGAACATCCGCAACACGAAATCGAGCAGGCGTTGAGGTGCCTGCCGCAGGTATAAGGCCGATTTCCGTCACCGGGGCGCTCGCTTTTCCGAGCGCCCCTTTTTTCGGTCCACTCTCACGGTTGCGCATTTCCCTGAAAACCAAGCGCACGCCACCGTGACTGTGTCCGATAATTGCCCGGCGAACAGGACTGTGAATCTGTCTCACGATTACCGAGCGAAGGGGGCTGTACCCAATTACGGAATCCCCCCGTCTTTTGCGTTGAGCGGAGCGAAGTCCCGCGGACTCGCGGGACCATTCCCCGGTTTGACGGGGGAATCCAGTTATTTCTTCGCTGAGCGGATCACGCGCGTCGCTTGAGAGACGCGGGATAGAATCGGGACTGCCCCCGGATCCCGCGCAATCCGCGGGATAGATTGGCGGACTGCCCCCAAAGCAGGGCATCCCGAACCGTGGGACACCCCCGCATCCCCCTCCCGTTCGATGATTCGGGCACATTCCCGACTCTTTTGCAATGAACCACCGGATTTGCTATCATGTGCGTGCTTGTTGTCTGGAAGCGCGCCTTCCCCTATTCTGAAACAACTCCGCAGCGGAGGAAACATGACCTATACGACACTGAACTATTCGGTATCTGACACTGTCGCGACGATTACGCTGAACCGGCCCGATGTTCTGAACGCGATGGACAGGCATATGATGAACGACCTGAACAGCGTATTCGACGAGGTTGCAAACAGCACGGCGGTCCGCGCGGTCGTCATCACGGGAGCGGGCCGCGGATTCTGTTCCGGCGCCGACCTGCGGTCGCTGACCTCCGAGGAGGACGTCGCGCATCCGACAGCGTTCAAGAGCTACCTGCGCAGGATAAACGAACTTATCGTCCGAATCACCCGCCTGGAAAAGCCGGTGATAGCGGCGGTCAACGGGCCGGCGGTGGGCGCCGGCTGCAACATTGCGCTCGCATCCGACATCATTTACATGGCAAGCGAAGCCTACCTGTCGCAGATTTTTGTGAAACGCGGACTGGTGCCCGATTTCGGCGGCCTGTATCTGCTTCCTCGCTACGTCGGCCTCGCGAAAGCGAAGGAATTCATCTTCACCGGCCAGAGGATTTACGGCGAGGAGGCGCTCAAGCTGGGAATCGCAAACCGGGTCTTTGAGCGGAATGAATTGCTGACGCAGGCGCTGAAGTTCGCGAAGCAACTTGCCGACGGACCCACCGTGGCCATCGGCCTCGCAAAGCAAGGAATCCATCGAGGTCTGGAAAGCGGCCTCGATGCGACGCTCGAGTATGAGGCCCTTGCGCAGGCGCTGATCCGCACCACGAACGACGTGTACGAGGCGATTTCCGCGTTCCTCGAGAAACGCGAGCCCAACTTCGAGGGACGATGAGAGTGCCGGCCAAATGCGCTACAGAGAACCCTCTCTCCATCTGTCTCATGATTCGGTGATGCGGGTTCATTGGGGACATCATGCCGCATGGTGTCCCCAATGAACCCCGAAATTTCGCGCGGGCCGGGGAATCCAGTCATTTTGTCACTGAGCGAATCACGCCGTTCGCGTGACCGCGCATTCGCGGGATAGAATCGGGACTGTCCGACAAGTGTGGTTTTTTGCGGAAACGCCAACGCAGGGGACTGTCCCCGTAGCGAATAACCTTCAGAATCAATCGTGGGACACACTCACTGTCTCCCTCGTCCATGAATTTGTTCAATGGCAAAATGGAACCACTCGCAGCGGTGAACGACAAATTGTGTGGCGAAGAAAGGAACATCGGGAGGAATAATGCTGCAGAAACTACTATGGCTGGCGCTTGCGGGCGCCGTCGGCACTCTCGCCCGATACGGCCTTGCCGGCACGGTCCAGCGAATGTTCGGCGCCGAATTTCCCTGGGGAACATTGGCGGTGAACCTGCTCGGATGTTTTCTGGCAGGGTTTATTTGGGCGGCGGCGGAGACCAGATTGACCGTCAGCGGTCAGACCAGGACCATCCTTCTCATGGGGTTCATGGGAGCTTTCACCACGTTCTCGGCATTTGTGCTGGAAACGGGAGAACTGCTTCGAGACGCCCAATGGTCGTGGGCCGCCGGGAATATCGCCGCCCAGAACATTTCCGGAATCATCCTCTTTTTCCTCGGCATGGCCGCCGGTCGTTTCGTGTAGGGAGGACATTGCCATGAAACTGCCGTCAGAAGCGGAACTCCTCAGAATCTTCATAGGCGAGAACGACAAGCATGGAGGCCGCCCGCTCTACGAGGTCATCGTCGAGAGCGCCCGAAAACGGGGCATGGCCGGCGCAACCGTCTTGCGCGGATTGCTCGGTTTCGGCGCGCACAGCCGCATTCACACGTCCAAAATCCTCCGGTTGTCCGAGGACCTGCCCATCCTCATTGAAATCGTTGATGAACCGCGACGCATCGCCGAGTTTTTGCCTGAATTAGACTCGATGATTCTGGAAGGATTAATAACAATCGAGAAAGTGAGAGTTTTCGCGTATCGCCATAACTCGGCCAATGAAGGAAAAACATAGCGACGGCCAAAGCGCGGAAAGTCATACTGGCCCATGATTGTCCTTGCTGCCGAAAACGGACCGAAGGGAACGGTGAACCTGTCCGACAATTATGAATGTCAGCGAAAACCAAGCGCAGGGGACTGTCCCAGATTTACGGGCACGAAGTCCCGCGCCTCGCGGGATAGAATCGGGACTGTCCCCGAAGCAAACAACCCCGGCCGAGAGCCTCGCTCGTGGGACCGATTCACTGCCCCCCAAGCACACAATACCGAAGCGCGGGGACGTATCCACATCTCATGTTCCGAACCGCCATAAAACAAATCTGAAAAGATGAAACTCACCTTTCTGGGCACACGCGGATACATAAAAGCGCGAACCGACCGGCATCGCATGCACAGCTCGCTCATGGTTTCATACAGGAAGAGTGACATCATAATCGATTGCGGCGAAGATTGGCTGGATAGAGCCCACGAGATGAGCTGCGCCGCAATGTTCATCACCCACGGGCACCCCGACCATGCGTGGGGACTGAAAAAAGGGGCACCGGCGCCGGTGTATGCGACCGAAGAGACATGGCGGGAAACCATGAGAAATTTTAAGATTCCGGACGGCCGCCGCAATGTCGTCCGCCCCCGCGAGCCCGTTCCAATAAACGACATCACCGTCGAAGCGTTCCCGATATTGCATTCGACGCGCGCGCCGGCGGTCGCCTACCGCATAACGGCCGGCGAGGCGGCAATCGTTTATGCTCCCGACGTGGTGTATATCCCGGACCGCGAGGATGCGCTCAAGGGCGCAAAGGTCTACGTCGGCGACGGCGCAACGATAACCCGGTCGATGGTGCGCAAGCCGCGCGACACGCTCATCGGCCACACTCCGATTCGCACTCAGCTCACATGGTGCCAGAAGGAAGGCGTCCCGCGGGCCATAATTACCCACTGCGGCTCGGAAATCGTCGAAGGCGACGAGCGGGTCGTCAATGCAAAAATCCGCGAGCTGACCCTCGAGCGAGGAGTCGAGGCCGAGGTCGCACACGACGGGATGGAAGTGGTGCTGCGGTAAGCCCCCGATTTGATAAGACTTGAAATGGGATGAATGTGGAAATCAGAGAGGCCACGTTTCAGCAAAAACCACTGCTCGAGCGACTCATGCGGTCCTACTTGAAATATTTCGCCGGGCTGGCAGGCGAAGACCTTGACCGCAATGCGATCTTCGAATATAAATACATCGATTTCTATTGGACAGACGCGAGCCGGCATCCGTTTCTCATCGTTGTCGACGACCAGATTGCCGGGTTTGCGCTCGTCAACACCCATACGTACCTCTGTAACGAGGGCGAAGCCCGTACGATTGCCGAATTCTTTATCGTCGAAAAATATCGCGGGAAAGGCATCGGCAAAGCCGCCGCGTTCTCCCTTTTCGACAGATTTCCGGGGAAATGGGAGATTCGCCAAACGAGCGCGAACGTCGCCGGACAGCGCTTCTGGAGGCGCGTCATCGGCGAATACACCGCCGGCAACTTCACGGAGACGATGCTGGATGACGCGCGGTGGCGCGGGCCCGTGCAATGCTTCGACAACAGCCAGAAGGAGGGGATTCCGTCCGAGAGCAGCTGAGAAATCGCGGGGCGGACCGTGAATCCGTCCAAAGCGCAGGGGACTGTGAATCTGTCCGACAATTATGTGTTTTTGCGGAAACGCCGGCGAAAGGGACTGTACCCAATTACGGAATCGCTCTGTCCTTCAGCGTAGGGGACCGTCCCGGATTTACAGGCACGAAGGCGCCGTAGAATCGGGACTGTCCCCGGAGCGACCCGCTTTCCTTCGCTAAGCAAAGCGAAGTCCCGCGCATTCGCGGGATAGATTGGTGGACTGTCCCCGAAGCGTCCTCTAATGAATCGTCGGAAAGTCTCACTGTCCCCCGAGAGCGGACTTCCGAATCGTGAGACGCACCCCGCTTCTCCGAAGCATCCGAAACAGGCATTGGTTCAACAACCCAGGTAATCATCGGGAGATTGATATGGAAAATGAAATCATAAACTGGCTGCTCGAGGGGCCCGCTTGGCTGAAATATGCCGTCGAGACTCAACTTCTCGATTCAACACCCAGCGTCCAGCCTGTTTTGGAAGACGATGGAATCAGGAAGCTCATCTCCCGTCTCAGAGACGAAAAAGTAGGTATCCCCGCCATAAAGACGGGAGCCGTGAAATTTTCCGAAACCGGAAACGCATACTGGGACCTGTTCTTTCTCGCCGACATCGGCCTCTGCGTCGATGACCTCGGATTGCACGAAGAGATCAAGGACTTCTTCACGCTGCAATTGCCGGACGCAACCTTCATAACCGAGGAGAACCACGAGCCGAATTACTTCTGCGTTTCCGCAATCTTCCTCTCGTCCGTCGCGCGCATCGGCTACAAACACGACCCAAGGGTGAGGAAGTATATTCAACACTTTTTGGACACCCAGCGACTCGATGGCGGCTGGCACTGCGAGGAAAAACGCGCGCCGGGAAACGAACTGGAAAACACCGAATCATGCCCGATGGATAACCTGAACATCCTCATGATGCTGGGTCAATACGACGAGTATCGAAACGACCCGAGGTTCGACGGCGCAATCGACTTGCTGCTCCATCACTGGGACAGGAGAACCGAGAGGCTGCGGCTCTACGAATTCGGGATAGGACCGCGTTACAGGAAAATCGAGTATCCGTCGGTAAAATACGGGGTGATGCGGGTCATCGAGGCATTGTCACAATTTCCTCATGCCGCCCGTGACGAACGATTCAACGATATGCTCGATTTCGTTCGCAGCAGGTCATCGCATGGCCGGTATTCATCCGAGTCGACTTTCGACGCTTACTCCGACTTCGACTTCGGCCATGCCGGAACCCCCAGTCGGTGGCTCACATTCATCCTGAAAAGGATAGAGAAACGGGCGGGAGAGAATGTACAGTGAACCGGCGGCTGTTGTGCGCGCCCAGCGTGCCCTGCAACTGTTCAGGCAGGTGTACCGCAAGACGCTTCGATACTTGCATGGTTCGCCGAAAGTCTGGCAGTCCGCGCTGCGGCCTTTTATCCGCACTCTTGCCTTGAGAGGGATATCCGGCTATATTCTTGGAAAGCCTCTTTGATTCGCATCCGCCAATGATTCGAACGGATAGCAGCAGAGGAGAATGATAAATGAAAAGACGTTATCTGTGGCTTCTTGTGATTTTCGTGGTGGCAGGGGCTCTCCTTGCGTGCGAGAGGGAGGCGTTCAGACCTCCCGCCGAAGTGGTGAAGAATGCGTACATGACGGCAAATGCGGGGAATTACCCCGAACTGGAAGACCTCCTCTCTTACAAGCTGCTCAACGCCATCAAGGGAGAAGTCGGAGTTTATGCCGGTGGCATGCCGGGCTACTGGGGCAGAAGAACGAAAAACGGAACCATCACAGAAGTGGAAATCCTGGATGAGGCAATCGAGCGCGAGGAAGCAACGGTGCGTTTTCGGCTTCACTTCGAGGATGGCTCCACGGAAGAAATGCAGGAGAAGCTCGTAAAACAGAAGACCGGCTGGAAGCTCACAATTTGAGCCTTCGCGACGTGTCGCTTACGTTCGTATCAGCCTTGCGCGCTCTGTTGCCCAACTCGTTTCCATATCATGGGACTGACTCACTCTCCCGAAAGCAGATGGTAAGCATACCCAAGAATCCCGGCGGAATCGCCGGGCGACTGGCGCTTCGTTGTTGATCACATTCTCGGAAAGGATGGACCTTATGTCCGAAAGACAGACCGAGTGGACCCGCAAACAGTTCCTCAGCAAAACCGCTTCCTTCGGGTTGTTTACCGCGCTGGCGACGGTCGCCACAAAATTACCGTTCGACGCGTGTCGCTCAAATGCATACGCGGACTCGACCTCATCCGGACAGCCCGCCTCTGCAAATGAATTCGCGTCTCTCGATGCAACCGCACAAGCGGAATTGGTCCGGAAGAAAGAGGTCAAACCGATTGAACTCGTTGAAGCCGCGATCAGGCGTATCGAGGAATTGAATCCGAAACTCAATGCCATCATAACACCACTGTATGAGCAGGCGCGCGCCGCTGCTGAAGGAAAACTTCCGGACGGCCCGTTCACCGGCGTGCCCTTTTTGCTGAAGGATTTGGGACCCGCCTATGCCGGCGCCCGGCAGACATCCGGCTCCGCCTTCCTTAAAGAATTTGTCCCGGCTCACGACAGCGAGCTGGTAAAACGCCAAAAACGAGCCGGCCTTGTGGTAGTCGGAAAAACGAACACTCCCGAATTCGGCCTGCTTCCAACCACCGAGCCGCGGCTGTTCGGGCCGACACATAATCCGTGGGATTTGAACCGAACGCCGGGCGGCTCGAGCGGCGGCTCGGCCGCTGCCGTTGCCGCATGCCTGACACCAATGGCGCATGGAAACGACGGCGGCGGCTCGATTCGAATTCCCGCCTCGTGTTGCGGCGTGTTTGGACTCAAGCCGACGCGGGGGCGGGTCTCATTGGCACCCGATATCGGCGATGAAATGAATGGTTTTACGGCGGACCATGCGGTGACCCGGTCGGTACGCGACAGCGCAGCCCTTCTCGATGCGACAGCGGGACCGGCGCCGGGCGACCCGTACTGGCCGGCTCCCCCCGAGCGCCCATTCGCAAAAGAGGCGGGCGCAAATCCGGGAAAACTCCGAATAGCCTTCACAACGACGCTGGCGCCCCCGCTGCATCCGGATTGTGTAAGCGCCGTGCGTGATGCCGCCGCCCTCTGCGCCGACCTCGGACACAGGGTAAGCGACGCCTCCCCAGAATACAACGCCGAGTTGTTGGTGCAATTGTTCATTCCCGTCTGGGCCGCAGGCGCGGCGTGGGCAGTCGATGGCTTGGCTGCGGAAATCGGAAAGAAACCGGTTCCCGAGCAATTCGAGCCGCTGACATGGGCCCTGTACGAAATGGGGAAGAAGTTGTCCGCGTCCGATTACCTTTTGGCCATAACCGGGCTCCAGGGGATAGCGCGCGACATAGCCCGATTTTTTGCAGATTACGATGTTTGGCTTACCCCGACGCTGGCCGAACCGCCTCCGCCCCTCGGCAGTTTCAGGGTATCCGAAGAAAACCCGATCGAAGGCATCCGCCGCGCGGCGGCTTTCGTGCCGTTCACGCCAATCTGTAACGTCACCGGCCAGCCCGCGATGTCCGTACCCCTTTACTGGAATGACGCCAAGCTTCCGATTGGGGCCCACTTCGCCGGACGATACGGCGACGAGGCAACCCTGTTTCGACTGGCGGCGCAGCTTGAAGAGGCTCGCCCTTGGACAAAGCGGAAACCGCCGGTTTCGGCATGAGAACGCGGCAGGTGAAACATCGCCGTAATGCTAGTCGTTGTTTCCTTGAATTCGCGTCGCTATTTTCATGCCGCGTCTTTCGTAATGTGACGGGGTGACACAATATGATCCCCAGCGCAGGGGACCGTGAACCTGTCCGATAATTATATGTTTAACCGAAAACAAGAGCGTAGCGGAATGTGAGTATGTCCGATAATCACATGTTCCGCCGAACCGCGAGCGAAGGGGGCTGTCCCCAATTACGGAATCCCCCCGTCATTCAGCGTAGGGGACTGTCCCGGATTTACGGGCACGAAGGCGCCGTAGAATCGGGACTGTCCCCGGAGCGACCCGCTTTCCTTCGCTGAGCGGAGCGAAGTCCCGCGCCCCGCGTGACCGGCGCGATATGCCGGCGGAGCGCCCCTGAAGCAGGCGCCGCCGAACTGCGCGACACTTTTGCGTATCTCCTCTGAAAGGCCCAACATGAAGACGTGGAAGACCCTATCGAAAAAGATAATCCTCGACCTCGGCAAGTACCTGATGGTCGAAAACCATGCGGTCGAGCTTCCCGACGGACGGGTCATCAACGAATGGCCCTGGCTCATCACGCCCGACTATGTCAATGTTCTCGCGATAACCGATGATGGGAAATTCCTCTGCTTCCGCCAGACCAAATATGCCGTCGAAGGAACCAGCCTCGCCCCAGTGGGCGGATATCTCGAGCCGCGCGAAGCCCCGCTCCTCGGCGCAAAAAGGGAACTCCTCGAGGAAACGGGATACGAGGCAAGCGACTGGACGAGCCTCGGCAACTACCGCGTCGACGGGAACCGCGGCGCAGGCACGGCTCATCTGTACCTCGCCCGAAATGCGCGCCGCGTCGCCGAGCCCGATTGCGACGACCTCGAGGAAATGGAATTGCTGCACTTAAGCCGCGCGCAGGTCGAGGCCGCTGCGGAAGCAGGCGAATTTAAAGTGCTGGCCTGGGCGGCGCTCGCAGCGCTGGCGTTGCTCCAGATCCAAAAGCAGGCGTGAGAAGACAATGATTCCGCCTCGCAATTGCTCAGCGTAGGGGACTGTCACGGATTTACGGGCACGAAGGCGCCGCAGAATCGGGACAGTGAAACTGCCTCACGGTTGCGCATTTTGCCGAACAACAGGCTTTGGGCGCTGTACCCAATTACGGAATCCCCCGCATTTTGCGTTGAGCGGAGCGAAATCCCGCGGACTCGCGGGATAGATTGGCGGACTGCCCCCAAAGCCCGGATTACCGACCGTGGGACACACTCTCTGTCCCCGGATTTACGGGCCTGAGCCTGTCGAATCTCGCAGAATCGGGACTGTGAATCCGTTCGACAATTATGAATTTCAGCGAAAACAAAGCGCAGGGGACTGTGAATCTGTCCGACAATTATGCGTTTGGTCGAGAGCGAAAGCGTAGGGGACTGTCACTATTTGCGGAATATTTTTTCATCGCTGAGCGGAGCGAAGTCCCGCGCAATCCGCGGGATAGAATAGGGACTGTCCCCGTAGCGGCCACCAATGAATTATCGGACACACTCACTGTCCCCGGAACGGAAAAAGCGTAACCTCGAGACAGATTCACTGCCTCGAAGCAAGCGGCGTGTTTGCGCCCTGCAACCGCAAAAGCAATCGGATTCTATTTCGCTTGCGAGGTCTTACCCATCATGCCGGAACCGACACTGAACGATGTCAGAGACGCTCATGCCAGAATCAAGCCATTCATCCACCGCACGCCCGTGCTCACATGCAGCACGCTGAACCGGATGGCGGGCGCCGAACTGTTTTTCAAATGCGAGAACTTTCAGAAGGCCGGAGCGTTCAAAATCCGCGGGGCGAGCAACGCGGTATTCTCCCTGACAGAAGACGAGGCGGCCCGTGGCGTGGCTACCCATTCGTCCGGCAACCATGCGGCGGCGCTTGCGCTTGCAGCCCGCTGGCGGGGCGTCAAGGCATATGTCGTCATGCCCGAGAACACGCCGCGCGTGAAACGAGACGCCGTTTCCGATTACGGGGCGGAAATCATATTCTGCAAGCCCACCTTTCAGGCGCGCGAGCAAAGCCTCTCGCGCGTCGTCGAGCGGACGGGCGCCGTATTCGTGCCTCCATTCAATGACTACCGCATCATCGCCGGCCAGGGAACCGCCGCGCTCGAACTGTGCCAGCAGGTGGAGAATCTCGACATCGTCATGGCCCCCGTCGGCGGAGGCGGCCTGCTGAGCGGGACCGCAATAGCCGTGTCGGCCATATCATCGAACAAGACCCGCGTGATTGGCGCCGAACCCGAAAACGCCGACGACGCGTATCGCTCGTTCCGCGCCGGCAAACTGATTCCGCCCGAAAACCCGCAAACGGTCGCGGATGGCCTGCGCACTCCGCTCGGCGACCTCACCTTTCCGCTCATCAAAAAGTTCGCTCACGATATCGTGAGCGTCTCCGAGAACGATATTATCAAAGCCACCCGCCTCATCTGGGAACGCATGAAGATAGTCGTCGAGCCCTCGGCCGCCGTTCCGCTCGGAGCGCTGCTTCATAAACCCAAATCACTCCAATACAAACGCATCGGAATCATCCTCTCCGGCGGCAACATCAATTTACCTTTACTCACATAAATATACTTAAAAAAATAGGGACAGACCCTATTTTCTTCTTGCGTTCGGTGAGGGTTGTGCGGTAGAATACGGTATGCCTCGAACAGCGCGAGTGGTCGCCACGGGTTACGCGCATCACATCACACAACGCGGCAACAGGAAGCTGGATATCTTTCTGGACGACGCCGACCGGGAGATTTACCTCGCTTTTCTTCGCCAATACTGCCGCAAACACGGCCTCGATATCCTTGCGTATTGCCTCATGCCAAACCATGTCCACATTGTGGGAATCCCTCACGAGGCCGACTCCCTCGCCCGCGCGCTGGCTGGCGCACACATGCGTTACGCCCAGCATTTTAATTGGAAATATTCTCAGACCGGACACTTGTGGCAGGGGCGTTTTTTTTCATGTGTTCTCGACGACCGACATGCGGTCGCCGCCGCCCGTTATGTCGAGCGAAATCCCCTGCGAGCGGGCCTCGTGGGCCGCCCCTGGGATTACCGCTGGTCGAGCGCTCCCGCCCACGTCGGAAAAAGAAAAGACTATGTGGTTTCTTCGCGGTGGCCGACAAAGGAAGATTTGGAGCAGTGGCCGGAACTCATTGTAGCATCGGAGGATACGAAGAAGCTTGATGAGATACGCTTCGCCACTCGGAGGGGACGCCCGGTCGGTTCCTTGGAATTTGTCGAACAACTCGAGCGATTGCATGGGCGCACACTGACAGCCAGGCGCAGGGGGCGTCCCCGGAAAGCGGATTAATGCGAAGAAAAATGGGGTCTGTCCCTATTTTTGTATTTGGGACGGCGGGGGTGCCGGATGGAGCGGCGGGGCGCGACAGCGAGGCCGGCATCCGCAGAGTCAGGGACGCGGGCCTCGACTGCATGGAGCTGGAGTTCGTGCGCCGGGTGAGCATGGGGGAAGCGAAGGCGGCGCGCGTCCGAGAAGTCGCCGAGTCGCTGGGCGTCGGCCTCACCGTCCACGCGCCGTATTACATCAACCTGAATTCCCGGGATTCGAGCGTCATTGAAGCGTCGAAGAACCGCCTGTTTGAGGCCGCGCGAATCGGAGCGCTCTGCGGCGCGCGCAGCGTCGCGTTTCACGCCGGCTACTACCTCGACGGGTCGCCGGCCCGCGCGTTCAGGAATATAGCGAAGAACCTGCGACATGTGGCAAAGAAATGCCGGGACCGTGGTGTCGAAATACAACTAAGGCCGGAGACCTCCGGCAAGCCGTCTCAGTTCGGAACACTCGAGGAAGCGCTCGCCTTGAGCTCGGAGGTTGACGGCGTGCTTCCCTGCCTCGATTTTGCGCACATGCATTCATATGGCGGAAAAATGAACTCCTACGACGAGTTCGCGACAGCCCTGGAGAAAATCCGAGCCGACCTGGGAGCGGAAGCCTTGAGCGACATGCACATCCACGCGTCCGGAATCCGCTTCGGACACAAGGGCGAAATCGAGCATGTCAACCTGGGCCAGTCCGACCTGAATTACACCGCTTTGCTGCGGGCGCTCAAGGATTTTTCGGTCGGGGGGCGACTGATTTGCGAGAGTCCCGACCGCGAGCATGACGCCCTCCTGATGAAGAGGACCTATCAGCGTATCAGGAAACGAGGGTGACGAGACTGTCCGATAATTCCATGTCCTGCGCTTCGGGGGCAGTCCGCCGATCTATCCTGCGAAGCGCGTGATTCGCTCAGCAGGCGAACCCGAAAAACGCTTCTCAGACGACGGAGACACGAGCAGGATATTCGAACCGCCAAGGCGCCGAGAACGCAAAGGAAAGGAATATGGATATGGATTTAGACAACGCGGTCCAGCTCGGCAGCCAGATACTTTTCCGGATGTCGAGAGAGCCGGCAGAGCAAATGGATGGCAGGCACGAAGAATCAAGGACGCCTCTTTCTGTTCTTCTTCTCCTGCGCTTCAGATTCCCTTCCTTTCTTTGCGTCCTTTGCGGCTTTGCGGTTCAAAACGGGTCCTGGAACATGGAAACCACGAATGAAACGATAAAAAAATTTTAGGCCACGAATTACACGAATTACACGAACGAAAAGTCAAAAAGCCATTTTTCACGGATTTACACGGATTAAGGACAAAAAAAAGAGAGATATGGAAACCGCGGATGAACACAGCGCGGCATAGCCGCAACCAAATCTTGCTCGGGGACAGTCCCGATTCTACGACCTCGACGAGCTCGGTCCGTAAATGGGAACAGTCCCCTTCGCCGTGGAACGTGTTCTCACCACTGAAATTACGAAAGCCATCCGATGGAAATTGCGACAAAATTCACGAATTTGAGATATAGTAGTGCGGATGAAAGACTTCCGACCAGGGAGGACACGCCGATACACGGGGAAGAAGGCTTTCTTCCACTGATTCACACGGATTATAAGGATTCTTTTCCTTTGCGCTCTTTGCGCCTTTGCGGTTAAAATATTTGGTCAGATGATTTTTTATTGACCACGTGCGAATGAATTGGCGCCCACAGGAAGAAATCACACCTCGCTACAGGCGCCGATTTATCCGCACGGGCTGGCGAACAAATTCATAACTGCCTGCGCTTCGGGGGCAGTCCGCCAATCTATCCCGCGAATCAGCGGGACTTCGCTCCGCTCAGCGAAGGAAAGCGGGTCGCTCCGGGGACAGTGAGTGTGTCCCAAGGTCGGTAATCCGGGCTTTGGGGGCAGTCCGCCAATCTACGAATCCCCAAAGGACGGGGGGATTCCGTAATTGGGTACAGCCCCCAAAGCCTGTTGTTCGGCAAAATGCGCAACCGTGAGACAGTTTCACAGTCCCGATTCTACGGCGCCTTCGTGCCCGTAAATCCGGGACAGTCCCCTTCGCTGAGCAATTGTGGGACAGATTCTGCGCTTCGTTTTCGCTGACGTTCATAATTGTCGGACGGATTCACTGTCCCTTCGCTTGCATTCCGGCTGCGTCTTCAAGAGAGGATTTCCATGGCACACGAAAATATCGGCGATGAATATCAGCGGTTGACAAAATATGCGCGCGGCTCTTTGCCCGGCCACTCGCTCGATTGGAGCAAGAAGCCGTCGCTCCACAAAGAATTTGAGAAAGTCGAGAAGACGATTGCGCTCCCACCCGCCGCCGACGCGGGCGGACCGCCGCTGTGGGAGGTAATCAGGCTGCGGCGCTCGCTCCGGTCATACAGGAGCGAGCCGATTCCGATGGGGCAACTCTCGCGGTTGTTGTGGGCGACCCAGGGAATCACGCTTCAGGTTCGGGACTACCAGTTTCGCGCCGCGCCGTCGGCGGGCGCTCTTTATCCGGTGGAGACCTATGTCGTCGTCAACCGGGTTGAGGAGCTCGAACCGGGACTTTATCATTACGACGCGGTCGAAACGGCGCTTCAGCTTCTCAGGAAAGGCAGCCTCGGCAGACAGGCGGCGGCCGCGGCGCTCGACCAGCGGATGGCGGAAACGGCGGCAGTCGTTTTCATATGGACCGCAGTCGTCGAGCGCAGCAAATGGAAATATCGACAGCGCGCGTACCGTTACGTATACCTCGACGCCGGCCACATCGGCCAAAATCTCTACCTTGCAGCCACCGCGCTCGGACTCGGCTGCTGCACCATCGGCGCGATTTACGACGACGAGGCGAACAAGCTGGTGGGCGTTGACGGCGTGGAGGAAACCACGGTCTACATGGGCTGCGTCGGAACCATTTGAAAATCGCCGGCGGAGCAGTGAGTCCGTCCGATAATTCCACTGGGTGGTCTTCTGCCGAGGGGACAGTCAGTGTGTCTCACGATTCGGGATACCCTGCTTTGGGGGCAGTCCGCCAATCTATCCCGCGAATGCGCGGGACTTCGCTTTGCTTAGCGAAGGAAAGCGGGTCGCTCCGGGGACAGTGAGTGTGTCCCAAGGTCGGTAATCCGGGCTTTGGGGGCAGTCCGCCAATCTATCCCGCGAGTCCGCGGGATTTCGCTCCGCTCAACGCAAAATGCGGGGGATTCCGTAATTGGGTACAGCCCCCAAAGCCTGTTGTTCGGCAAAATGCGCAACCGTGAGACAGTTTCACAGTCCCGATTCTATCCCGCGAATGCGCGGGACTTCGCTTTGCTTAGCGATAAAAAAAATATTTCGTAAATCTGGGACAGTCCCCTGCGCTCTCGCTTTCGACCAAACACATAATAGTCGGACGGATTCATAGTCCGCAGCATCGAACGGGCATCAGAAGGGAAATCCCGGGCTTCGAGAGGCCGCCGCGGGGTCGGGCAGTTTTGATTTCACGTTTTCGTTGTACACGCTCTCTCCGAGGGTCGCCTCCTCCTTCTTCGGAAACGTCCTCCTCAGCTCCACCATCGCCTCCAGGCGTTCCCTCGACGGCGGGTGCGTCACGGCCATCACCCTGATGAAATCGGGCATCCGACGCTCCATATCGAGGAGTTTTTGCGCGAGGCTGACCGATGCCGTCAAATCGTAATCCAAGTCGTAGATATACAGGGCGCCCTTGAAATCCGCTTCCAGCTCGTCTTCCTGGCGCATCCGCAGGAACGCTATGTTTGTGGTCAGGAACGAGCCGGCCTCGAGCATTGTGCGGTCGGTGCTTCCAAGGAACTTCTTTACCCACGACATCAGCATCTGCCGGCCGAGATTACGGGCGTAATGACGGCACGAAACATGCGCGACCTCGTGCGCGAGCACGGCGGCGAGTTCGGCTTCGTTGTCAAGTGTGCGGAGCAAGCCCGTCGTCACATAAATCCTGCCGCCCGGAATCGCAAACGCGTTCGCCATCCGCGGGTCGTCGACGACGTGAAACCGGAAGTCGGCTTCCCACGGATTGTTCTGAACAGCCACTTTATGGCCGAGTTCTCCGATGTAGAGGCTGACCGCATCCTCCGCGGGGAGAAGCCTCATGTCCGCCCCGATTCTGGCTGCGACCTCGTCTCCCACTTTCTCCTCGCGCTCGACGCTGACAACATGGAAACCGCTCGTCTGCACGTGATGGACAAGCGAGTACGGAATGCCGAACAGGATTCCGAACAGGAGAACGTAGAGAGCGAACTTCATCGGCCGGCGGTGGCCGGAACCGGCAAGCGCAACCGCAACCGAGTTGATGACATCATCTGTTTTGCGAAAGAAGTTCATAGCGCGCCGGTTTCACTCGACAAGAAGAGACGAACAAGATTTTTTCCCGAACCACGGATCCTCCGACAGGCTCAGGACAGGTTTACACGGATTGAAGCAATGGCGCTCTCTCTTGAACGCGAATCGCGCGAATGGGACGAATGCCTCGAATGAAGCGGTTCGATTCATTATGCTGTCGAAGGATACTCATTCGTATTATTTGAAACATCCGTTCCATCAGTGTAATTCGTGTTTTAAAAGCTCTTTGTCGTTCCGCGCGAAGCGCGCCCCTCTTTTTTTTTCTTTCTCTTTAATCCGTGAAATTCCGCCTGCCTGTGCGTTGCACGCAGACAGGTGTGAATCCGTGGTTGAACAATTTTTCCTGTCTTCCTTTGCGCTCTTGGCGTCTTTGCGGTTGACATACTACGTCAATCGATTTTTTGTTTTCGGCGACATGTGCAATCGTGGGACAGTCTCACAGTAAGACTGTCCTAACTCATTTACGTACGTCTCAGGGACAGTGAGTGTGTCCCACGATTCATGGTGAAGGTTGTTTGCTTCGGGGACAGTGAGACTGTCCGATAATTCCATGTCCCGCGCTTCAGGGACAGTCCACCAATCTACGAATCGCCCAAAAAAAACGGGCGATTCCGTAATTGGGTACAGTCCCTTTCGCTGGCGTTTCCGCAAACATACTTATCGGACAGTCTCACAGTCCCCTTCGCTTGCTAATCGTGAGACGGATTCACTGTCCCAGACCGGAACGCCGGTCTTCGGAACAATGGGCGGGCAGTCGTGCGGCTCCCCCTTTGCGGCCCGCATCCTGTCACCATTTTAGCTTGTCGCTGTTGCGATAGTAAAGCAAGCCGACGACGTGCATCGTGACCACGAGCGCATAGAACTCGATTATCGGTTCCACTATGTTTCCCACCATGGCCGCAAACCAATCCACCGCCAGCAGGTCCTTCACTATCGTGACGAGCGTGAGAGAGCCGCGAAGGAACAGAAAGACGATGAGCATCGCGGAGAGATACTCCTTTCGAATGCGAAATATTGACCGGAGCACGAACAGCGGGTTCACGGCCTTGGTGAAACGGTCCGTCACCACCAGCGTCATCAGCACCATGGGCATGTAGAGGGCCGCGATCGCGTAAAGAATCGCGAGCGCCCCCAGACTGCCGAACACCGCGCCCATGGCCTCCGCTCCGGGCGGCTCACCCCTCGCCCGGGCCTCGAGGATTCCGGTAATCAGCTCCAGATTGGCGGAAATCGCATACACGAGGAAAGGGGAAAAAGCGACAGCCGACGCGCCGAGAACCTTGAACAAGTCCTTGAAATGCTCCTCCCATGTCGCGAACACCGGGAGTTCGGGAATCCGCCGGTCTCCCTCCGCCGATTTCTCGATGATCAGCAGCATGTAGCTGAAGTACATCAGGCGGATGCTGACAATAGAGATAAAAAGGAATATGTTGACCAGAAGGCCCAGGCACCCCAGGTAGCGAAAGGGGACCATGATTTTCCAGACCAGCGGGCTGAACAGGATTGCGCCGGTCAGGAATATCTGCGCGGCCAGCTTGTCCGACACGGGATATCTCAGAATCTCTCCGAGCTCGCCGAAAAGACTTTTCTTCTCGTCGGGCTCCGTGAGCG
>CAYVQZ010000041.1:43907-50954 GCA_964453435.1 uncultured bacterium
TCCGTGAGCGGCGGCTGGTCGGGATACGTCACCAGGTCTTCTTGCCGGTATGTGCCCTCGAGGTCTCGCCGGTGCAGCGGAGAGGCGCGGTACTCGGAAGACTCTTCAGGCCGGCCGGGAGGACCGTGAGCGGACGGAACCACCACCCGACGCCCGCACGCCTTACACCGGCCCTTCGCGCCCGCACGAGCAACCGGCGCCCGAATTTCCTGCCCGCATTGGCAGCGGAACCGTATGAAACCGCTGTCGGACTCGGGATTCACCGCGAGTTTCCCAATCCGTCAGCCGTGAAGTCGGTGAACGGACATTTGAAAGGGGTGAAGGGAATTACGAACATGCACGGCGCCTCGGGAGCCGCGAATGGTTTTTTTGGTTCATGGTGGATTTTGCTGATTCCGGGGACACGGGTTTTTATGGGCCGAAGGTCACGCTCCGCGTGATTCCTTGTCCCCGGAATTGGAGTTCCGCTTTTCGGGGACAATACCGCCTCTGCGTCCTCGACGAGCGCGCCCCGTAATTGGGTACAGCCCCCTGCGCTCGCGTTTCGGCACTGTGGGCAATCGCGGGACGGATTCACGGCTTCTTCCCGCCGGGCGAAACCAGAAACGGCCTCGGCGACCAACCGGATTACGGAATCGGCCGCGACCCGTTTCTCCGAAGGGCTCTCGAGAGAGTTGTCCGGCCATATCGAGAGCGTGTATCGCCCGAGAATGCAGTCGTAGGTAAGCCGAAGAGCGGCTGGCTCGCTTGCTTCGGCCAACGCGGACAACCGGTCGTATAACAGTCGAAACCTGCCGAGGTCGTCCACGCCAAAGGTCACGTAGGCGGTGGGAAGAAACCGTTCGTCCGGCTCACGGTCGAAATGTCCCTCACAACTGTAGACCGTATCGGCGAAATCGAGGCTTCGAATGGCCTCGACCAGCGGGAGAATACCTTTTTCTATACGATTGTCCATGGGGCGAATGTCTCCGCTCCGCTCAGCGGGTGACCCCGAGAAATGTTTTCAGATAAAGAACGCACACAGAAGATTTTTTCGGAACCACCGATTTACACGAATTATATGGATTATTTTCCTTTGCGCTCTTTGCGTCTTTGCGGTTCAAAACGGGTCCTCGAACATGGGGACCACGAATTACACGAACTAAGAGTCAAAAAGCATTTTTCCCCGAACCGCGGATTGCGCCGATTATCGCCGATTAAAAGACCGCTTATCAAAAAACACGAGTCAGAGAAACGTTTTCTTTGCGTTCTTTGCGCCTTTGCGGTTATTTTAGTTGTTTGGGCGCCGCGAATTGTCGGAACGCCCGAACCGCCATGCTCCATGGTACAATTTGTAGCATCCTCTTTTCAACACGAGCGCATAGCGCGGCGTAGCTGCAACCAAACTTGGCTTCAGGGACAATGTGTCCGTCCGATAATTTCATGTCCCGCGCTTCGGGGGCAGGCCGCCAATCTATCCCGCGGATGCGCGGGATCCGGGGACAGTCCCGATTCTACGGCACTTCGTGCCCGTAAATCCGGTACAGCCCCCAAAGCTTGTTGTTCGGCAAAATGTGCAACCGTGAGACAGTTTCACAGTCCCTTTCGCCCTGCATCACATTGCTAACGTTACCATTATGAGACTCGCAGCATGAAAGTCACGACAGAAATTCAAGAAACTAAACGGTAGCAGCGCAGACGTAGCCGCACAAAGAACGAGAGAGATTCCCGGTCATGAGATGGTTTGCGCCGGCAAGCGGTTCCCGGACGCCCGCTGTTGCGAGCGGGCGCGTTCGAGACGTGTTTTTCTTTCTGCTGCTGTTCGTAGTAGTGCGGTATGCGGCCGAGGCGGGCGCGCATCGGGTCTTGAATGAAGCGCTTGCCCCGGAGGGGACCCGTCTTCTTCGGCTGAACGTGGTCTATACAACGAGGAGCCTGGCCGGCCTCGTTTTCAGCATCTTCTATTTCATCGTGTATTGCAATCGAAGAAGCGTCCGGTTCACGGAACGGCTGTTCCTCGACCGCCCGGCGGCGCTCGCCGAGCCGGCGTTCCTCAAGTCGCTGTTCATTTTCCTGCTTGTTTTCTCGGCGCCGGACATCGCGCGCTACCTTTCCGCGCCCGGCAGAACCGGCGCCGGCGGGCACGAGGCGACCATGCTGATATACGCGCTCACCGGACTCCGGGTCGCGCTGTCGTCTCCGCTGGTGGAAGAACTGGTGTGGAGAGGGTTCGCATATCCGATATTCAAGAACGCGTACGGCATGCGGAGAGGCATCGTCTTCACATCTCTTCTGTTCGCGGCGCCGCATGCGCCGATGGTCCGCCACTATCCGTTCCCGATGGCGCTCTATGCGCTCGCCTATGTGTTCTGCGTCGGCGCGGCGCTGAACATCATCTTCGAGAGGGGAGCGAACCTCAAATGGTGCATCGTCGCGCACTCGCTCCTCAATCTGCTGCTTCTCTCCCTCGACATACTCTTCAAAGAACTGGTGTGGGCGTGACAAGTCCTGACCCCCACGCTGCCTCAAAAAGAAAAAATTGAAACCGCGGATGAACGCTGATGAACACTGATAATAAGGATTCTTTCCCTTTGCGCTCTTTGCCTGAGGCAAAGCCTTCAGGAAAGCCGGATGCGGGAAATCTGCACGTCCGGTTTGACGAGGGGGAGGGTTCCGCCCTCCCTACTCTACCGGTTCAAAAGCTCCTTTCGTTATTCGTGTAATTCGCCTCCTTCGCTCCATTCGTGTTCCCGCCTTTCGTTTTCCCGCGCGTCAGCGCGGCCCTGCAATTTTTTATCTTTCTTTGCGCTCTTGGCGTCTTCGCGGTTCAAAACGGGTCCTCGAACATGGGGACCACAAATGAAACGAACCAAGAGGTCAAAAAGCATTTTTTCCCGAACCACGGAGCCTTCGACGATGCTCAGGACAGGTTTACACGGATTGATGGAATGGCGCTCTCTCTTGAACGCGAGTCGCGCGAATGGGACGAATGCCTCGAATGAAGTTATCCGACATTTATCGACATTGGGCGAGAAGCCAGAATGTGAAAATCTACTCCTCGTGTCGGGATATTTCGACAATCTGTCGCGGCTAGGTTTAATTAATATTCCCCGGTTTTTTCGATACACATCTGACAAGGTGTATGATAAACTCCTAAATAGTCAAGTAGGTAAAGACTGTTTGGCAAAAATAGATGCTGAGCCTGGACAAAGACCTGAAATTGAAAAGAAATACTTGAAGTCACTCAATTGGTTCGCCAGTTTATTGCCGCTGCAGTAATTGACCATATTGATTTTCGAGCAACTTCTCTGTCGGGACAGTCGCAAGGGGAGCATAAGAATATAGTTAAAGGGGATAGGCGCTTGCTGTTGTTGGCCTGGGGAGGTTTTGTGTTCGTTTGGCGGCGGGGCGGCGATGTGGTCGGTGGACCTTCCCGGTTGCTTGGCAGCCCTCTCCTTGACATAGTTCCTATTGCAGGAGGGCGCTACGCGGGCCTGCTATACCAAAAAATGGGGGGAATAAGTGAATGAATCGTAAATCAGCATGAATGTAGTAATGGTGACCCCAGCCGATTCTCCGGGTCAAACGAGGAGTATTCGGAAGCGCAAAAAGGGTAACATGCGGCCCAACTTACACTTTTACCTTTTTATTTTTAACCTTTCCACTCCCGAAGCCCTGGCGCAGGACTATCATGAGTGGTATGATGGGGCGCATTGGGCAAAGGGGTTTTCAGAAGGGAACGAATCAGGAGTGAAGATGCGACGCCATTCCGCTTTACGCTGGCATTTGCCACGTACAATCAAGAATCGATGAAGTTGGTCGGTTCGGAAACCAAGGAGGTAAATTATGAATGGACGGAATCCAGGGGGGCCGAAGCCGTCTTGGGAGGAAGAGCTGGAGAAAATAACGGCAAAGCTACAGAGCTTAAAAGGCGGTCCGATCCTTATCCTTGCCGCCATTGTCGCTGTGGTGGTCGTCCTCTCGACCACCTGGTTCACCGTCCAGCCGGAAGAGACGGGGATCGTGCAGCGCTTTGGAAAGGTAATCCGCACGGCCGGCCCGGGACTGCATTTCAAACTGCCTTTGGGTGTTGAACGGGTCCGTCTGTTACCCACGGCCCGTGTACTCAAAGAGGAGTTCGGCTTCCGAACGATTGCCTCCGTTCCCGGCAAAAAGACCCTGTATGAACCGGGCGGTTCTTACAAGGACGAGTCGCTGATGCTCACCGGAGATTTAAACGTCATCGATGTCCAGTGGATCATCCAGTACCGCATCGAAGACCCGATCCGCTACTTGTTCCAGGTACGCAACACGCCGAAAACGATCCGCGATACCGCCGAGGCCATCATGCGCCGAGCCGTCGGCAACCGCCTCGGCAGCGATGTGCTGACAACCGGCAGGATGGCGGTTGCAAGTGAAGCAAAAAACGAGATACAGAAAGTCCTGACGGCCTATGAGTGCGGCGTGCGTTTGGTTACCGTGGAACTTCAGGATGTGACCCCGCCGGATACCGTGAAACCGGCCTTCAACGAAGTGAATGAGTCGCGTCAGGACAGGGAACGCACCATCAATAAGGCCCAGGAGCAGGCAAACCGGGAAATTCCCAAGGCCCGGGGAGTGGCTGCCCAGCGTATCAGCGAGGCCGAGGGATACGCGCTTGAGCGCGTCAACCGCGCCGAAGGCGAGGCGAACCGTTTTGAGGCAATTTTAAAGGAGTACGAAGGAGCGCCGCAGGTTACGCGCCGCCGTCTATATCTGGAGGCCATGACGGGTTTCCTGGGCGACACGAAGGCGCTCTATATCGTGGATCAGGACCAGAAGGCCATGGTGCCCTGGCTCCCACTGGAGCCCGGCGCACAACCAGCGGCGGAAGGGAGTCGGCCATGACGATTACCTTGAAAACCACGGTCATCGCCATCATCTTGGTGGTGATCGTTATCGTGCTCTTTAGCGCCTTTTACATTTTGGAAGAGGGCCAGCAGGCGATTGTCGTGCAGTTTGGCAGACCCGTGGGGGAAACCGTGACCGAAGCGGGACTGCATGTGAAACTGCCTTTTGTGCAAGAGGTCCGGCGATTCGAAAAGCGCCTGCTCATCTGGGACGGGGACCCGAACCAGATTCCCACCAAAGGGCGTGAGTTCATCTGGGTGGACACCACGGCGCGATGGCGGATTGCGGACGCGAAGAAATTTCTTGAGAATGTGGCCAGCGAAGAGGGAGCCCAGTCCCGCTTGAACGATATCCTCGATTCCGTGGTGCGCGACCAGGTCTCAAGCAGCGAACTCGTGGAACTCGTCCGGAGCGCATCGTGGGAAGTCCCTGAGGAAGAAGTGCTGAAGGAGGTTCCAAAGGAGCGGGAACAAGAGCTGAAGAAAGAGATTGCCCGAGGGAGAGAGGAGATCACCCGAACGATACTGACTGAAGCACAAAAGATCATCCCTCAGTACGGCATCGAGCTGGTGGATGTGCGAATCAAGCGCCTCGACTACGTGGAAAGCGTTCGCGAGAAAGTGTATGAACGCATGATCTCGGAGCGCAAACGCATCGCCGCGCAGTTCCGCTCCGAGGGAGAAGGACGCAGTGCGGAGATCCTCGGGACAATGGAAAAAGAGCTGCGTCGCATCCGCTCCACGGCCTACCGCCAGGTACAGGAGATCCAGGGCAAAGCCGACGCGGATGCCACGCGCATTTACGGCAAGGCGTACAATCGAAATCCCGAATTCTATGCCTTTTTGCGTACACTGGAAAGCTACAAAGAGAAAACCAACAGGAATTCCGTACTGATCCTCACCACGGACAGCGATTTCTATCGATACATCAAGCAGGCGAGTCCGGGTGAAGCGCAGAGCCCATAGGTTTATGTCGGTGCGGCCCTCTGGTTTCTCTGTAACTATTTGTTAGATTTGTCAAATGAACAGGCCCAGTCGGGCGCGCCTCTACAACACCGAGCGGCCCCATCAGGCGGTGGGGAACCGCACGCCGGCCGATTTGTATTTCGGGCGAACCTGAGGCAGGGCCGTTTCCTCCTCCCCTTCCCCGCGGGGGAGGAGGAGGAGAAAGAAAAGACAAAAACAAAGGCTAAAACATTAGCTTATTTCAGTGTGAAAACTGTCCAAGCTATGGGGGGAAGCTCAGGTATAAACCTGGGAAATCTAAGAAGACTCTGTTTTACTTGGAATGAAATACAAGAGATACGTTGCGGGCCCTCGCGTTGGCGCTGGGTGCGGGGGCCCGCGGTGACAAAAGAAAGCCCGGACTGAGGCCCGAGAATTTTTTATTCGATGGGGACCTGGTCCCCGGGCTCGTCAGGGTTGCCGCGTTCGGGGCCGAGGTAGTTTTGGGCCTCGTTTCTGACCGTGGTCTGCGATTCCACCGTGGCGCCGAGCGTGTCCGGGCCCGCTCTCAGGCCCTCCGTGTGCTCGTAAAACATCGCGTCATCCTCATCGAGCGGCTGCGCGGCCAGCACCCCCCAGCCGACGCGCCGGCCGAGGTTCAGGCTGCCCGCCGTCAACGGGTCGCCCGGGAGCTTGATGTTTATGCCGGTGTCCTGCCATGCGCCCTCGAGCACGACCCCCTTGTCAACCCGTTCCTTGAAGTAATATTTCGCGGTCGTCGAGAGACAGCCCGACACCGCCGGCGCGATTGCCAGCGCCGCAGACAGCGCCAACAGCCCGCCGTTTTTCTTGTTGTGCTTCCTCCAGTTCCAGAACATTCTCGATACCCCCGACCCGACAACCAGACAGAACGTGAACGCTGTCGAGTATTCCAGCTCCGGAAACAGCCTGCACAGCAGATTCGCCGCAACAGCCGCCAGCAATGCGCCGACGCTTGCGTCGCGCGCCCCCTGAAACGCCTTCGCCTTCTTCACCATCTCGCGCCTCCCGTCGTCAAAAACTCAACGTTTCTCTCTCTTTCTTGAACACGAATCGCACAAATTCAACGAACCTCCCGAATGTTTCTATTTTGTTCATTCGCGGTTCCCGTCTTTCATTTTTCCACGCGTCAGCGCGGCCCTACAATTTTTATTTTTCTTTGCGCCCTTTGCGCCTTTGCGGTTTAAAAGCTCTC
>CAYVQZ010000042.1:0-48906 GCA_964453435.1 uncultured bacterium
GGATATCTTCCAACAGTTTCTGGCCGAGTCCCTGACCGTCACCCTGGTGGGGATGGTCCTCGGGTGCACGCTGGGCTGGGGGGCAAGCATGCTCGTGGGAATGTTTATCGAGGCGCCGGTTATGATTTCCTGGGAGCCCTTCGCGCTGGCTGTGGTTTTTTCACTTTTGGTAGGCCTCTTCTTCGGTATCCAGCCCGCCCAACGCGCGGCCAGGCTTAAGCCGGTTGAAGCCCTGCGATGAAGATCAGCAAAAATATCTCCCTCTCGGTCGAGATTCTCGCGGCTAACAAGCTGCGTACCTTTCTAAGTGTGATCGGCATAGTCGTAGGGATCGCTTCCGTGATCCTGATGGTCGCCGCCGGGCAGGGAGCGCAAAAGCAGATTCTGGACCGCATCCGGGACATGGGAACCAACCTCATCGTGGTCAACGCCGGGCAGACGCGGATCATAGCGGGCCGACAGCGCCAGATGAGCACCGTGACGACACTCGTCCCGGAAGATGCGGAGGCGATTGTCGAGGAATGCCCTTCCGTGGCTTCGGCTGCCCCGTTTTTGAGCAAGAAGCTCACTGTCCGCTGGGAAGGGGAGACCGGCAACACCAATGTCGTGGGCATGGCCGTTTCAGGTTTTACCATTCGCAATATCGAGCCTGCCTCTGGCAGGCTCTTCACGGATGAGGAGAGTCGCGCACTCAGGCGTGTGGCCGTCGTCGGACCAACCGTAGTGAAAAATCTCTTCGGCGAAACGAGCCCCCTCGGACTCACCGTCCGGCTCGGGCGCGTTCCCTTCGAAATTATCGGAGTGACTCTCCCCAAGGGGATTGACCAGAACGGGGCCGACCAGGACGATATTATCATAGTGCCCATCGGTACGGCCATGCGCCGGTTGCTGAACGTGACCTACGTTCAGTCCATTTACGTTCAGGCAAAGGACACCCGGTTGATGGGCAAAGCTGAGTCGGAAATCCGGGACCTGCTTCGAGCTCGCCATCGCCTGCGGGAGAGACCGGATGATTTTACCATCCAGAACCAGGAGACCCTGCTTGCCACCGAGCGGGAAACGTCGCAATCCATGACCTTCCTTGTCGGCAGCGTGGCTGGCATTTCACTTCTGGTGGGTGGCGTCGGCATTCTGGCCGTGATGCTCATCTCGATTCGCGAGCGCCGCAGCGAGATCGGTCTCAGGCGGGCACTGGGAGCAAGGCGTCCTGACATTCGCCTTCAGTTTCTCATCGAATCGATCCTGCTCGCCGGGAGCGGTGGGGCTATAGGAGTCATTATCGGAGTCGGCAGTGCCTATGGCCTATCAGCTCTGGGCTACTGGGAGACGCTTATCTCGTGGCCATCGACAGCCGCGGCGTTGGTGTTCTCGGCGGTCCTTGGGCTCTTCTTCGGAATATACCCTGCGTCCCGAGCAGCCGGTATGGAACCAATCGAGGCTTTGCGTGCTGAGTGATTTCAACAGATCACGCAGTTTTTCCTTGCGACACGTCCGTGACTCGATTTGCGACATTTGCATTGGGTAGAGTAATCGGGAAATCAAGATTGACGCCGCTTCCGGCGCGACGGAACGGCCTGCTCTTTGATAAGTCGTTGAATGATAAGCGCTTTCGGCTTGACATCCGAATGGAGAACGGTTATGAAGAGGGTTGCACACGGGGAGCTTATTAAATAAGCTTACTATTAGGAAACATTGATTTTTCCTTTTATCCCCGAATATCCAACGAAGCAGCAATTCTCCTTTTTCAAAGTGGCTCAGCTGGCCTCGACGTGCTCACCACGTCGATTCTTCTGACGATATCTCCAGAGTATTGTTCTCAAAAAACCAGGGTTCGGCGCATACCTTTGGCCTTTCCCGCGTTAGTGAAAAACCTCCCTGTTTTCTGGTATAGTCAAGATTCAGGTACAAGCCATTAATCTACTCAATGAAGATGAAGAGAGATTTATCAAAAGGTCAAGAGCCACGAAGTTCCCTGCAAGAACAATTGGAGAGCATCCAAGTAGAAAATGCCCACCTTCGTGAGGAAAACGAACGTCTGCGCCAAATGCTGGAAATATCATCTGTAACCGATAAGCAAGCCGAACCGAACGACCTCTTTGTAAAACCGGAACCACTTCCCGGAGTCGACTCGATGTCTACTGTCGAAGAAAAGATTCGTTTGTTTCGCAGCCTTTTCAAAGGGCGAGAGGATGTTTTTGCCCTTTACTGGATTAATGAGCGAACAGGCAAGAGGGGATTTTCCCCTGCACGAGCAGATAGTTACGGAACGGCGACAAAAAGAAAGGAGAAATATCTTCCTCTGACCGACGAAGTTCTTCATGACCATCTTTCGGGGACAAAAGTGGTCGGGATTTACCCGCTCCTCAAGGATGATACATGCTGGTTCCTGGCTTGTGATTTCGATGGACCAACTTGGGAACTCGATGCTCGCGAGTATCTGGCGACCTGCAGTCGGTGGAAGATACCAGCCTATCTTGAGCGTTCGCGCTCCGGTAACGGAGGCCATATTTGGGTTTTCTTTTCAGCTCCTGTTTCCGCAGTGTCCGCGCGTCGCCTTGGGATTTCCCTTCTCCGAGAGACAATGCTGACACGGGCGGAAATGGACTTGGCCAGCTATGACCGCTTCTTTCCTAATCAGGATTTCATGCCAAAAGGGGGATTCGGGAATCTTATTGCGCTACCACTTCAAAAGAAGGCGCGTATTCTGGGGAACACGGAATTCTTGGACAAAGACTTTAATCCATGGCTTGACCAGTGGGCATTCCTGAGCCAAGTCAGGCGTCTTTCCCCGCAACAAGTGGAAGGCTTCATTGATATTCTTCCGCCCGTTACCGTGGGGCCGGGGCATGATGGAATGACCCTCGCTCTCTCGAAAGAGGAACCCCCTGCGCCGGAGGAAATTCAGTGTGCGCTTTGGGCTCAGATATCTGTTGAGAAGTCAGGTCTTCCGCCTTCTCTGCTGTCTCGAATAAAGCACCTTGCTTCTTTGCATAACCCTGAATTCTATAAGAAACAGAAGCTTCGTTTATCCACTTACCAGACGCCTCGATTCATCAAATGTTATTGCGAAGACCTCACACATCAGAAAATGATTTCCTTGTCGTAGCTACGGGCAACTACCTTGGTGAGGGGTTTGACTGTCCGCAGGTTGACACGCTTTTTCTTGTCTTTCCTATAGCCTTCAGAGGACGTATAGTACAGTATGTGGGTCGCCTCATGCGGCAGTGGGAAGGAAAGACTGCAATCCGCGTCTACGATTACGCCGATACTAAGGTTTCCGTTTTGAAACGGATGTACGAGAAAAGATTGAGAGCTTATAACAATCTGGGCTTTACCACTGAGTTGACAGAATCCGATTCCTTGTTGGAACAAGTAAGGCAAGAATGACCTATGCTTCGTCATTTAACATGACAAATGACGATAGCCCAGTCAACCATCCGAGGGATAGAGGCATTCACCCTGCTCAGATAATTGAACATGCAATATTCAATTTGCACGACGTTGGCCGGTTTGTCAGGAATTCCCCACTGTTATGTAGAGCCGTCACAGTTCATGAACCGCACAATGCGCCCTCGACAATCAACCACCCGATACTGTGAGCCAATGACGTCCGCAAACAATCGGGAACTGTGGCCGTCCGCCCGCGCATTTGACATTTCAGGCGCCTTCCGATATACGTTAATCGTCGTAAACACCTTCTACCTGAAAGGCGAAAAAACCGGCCCGGAACGAGAACAATTCGATAACAAGCCAATATGAACCGCTGTCGGGAAGCCTTTATGGCGCGAGCCCGAATGCTCCGGCAGAGAAGAAGGGTCGCCGGTTTTGTCGCGCCAAGACGCGGTTTCGGAGGGGGGCCGATGAGGCCAGGATTTCCGTATTCGAGAATATCACGGTGGTGGGGCCTCGCCGCTGTCTTCTGTCTGATTCAGTTCTTCACTGCGCAACTCGCCTGTGCCGAGGGTCCAAGCGACCCGCTCGAACTGGAAGCATTCATTGACTCGCTTCTCACGGAATTGATGCGTGAGCATCACATGCCGGGGGCCGTGTTCTGCCTGGTCAAGGACGGGAAGCTCTTCTTCACGAAGGGATACGGTTTTGCCGATTTGGAAAACAACAAGCCGGTCATACCTGACAAAACGCTGTTTCGAGTGGCGTCGGTTTCCAAGCTGTTTACGGCGACCGCCGTGATGCAGATTGTTGAAAAAGGACGCGTTAGACTGGATGACGACGTTAACAAGCATCTTGAACTGTTCAAGATAGATGACGCATTTCCCAAACCGGTCACCATCGCCAATCTCCTGACACATACGGGAGGTTTCGACGAGCGAATAATAGCAAAAGAGACGGCGGACGAATCAAAGGTCGTCCCGCTCGGCCTTTATTTGGCAAGGCATATGCCGCCTCGCTTCGCGCCTCCGTGGGACCAGTACTGCTATTCAAACCACGGCATGGCTTTGGCTGGATACATAGTCGAGGTAGGGTCCGAAATTCCGTTCGCCCGCTATGTCGATGAGAACATTTTTCAACCGCTCGGAATGGAGCGCAGCAGTTTTCCTCGAACTCCCTCATTGGCGCCCGACATCGCGGTCGGCTATTCCTTCGTAGACGGCTCCTATCGCCGGCTTCCCTACCATTACTTGTTCGACGCTCCGGCGGGTGAACTCAACACGACGGCGACCGACATCGCCCGCTTCATGATCGCGCATCTTCAGAATGGCCGCTATGGCGAGGCGCGCATTCTCGAGGAGGAAACGGCCAAACAAATGCACAAACGACAATTTGGGCGTCATCCCCGATTGCCCGGCACGGGATATGGATTCTTTGAGATATTTGAAAACAACCAGCGATTGGTCGGGCACACAGGAGGTCTCTATGGGTTCGGAAGCATGCTGTTCCTGCTGCCCGAGCGTAATGTCGGCATTTTTCTCGCATACAACTCATCGGGCCAAATGGGTAAGCCCGATGTCATTCCCATATTCGGCAGCCGGTTCCTCGACCACTATTACCCGACCGGGGAAGAATTTTCACAGGTTCGACCACTGAAGAATTCCGACAGCGATGTAGGCCGATTCGTCGGCAATTATCTTGCAAACCGTTACTCAAGAACCACAGTTACGAAGGCCGAAGCCTTTTTTGCTCAGTATACGGTTGAACAAGTCGACGACGACACGTTGCTCATACACTATCCCCTCAATTTCAAGGAGGCATCGAAGTGGGTTCATATCGAGCCGCTGGTTTTTCAGCGAGTCGACGGCGACGGATTCGTCGCGTTCACCGAAGATGAGAATGGTCGTATTACCCACATGTTTATCGACGCAATCCCCATCCAACAAACGACCAAACTGCGGTGGTATCAGCAGAACTCCTTTCAATTTGCTGTCGCCGGAATTTGTGCGCTGTTTTTTATCTCTGCATGTGTCACTTGGCCCCTGAGAGCCCTGCTCTTCCGCACCAGGGTCGAGCCTGATGCCGAGATAAGGGGAAGAGGAGTCCCCCGCCTGCTGGCCGGTTCAGCCTCCACGCTGAATCTGGTATTCCTTGTCGGTCTTGCCTGGGTTATGCCCACGGCCATGGGGACACTGTATCGTGGAGTGCCACCCATCCTGGTGGCGCTTCTCTGCATCCCGCTCCTGTCAGCGGCGCTGACAGCTGCGTCCGCAGTCTGCGCGATTCTCGCCTGGAAAGACGGATATTGGTCTGTTGTTGGAAGAGCGCACTATACACTCGTTGTGATTGCGGCAGTCTTCTTCATCTTCTTCCTCAATCACTGGAACTTGTTTGGATTCAGGCTCTGAACCATGGAAAGCATAACATCGGAGGGTAATCATGAGTCTCACCGCTACTGCCGTAATACCGGCGGACACAGGTTCCGTGAGAGATTCTTAAGCTTGTCAGGATGGTAGTCGCAGACCTCGCGAAGTCGTTCCGCGAGGAAATCTTTGTCACTCCTTACGGCATTGAATGCCGATGTCCGGTTAAGCAGCAGGATGCGATACCGGATAACGCGCTTGAAGCGGTGGAACCGGTCTGAAAAATCCGGGACACGGTCATGGCCCGCTGGAAGGAGACCAAATGGGCAAAAAGAAGTCCAAAAAGAAAAAGAAAACGAAATCAACGAAAAAGAAGAGTGAGCAACCCCACTCGGAGTCCCTCCCGATTGAATCCCTGCCTTCCATACAGTCCATCGAGAGCATTCTGGCAGGGCTCGGTGACATGGGCGAGAACAAGCGAAATGACGTGGATGAGGCCCAGCAGATCATATACGATGCGTGGGAAGCCCCGACACGTCGAGAGGCCGTGGCACTGGCCAAGAAGGCGCTTACCGTGTCCGCCGACTGCGCAGACGCTTATAACCTCCTGGCCGAGGAAACAGCCCGGTCTCTCGAAGAAGCCATTGACCTTTATCGCAAAGGAGTCGAGGCGGGTGAGCGCGCGCTTGGAAAAGAGGCTTTTGAAGAAGATGTCGGCCATTTTTGGGGCCTCCTGGAAACGCGGCCTTACATGCGGGCACGCGCGGGCCTGGCGGAATGCCTCTGGGAGACCGGGCAGCGTGAGGAGGCCGTCGAGCACTACTGGGACCTGCTGCGGCTCAATCCAAACGACAACCAAGGAATCCGGGACCTCTTGATGCCGTGTCTCATCGAGCTTGGCCGCGAAGAAGATGCCGAAAAACTTTTCAAGATGTTCAAGGGAGACCCCATGGCTGTTTGGAAATACTCGCGGGCGCTTCTGGATTTCAGAAAACATGGAGATTCCCCTGTGGCCAACAAGTCGCTCTCGGCGGCGCTGAGACAGAACGAGCACGTGCCTTCTTACCTGCTCGGGCGAAAACAATTGCCGGGGACTCTTCCCGCTTATTACGGCTTTGGCGACGTCAACGAAGCCGTGATTTATGTCTCTTACAACCGGCAGGCATGGAAGACCAGCTCGCGAGCCCTGGACTGGCTCGCGGGAAGTGCAAAATGACGAGCAAGACACCCCGCGCAGCCTTCTATTTTCGACAGTCCGGCAACGCTCGAAACGGTCCGTTTCGACACTTGCCCTCACAGTGACACCAGAACCACGGTCATTTTGAAAAGTGCAAAGGATACTGGTGGTCAGGAACGGGTTTGACATTCTCAGGCAAGCCGGCAATCGGCCTGCATCATGCTTAAAACCGCCTGGCATTCAGCCTCCGGCGCCCGAGTTCCGCCGGAATATCATGAGAAACCGTCCTCAACCGTTTACGGATTCCTCTTAACTTGCTTCTTCGCTTCTCAGCACATCAACGCGCCAAGAGAGCGAAGTTGCACACGCGTGAGGAATAATATAAGATGCCAGTAATGTGCCGTTAAGTCTTGAGATGCCGGAGAACGAGACTAAACGCGAGGGATGGGAGGAACAGAAAATGGACCTTAAGACACTGAATGACAGACCTCCTTGGGAATGGCCGGAAGAAACCGACGAAATTCTTTTGGGGGTTCTCCGCGATGCGAGCGCCAGCGAGCCGGACCGCCTGCTCGCCGCCGAACTGGCTGGCGACCTCGTGGTCATAAACGACGAACTCGCCGACGAACTGCTCTCCATAGCGCTCAGCGGCGAAGAACCTGCGGCTCTTCGTGAAACGTCGGTGATTTCTTTGGGGCCTTGTCTGGAACAAGTGTATATCGACGAGTTCGACGACCCCGACGAGTCGCCGGTCTCCGAGGAGACATTTAAAAGAATCCAGGAAACGCTGCGAACTCTTTACGCTGATGCCAAGGCGCCGGAGTCGGTTCGGCGGCGAACACTCGAGGCATCGGTGCGCGCCGCGCAGGACTGGCACCCCGACGCAATCCGTGCCGCATATGCCAGCGGCGAGAAGTCCTGGCACCTCACCGCCGTCTTCTGCATGCGATTTATTCGAGGGTTCAACGAGCAGATTCTCGAATCACTCGAGAGCGAAGACCCTGACATCCACTACGAGGCGGTTCGGGCCGCCGGAAATTCGGAACTGCAAGCCGCCTGGTCCCACATTGCAGCGCTTCTCACCAACGAGGGGACGGAAAAATCTTTGCTCCTTGCAGCTATCGAAGCCGTAGTCTGCATCTGTCCTGAAGAGGCCGGCGCCCTCTTGATTGAGCATCTCGACTCCCCCGACGATGATATCGCTGAGGCAGCCACCGAAGCCATAACTTTAGCCAAGCAAATCTCGGAGAGAGACGATTATTATGACCCGTCCCTGAACTGAGGGCAGTCGGTTCGGAAAGGAAACGCATCGAATTGGCTAAAAAGAAGAGGCCGAATGAGAAGCAACAGGCTTGGATAGACTCTCGCAAACGTCACCGTCTGTCGCATGCCCAGGTGCAGATGGCGCGCGAACTGCAAATGAATCCGACGACGCTCGGTAAGTTGGACAACCACAAACAGGAGCCGTGGAAGATGCCGCTCGGGCAATACATCGAGCATCTCTACCGAAAGCGATTCGGGAGGGACCGGCCCGACGTCGTTCTTTCGATCGAGCAGAAGATTCGCCGCGATGAAGAAAAAAAGGCAGATAAGCGCGAGGCAAGGTTGCGTCAGCGCGCGAGTGCGCCAAAGGAGCAAAATAGCAGGGTTGAGCAGTGATTGACCGGATGGGAGCGCCCGATACCCCCGCATTCAATCGGCCGCTGACAAAAAACAGTGACAAACGGCGAGTCTCCCATGTTCTATCCCGCCCGAATTCTTGTTGACATGCCTCCGCCATCATAGTATTTTATGAGCCATAAGCATGGACCACCCATGCCGACTCTGAACAGGACGCCGTAGTGTTATCGGAAACCTCATGCCTGGCGAAAACAAAAGTAAAAAACAAGGAAAGAAGACGTGACGAAAAAATCCGCACGCGCCGGGTCCTCGAAGCGGGCCAAGCCAAAGACACCCCGAACAAGAAAGCCGCCGCACATGTCGCTGGAAGAATGGCAGATTGCGCTTCGCCGGGAATTCGGGACCATCCAGAATTTCAAGATGAAGAACATTGGAGCCGAACCGATATTCTCGGAATTCATCATTCAGAACCCCACCACTGGAGGAAATTACAAGGTAGCCATCAGAGGCGGCGAACCCGGAGTCAACTATTGCTCGTGCCCGGATTTTTCCGTTAACACGGTCGGCACATGCAAGCACATAGAGTTTGCGCTCTCGAAACTTAAAAGAAAGCGTGGAGCCAAAAAAGCGTTCAAAGAGGGATTCCGACCTCCCTACTCCGAGGTGTTTCTTCGCTATGGAATGAACCGAGAGGTAATCTTCAAAGCGGGAACCGAATGTCCGCCGGAACTGAAGGAGATCGCAGACCGGTATTTCGACAGGTACGGCGTTCTCGAACCGGACCAATTCTTTGCCTTCGACGATTTTCTCAAAAAAGCCTCATCGCTCACGCATGAGCTTCGCTGTTACGAGGATGCCATTCAGCACATCGCCCACGTGCGAGACCAGGCGAAACTGCGGGAAACCGTGGACAGGGCCTTTCAAGATGGCGCAGAAAACGCCGCTTTCGAGAGATTAATGAAGGCATCACTTTATCCGTTCCAGCGGAAGGGAGCGCTTTTCGCGGCGCGGGCGGGCCGCTCGATTATCGCCGATGACATGGGGCTCGGCAAAACTATCCAGGCGATTGCCGCCTGCGAGATACTGGCCCGGCTGGTCGGTACGGAGCGAGTGCTGGTCGTGTGTCCGGCGTCTCTCAAACATCAATGGAAGGGCGAGATCGAAAGGTTCACTGACCGGCAGGCCACCGTCATCGAAGGCTTGCTCGCCTCGCGCCAGCAACTCTATAGCGCCGACTCGTTTTACAAAATAGTAAATTATGATGTCATTTACAGAGACCGCGAGTATATCGCCCACTGGTCACCCGACCTCATCATCCTTGACGAAGCCCAACGCATCAAAAACTGGAAAACCAGGACAGCGCAGAGCGTCAAGAAACTCGAGTCACCATATGCAATGGTCTTAACCGGGACTCCGCTCGAAAACAGGCTCGAGGAACTTCACTCAATCGTGGAGTTCGTAGACCGCTTTCAACTGGGTCCCCGATTCCGCTTCCTTCACAAACATCAGGTGACCGATGATGTGGGAATGGTGGTCGGCTACAGGAACTTGGGAAAAATCGGACAGACGCTTTCATCCATTCTCCTCCGGCGGACCAAGAATGAGGTGCTGCAAGAGTTGCCCGAACGCCTGGAGAAAAATTTCTTTGTGGACATGACACGGGAACAGATGAAACATCACGAAGAAAACAGGGAAATTGTCGCCCGCATCGTGGCAAAGTGGCGCCGACTCAAGTTCCTCTCGGAAACCGACCAGCGCATCCTCATGATGGCGCTCCAGAACATGCGCATGTCGTGCAACAGCACCTATCTTTTGGACAAGAGCACCGACCACGGTCACAAATCCGATGAACTTGTGACGCTGCTGGAAGAAATCTTCGAGGACCCGAACGCCAAGGCCGTTGTGTTCAGCCAGTGGTTAGGCACTCACGAACTGATTCTTCGCAGATTGGAAGGGAACGGATGGGGCCACGCATACCTGCATGGCGGAGTGCCCAGTTCCAAGCGAAAATATTTGGTGAAAAGATTCAGGGAAGATTCCAACTGCCGCCTTTTTCTTTCCACCGAAGCCGGCGGCGTAGGCATGAACCTGCAGAATGCGTCGGCCGTGATCAATATGGATTTGCCTTGGAATCCGGCGGTCCTCGAACAACGCATCGGCAGAGTGCACCGCCTGGGCCAGCGCCAGCCGGTGCGGGTTGTGAACTTTATCGCCGCCGGCACCATCGAGCACAGCATGCTCTCGCTGCTCAGCTTCAAGAAGTCACTCTTCTCCGGTGTGCTTGACGGCGGGCAGGACGAAGTTTTCCTTGGAGGCTCCAGGCTGAAGCGCTTCATGGAATCCGTCGAGAAGGCCACCGCCTCCATCCCACAAGCCACGCTCGCGGAGGAAGAGCCTCCCGCAGCAGCAAAGGAAGAGGCGGAAAAGGAACCCGCCGCGGAGGAAATCGCTGCGACACCCGCCACCCGGCTAGCAGAGCAAGCCTGGGCTGAAGTCGCCTCCGCCGGTCTCGCGTTTCTTGAAAAACTGGGTGATGCGCTGGGGGTTGGAGCCAAAACCGGACAGCCCACAGAAAGAGCGGGAAAAATCGAATCGCCTCCTGACATGACGCGGGCATTGGTGGAAACAGATGAGACAGGCAGAACTTACCTCAAACTGCCGGCGCCAAATTCCGACACTTTAAAGAAAGTTGCGGACATCCTGTACAGACTGAGCGGGCATTGAGCGCATATCACAAAGGCAACCCTCAAAAACTGGCGTCGAAGGTGTTTTACAGTTAACTTCGCGAAGGACCCTGCGCTCGTACGCCCTCATGGCCGACCCTTTCGGGCCAGTTCCTGCCGCCGTTCTTCCTGCCCCGCTGAACGGATGCCGCAATCCCCGCGTCCGGCTTCGATATTTTCGGTAGGACCTTTATGATTATGCTGCTGGTTCCCTTTATATTCTGCGAATTCTCGCATTCTTCTTTTCTCCAACCAAGCCTGTTTCCGAACGCTTCCGCGTTCGGACGTCCGTTTTCACACCAGTCCCGATCCGAGTGCCAAGGCAATCCCCAGCAAAAGGACGCCTGCCAGGGTCTGCACTGTCTTCATGGTAACCTTGTGAAGAAAACGCTTGCCGAGCATTACGCCGGCGAACGCCGCGACAATGCCGGTAAGAATCAGCGGCCACTGGCCCGAGCCGATCGGGCTGTTTGTTTTCACAAACAAAAACATTGCCGCATAAATGGCGAGCCGCGCCATGTCCACCATAAAACCGATGACCGCATTCGTTCCTACGAAGGACTCCGTCGAAATGCCCACTTTCGCGAGGAACGCCGACCGAAGGGCGCCCTGGTGCCCGGAAAACCCTCCAAAAAAGCCGGAAAGAACCCCCCCTGCAAACAGGTATTTGCGGTCAAACTTTAGTTCGCGCAGTCGCGGCAGAAGCTCGAATAGAGCAAAAACAAGCATCAACAACCCCATGATAAGCTTAACGGGTGTAACCACCGCCGTTCGTGTGCCCAGCGAATACCTGGCGATCTCGCCAAAATGCGATACGTAGCCCAGCGCTGCGGCGCCCGCAAAAGCGGCAATGATTGCCGGAACTCCGAAGCGGATGACCAGTGCCTTCTCCGCACGCCTTCCAACAACAGCTATCTTGAAGATGTTATTTGCCCCGTGAACGACGGCTGTGGCGGCAACAGCCACCTCGACCGGGAAAAACAGAGCGAACACGGGCATTAGAAGCGTTCCCAGGCCAAATCCCGAAAAAAGCGTCAGGCCTGATACAAAAACCGCAGCAATTGCAACTACGATATAACCCACCATATGTTCCTTTCAATGAGACAGGGTCACTTACCGCCCTGTTCTCAGAATGCTTGCGCCTTTTTTAGAATCTTCAGCGCGGCCCACGCGACGATAACTGGCAGGGCTGCCATAGTCCAAGGTCCAGTCGATGCCGAATTGGCCGGTAGCGTGATACTTTCTCAAATGCCCGAAAAAAACGGTCATTCTTGACATTCATGTATCGTGTTCGCGGCGAAGCGCTATTCTGGCGCTGAAAGGCAGGCCAGGCGGCTGCCAGAGACTGGTTTTAGGAACGAAACATGGAGACGACGTAGCCGTATTCCAAAAATCGATTTCCAACTGTCTCCATCAGATATTCCTCTTCGCGCAGAATAGTCGGCAGATACGCCAATCCGAAAATCAACGTGTTTATAATCACCAGCGCGTAACTTTGCGTCACAAGGAGACAATCAAATAATTGCCCGAATACAATGGATTGCGAGCAACCGAGTACATACCGGTTGTGTTCAGGTCATCGGCTTTCTGTCTGGTATTCCGCCCGGAGGCGCCTTTCGGAATATAGCCTATGGCCATGATGCGAACCATGATACCTTTCAAGGATACGGTAAAGCACATGAATTCGTACGCCAGGTCCCAATCGTGTGAGTCAAAGGGAACATAAAAGCAATCCTTTTCAAGCCAAAACAATGGAATGATCAACAAAGCTGTGTTAACTGCGCCATCGAAATAGCCAATTGCCGCGATGTGCAAGGTACTCTTGAAGTCGCAAGATGTGTCTCCTCATTCTGAAAACAGAAGGAATTGTCTAACAGCTAAAACTGCCGTAAACAAAATAAAATTGACGATACATCTGGACTGCGAGAAAAGAATCCTCGGGAATGTTGTCATGCGCCATAGGCGGGTCATAGGAGTCTCCATGCGACCAACATTCCGAAGAATCCGCCGCCATAAAGCGCCGGCATAAGATAAAGCAGCATATTTTGCGGACCCGAGCCGGGAATATGTTCAGCGATCAGCTTTCGGATGGTTATCAAACTTAAGACAACTCCAATACCCATCAGGAGGAGAGAAAGGACTGTCACCACCGAATCGCACCAAACCGGCGGTTGCGAAAGCTGAAGGCTCTTATCGATAATTTTCTGTGCGGTTTCTATGCCGAGCGGGTCGGATACAGCATACTGCCAATAGGGAATGCGTGACGTCATCTTGAGTAGCGCCTTAATGGCGTGAGCGGCCGCCATAATCGGGATGAAGGTGATGCCGAAGCGGAGAAGGTAGTCGGCTACTGGGAGGCGTCCGCCCGCCAGGCGAAACAAGCCGAGTGGTAATAGCCAGAGCAACGCGGGCAAGAAAACGAACAGCGCCAGCGACTTCACCAAGCCGCGTTCCCATGCCGCACTCGCACCCAGTGCCCGCTCAACACTCGTTGGTATCCAAAGCAAAAGTCCTTTTGTCGTCGCCCACTCGGTGAACACCTCGTAAATCACGAAGCCGGATACCACGAGACAGAAAGCTACCTGCGCTGCATTGAAGGGTTTGAGTGCCAATATGTCCTTGAACCATTGCCTGGGGAACCACCCCGGATTGGGCCGGGTATCGAGCCCTGGATTGTTATGGTCACAGGCTTTCAAGCATTGCCCGCAGAGAAGGCATTGGGCATTATCCTCCAACCTGGCGGGGTAGAGACCAACACCGCAACTCCGTCCCTGAAGTTCATAGGCGGTCT
Organism: uncultured bacterium; assembly: GCA_964453435.1. Classification (GTDB taxonomy): domain Bacteria; phylum Abyssobacteria; class SURF-5; order SURF-5; family SURF-5; genus CAYVQZ01. Next base: position 14,065 of record CAYVQZ010000042.1, read on the forward strand.
TGTTTGATATACATGATTTGTCCTTGCACTGAGTGCAGACAGACGTGTCCTTGACACGCCAGCCCATGGGGGATAGGCGCGCATAAAGCCCTAGTAAATGGCCCACCGGGCAGACATGGGCGCAGAACGTGTTGCGAGAAAAAATTAATCCGGTGATGATTGCTGTAGCGAACAATGCCAGCATATAGATTGCCATGCGAAAGGGGATTCGATGGATGGCCAATGTGTGAATGCCAAAGAACAGGATAAGTATGTAAAAGCCTGTGATCACCCACCCAGAACGTAATAAAATCGCAGGCTTGCGTTTCAAACCAACTCTGGCGGCCAGGGAAGCCACCATTTCAATCGGGCATACCGTGCACCAGATGCGACCGAGAAATATCGCCGACAGAATAATCAGTGGCCACCAATAGGACCAGACAATCAGGTTGGCCACGTTTGTATTGCGCAGCGCCATGGAAAAGGTCATGTCGTCTGTGTTTGCAGCAAATCCAACCGCTATCAGCAAAATGAATATGCCGAGCGTGAGTAGCTGTAACCCAAGGGGAAACCATGTGAATCTGTACAGGTGGTTTATTAGCTTCATTTAGCTCTTTCCCCTCATTCTTTCCCGAGAACAACTTCGCGGTACAGTTCCTCGACCTGATTTTTTAAGAAAGCGAGCGCCTCACGACCGCCCTCGGTTAATGAATATTCCTTCTTGGCGCGGAGACCGCCCCCCGGCTCGGTCTTGCGCTTAAGCCATCCCCGCTCTTCCAACCTCGCCAGCAGCGGATACATGGTCCCCGGACTGACCTCATAGCCGTGACGACGCAACTCCTGAATCATCCATTGGCCGATGACCGGCCCTTCATTGGCATGATGAAGGATGTGGACCTTCCAAAATCCGAGGAGGATTTCCCGCTGAAGCGCTTTTACGTCGGTTTTTTCCATTTGTCCCTCCGTGAGTATTTACGATTACCGTAATCGAAAACCGTAAATTTGTCAAGCACAAAAAAACGGGATCTCCCAATGGCTGTCTCACGGCGTTGCTGGTCCGCGCGCCCGCTTCGACATCGCGAACCCTCCCGTCGCCGCATACCAGCCGAACCAACCGGCGCCAGGCCATTCCATCAGTGAAAAACGTGAACGTGCGCCTCCTGGCCCAATAGTGCAAGTTCCACTCCCATTTTTCCTTGACATGTTCCAAAAGAAAACCGTAACATATTCCCTTGAATGCTTAATTCAGGATTACCAGGACGAGCCAACAACATATGCCGCCGCTTTAATCCGGGTGTGCGACATGAATGGCGAGAGTTGACGAATTGATTTCCTTTTGTTACACTTTCTGCAAGTATTAATTACTTGCAGAAAGTAGGGAAAAGGAGCCCATCATGTCAGAAATCAATCAGGACCTGGCAGCGCGACGCAGGGAGTTGATCGAGGAGTTGCGGAACATGGGAGAGTTCCGAAGAGGAAGCCTGAACGAGGCTTTTCGTCTATGCGGAAAATCAGGCTGCGCATGTCAAAGCGAGGGGCACCCCGGCCATGGGCCTCAAGTAACACTCACGTTCAAGAAAGAGGGAAAAACCAAGACATATGTTTTATCCTCCCTTGCCGCGGTAAGGGTGGTTGAGGGGCAACTGGAAAATCGTAACCGGTATCTGGAGTGGTCGAAACGCTGGAGGGAGCTTAACGAGAGCATAAGCGACCAGAAACTAAACGAGGCGCTCTCAGAACATGAATCTGAGAGAAACGCGCGGGAAAAAAAACGGCGGAGATGATCCTCTCGGAGATCAAGTGGGAAATAGAGAGGCTTGTGGAAGTCGCCCTGCGCGACAGGGAAAAGCAAGGCGCGTTTGACTTCGAGGCCCTCGAAACGATGATTAAGGATGTCATGCTCAGATGTGGAGCAGTGACCGTTGAGCGGCTGCTTGAGCATGAGGACGGCTCCTCGCTGGGACGAGAGTGCGAGTGCGGAGGCGTCTTTGTGGCCCAGAAACGCAATCAACACAAGGCCATTTGCACGGTAGTGGGCACGGCCCGGCTTGCGCGGACGGTGCAACGCTGTAACCGATGCAAGAAGCGGCGCGTGCCAGAGGATGTGGTCTTGGACGTGGAGCAGACAGGCTATTCGCCGGGGATGAGACGGATGATGGCCAAAACGGGGGCCGATGAATGTTTCGACAGGGCCCAGCGCCGGATTCTGGACTTGGCGCGCATTGAGGTAACGGACAAGGACGTGGAACGCTTTGCGGAAGCGGTCGGCGAGGATGTGGCTCGATGGGAGCAACGCCGCGTCGGGGCGGCGTTTACGGAACAGAGAATAGATGGCTCGCAGGCGCCGCCCACGCTCTACATTGCGATCGACGCCACCGGCGTGCCGGTTTTGCGGCGCGAGACAGAAGGGCGTCGAGGCAAATCGGAGGAGCAAATCGCGCGCAACCGCGACGTTAAATTGGGAGCGGTGTTCACGCAAACCACTGTGGACAAGGACGGCAATCCGGTTCGCGACGCCCACTCCACCAGCTATGCGGGAAAGATCGAAACATCAGAGAGCTTCGGGCCACGCCTATACGCAGAGGCCAGACGCAGGGGGCTTGAGACTGCGGGGCGAGTGATCGTGCTTGGCGACGGGGCGCCTTGGATATGGAATCTTGCGGACATGCAGTTCCCAAAAGCGATTCAGGTTCTCGACTACTATCATGCGGCCGAGCACGTGGGTAATGTGGCTCGTTTGCTGTATCCAGAGGATGATGAGCAAAGAAAAACTTGGCTGAGACTTGCAAAAGACATGCTTCGGGAAGGACAGATAGAGGCGCTTATTCAGATCCTTCGCTCGATTCGAACAAGAGGAGCAAAGAGAACCGCCGTCGAAAAGGAAATCGAGTACTTTGACAACAACAAACAACGCATGCAGTACAACAGATACCGAGAAAACAGCCTGTTCATCGGCTCGGGGGTCATTGAAGCTGGCTGCAAGAGCCTGATAGGCGGCCGTCTCAAACAGTCAGGAATGCATTGGAGCGTCCGCGGCGCAAACGCAATCATCGCGCTCCGCTGCTGCATAAAATCCGGCCTCTTCGAGGACTACTGGGAATCTCGGCGCGTCGCCTGAACCACTATCTATGTCGCACACCCCTTTAATCCCTTGGGGTTGAATTCCCCGCCGCTTGCGGCGTAAGATGCCTATGTGAGCGAATATATACATAAGAGTCATAACGTAACGGTATTGATGTATCATTTGGTATTTCCGGCGAAGTATCGTCGTGCAGTGTCTGATGAAAGTGTGGGCCACGTTATAAAGGAAATCTGTCTGGACATCGAAGAGCGCTATCAAGTGAGGTTTTTGGAGATTGGCACGGATAAAGATCATATTCATTTCCTGGTGCAGTCGATTCCGGCGTATAGCGTGACGAAGATCGTAACGATGATAAAGAGTCTGACAGCGCGGGAAGTGTTCAGGCGTTGTCCTCATGTGAAAAAGCAGTTGTGGGGTGGCGAATTTTGGACGGACGGTTATTTTGCAAGCACAGTTGGCAGACATGGAAATGAGGATACGATCGGCAACTATGTCAGAAGCCAGAGTCAAGAATATCAGAAACTCCATGAAAATCACCAACTGTCGTTGTTCTGAACTACCCCGCTGCTTGCGGCGGGGTAGTTTATTTGGAAGAAAGAACGCGCACAGAGAAAGGAGAATTATCAGATAATGAAAAAGGTCGGGCTCATCCGTTGCCGGCAAACTGAGGATATGTGCCCCGGCACGGCAGATTTTAAAGTTGCCTCGGAAGGAAAACTTGCGTTCGAACAAACCGGACCCGTCGAAATCGTTGGATTCGTGAGTTGCGGAGGCTGCCCCGGCAAGCGAGCGATTTCCCGCGCAAAACTGATGGTGGACCGTGGCGCAGAAATCATCGTTCTTGCCTCATGCATATCCCGAGGCAACCCTATCGGATATCCCTGTCCGCATTATGCAAACATGCGAGATGCTATCATGAAGAAAGTTGGAAAGAGCATCCAAATTATTGAATACACACATTGAGAAAGGTGCGGAAGTGCGGGGCTGCATTTTGCGAAGAGTCCCCGAAGAGAACAAAATATGATGCTATCCCTGAAATAACAGGATTACCAAGGAGTGACTTTTATGGACAGGAGACAAATAACGGAAAAGATTTATTGGGTAGGAGCCATCGATTGGGACCGGCGTCTTTTTGATTCCCTCATTCCACTCCCGGATGGCACTTCTTATAACGCTTACCTGATTGAAGGAAGCAATAAAACCGCTTTGCTGGACACGGTCGACCCGTCCATGAGCAAAGAATTGCTTGCGCAACTGGAGGGAATGTCCAACATAGACTATATCGTCTCCCACCACGCGGAGCAGGACCATTCCGGAACCATCCCTCATGTGCTTTCCAAATTTCCGGAAGCAAAAGTAGTTGTGACCCCCAAAGCCAAGGGCATGCTCATAGACTTGCTGAAAATTCCCGAAAACGCTTTCGTCACCGTGGAAGACGGCGAGTCGTTAGCCCTTGGAGACAAAACGCTCAAATTCATACACACGCCGTGGGTGCATTGGCCGGAAACCATGGTGACATATCTCGAAGAAGATGGCATTCTCTTCAGTTGTGATTTTTTCGGTTCTCATATAGCGACCAGCGACCTTTTCGTGACCGACCAGGGGCGTATATATGAAGCCGCCAAGCGATACTTTGCGGAGATTATGATGCCGTTTCGCAATGTTATCGAGAAGAATATCGAAAAACTTAAAGGATATGAGATTCGAATGGTCGCTCCCAGTCACGGCCAGATTTACGACCGGCCGGAGTGGATCACGGACGCCTACCGGGATTGGGTGATGGGCGCTCCCCACAATCTGGTGGTTCTGCCCTTCGTGTCCATGCATGGCAGCACTGAACAAATGGTCGCTCATCTGACATCCGCCCTAGTCGGGCACGATATCCGCGTCGAGTTGTTCAACCTGGCCGTCACCGACATCGGAAAACTGGCCATGGCGCTGGTCGATGCCGCAACCATCGTCGTCGGCACACCGACAGTATTGGCAGGGCCCCACCCCTTGGCGGCTTATGCGACCCTTCTGGCTAATGCCTTGAGGCCCAAGGCGAAGTTTCTTTCCATCATCGGCTCATACGGATGGGGCGGCAAGACGGTGGAAACACTTGCCGGGATGGTCTCCAACCTCAAGGTCGAAATCTTGAATCCCGTGCTGTGCAAAGGAATGCCGTCAGAAAATGATTTCAAAGCATTAGATGACTTGGCGGCGGCTATTGCAGACAAGCATAAGCAACTCAACCTCGCATAGCAGAAAATTGACGACTCACAATATGAAAAAAGGTTCTGTGGATCGATGATAATACGAAGTGGCCACGGCATTTCCCCTGTGTTAGACGCCGGCCAATGTAACCACTTCCGTTCACTCACCGTCATCGTCCTGAAACCCAAGAGAGTAGTCGGGCTGAGCGACATCAATGAGCTGCGCATCCACTGCCACTTTGCGAGGGAGACATCCCGGCCATGATGGCCGGGAAATAGATTTGATTTACTAAGATGTATGCGCACGCAGAGTCAAACAAATAGAGTCGCCTAAGAGGGAAATCATCTATGAGCGAGTACCAGTACTACGAGTTCCGGGCCGTCGACCGTCCGCTCACAGAAGAACAGATAGAGGAGTTGCGAGCATACTCCGGCCGAGCCCGCATCACGTCTACCAGCTTTGCCAATTTCTATAATTGGGGCAACTTCAAGGGAGACCCGAATGCCTGGATGGAAAAATACTTCGACGCCTTTCTGCACATGGCCAATTGGGGAAGCCGTTGGTTCATGCTCCGCATTCCAAATCGGTTGCTCGATCCTGATACCCTGTCGTTGTATTGTACCGACGAGACGCTGGACTACCGAATAACGAGTGACCATATGATTCTTTCGTTCTGCGCCGAGGAAGTGGAAGATGGTTGGGTCGATGGGGAGGGCTGGCTGGATTCGCTGATAGCTCTCCGAGCAGAGGTGATGCAGGGAGACCATTGCTGCCTCTATCTTGGCTGGCTGCGCGCCGTCCAAGAGGGAATGCTCGCAGATGATGACCTCGAGCCGCCTGTACCGCCCGGGCTGGCAACGCTGAACGCGCCGCTTCGGACTCTCGCCGAGTTTCTGGACATCGACACCGACTTGATCGACACCGCCTCCGAGAAAAGCGAAAAGACACCTCGCGCATTGTCAAATGAAGATATCGCACGATGGGTGAACGGATTGCCGTCAAAGGACAAGGACGCGGTTCTCACAAGGCTTCTCGAAGGGGATGCCACACACATCGCAGCCGAGCTCCGGCAACGCGCCCTTTCCGAAATCCGGAAGGGAGAAGAATCCGACAGCGACCCTCGAAAACACAGGTTGCGAAGCGTTGGCGAGCTTATGGAACGTTCCGAGGCGCTCTCTGAAGAGCGCCGAAGAATTGAAGCCGAGCGGCGGGCGCGTGAAGAGTCAGAGCGCGAACGCATTCGGGCGGAAAAACGTACGAAGTATCTCGAATCGCTCATTGGCAAGGAAAACGATTTGTGGACTACGGTCGACAACCTCATCACACTCAAGCAACCCAGAAAGTACGGCGAAGCGGTCTCGATTCTCGAAGACCTGCGCGATTTGGCCGAAATGCAAGGCACAAGCTCCGAGTTCGCGTCACGCATGAGGACACTCTACCACATACACAAAAGGAAGCCTTCCCTGATAGGCAGGTTCCGGAAGGCGGAGTTGCCGGAGTGAGGCGGTGGAGGCCTTGAATCCGCCTTATGGCTCATTGACTCACCAATTCGAACGGCCTTATAATTCATGTGACATTCAGCAATAAGCCGCTGCGGTGCGCGTCCAAAAGGATTCATCGGGCGTACGTTTGTTCATGCACCGTTTTCTGAGAGTAGAAATCCAATGACGAAAACAACGGTCGCTCGCTTTTTCGGCTTCACCGTCGTCTTGGCAGTAATCATGGCGTTCGAGTATGGCGAGGCGTTCAACTTCTATTTCGTCGGCGATGACTTCAGCTTCATCTCGGTCGTCACGGAACAGGGATGGCGAATGGTTCTGAATCCCGGCCCGTATTATCATTATTATCCTCTCGGAATCCTCATAAACGCGCTTCCGGCCTGTTTCGGTGTATTGGAGCCAAAGTGGTTCACGCTTATTAACTTCCTGTTCTTCCTTTCCTCGTCGATACTTATAATGATCGTCTATCACAAAGCCGCCGGCAGTTCGCTCGGGGGATTCGCGGCAGCCCTCTTATATATAACAGCAATACCGAATTCCGAGTCCATATATTGGAAAACAGGCACTCAAACAATTGCCATGGCCTTTTTTTCATTGCTCTCGCTGATACTCCTTATCCGCCATCTCGAGGGCGGTTCCCGGCGTGCGTTGGGGGGTACCGCCGGCGCATACGCAGCATCGATGCTGTGTATAGAACAGGGAATCGTCACAATCGGCATACTAATTCTCTGGGACATGGTCTTTCATTCAGGTCCGCGTTTCCGGGCGGAGCCAACGGGCAGGAGGGTCGTCTTTCGCGCATTTCTCAAACGACACGCTATTTTGATGACGGCGCCTCTTTGCCTTACGGCATTGAAGGCGGCCCTTGGATACGAACTCTCACCTTCTCCCCTGGGAACCCGACACTGGTCCGCGGTATCTATCCAACTATCTCAAACCATAACGAACCTTTTTGATTTCAATAACATCATCGTCCCCTTTCAAGCGCAATCAACTTGGCTTCCTGTCGCTTCGGTCGGTTTTCTGCTTTTCTACCTCGCATACGCCTTTCTTCAGAAGAGCGGTCCCGCATTGTTTTTCCTGTTGGCCTCGGTCGGCTCGATATCGGCCATCTCAATTGCGTCGGGCGGTATCGAACTAAGGTATTTCTGCCTTCCTCTTGCATTCTCGGCCTGCCTCTTAGCGCTTTTCCTGAGCGATGCCGCCAAGCTGATTTCATGGCCTTTCCAGAAGGCGCTCAATCGGTTCCGGCACAACGCCGGCTCGCCGTGGGTTTCCGGAATAATCTATATGGCGGCATGCACGTTGATTGCAGCCATTGGGTTTCGTGAAAATCTGGTGAGACGCGAGTATTGGCAAGCGGCTTCAACGATCGAAAAGAACATTGTTGAGTTTGTCGAAGTTCTTTACGAGTCTTTAGAGGAAAACCCTGAAAGTAACCAAAAACTCTACCTGCTTGATATTCCCGATGCCATATGGTCCCATCGATACTCGACTTTCCATATAGGTACCAATTCGTTCATGGCCGACCTGCGACACAGGATCGGAGACGGCGCTGCAAGGGTGGAATTAATAGCTAATCAGCCGGTGTTCCCGATTGTGATCAGAGGCGAGAATGCCCTGTGCCGGGTTCTCGGACGCGAGAAGATTATGGAGCCTGAAGACATTGAACGACTTATCGAGGACGGGCATCGGGTTTTCCGATTCTCGCCGCGCCTCATGACGCTGGAGCCGGTTCGTCCATCTGTCGAAAGAAGCGCGCGCATTCCGAGTCGGACCAATCCAAGTCACGCGCACAGCGGAATCCCAAGTCTCCGTGACGGGTGACAGGATCGAAGTCAACCCGGTTTGCCGACCGCACGATGAAGGCATCGCCCAGGCTTAACCACGAACCCCCGCGAGCTACCCGAGTTGTTTCATGCAAAGGACCTCTCGGACCTTTCGCCGCGCTCTCCTCATAATAGTCGGCGGCATACCAGTCGTGGCACCACTCCCAGACGTTCCCGTGCATATCATACAGCCCCCATGCGTTCGGCCGAAAGCTGCCGACCGGCGCAATTCCGCTCCACCTGCCGGACGGACCCTTTCCGGAAAAGTTCGCGTCGGTATTCCTGATCGCGTTACCGACATTGAACCAGGTCGTCGTTCCCGCTCTGCATGAATATTCCCATTCCGCCTCCGTGGGCAGACGTTTGCCCGCCCACCGAGCGTATGCCCGGGCTCCAAACCAGCTAACCTCCACGACCGGATGATGCAGGTAGCCGGTTTTTGGATAAAAACGGCCGCCCCGGCTTTCGATCAGACAGTCGTCGTCTTCGATTTCGAGCCAGGTTACGCCGCCTTCGAACTGATTGCCTTCCTCGTCGAGGAACTCGCAAAACTGAGCATTGGTGACTTCGTACCTGTCAATGTAGAAACTGTCTACAACGACACGGTGCAGCGGGTATTCGTCATTTTGTCCCTGAACGGGCGGGCTCCCCATCATGAATTCACCGCCTGCAATCATGACCATTCCGGCAGGCGCTTCAGTCGCGGGCATCATCTTGACTCGCGGGGCCGCTTGTTCGTCCTTTGATTTCGTACACCCCACTCCGGATAGCCCCAATAATCCTATCAGGAGAGCCGTATTGAAACACCTTTGTGTTTTTCGCTTTAAGAATCGCATAAAGATTGCTGCTCCGAGCGGCGTTCCCCAAGGCGTCCTTTTTTGCCCAAATATCTTGAGCTTGTCTGAACCCGTGCGGTCGAAAAATCGAAGCCGGCACAAGGCCAGAGCCCCTCGACATTACAAATCAAGATTATACCAAATAAACCTCGGGAAAGAGTGTGTCCCACGATTCATGGGGAAGGTTGTTCGTTTCGGGGACAGTCCCGATTCTACGGCACTTCGTGCCCGTAAATCTGGGACAGTCCCCTTCGCCGGGCAATCGTGGCACAGATTCGAAAGGGGACTGTAGCCAAAAGAAGAGCAAGGGTCATCAGGAGGAAAAATGTTATGAGCGCTGTACCGGTCAACTCTCCGTCATTTTTTGCCCCTTGCCACCGGCCGGGAAACTTTTTGCCGTTTCGCTTATGCATAAGCGCTTTCTTCGCCGAAATCCGCAGCGAATACGCATCCTCATTTCGCCGCTGACATCGCCGCTGAGTTTGATTGACAGCATTGCGGAGATTTTGCTACACTAAAGCCGCAGCGACAAGCCGTATTTTTCAGGTCCGGGAACTTATTGACACCCCCGAAAAACCAGGGCCTGGTTCGAGATCGCTTTCGCCCCCGGTTCTTTTTGTGAGGAGAGAAAAGTGGACTTTGAGCTTTCCGAAGAACTACGAATCCTGCAACAGACGGCGCGCGATTTTGCGCTCAACGAGCTGGCGCCGGGGGCTATCGAACGCGACTCTGCGTGCGAGTATCCCCATGAAATAATGAACAAGCTCGGCCGCCTCGGGTTCATGGGCATGACAGTTCCGGAACAGTACGGCGGCGCCGGACTCGGGGTATTGGCGTACTCAATCGTGATGGAGGAGATTGCACGATGGGACGCCTCTGTGGCCTTGAACATGGCGGCCCAGAATTCGCTTTGTTTGGGTCACCTCATGGTTGCGGCAAATGAGGAGCAAAAGCAGAAATATGTTGTTCCGCTCGCGCGGGGCGAAAAACTGGGAGCATGGGGCCTGACAGAGCCGGGCTCGGGCAGCGACGCGGCCGCAATGCGCACCAAAGCTCATCGTGACGGTGATGAATGGGTGCTGAACGGCTCGAAGATGTTCATCACACAAGGTAATGTCGCAGACATTGTCGTCATCATGGCCATAACGGGAAAAAGCGACCAGCATAACCGCATCAGCGCTTTCGTCGTTGAAAGTCGGAAAGATGGTTCCCCGATTCCGGGTTTTTCGACCCGGAAGATACAGAACAAGCTTGGTATGCACGCAAGCGACACGGCGGAAATAGCCTTGGAGGACGTTCGAATCCCCCGCGACTGCCTTCTCGGGAATGAGGGCGAGGGGTTCTCAGACACGTTAAAAATCCTGACCAACGGACGGATAGGTATCGGTGCTTTGGCAGTCGGCATTGCGCGCGGAGCGCTTGAAGACAGCGTGAAATACTCGAAGGAACGAGAACAGTTCGGGAAACCAATCGCAGAGTTTCAGGCAATACAGTGGCTTCTCGCCGACACGGCGACTCAGATCGATGCCGCCAGATTACTTGTGAATCGCGCGGCGCTTATGAAGGACAACGGATTGACCGTCACAAGGGAGGCCGCCGAGGCGAAGCTTTTCGCTTCCGAGGTTGCAACACGAGCGGCTCTAAACGCAATCCAGATACTGGGAGGCTATGGTTATACCTCGGAGTTCCATGTAGAGCGATATCTGCGAGATGCGAAGCTGCTCGAAATCGGCGAGGGGACGTCTCAAATTCAGCGCATCGTTATCGCTAAGAACCTGCTGCGCCAATTCTGAACTGCGCAATTCTTCAATAAGACCAGCGCCTCAAGAGCATTCTTGCGACGCAAGACCGCGTGACAAGCCAGGCTTTTAAAACGCTTCGCCACTTTCGCCAGAGCGCTTCAAACATGAGGGGAAAACGCACGGCCCTGAAACAGGAAAGAGAACCCCACAACGCGATGTAGCGGGGTGGCGGCTTGGGGAACAGCCCCACGGCCGGCGACTTACCTGAACAGCTTTTTGTTGCGCGCCTTCGTGCGGGCGGCTTCGGGAGTGACAATACACTGCTCGACAAGTTCCATCAGGTGCTCATCGAGGATTTGCATCCCGTAGCGTCGCCCCGTCTCCATGATGGAAATCATTTGCTCTATTTTGCCTTCACGGATCGCATTGGAAATCGCCGGTATGCCTATGAGTATCTCGGCGGCGGCAACCATGCCGGAGCCATCGGTCCTCCTTAACAACTGTTGGGATACGACACCCGTAAGCGTTTCGGAGAGAAGGGTGCGCACCTGGTTGCGCTGCTCGAAGGGAAAGACGTTGATGATCCTGTTGATGGTCTTCGCCGCGTTGTCGGTATGAAGCGTGCCGAACACCAAGGCGCCGGTTTCGGCGGTCGTCAATGCGGTCGATATCGTTTCGAGGTCGCGCATCTCGCCGACCATGATGACATCGGGGTCCTGGCGGACGGCCACGCGGAGCGCCGACGAGAAGCTCTCCGTATGGGGACCCACCTGCCGCTGTGTGATGATACTGTTGACATTGTTGTGCAGGTATTCGATCGGCTCTTCTATCGTGATGATGTGGCAGTGACGGTTCCGGTTGATATAATCAATCATTGACGCGAGCGTCGTCGTTTTACCGCAGCCGGAAGGTCCGCACACAAGGACAAACCCCCTTTGTGACGAAGCGAGCTTCTGCACACCGGCGGGGAACCCCAGTTCGTCCAGTGACCGGATCTTCGACGGAATCGCGCGAAACGCAATTGCGGTGCCGTGCGACTGCTTATAGACATTGCTCCTGAAGCGCGACACTCCCGGCAGCTCATATGCGAGGTCGAGTTCGCCTTCCTCCTCCAGGATTTTAATTTGCCGATTCGTAAGAATCTCGTACACAAGCGGTCTGACGACCTCGTCGGTCAAAGTATCGGAATTGTTGCCAAACGTAACCGGCCTCAACTCGCCGTGAACTCTGACCACGGCGCGGGAGCCCGACATTATCATAAGGTCGGACCCATCATTTTCGACCAGAAACTCCAGGAATCTGTCTATTTCGGCCACTGCACAATCCGCCTCAAGCCCGCTTTCGGGCCTGTTCTTTCTTGCGTTTCTCGCTTTCCTTCTTCTGTTCGACAAGAAATTCGCGAAGCAGGCCCTTGTCTTCGATCTTTGTCTGGGCCGTTTTCGCATCGATAAGATTTCCTTTCAGAAGCTCGATGATGTGTTCGTCCATCAACTGCATACCAAACTTTTTGCCGGTCTGCATGGTCGATGGGATTCGGTATGTATCGCCGTGTCGGATAAGGCTGGCAACGGCGCCCGTGTTGACCATAACCTCAATGGCCAGCACCATACCGTCGCCGGTCCGATTCCGCATCAATTGTTGAGAGAGAACGCCCACCAGAGACTCGCCGAGCATGGTCCTCATCATAAATTGCTGTTCGGGGGGAAACACGTTGATAATGCGCTCGACGGTCTTCGCGGCGCCACGTGTATGCAGTGTGCTGAAAACGAGGTGCCCGGTCTCCGCCGCCGAAACGGCCAGAGATATCGTTTCGAGGTCGCGCATCTCCCCCACTACAATGACATCGGGATTCTCACGGACAACCGACCTCAGGGCCGATGCAAAACTCCTTGTGTGGGTGCCCACTTCCCGCTGGTCGATGTATGCCTTGTCGTTACCATACTCAAACTCAATAGGGTCCTCAATGGTAATGATGTGGCACGCGCGCTCGTGATTAATCAAATCCACGAGAGCCGCGAGGGTCGTGGATTTTCCGCAACCCGACGGCCCGGTGACGAGGAAAAGGCCCTGCTCCCGCCTGCTGATCTCCTTGACGACTTCGGGCAACCCGATGCTCTCGGCTGTGCGAATCTCCGTCGGGATAACCCGGAACGCGCCGCTGACGCCCCGTTCCTCCTGATGGATATTCACGCGGAACCGGCCGACCCCGGCGATTCCATACGAGAAGTCGATTTCTTTATATCGGTCGAACTCCTGCCGCTGTCCCTCGTTCATTATCTCGAGGAGTTCTCGCTCGTTCTGCTCGGGCGAACGAGCATCGAACCCTTCAAACTTGACAATGTTGCCGAACATCCTGATCATCGGTGGAGACTTCGAACACAGATGAACATCCGAAACGTTTTTCTCCTTCGCACGCTTGAGTATCGAATCTATCGCCGCCATGGGAACCCTTTCCGCATTCTCCCTCAGTTAAACCTGTGTTTTTCAAACGCTTTTTCGCGCGCCTCCTCGCGGGAAATGGCGCCCCGGCCCAATAACTTCAGCAGGTGATCGTCCAGCATTTGCATGCCCTCGCGCGAGCTCGTTTGCATGATGGAAATTATCTGTTCGACCTTGTTTTCCCGGATGGCGTTGCGGATGGCCGGACTGCAAATCATAATCTCCATCGCGGCAACGCGGCCTTTCTTGTCGGACCGCTTCAAAAGAGTCTGTGCGATAACGGAGGAAAGGCATTCCGACAAGAGGGTCCGAATCTGGTTCTGAGCTTCATTCGGAAACACGTCGATTATCCGGTTGATCGTCTTGGCCGCGCTGTTCGTATGAAGGGTGGCGAATACGAGCGACCCTGTCTCGGCAGCAGTGAGAGCAAGGGAAATGGTTTCGAGGTCGCGCATCTCGCCCACCAGGATTATGTCCGGGTCCTGCCGAAGCGCCACCCGCAAAGCAGCCGCGAACGAGTTGGTGTGAACCCCCACCTCTCGCTGGGTGATCAAACAGTTTTTGTTTTGATGCACGAATTCTATCGGGTCTTCTATCGTGACAATATGGCCTTCGCGCTCGTCGTTTATCTGGTCCATCATGGCGGCAAGACTCGTTGTTTTCCCGCTTCCCGTCGGGCCCGTTACGAGAATCAATCCGCTGCTGAAACGAGCGATTTCCTTCAGTTGGTCCGGCAATCCCAGTTCATCGACGGTGGCGATGTCCGTTGGTATCGTTCGCATGACGGTGGACGGTCCGTTTATCTGGTTATGCACGTTCACGCGGAAACGCGCCACACCGGCCAGCTCATAGGCAAGGTCAAGGTCGCCCGTCGCCTCGAAATGGCGTATCTGGTCGTCATTCAACATTTCGTAGATAAACGCCCGATTCATCTCTGGCGTCAGGATGACGTCTCCCTCACTGAAATCGATCCTCCTCAAATCTCCGTGAACGCGGATGAGCGGCCGGGCGCCGCACATCATGTGCAGGTCCGAGCCCTCCTGTTCGACCATGAACTCGAGAAGTCTATCGATTTGCGGCACTGCCGGTCACTTCCCTACGCCTTTGCCTTCGCGCGGCCCTTGGTCTGTGATAAATAGGAACGTATCATTTCTTTGTTCGAGGCCATCTGGTAGGCATGTTTGGGGTCTACCTTTCCGTCGCGCAAAAGCTCCACTATATGGTCGTCCAGCATGCGCATGCCATAGTTTCGACCCGCCTGCATATAACCCGGAATCTGGTATGTCTTGTCATCGCGAATCAACGACTTGATGGATGCTGTCGCGATGAGCACTTCCATTGCGGCAACGCGGCCCGTTCCCTTCGAATTTCTGATAAGTTGCTGCGAAATGACTCCGCCGAGAGATTCCGACAACATAGTTCGAATCTGCTTCTGCTGATTCGGCGGGAACACATTGATGACTCGCTCAATCGTCTTGTAAGCGCTGAGAGTATGGAGAGTGCTGAACACGAGGTGGCCGGTCTCGGCGGCCGTAATGGCCATGGAGATGGTCTCAAGATCGCGCATCTCGCCAACGAGGATAACGTCGGGGTCTTCACGAAGCGATGCTCTCAAAGCGGCGGCGAATGAACGCGTGTGTATTCCCACTTGACGCTGATTCACCTGGCTCTTGATGTTCGCGTGGACGAACTCGATTGGGTCCTCGATTGTTATGATGTGTTCGCCGCGCTCTTTATTCACAAGATTGATGAGTGCAGCCAACGTTGTCGATTTGCCGCATCCTGCAGGGCCTGTGACGAGAACCAGCCCATTCCGTAAACGAGTCAAGCCCTTGATCGCTTCGGAGACCCCTATCTCTTCCGCGCTGATGATTTCGGACGGCACAATTCGGAAGGCGCCGGCCATGCCGCGCTCTTCAAGGTACACATTGGTTCGGAATCGGCTCAGACCCGGGATTTCGTAACAAAAATCCACTTCTTTGCGAACCTCGAACTCCGCCCGTTCATCGCCCTCGAGGATTCCCGTCAGCATCCTTCCGGAATCCTCCTTCCGTACAGTATCAAAACCCGGCAACTTCTTAATGTCGCCGAAAAGGCGGACCATCGGAGGCATCCCCGCGAGGATATGAACATCCGACGCCTTCACTTCGAGGGCAGCGCAGAGAATCGAATCGAGTTCGATCAAAATTTCATCCCCCACATTATGTAACTTGTTGATAAAAAGGCAAAACAAAGCCCCGATGCGGATTCACACGAAGCCTTTGAATCCCACATAATTATAAAGAAGCTGGAGTCTCTCTGTCAATTCGTCGGCTGTCCGGCAAAAACAATCGGCGAGAGCCGGTGTGAGCAGGAGTTTCGTGTCGCGGATTTCTATAAAGATGACTTTGGAATATCCCGGGCGGCCGGAATCCCTTCCACCGACTCGGCGTTTCTCACCGCGTCCACAATCGCGTCCGTAATAGCCCGCGCAGCCGCCGCCCCAATAGCAGAAACGGGAATGGAGAAGTCGGAGCCCGCCTCACTGAGCGCAAAAACAACGTCGCCGTCAAAAGAAGTGTGCGCGGGCGTGATGGCCCTTGCTATTCCGTTGCTCGCCATCTGTGCAAGCTTGTTTGTCTCCTCCTTGGTCAACCGCGCATTTGTGGCAACTACGCCGATTACCGTGTTGGAAAAGCCCCATATAGTGGCTGAAAGGTCCCCCCTCATCACTTTTTCCGTATCAGCGAAACCCTTTCCGTCGTGATTTCTGGCCCCTGCGATAATCCGGCCGGTTTCGGGGTCGCGCACATCGCCGAGCGCGTTCACCGCAACGATTGCGCCCACTCTTGCGTTTCCATGTAAAGGAACGCAGGCCGTGCCCACACCGCCTTTCATTGCCCGGGCCATTCCGAAAATCTTTCCAACGGTCGCGCCAGCGCCGACTCCGACATTTCCGCGGGCAAACCGCCCGTCGGTCGCCTGAACGCATGCACGATAGCCCATTTCGGAATCGGGCCGGGCTGTGGGACTGCCAATGACAAGGTCGAAAAGGATGGCCGCGGGCACGATCGGCACGCGTGCGGTCTTCATGTCGAAGCCCCGGCCCCGTTCCTCGAGATAGCGCATGACGCCGGTGGCGGCGTCGAGGCCAAAAGCGCTTCCGCCGGAGAGAAGCACAGCATGAATGTTCTCAATCAGGTGGGTAGGCCGCAGAAGTTCGATTTCACGGGTTCCTGTCGCAGAGCCTCTCACGTCAACTCCGCCCGTCATGGCGCAATCGCATATGATAACAGTACAGCCCGTCAAGCCCTCCGTATCGGTTGCGTGCCCGACGCGCAGGCCGCCGACGTCGGTGAGGTAACCCTGAGAGTGTCTCTCGCCGATGGGTGGAGGTTTCATTTGAGCGCGCCGGATAATTCGAGTCGATATTCCCGCTCAGGGTACTGCACCGCTGTTCGTGAAAAATGATGAATTTGCCGAGCAGTGGTACAACAGCCTCTCCCTGGCGCTTATCAGACTGATTCCATTTGCCAATTCACTGAGGGAATGCTGCCGAAAGGAAGGCCGGCGCTCAGCTGATGAGTTCGAATATCTTGACCATACCTTCCTTATTCGGCATGACCTGAAAATGGATACCGCTGGTATCCTTCGATATTTTCTTGAGAATCGGCGGGCATTGCTCTCGCCCGATGAATATCGAGTGAATCGAGACTCCCAGTTTCTTGGCCAGCTTGAGTTCCTGTTTTACCTCTTTATCGCCGCTTGTGGGCATCCCGTCGGTCAGAAAAATGACGTGTTGACGTCCGCCCCGGATCACCGCAAATTCTTTCAGCGCATCGTCGAGAGCGTTCTGGTAATCCGTGAATCCGGAGCATTGTGTTTCCATGCTCTTTCGCATCAGCGCTTCATAGTTCCGCGTGAAAAAGTTCCCCCCGTCCAAATATTTGTAGGACTGATGGTTGAACTCGATATAGCCGACGGACATCCTGTTTTGTTTCGCCATTTCAACGAGACCGATCACGACCATGGAGACCCACAGCGAAGATTTGCCCGTCATGGACTGGCTGATGTCGCGAATCACGGCAAGTCGCCCGCCGCGCTCCTTCCGGGTGCGGCGAAACACGCGCGGTGGTGTCGGGTTCGCGTGCTCGACCCACACGCTGCCCTCTCCCGGGTCGGTGTCAAAGAAATCTTCCAACGTGCGCATCGAACGCATCTGTTTCGGAAGGCCGCCGACAACCTCTCGCGTGGAGGCAATGCTTCTCTCGACTTCGCCCTGAATGACTTTGAGAATCATGTCGAGGTCGTCGATCTTTTCCTTATTGAGGGCAGACGAACTATCCTTTTGCTGCCCGTCTTTCTTTATCTTTTCATAGTGGACTTCTTTGCGGTAGGGAGAGGTCTCGTCGGTCTCTTCGTCGGAGGGAGACGCCTCGGTTTCGACCGCGTCCTCCGCTTCCTCGCTCTGGGCCGAGTCCTCGGAAGAGCTCTGTTCCGGCTGGCCTTCTTCGTCTAGCTCATCGTTTTTTTTTTGCTGAGCCTCTTGGAGAAGGTCCTCGATTCTCTCGTGAACCTCGGGAGGAACCCGAAATGTGGTCATATATTTCAAAACAATCAGGTCTTCCGGCTTAACCTCCCATCGATGCTCCAGAACAGCCTTGGCCTTGAGCATCTTGACCGCCTTGACGAGAAAGGTCCGGTCAGTGATAAGAGAGTTGTTGTCGTTCAAATCAAATTTCGTCATCAGGTCGGTGACGAAGTTGATAAGTATCTCCTTGACCAAGTCGGGCAGTTTCACCTTGAGCAGAAGGTCCCGCTGTAATTTGAGGCTGTCGGAGGAGGACGGAACTATTTCCGAATCATCGAAATCGTGGATCGCGTAAAAATCAATTACCTCTCTCGCTCTGTCCCACTGGCTCTTCTGGATCAACCCCACAACCCTGAGTTGCAGCGTAAACCTGTCCAGATTTGCCAGGTCGAGAGGCTCGTTGTAGTAGTCCTCGCGAGCCGGGTTGCCGGTGGCGATTGTCGTCAGTAGCGGAATGCGCTCCTTGCCGAACTTACGCTCATTCAACACCCGCAATAACACGTTCAACGATTCGCCCGGTGCACGCGAAATGTCATCGAGAACGCAAATGTCGGCAGTGAGTATGCGACCCTTTGATATCTCCTGCCGGATCATCTCGCTCTGTTCGTCGCGCTCGCGATGAATCACATAGTCGCCCACCAGTTCGGACAGCCGCGTATCGCGATGCAGTTGATAGAAAAAGAAACTCAAGTTTGCCGATTTCGCGGCAATCTCTGCAAGCATTGTCTTTGCGGTGCCGGGCGGACCTTCGATATAAACGTGCTCGCGCGCGATAAGCCCGAGCAATATCGCTTCTTTTATGTCGTTATGTCCAATGACATACCGATCCATGCACTCCTGAATATGCGAAAGCGTCTTATGCAGTTCTTCCATTGTTCAACCAGACTTTCCACTTGTGGAGGGAGGTAGTTTCCGAAACCAAAAGCTTATTTAATAGTAGCACGCATCCATTGGAAAATGCAACCCGCAGAGCTCACCCGTACGGCCCGCTCTCGCGGCAACCTTCGCAACCGCTTCCACCCTCTCGAAAAGCTTCTGTCGCCTCCGTAGGAATGATAAAAGGAACTCAAAGAAACGGCTTTCGCAAATACCTCGTGCGATGCTCTCGGCCCGGTTTATTGGGGACACCATAGTCCATGGTGTCCCCAATAAACCGCGTCAACGACAAAGGGACAAGATTCCGCACAGCGCGTCCAACAAGATGAGAGATTCTCGCCAATTCCGTGGTGTTGGACAAATTGGCATGGTATTCGCTACTCGCACAGCGAGAACGAGCTGTCGACACGGTCACGAGTTACTGGACTTGATATGTTTTCTGGGATATAATTGTTTATTGAGGTAATGTATGTCCGGTCACGAGGAAAAAACCAGCGTTTCGCAGACAAAACTCCTGATTGTCGACGACGATTCCATTGTTCTCGACGTCGTCACTACCAAGCTCGAATCAGAGGGCTACTCCTGTAAGACGGCCGAGAGCGCAGAGAATGCCCTTGTTATGGCCCGCGAAGAAAATTTTGACCTCGTAATCACCGACCTCCTCATGCCGGGCATCGACGGGTTCACGCTTACCGAGGTGTTGAAGACAAAGAACCCCACCATAGGCGTTATCGCAATCACCGGCATGTCCGACGTGGAAAGCGCCGTCAAGGCCATGAAGGTGGGCGCCGACGACTATATCACAAAACCATTCAATCTCGACCACATCCTCATAAGCGTCCAGAGGACGCTCGAAAAACAGCGCCTCATACGCGAAAACAGGAATTATCAGCAATTTCTCGAAGAGCGAATCAGGCAGGCAACGAACGAGCTCCAGGAAACACTGGACGAACTGCGGCGCACGAAAGAATATCTCGAGAATATCATCGAAAGTTGCGTCGACGCCATAATTTCCCTGGATACCGACGGATACATCCAGTTCTGCAATCCATGGACCGAGAATCTGCTGGGAAATCCCATCAACGAGATTATCGGACATCCCCTGTCCGAATTCTGCGTCGGCGGGAAAGAAGCCGCCGACAAGCTCATCGGCACGACGCTCCTCCGGGGCCGCGTCCAGAATTATGAGGTCGAACTCAAATCGAGAAACTTCCAAAAGCTCGTTGCCACCATGTCGGCTTCGGTGCTCGAAGATGTCGAAGGCAAACGGATTGGCGTGATCGGAATTTTCAAAGACGTCACCGAACAGAAAAAACTCGAGCGGGAGTTGCAAGAGCTTTCCATAAAGGACAATCTGACATCTTTGTACAATCAGCGACATTTCTATCGCGTGCTCCAACAGGAGATGTTTCGCGCAGCCCGTCAAAAGCATCCCCTGTGCCTTCTTCTCCTCGACCTCGACAATTTCAAACGGCTTAACGACTCCCAGGGGCATCTGGCGGGCGACCGAATCCTCGAACGCGTGGCCGCCGTCATTCGAGACTGCACCCGAGAACATGTCGATTATTGTTTTCGCTACGGCGGAGATGAATTTACCCTCGTCCTCCCCGAAACCAGCCCCCCCCAGGCCATTGACGTTGCCGAGCGTATTCAGCGCTCACTCATCCAAACCTTCACCGAAGGCCTTACCCTTAGCCTTGGCCTGTCTGAATTTACTCATGGCATAACACTTGAGGAATTCATTAATAGCGCCGACAAGGCTATGTACGAGGCCAAACGAGCCGGGGGAAATCGAATTGTAAAGGCAAGGGTTGGGAAGGACCTCTCAAAGATTTAGCCTGCGTTCCGCGAGCTCCTGATGGATTGCGACCTCGGACAGAACCCTGTCCAAACGTTCGTTCAATCAATCTATCGCCATCCTCAACACAATAATCCCCCAAAAACACGCTTGGGAAAATAAGTTCGAGCTTCATATGAAGTCTAACCAGCTAAATACCTATAAATAAATATATAATGACACTTATAATTTTTATGAAAACGGTCTCCGCCAGGAATATTTCGCCTGTTTTAACGGCTCCTTGAAAATATAAGCTGGTTGCGACGTCAATGACCGGGGTATGTTTCAAAGAAACGCTTCAAAACTGCGGTACGGCTTCAGCCACGTGACGTTTGCCCTCCCCCGCTCGCACATTTCTAAGGGCCGATCAGTCGGTTCTTCTATGGCCGATATGAATCTGAGCCACCACCGGAAGGTGGTCGGAGGCACGCCCGCTGAGAGAATTTTTATTAATCTGAAGCGAAACCATTGCATCCGCTGGACGGACCCATATCCGGTCAAGGGCAAGCATTGGAAAACGGGCCGGAAACGTGGCTGGCGCCGGAGAGTCTCCAAGGCATTTGTTAATTGCGCGGAGGCGGGGACTGAATGGCAGCCACTCGTTTATATCACCCAGCAATACGGTGGGAAGGTGTTCTTCCGCGCAAACCACCTCCAGGAGTCTCCTGATTTGGTGACGGCGCTCGGCGCTCGCAAGCCCCAAATGAGTTACCAGCACCCGAATGCTGGATTCCCCCACCCTCAACACGGAATCGATAATGCTCCTGGGTTCTTGCGACCGGTAACTAATATCGACTAACGTGCTTTGAATGATTGGGAATGCGGTGAGCAGAATATTGCCGTAGTACCCCCCCGGGTGTTGGATGGCGGGATCGGGAACGGCGGAGCATTTCATTCTCCTCGCCAGAAACTCGACCTGCGGCTCTCCCCTGCCTGTTCGGGAGTCGACTTCCTGCAAGCCATAGATTTCGGCATCGAGTTCCTTCAGCACTCGCACAATTCGCTCGGGGTCCCGGCGTCCGTCAGTGCCAATGCATTGATGAACGTTGTAACTGACCGCTCGAATCAGGTGTGGATTGTCTTGCGAAATGGGGGCCCTCCTCCCGGAAAAATTGTGTTCTCAGGGGCTTTTTGTGAAATCCTCATGGCTCGGACGGCCGTTCTTCCGCCAACCACCGCCGAAATGCAAAAATCGCAATTACCACAATAATAAGGAGCAGCGCCAGCACGGCAATGCTTCCGAGTCCGGGATTTCGTATGGCGGCTTCCAGCCGGGTCTTGAGAACCGCCACGGCCAGGATGCCCGGCGTCATCCCTATGACAGTGCCGGCGAGAAAATCCTTCAGGCTAATGTGAGAGGCGCCGGAAACGAGATTGATGACTGTGAATGGAGCCACAGGGACTACCCGCAGGGTTACCACAGATATGATCCCCCGGTCTCCAAGCTTGCGGCTGATTTGGTTCACGCGCGAGCCGGTCATCTTGCGGACAGGCTCGCGCCCGAGCATCCGCCCAATGCCATAGGCAACGGTCGCGCTTATATGGCATCCGACCCAGGCATACGCAAACCCTGTGACAGGGTCAAAGATGAGGACCGTCCCAAGAATCAGAACGGTTATCGGAATCATTATAAGACTGCCGCCAATATAAACCAGTGTCATGATAAATGGCGCAAAGGGATTCCCCCGAAGAAATTGGGAAAATTCGGCGATTCTGTCCAGCTCTATCCATCTATTCAACGGTGTCCATCGCCAGGCGGCTGCCAGAGCCAACAGCAAAACCAGAGCAATTCCAAACACAATGAGTCCGGGACGACGCGCCTTGCCCCTCTCTTCGGAAATGAACTTCTCGATGAATTCGTCCGGATCAATCGGCCGTTCGGGGTCCAATATTGCGCTCTGCGGAACCAAAGCATCGACCGTTTCGGAAATTTCCCCAATCAGCGGTTCCAACGTTCGCTCCCGTCCTCGAAGCTTCTCGATTGCCGCGATAAGAGACTGCTCGGAATCTATCTTCTCAGCAACTGTTTCCGGTTCCGTGTCGAGGTGTTCCGCCAAAAGTCGATTCCGGAGCGAGGCCACAGCCTTTTCGACACGCTTGTCGCCTGCGGCGTCAATCGAGAGGTCGCATTCGGTATCGAGACCCATTGAACGATTGTTCAAATTGGCCGACCCTATGCGTGCCAGCCTGTCGTCAACCACCGCAATCTTTGCGTGAACGTTGATGCAGTCCTCCCCAAGCCCCGGGACGGTCGGATAATACACATGGAATCGTCCAAAGCGGTCTGCCTCACGAAGCCGCTTCAGAAGCCGTGAGCCGAGCACTCCCATGCTAGTCTCCTCGAGCCAGCCTTTGCGCTCGCGCGGCAGAACGACCGCAATCTCCGGCCCATCACGCTCCCTCAATCGTTCGCACAGAGAATCTCCAATGACGCCGGACGTGAAATATTGGTTTTCTATATAGATGAACCTTCGGGCAGAACGGATCGCATCCCGGTACAGTGCCTCCACCTCGCGCACTTCTGCATACTGTCCATAGCTCGGCTCGGTGCGTGAAATACCCACATCGACATCCTCCACATCGGACTTGAGATTCGTCGGCCAGGGATCGATTTCGGATTTCGGTGGCGGTTTCAGCCGCTTCCCCGTTGCCCTGAACCACCGTTCGCGAACAAGCTCGCCAAGTGCTGCGGCGGCGGCGCCATCAACCGCCATTTGGGCGTCGTGATGCGGCGGGTAATGACGCCCGCTCGGTCCTACGCGCCGTGGGTCGTTCGCCCTGTGCTCCGGAGTATCCCATCTCTCCCGCGCCAGGTCGATTCCACCCGCGAAGGCGACGGCATCATCGACCACGACAATTTTCTGATGGTGTGAGGCGCCGACCGGATGATTCCCATCCAGCCGGAAGTGGACACGCCGATGCGTTTTCCAATCGAATTTGTAGACAGGAAACAATTCCCTCTCCAGAGCGTGAATCATTGCAAAATCCCAGTCCAGAATGTGGATCCTAAGGTGGCGTTTTCCGGAGACAAGAGCATTCAGGAATTGGCCGAGATGTGTCGGCGGACCGTCGGACTCGCGGTCGCGCAGAAGTCTGACCCGGCTGTCGATGTCCCAGCCGACGATGAGCACGGAGCGCTCCGCCTTTTCCAGAGCCGAGGCAAGAGCGGAAAAGTATGGGGCCGCATCGATAAGAAACGCTGCCCGGTTGGCCCGCGCTATCCTCCAGCAGTTCTTCCCTTCCCCGAGAATCCCCCCCGGCTTTGATTCGCTTGTATTCATAAATTATTCGGTCCGGCATGTGGGTTGCAGCAAGGCCCGCTGCAAGTATTTCATTTTCCCGCCGGAATTTCAAGGCATGGAAAATCGAAAAGACGCAGCCTTGAATCTGTCCCACGATTGCCCGGCCGAGGGGACTGTGAAACTGTTAATTGCGAATGTAAGCGAAAAGGAAGCGCAGGGGGCTGTACCCAATTACGGAACCCCCCAGTCCTTCGTTGAGCGCAGCGAAATCCCGCAAACTCGCGGGACCATTCCACGGCTCGACCGGGGAATCCAGTTATTCCTTCGCTGAGCGGATCACGCCCTTGGCGTGACCGCGCAATCCGCGGGATAAAACCGGGACTGTCCCCGAAGCACGAATTGCCGACCATGGGACACTCTCCAAAGGCCTGTTCCCGATGTTTGACACCCCTGTGACGCTGTGCTAGAATCCTGAAACCATAGGTCCATATTGCACAAGGAATTATGGCGCCAGTCCGGAGCGTTTCGGTACGCCTCGTTCGACATCAACCACATGTTAATCCCACATCCAAAAGGCTCCGGATGCTCGGCCCAAAGTATTGGCCCTGTTTGAGTTTCATCAGAAATTCTACGGCATGAAAAACAAATCCGGAAATGCGAGCCACCTATTACTCATCTCGATTCTGTGCTTGCTCGTCTATTTGAATTCGTTCCACACCTCTCTCCACTACGACGACTTCTTCGCGATCATGGGCAACACCGCCGTTCGAGAAATCGCCAGGCCCATCGAGAGCTTCCGGTTGTTCCCAAGCAGGTTTCTGCTCATCTATTCGTTTGCCGTTAATTTTCATTTCAGCCAGATGGACCCCTTCGGATATCACGTGCTCAATTTCTTTTTTCACTTGGCGAATGCGATTCTCGTGTATCTCATTGCCAGAAAACTTTTCGAAAGCGCCTCGGAGACGGACGAGGCGGGCCGGAAAACCGCTTCGCTTTTCATCGCGCTGGTTTTCGCGAGCCATCCAATAATGACCGAATCAGTGACCTATATCTCCGGCCGCACCTCGTCTATGGCCGCCGTTTTCTTCCTGCTCGCCTTTCTTCTCTATATCCTGGCTTTTCCCGATGTCGGACAAAACGATCAAGCACCCGTTAAAAGACCGCGCCGCCCTCTCTATATGCTGGCGCTGCTGGTCTTCTTCGTATCGCTGTGGGTGAAGGAATCGAATATTACGCTTCCGGTGATTCTGCTTCTCTTCGATTTCTACTTTGTCGAACGCGGGCACTGGGGCAGAGCCAAACATTCGTTTCTCCGACAGCTTCCGTTCGGAGCGTTCATCGTCGCCGTTCTCCTGTGGCGCAAGATGTACCTCGGCGCCGTAGGAGAACCGTTTTTCATAAGAAGCGTAACCTCCAACGTGCTGACCCAGTTTCGGGTTATCGTGAGCTACCTTCGGATGATTTTCCTGCCCATAGGCCAGAACATCGATTACGATTTTCCCTTGTCCCACTCGCCTCTCGAACCGGCGACCGGCGCGGCATTTATCCTCCTGCTGCTTCTCACCGTGACGGCGCTGCTCCTGTTTAAGAGAGACAGGCTTGTCTCTTTCGGGATTCTATGGTTCCTCATCACGCTCACCCCAACGTCCTCGTTCATCCCGCTGTGGGATATCATAAGCGAACGCTGGGTATATCTTCCGGCGGTCGGCATTCTATTCGCCATCGGATCATGGCTTGCCAGATTGAGGAAAGCGGCGGAGCTATCAAAGAAGCCAAAAATCCGGAAGATGTTCGCTGCCGCTCTCACATTGAGCGTCTTTCTTCTTTCGACCCTCACCATAGCGAGGAACAGCGTCTGGAAGACCGAATACACGCTATGGAAGGACGCCGCGCGCAAGTCCCCCGACAAAGCGAGACCACACATAAACTTGGGCATGGCTCTCGCAGAGAGAGGCGACTTGGAACGCGCGATGAACGAACTCGGAACAGCCATTTCCATCGATCCGGACGACCCCGAGGCCAACTTCAGCCTGGCGTATCTGTACCTCCAGACCGGCAGATACAACGAGGCAAT
Organism: uncultured bacterium; assembly: GCA_964453435.1. Taxonomy (GTDB): domain Bacteria; phylum Abyssobacteria; class SURF-5; order SURF-5; family SURF-5; genus CAYVQZ01. The sequence goes on from CAYVQZ010000042.1 coordinate 40,266, forward strand.
CCGCCTGCTGAATCACACGCTGGCTCAGTTTCCGAGCGATTCCGAGATTCCCGGCAGGCTCGCCGACGATTTTGCCATGGCCCACTTCAACCTTGGTGTCGCCTACTTCCACACGGGCGACTATCGAAAGGCGATACGGGAATATGAACGGGCGCTGAGTCTCGCGCCCTACCTGCAATGGACCCATAGCAACATGGGCGTAGCCTACGAGATGCTTGGGGAATACGAGCGAGCCATAGAGGAATACGAGAAAGAACTCGAACTGAATCCGGGAGCCGAACAGGTGCTCCGAAACATCGAGGTAGCCCGGGCAAAGTTGATGATTCAGAAAAGGCAAAATGATTTTTCCAGATGATATCGCTTTCTCCTCAGGGGTGACAGAAACAGGAAAGATTGCAAATCTATTCTAATCTCAAAAAACAGAAAGGATTCATGACATGGGATTCGACATTATTATCCGCAACGGAAATATGATCGACGGCAGCGGCGCGCCGGGCAGACCGGCGGATGTGGGGATATCGGACGACAGGATAACGGAAGTCGGCGACCTTTCCAACGCAAGCGCGGAAACGGAAATCGACGCATCGGGAATGGCGGTGGCGCCAGGCTTCATCGATATCCACTCTCATTTCGACTGGCCGGTTATCGACCCCGACCACAGCGACCTGCTCAGCCCGCTCCTCAAACAGGGCGTGACCACCATGGTCACCGGCAACTGCGGCTTCTCGCCGGCCCCGCTTGTCCCGGGATTGAGCGACATGCCGTTCCAACGGGCGATTCTTCAATTGATGGGCGAATCGGCCCGGGGAAAGCGAATCGAGGAAATCTTTCCATGGAGAACGATGGGTGATTTCCTGGAACACGTGAGCCGGCAGGGGTTGGCGTTCAACATGGCGCAGCTTGTCGGCCACGGCGCCATTCACGTGGCGGTGAAGGGAAACGACACCTCCCCTCCGAACGCGGAAGAGCTGGAAAAGATGAAGCGGCTGGCGCGCCAGAGCCTCGAAGAGGGCGCCATCGGAATCTCGACCGGCCTGGGATACTCGCCGGGCATTTTCAGCCCGCAGGAGGAGATAGTCGAGTTCGCCAGGCTCGCCAGGGAATACGGCGCGATGTTCCCCTCACACCTGCAGGCCTATAGCTGGGTCTCGCCCGCATACGAGGAAATCGGCGGCGACCCCCATAATCTCAAGTCCGTCCGGGATTTCATCAAGGTCGGTGAAATCACCGGACAACCGCTGCAGATATCGCACCTTATCTTCGTCGGCGAGAAGACCTGGCGCGAGACGACCGACCCGGTTCTCGAAGAAATCGAAAAAGCCGTCGAACGCGGAATCGACGTCGGATTCGACGCCTACGCCTACACCGTCGGCATTTCGACAATTGCAGTCATATTCCCCGCGTGGGCGCTTCCGGACCTCGTGAACAACCTGAAGAACCCGGCCATTCGCGAGCGCATCCGGGGTGAGCTCGATATGGCCAAGGGCATGCTGCAGTTCGGCTACGACGACCTCACCCTCATGTGGGGAGCCACTCCGAGCCTGGAACAATATGAAGGAATGACAATCAGAGAGATTGCGGCCGCCCGAGGAGAGGACCCATTCGACACATACTGTTACCTCGTGGTCGAAAGCAACGTGCTCGCGCGTATTTTCCTCGCGCAATACAGCGGAAACGAAAAGGACGAATCGGTGCTCCGGCGTGTGCTGGCGCATCCCCTCAATTCGTTTGAAACCGATTGCATAATCACGAGAAAGGGGTGGCAATACCCGAATTCGTGGGGCAACTACCCGCGGATACTCGGCCATTACGTTCGCGAGTTGCAGCTCATGAGATTGGAAGAAGCCGTGCGCAAGATGACTTCTCTGCCCGCCTCCCGGGCAGGCCTGACAGACCGCGGACTCCTCAAAAAAGGCTATGCCGCCGACGTTGTCATTTTCAATCCGGATACGGTGATTGACCGCGCGACCCTGAAGAACCCCGCGGCGGAATCGGAAGGTATCGAGCATGTCCTCCTGAACGGCAAAACCGTTCTCAACAAGGGCCGGTACAGTTCCGGCCAACTGAACGGCAAAGTCCTGCGCAGAAACTGACTGCGCGGGTTGCGGAGGTGAATCCATGAAAGAAGCCATAGTGGAAGCGCTGGCGCGGTTCTCCTACGGAATTTACATTCTCACCAGCCACAGGGGCGAAGAAAAACACGGCATGATCGCTTCGTGGGCCTCCCAAATCTCACATACTCCTCCGCTGGTCATGGTCGCGGTTCGAAAGAATCGCCGCATGCACCCCATCATCAAGGATGCCGGCTCGTTCGCCCTTCACGTGCTCGACGCCGAAGATAAGAAGGTCATCGGCAAGTTCAAGCTGCCGTCTCCGCAGGAGCGATTCGAAGGGATTGAATGCGGGCAAATGGTGACCGGCTGCCCGATAGTGAAGGAAACCGTGGCCCGTTTGGATTGCAGGCTCAAGACGTGCCTCGACGCCGGTGACCACACGCTGTTCATCGGCGAGGTCGTCGAAGCGGATGTCGGCGAAGGCGCCCCCATGACCAGTTGGGATTACGGAAAGGTGTATTTGGGCGACTCGTAAAGGCCGCATTTTCCACACGTGCCCGGCCATGCAACCAACACGAACGGCTGTGTCGGGATGCCGCCAACGGGCCGACATATCCCTTGAATTCGCCGGCCACCGCCGCTCGAATAGCCCTGCCGTAATTGTATTCATTTTAAATATACAAATTTAAATGACTTGATACTTTTACGCTCTTGCATTATCATATGCGAATTCATTCGCCTGTTTCGGACCCGATTCCGATTGCCGGCGAAAATCACAGCCGGCAATTCAAAAGGCTCAAGACCCGTGGGTTACAAATGCGTTTCTGACAAATACACCCGTTCGGCGGAACCTCGTGAAAGTTATACGAAAAAGCTTGGAGATATGATTTCATTACGCCCCTTATCAGACGAAACGGACCTTAATTCACTGCGAACTAGCACGGAGTCAACTCGCTCGTTGCAGTGAGCGACACCGCGTTCACGAACGCGATACGAATGAAAGGAAGAAGGAAAACAACATGTTCAAAATCTCGGCGTTCAGCGACGAAATCGACCGTGAGATAGACGAGCAGGCGCGCGCCCTGCTCAGAGAGGGAATCTTCCACATCGAGCTGAGAGTGTGCGGCGACCGAACCCTCGTGGATTTGACGAAGGACGAACTGCGACAGATGAAGCAGGTAATCAAGAGGAACGAGTTCCTCGTCTCCGATATCGCCTCTCCAATTGGCAAAGCCATGGTTACCGACCCCTTCGACGCTCACTTCGCCTTGTTCAAGAAGTATGTCGACATGACCGATTTGTTCGAAACTCGGATGATTCGCGTTTTTTCCTATCATTGTCCGCCGGAGCGGCCGCCCGAGGAATTCGGAACAGAAGTGATCGACCGGATGCGGAGAAAGACCGACTACGCGGCCAACAAGGGGATCACGCTGCTCATGGAAAACGAACGCGGCGTGTACGGAAACACGGGCAGCCGCTGTTGGGAAATATTGGACACGGTCAACTCGCCGTTTCTCAAGCTGGCGTTCGACCCTCAGAATTTCCTCGCCGAGGGCGAACTGCCGTTCACGAACAACTACGAGTTGCTTGCCGATTACATCGCTCACGTCCACATAAGAGACGGAAAGCTGAACGAACCGAATACCTTCCTCTACGCGGGAACCGGCGACGGCGAGATTCGGGATTTGCTGAAGGCGCTCAAGAGGAACAGCTACCGCGGCTTCCTCGCGCTCGAGCCGCGCCTCGGAACCCTCGGCGAACCTGACAAAGAAACACGAATCAGGATATTCCACGAGGCCCACCAGGCGCTGAAAAAGCTTCTGGCGGAAATTTGACGGCAACAACCGGGAGCCTCTACTCGCAGCCGCCCAACAAACAGATTTCACGGATTCAGGAACACGAAAAAATAAAGGTCTACGTATTTGACAAGGACCGCCCCACGGAGCGAGAAGATACTACTTCCAAAATCTCCCGATGCAGACGTTCCTGACGGGGCTTTGCAGCGCAATCAAGAGTAAAGTAAAGATTCGACCCAAAATCATTAGAATCTCTCGCTTCGTCGAACCGGGCTCTTTCGGTTGGAATATCTGTCATGCCAATTAACTGCTCAGAACTGACCTTTTTTACGAAAAGACTTGACTTACAATTTTACCTTCTTTTCCCTTTTTCTCGCCTTGCGTGAAAGACGTTTGTGGTGTTCCATTACCTTCTGCACGCTAGTCTCCGATTTCGAGTATGCTGTGCTTATCTCGATATGTCCAGACGGAAACAGTGAATCTGTTTCTTCTTGGATACGTTTGGCGGCAAGCCGGGCGTACTCGGGTTCGATCTCGATTCCTATGCTGTTTCTCCCTGCCCGCAAGGCAGCCAGCATAGTGGTTCCAGTTCCACAAAATGGGTCGAATACGGTATCACTTTTGAATAAGAACATTCTCACACATCGGAACGCCAATTCAAGAGGAAATGGAGCCGGATGCTGTTTTATCGAGGCGCCGCTCATCGTCCAAAATTGGCGGAACCATTTTTCATACTCGCTTTTGGACATTCTGCTTGATTCACGCTTTGCTGCGGTCGGTTTGCGATATCCACCTGGCTTTCTCTAAATCAGGATAAATTCGATATCATTCTTGATAATCGCATTCGGTTCGTACGGTTTGCCCAGGAACCTGGCGCCATTGTCGACTTCGAAGCTGGCATTTGAAATCTTATGCCATATGATTGGATTCAAATTATCAAAGTCGATCTTTCTACAACTAACACAGATGTCCGCATGGAGTGGAACAACCACATGGCGGCCAAATTTTCTGCGAGACAAGCAGACATCGCCAACCACACAGACAAGGCGTCCGCCAGGAACCAAAACCCGGTAACAGTGTTTCCATACCTTTTCAAGTTCGCTCACAACCTCTTCATAATTCGCCAAGTGTCCGTGTTGCCCATCTCGGTCTTTATATTTCTTAAGAGTCCAGTATGGTGGTGGAGATGTCACCACGAAATGCACCGATTCATCCTCAATAAAGGACATGTCACGAGCATCACCAATAACGAGCTTGTGGCTTGTATGCGTCATATTGCAACCATTTCTCCAGTAAATTTAGTGACTTGTTCTGATTCTTAGCATTTATGCAGCCGGTATATAAAGTTACCCGGCGAATCTTATGGGTAGTTGATGCGCAGGCAGAAATAGAAAATGGCCATGTGCACCTGCGACATGCAGAAAGTCCGGATTCATTAAGGCTCCCGCATTTAACGCACTTCATTTTTCCCTTTCCGTCCTCAGATATTCGGCAAAGCCTTTTCCCTCCAGTCTCCGGACTCCCTGCTCCAGACTACCTTTTCCTTGAACCAGTGGCTATTTGGGAAATTTCCAGGTCTTAAATTTTCTCGCCGTAAATAGTCAAGGATCAAGCACATCTTTTAGCGTCACGTTGGTGTTCTGTGAATGTGTGACCCCCAAGCCCTCCAGATTCAAGGTTAAAGATTTTGTGACCTCCCCTATAACTATTCCCGCCATGAAAACGTCGTGTCGATCCCGTAAGTCGGCAGGTCCAGGTCCCACCACCTCTCCAATTGCTCAGGGTCCTTGGTAGTGCCGTAGCCAAACAAGTCATCTATTTCTTTCATCAGCCCGCCCCCGGCAGGAATCTTCGATCCCGAGGCTTTAGCGAGATCGTGCAGGGCAGTCTTGTCCTGCTTGGTCCAAGGGCAGTTCGCCAGGCACAAAGAGCACTGGGTCGCCTGCACCGCCATATATGAGCTGCACCTCGGCGAGTTCTCGAAATACACTTTTTTGCCCGGCGCGCTCCAGGCGCCTTTGGGCTCCCAGGTGGGCTCTTCCTCCCGGCTTACCGCGCCAACGCGACAGACTTTAGCGCACTTCCGGCAGTATTTGCAGAATGTCTGTAACCCGAAATCTATCGGCTTATCCACGGCCAGGGGGAGGTCCGTTACAAGGCAGAACACGTCAATGGCTCCCCCGTAAATCGGAGAGATCATACGGTTCATTCTCCCCATCTCCCCCATGCCCGCGAAAACGCCGTAAGGAGGCCAGGGGGCCTTCAAGTAGTCACAGTAATATCCGAGCATCCTTATGAAATTTATGGTTGCCCACACGGTTATGTTCTCTCTCACGATCTGCATACGGTTGCCGGCAAGTCCGAGGGGGGTATCGGCCCGCTTGATCGATTCCGGGGGCCATTCGGTGAGTATGACGATTACATATTTGATATGCGGGGGATAGTTTATTCCCTCGTAGAGAATGTCATTGTCTACAGTCGTGAATCCCGCCTGGCTTGCGCCGTAGGACACAACCGCCGCTTCCACCATACGAGACGCTTCTTGCGGGCTTCCCTCCCATTTCACGCCATACCTTTCGGACAGATTGGTGAAATTGGTCTTTTTCATCATCTCGTCGAAATCAAAATAGGGCATGAACCACAGGGCGTCCGCGGCGCCGGCCAGCGCCCAGTCTTTCAGGGAATGGCCCGGCTCATTGTTCTTTATCAGGCTTTTGAGCCGTTTCTGTCTTCGCCTCCACAGTTCGTTGAGTTTTTCTCTGCCCCCCAAGTACCTGGTGATCCCGATATCCGGCAGTTCCATGGTCTCAAAGTCTTCCCGATGAAGATGCCGGTGGAGGTTCGCGGTGTTGTCAAAATAAAAAAACGGCTTGATTCTTTCGCGGTCGATTTCCGTGGTTATAGTGTCTCTCTCGCTTACCCACCATGGATATCTTCCCAAGTTTTTCCTGGTTGACTGCTGATTGGTTTTATCGGGACCACTCTGGTGGCCGTCATTTGCCGACGGCGTCCCCGAGGCCAGCATCGATCCGAAAATCAGGCCCATGCCCTTGAGAAAATTGCGGCGTTCACTCGATAAATGCTTTTGCAAATCCATGGTATCTTCTTCCTTGAATGATTCGTTACGGCAATCCTTTCGACTGAACAAGAATAGAAGGGCTACACATTTGGCAGGGGCGGTCAGGGCAGCTGAAAATATTGCTTCAAAAAATCCCCGATGCAGACGTTGTTGACCTCGATACCCTTGGCAAAAGCAATAGAACTCCACCGTTCAGACACTACAGGAACCAGCATCACTGTCAGCTCAAATATTGGCGACTCGACAGAAAATGATATTGTATCCCCGGAATTTTTTTGGGACATCATCCGAAAAGCCGAAAATGACTTTAATTCTGAAACTCTCTCTTGCGGCAGATCCGGCAACTGCTGAACGAGAAAACACCAGAAGCAAAGCAATAACTGCGAAAACAAATATCATTTTCCGGGACAGTCATGACCTGGGCATAGCCGACAAAGGTCCCATATAGTATCAAATTCGAGACTTCGTATAGCTGAGTAGAAATTTTCCAAATTTGTCTTTTACGCTTGCATAGTCGGGAAGCATTTTCTTTATCTGGTTAATTCAGTCTTTCTGCACGCGTCTGGTTAGTTCAGTAGTCAACTCCTTCGACTGTCTCGTCAAGCATTTTCAGCCATTCGCGCTTGACCTCTTCGAGGTCTTCGCCTGGCCGTGCGACGAGCTTCCAGTTGTCATCATCGGATGGGATCGGTCTGCCGCAGTCCGGACACGCCCAGCGCCATGGTTGCACAATGCATCCGCCAAGGATCACTTCGCCCCGCATGGCTTCCTCTGCCAGTTCTGGGCTCGGTTCTCCGTAAATATAAGGCAGCGCATCAACATCTTTCCCACATCTTTGGCAGTGAAGTCTTTCTCGCCTTCTTTGTGATTTACGTGAAGTCATTTACTCGCCTCCATTGAGAATATTGGAGACTTCAGCGAACAGATCCACAATGTCAGCCCCTGATCTTAGATGGGAATGTCCCTGTGAATTGTTGAAGTAGGAAGCGACTCCCTCTTAAAGTACCACAAAGATTATCAAACACAAAGGAGGTCGCTTCCCATGCAGAAACGATACCGGAAAATGGCGAGAAAAGCAAACGGCAAAGTCAGAGAGATCGGCGAAGCCACGGTCAGTCTTGAGCCCCCGCTGCCGATGGCAGAGATTGTTGGGGGCATCCCCGCGGCCATCGAGGGGCTGTCACGCGAGGTGGGCCTCATGCGGATCGGGGCGGTCATGCAATCGGAGTGCGAGAGGATGGCGGGAGAGAAGAACTCGAAGAATCCCAAAGCCATAGGGGTCTACACATTCATAAGAAACAGTATGAAGACCGAAGCACAGCCTGAAAGACACAGCGCTCCGAATCTATGGTGAAGGACTAAGGGGTTCAAGGTTCAAGGTTCAAAGTCTTCAGTTCGCGCAATTCGCGGTTAAAAAATTGGTTTTAAGCCGCAGATCCATTCGACTGACTTTGCCCTAAGCAAGGTCGAAGGGCTCAGGACAGGTTCACGTGGATAAACGCTGATTTTCTCATTGAAATTTTTCCTTGGCGTCTTTCGCGCCTTGGCGTGAGACCCATTGTCCTGTTCAAGAAAATCCCCCGTTGTCCCCCTTTATGAAAGGGGGAAGATAACTTCAATCTGCGATAATCTGCGCAATCTGCGGATAAAAAGCCTTTCCCCGTGATAATATGAAAACCGGACGTCCATTGGATGGTGTACAATAGTTTGGC
>CAYVQZ010000043.1:0-26863 GCA_964453435.1 uncultured bacterium
CGCTCCACCCGGCAAGCCTCGACGCCAGGCGTATCGTGCAGTTCCTCAAGCCAATGCTGATCGGGCAAAATCCGCTCGACCGCGAACGCATCTATCAGACGATGTGTCTGAGGCGAGAGCAGGCGGGCCCGAATACGATCTGCGCCGTCGACATCGCTCTGTGGGACCTCGCCGGCAAGCGCGCCGGACTGCCTGTCCACAGCCTGGTCGGAACTTTTCGCGAGAAGATACCGGTGTACGCAAGTTCGGAACAGCACCCGACCGTAGAGGGGTACGTGGAACAAGCGCTCGCCGTAAAGGCGGCGGGCTACCACGGCTACAAGCTGCATCCGAATGGGCGGTGGCGTGAAGACATCGCCGCATGCGAGGCGGTCCGCAAAGCGGTGGGCGACGATTTCACGCTGATGCTCGACTCGCGCGCGAGTTACGATATTGGCGAAGCTATCAGAGTCGGCCGCGCCATCGAGGAACTCGGCTTTTTGTGGTACGAAGACCCGATGCCCTACAACGATATCTACAACTATCAGAAGCTTGTGCAGAAGCTCGATATTCCGGTCATGGCGACCGAGTTTCCGCCCGGCTGGCTCGATCAGTATGCGGCATGGATTATGAACCGCGCCACCGACATAGTGCGGGGCGACGTGATGCTCAAAGGCGGCATCACGACGCTGCTGAAAATCGCTCACCTCGCCGAAGCCTTCGACATGAAGCTCGAGATACATCACGGTTCGAACGCGCTCAACGATGTCGCGAACCTCCACGTGCAGATGGCCATCAAGAACACAACCTACATGGAGGTGTTGCTGCCGCACGAGGCATGGTGGTACGGCCTTGTCGAAGACATTCATATCGACAAAGCCGGCTTCGCTCACGCTCCCACAAAGCCCGGGCTCGGCTACGATGTGAACATGGAGCTTGTGGAGCGCATGAAAATCGACATATTAAAATAGGCGGCGCCGACAGCAAAGCCGTGGCCGCCCGGAAGAGTAATGCGCTCGGGTCTCGTTACCGCCGGCGCGCCGTGACGCCCCGAACTTCATCTCCCCTTTCGCAAAGGGATGCAGGACTGTGTTTCGCGATTTCCCGAGTCGCCCTTTGAGTTGCTCGCTTCGCGGGCGGTCCGCCAATCTATCCCGCAGATCACGGGCTACGTGTGGTTCGCTCAGCGAGGGAATGGCTGGATTCCCCGGTCCAGTCAGGCAATGACAGAGAGGCGGCGATTCTGTAATTGGGCACGGCTTCCTGCGTTCGTGTTTCGGCAGAAACCGCAATTATTTGACAGATTCACGGTCCCTTACGCTGAAAGCGGGGGGTTCGTCGATTGACGGACATCTCCGAAGCGCGGCAAACGCGATTGAAGAGTTCGAGACGACTTGCGCTTTACCACACCTAGCATCGTCCATCGCAACTCATTATAGTAAAGATATATTGCAGCCAAACCACGGGAGGAGACCTATGCGATTGTATCTTGTCCAGCATGGGAAGGCGATGCCGAAGGATGCAAACCCCGACCGGCCGCTCACGGAAGAAGGCCGCCGGGATGTCGAGAAGGTCGCCCGCCTTCTTCAGTCATCGAGTCTGCGAGTGGAGGCGATATATCACAGCGGAAAAACGCGCGCGGCACAGACGGCGGAGATTTTGGGACGTGCCGTCACGTCTGAAAAGGGTGTCGTTTCGAAGGACGGGCTGGCGCCGAACGACCCGGCGGAGCCGATACGAGAAGAGTTGGAATCGGCGGGTAAAGACGCGATGATTGTCGGACACCTTCCGTTTGTCGGTAAGCTGGCGTCGGCGGTGATCGCGGGCAATGAAGATGCGGAAGCCGTTCTGTTCAGTCAGGGCGGAATCGTCTGCATTGAAAAACCAGAAGGCAGGAATGGGGCCGTCGCCTGGATGTTGATACCCGACCTGTTGGCATGAACCGGAGCGCAAGCGAAAGGCCGACGTTGTGGACGCTCGGGCACTCGACGCGAACGTGGGATGAATTCCTTTCATTGCTCGACGAGTTCCGAATCGAAACAATTGTCGATGTGCGTCGTTTTCCGAGTTCCCGCAAGTTCCCGCATTTCAACCGCTCGCCGCTCGAGAAGAATCTGAGAGAGCATGGAGTGCGTTACGTATGGCTCGAGGCGCTCGGCGGCCGGCGGCATGGCCGGAAAACGGAGGGTTCCCTCAACACCGCTTTCCGGAGCCGGGGATTCCGGAACTATGCCGATTATATGCTGACGGATGAATTCCGTGAGGGCGCCGAGGTTGTGCTGGCGGAAGCGGCAGAAAGACGAACCGTCGTACTGTGCGCCGAGAAACTCTACTGGAATTGTCATCGGCGGCTGTTGAGCGACTACCTCGCGGCTCAGGGCTTCCCGGTCGAGCATATACAAGACAGTGGAGAAGCAGTCCCCCATGTGATGAGCCCGGGCTGCACGGTTACGGATAACAACGCGGTGATATATCCGGGGGACGGGGAAGGGGGCGAGCTTTTCGAAAAAAACTCTCAGACCTAGTCGCACGGGATTTTGAAGCGGCTACACCATTTCACTCAAGATGTTTCTGATCCGCTCCGTGTTTCCGATTCCGCATGCGCACGGCTTCACCAGAAGCTCGGCCCCCTGTTCCGGCGTGAGCTTGCCCTTCCGAATCTTTTTCACCACCGAATGAACGAGGCTGGGCGATATCAGCGAGTGCCCGCACTGCGTCACTATTTCCAGGATCTTATCGCCCGGCGCGCGCTCCGTTTTCCCGAACAACCCCAAAGACATGTGGTAGGTGTGCTCTTTGAGTCCGGCGCATCTGCATACATCGCGAACGTCGTTGAAAAGGCCTGACAAAACGACGGATATTCCCAATTTCTTCGACTTGATTTCTTCGACCAGTTTGCGCACATCCTCTTTTTCGGCAAACACGGCGGTGATGATCCCGGTCATCGGCGCCATCAGAACAACCGATTCGGGATCCAAACCCAGAGGCTTGCCAATAAAATTGACCGGCTTGTATTTCAGGACGGTCTCTGCGAGCGCCTTCATCTCTTCGGTTTTCTCAGGCTTATTCGGGCGATGCGTCATCGCGAGGACAACAATTTCCTCGCCCGGTCGAGTGTCCGACAACCCTGTTCTGTTCAGCGTATGTGTCATGCTTCCTCCTGAACGAGCGCCATGCCGATGTTAACTTTTCCGTTGGGATACGGCTGTTTCCCGAGTTCTTTGAGTTTTTGCAGAAAAGGGGAATTACCGTCATCGTCCGCCCGGGATATCGCGCTCATGGTTACAACACAATCGACCTCGGAATTCAAAAACCGGCTCATTTCATCGATGAACTCGGGCGCCGTCTCCTCCGAAACCATAACTTCCACGATGACGCTGAGCACTTTCTCGCCCAGCGCCTCCGGTCTTAAGGCGCCCCTCTTCCGGTCAATTATCAGCGGAATCACCGGATTGTCTGCAGCAAACTCGGCGTCCATCGAGGTTACCTTTTTGACAACCTTCTCGAGGTCCCTCAGGTACGCTCCGCCGACCGGCCGCCCCAACTCAATGGAGAAACCGACCTTTCCGCGCGGAAAATGGTCCGTGACATCGTTCGTCTTCATTTCCTCGGTTCCGCGGCCGGCGACGCCGGTGCTCTCGTGAGTCTGAACCGGATCGGAAAAAACGGCCCTGATAATGCGAGGATATGGGATTTCATCCACTTGTTTGATAGCGTCCTCGGGACAAATCCCGAACCGCCGACACACGCCGCATTCGACACATGACTCGTAGTCGATGGTCACGGTTTTATCCTTCAATCGTATAGCTCCCATCGGACAGACCGGCATGCAATCGAGGCATTTTTCGCACAAATTCTGGTCGATATACATGAATCGCCTTTTCTCCTTTCGAAGCCATTTTAATCCAGCGCCTCGTTCCGTGTCCAGTGGTCATTGCGTTCAGACAATCGCGCAGCGCGCATTGACACTCGTATTTCACGGCGTTATAATTTGAAATGGCATGGAAAAAATCACACCGAAAATTCGACAGAAACCGAAGATAACCATGGTCTGCTGGCAAAGCGAAGGGGAGGAAAGAAGATGAGTTCTGTTACCCTGCACAAGAGCGCCGATGCTCTGAAGCCGGCGCTGAAAGGCGTCGCGTCTCTGACCGACGGGAAATTGAAGATCGGCAATCAGTCCGCTTTTCGAAAACTTGCCTATGAACTCGTTTACAATTCCATATTTAGCGCCGACACGGATGTGCGGGGACTTTGTAGCTGGCTGGTACGGGCCGGCGCCGCCGCCTGTGGGATACTGCCAGCCAGTATTCATGATTTGTACCTTGCCCGCGGACGAGGAAACTGCGGCGGTTTCACCGTTCCGGCGATCAACATTCGGGGCCTGACCTTCGATGTCGCAACCACGGTATTTAACGCCGCTCTCGCCAACAAATCCGGCCCGTTCATCTTTGAGATCGCTCGTTCCGAAATCGGTTACACGGAGCAGCGACCTTCGGAATACGCGACTGCGGTGCTCGGCGCGGCGCTTGCCACGGGGTTCGCCGGACCGGTATTCATTCAGGGCGACCATTTTCAGGTGAGCGCAAAAAAATACAAGGCCTCTTCGGACACTGAGCTCGGTACGATACGCGACCTGATTGTCGAGGCGATCGATGCCGGTTTTTACAATATAGACATTGACGCATCCACGCTCGTCGACCTGAGCAAGCCCGCCGAAGAGGTGCAGCAGGAGACGAACGCCGCTCTCACGCACGAATTTACCGTGTTTATCCGTGAGCGGGAACCAGAGGGTGTCACTATCTCGATTGGCGGTGAAATCGGAGAGGTCGGCAGCGAGAACAGCACTGTCGAGGACCTTCGCGGATTCATGTCCAACTACAACAAGAAACTGCAGAAAAGTTCGGGGGATACACCGGGTATCAGTAAAATAAGCGTTCAGACGGGCACCACGCACGGGGGCGTGCCGCTGCCCGACGGGACCATTGCGGAGGCCAACGTGGACTTCGACACTCTCGAAAAACTTTCAAAGGTCTCCCGCGACGAATATGGAATGGCCGGCGCCGTTCAGCATGGGGCGTCGACGCTGCCCGACGAGGCGTTCCACCTGTTCAAAGAGAAGGAAACGGCGGAGATTCATCTGGCCACCGGTTTTCAAAACATCATTTACGACCATGCCGCATTCCCGGAAGACTTGAGGAAGACTGTTTACAGCCATCTTTCCAAGGAACATTCGAACGAGCGCAAAGAGGGTCAGACAGACGAGCAGTTTATCTATAAGACGAGGAAAAAGGGGTTCGGCCCATTTAAGAAACAGATGTGGGACCTCCCGTCCGACGTGAAGCGGCCTATCTGCGAGAAACTGCAGCAACAGTTTGATTTCCTTTTCAAGCAATTGGGTGTGCCGAACACGGACGATTTGACCAGGAAGTTCATCAGGCCGAAAGAAGCGAGGGTTGTTGCGCCCAAAAATGCCGAAGCTGTCCTGGGTTGATAGTGCAAAGATACCGGCAGATGCAGTGCCCAAAGCATCCGGACCTTCCGGCGCGCTTCAAGTGTGAAAAATTTGAGGTAAGAATGTGCGAACGCTGCATGGAGTGCCGCAGTCCAGAGCTCTATTGCAAGTTCCGCCAGCACTGTGTCATCTGGGAGTTGCTCGAAGAGGAGAGAAAGAGCGGCTCGCCGGAAGAAGAATCCGACGAACGAGCCCGTTGATATCCGCGCAGATTGGTCGGAGCCGTCATGGCTCTCAGTGAACCCGTCCCGCAATCGTCCATTGCGCCGAAAAGCCGGCGCAGGGGTTATCGGCGGACACCATGCCGCACGATGTCTCCCAATAACCCGTACCAGCAACCCCGGAATGTGCTCTCAGTCTCCAAAGACTGTTCCGACCGCCCGCGCCGTGGCCAGCAACTGTGAGTCGATCGGAACCAGCTTGAGTTTTTCCGCTGCTTCCTCTATTGGCACCGACACGATATCGTCTCCACGCAAGCAGACCATACGGCCGAAATTCCCCCTGCTCACCAGGTCGACCGCGCCGACGCCGTATCTGGTTGCAAGAACCCTGTCGAACGCCGTCGGAGAACCGCCCCGCTGAACGTGGCCGAGAATCGTCACGCGCGTCTCGACCCTGGTGGCCTTCTCGATCTGGTCTCCCACGACTTTCCCGATTCCTCCGAGCCTGATGGGATCGGGGCTGTCGGCGACTATTTGCTGCACCACCCTCTGGCCGCCAACCGGTTTCGCCCCCTCGGCGACGACGACGATGCTGAAGAGTTTTCCCCAGCCTGCACGCTCCCGCACGGCGCCTATCAGCTTCTCCATGTCGTACGGAATTTCCGGAATCAAAATAATGTCGCCCCCGCCCGCCATGCCGGAGCGCAGGGCCAACCAGCCGGCATACCGTCCCATAACCTCGACGACCATCACTCGATGATGTGATTGGCCGGTCGTGTGGAGCTTGTCGATGGCGTCTGTCGCCGTTGCCACAGCGGAATCGTGGCCAAACGTAATGTCGGTGCCCGATAGATCATTATCGATTGTTTTGGGAACGCCCACGACCGGCAGTCCCATGTCGAACAGCCTCTTCGCAATGCTCATCGTGCCGTCGCCGCCGATACACACCAGGGCGTTCAACTCCAACTCCTCAATGTAGGAAACGACCTCCTTTGACTTGTCGGAATATGTGAATTCGCCGTCCATCTGGAGCTCCGCCCATCGGAAGGGGTCGGCCTTATTGGACGTTCCGAGGATAGTGCCGCCAACGTTTAGAATATTGGAGACGCTCTTGTTCGTCAGTTCAACGCAATCGCGCACGACAAGACCGGCAAACCCATCGCGGAATCCTATCACTTTCCACTCGTGGTCGAACATCGCAGCCTTCGCCACTCCACGTATCACCGCATTAATGCCCGGACAGTCACCACCACCCGTGAGAATACCGATGGTTTTTCTCCTAGCCGCCATCCGCTTTCTCCTTTGCTCATTGATTTCGGGTTCCACAACCAGCAGGTTCCCTCAGATTGTAGCATTTCTCAACCGGAAAAAGAAGAACATCAGTCCGAACGGATTTTCTTCAGTCGAGTCCCAAAGATGAATCCGCCGATAAATGCCGGATGGCAAAGGTAATCGTCAGCCGCATCCGCCTATGAGACCATTGCAAGACAGCCTCTATTGCAAATGATCAGGCCACTTGTCTCCTGGCACATTCGACACATTGTCATCCTGGGCAGGGGGAATGTATCCGCACATGGTTTCCGCATCCCCCGGCGAATCCAGTCATTTCTCCGCCAAGCGAATCGCGCGCTGCACGTGACTCGGGGGATAGATTGGCCATTGGTAAACTGCCTCGAAGCATGCATTGCCCAATCGTGGGTTGGAAAACTTTCTTTTGACACGACCGAGAAATGAGGTTAGAATTTGTAGCGGGTATTCTTTATGAAAAGAAACGGGATTTGCATGCTGATCGGTATTCTTGCAGATAGCCATGGCGGGGTGGCCCAGCTTCGGGAAGGTATTCGGGAGTTGCGCCGGCGAAATGCTGACATGCTCATCCACCTTGGCGATATGACGGATACGCTGAAACCGGAGACAACGAATGAATGCGCGGAGATCTTGGTCCGGAACAAGGTCGGCGGAGTGCTTGGCAACCACGAGTACTCGCTGGTCATGCACCACTTCAAGAGGTATCCGGAACGATTCTCGGAATCCACGCGGAAATACGTTTCGTCTCTTCCCCGGACCATCGAGATTCAGGACGTTTGTTTCACCCATTTTTCCCCTGACGGCGGGGTTTACGGCTTGTTTGCGTCAACCGACGAAGACAGCTATGCCGAAACGTTGCGAAATTCCCGGTGGCGAATATTAATAAATGGACATTCGCACGACCCCCGCATCTATTGCCAGTCGAACGGAATTATCAAAAACGTCGCCCTCCGTGTGGGCAGACCTTTCCGACTTGCCGAAGGTGACCGCTACATTCTCACATGCGGAGCGCTTGAGGACTGGTATTGCGCCTTGTTCGCCCTCGAACCGGAAATTTTCGAGGTTGTCAGGATTACCAGATAGCTCTTGTTCTGCAGCCTCTGTTTGACCCGTTGCCGTGGTTAACTACCGGGAACCCGAATTTTCGGGTTTCGTTTCCCCGGAATTCGCGAAGGCGCCTTCCACCTTATTCGTTTCTCTCCCTGTAAACCCGAATTTTTCTCGGCAGTCCAGCCCGTAATGTCTGGTACCTCGCGCCGCCGGTGACAAAAGAGAGGGTATGCGGTGTTTTTGGGCTAATCCCACCGGCAATTCGTTTTGCATCTTTGTATCAGGCAGGATGAGCTGGCTTCGGCGCTCTCCGCCAATCTATTCCGCCAAAAGCGTCCGGGATTTCGCCTCGCTCAGCGAAGAAATGACCGGATTCCCCGCTTAAGCCGTGTAATGACGGAGAGACGCGAGTTTCTATAATTGAGTACGGCAAAGTGTCCGATAATTTCATACTGTGGTTCTCTGCTCAGGGGACACGAAAAGTGTCCCACGGTTGCCCAGCGAAGGGGGTATTGGGGGACAGATACACGGCCCCCTGCGCTGAGTTTTCGGCATGCTGTGCAACCGTGAGACAAATACGCAGTCCGCCAATGCATGAATCCCCCAAACCCGGAGATGGGTTACATTTTTGTCTCCGTTTGCGGCCATTTTCCACCCGCAAGCTGGCAAAGTCAAAACTCGTAACATTAAGCAAATAAACATGATAGAGATTAAATCAATATTTTGGTATATGACTTGCACCTTGTTTCCGGTCAACGAATTCCTTTATTATGACTTTATGGGATGTCGAGAGACATTCGGCGAGAATGACTGTGTTTGACAATATGGGAGGGGGGCCGGGGTCTGCGACAATAACCCGAATTTACGGACCTGTGCCAGGCGAAAGTCCCAGAATGGGGACTGTGTATCTTTCCAGCAAGCCGAGCGTGGATCAATTGCCGGGGCCATTGAAAATGCTCTGCAATCGAGCAAGGAGGAAAACGTTATGAAAAAGGAGTGTGCCTTCCATCTGTTGCTTTCGGTCGTATGCGTTTTTCTTGCCCTTACCCTCAGTTCCTGTTCGACAACGAATGGCAACGTCCATGTCGGAATAGGAGATGAGCCCGCGTGGGAACCCGTCCACGTTGGGAAGGGTCCGCCGCCGCACGCCCCGGCTCACGGCTATCGCGCCAAGTACCGGTACCGCTACTATCCCGATTCCTATGTATACTTCGATATCAACCGGAGACTTTACTTCTATCTCCAAGACAACGACTGGCGGGTGTCAGGCTCCTTGCCAAGCGACCTGCGTGTGAGGCTCGGAGAATATGTGACGGTTGACCTGGACACCGACAAACCATATCTGGGATTGCAGGAGCACAAACACACGTACCCGCCTGGCCAGATGAAAAAAAAGAACAAGCAGAGATAAGGGAATCACGTTCCGTCACGAACGTCCATTTGGCAAAATGGGCGCGGGGGGGGGACCCTGCATTCGTTTTTCGGTTGCTTGGCGCCTGTCCCGGAGGCAGTCCGCCAATCTCTGCCGCGGATCACGCGCGCCGCGTGATCCGCGGAGATGACATCTGGGCCGGGCTGCGAAATGCCGGCTTTTACAAAGCTCTCATGAATGCGGTGAGCGCCTTCTTTTCCTCAGCAGTCAGTTTAACGTTGGTGACAAGGTTGAAAAATTCGACCGTGTCTTCAAGCGTCAGGCAGCGGCCGTCATGCAAATACGGCGGCGAATCCTTTATGCCGCGGAGGGTAAATGTTTTGATTGCGCCTTCCGCGTGTATCCACTGCCCGTTGATCATCTGCGGCTTGTAAAAACGTTCGACCTTGAGATCGTGCATCTTGTCATCCAGATAAAATGGAGCAGGATGACACTCTGCGCATCGGCCCTTCCCGAAAAAGATGTCCTGGCCCAGCAACTCTTCGTCCGTAGCCTTCGCAGGGTCCAACATCCCGAACACATCCAACTTCGGAGCGGGCGGAAAGTCGAAGATGTTTTGCATCTGTGCCATCATCGCAACCTGGCTGGCGCGGTCGGGCAGATTCACGCCTTTCTTTGCCGCGATAACGTGGTCGCCGTCGAAATACGCCGTCCGTTGTTCGAATTCGGTAAAGTCCTCGATTGACCTCAACGACCTTTTGGAACCGTGGATTTGCTGATTGAACATGCCGCGCAGGCTCACGGTATCCAGTCTGAAACGAGCGGTCTGCGGGCGGGTGTCAGGGTTCAAATGAAACGCGCCGTTCGTGTGTCCGTTTGCATGACAGTCCAAGCACGAAACCCCGAGACTTGGCTCTTCCACCTTTCTGTCCTCGGTCTGGTTGAACTGTTGTTGCGGAAACGGAGTCAATAACAGTCTCAGCCCTTCCATTTGTACCGGGGTGACAATGCCTCCCATTATGTCGTAGTAGTTCTTTATGCTGAGCAACTTGCCTTGCGACACATCGCCGAGTTCCGGCCGCGTGGTCAGGAAAATTGGTGGCGGAAATTCCGGAAGAAAATGTTCCGGAATGTCAAACTCGACATCAAATCGCTCCAACGAACGTTTCTCGAGCTTTTGGATCTCTTCGATATGACTCTTCGGAAAAACCTGGCCTCCGGTCTCATGCTTCGCATGAGGGAGAGGCAGGAATCCTCCCGGGAACAAGCCCTTTTGTTTGATTTCCTCGGGGGCCATCTTGGCCAGCTTGTCCCATGTCATGCCCTCGCGAAGCTTTGCCCGTACGCCCTCCTGAACGGGTTTTCTCCCGCCGGACATCATGACGCCTTTTGCCGGGCGGTTGCTTAAGTCATACCGTCTTTCGAGGAGCGACATTTGCTCCTTCATGACTTCTGGCTTTGCGGCGGTGTCTTCTTTCATCATTGTGTTGAAATCTTTTTCGATGACCACGGGCATATATGTTTCAGCGACTTTTTTTTCGGGCCGCTTTTCCGCATAGGCGATACCGGCCGCCATGAACATACCGCACACGACAGCCGCAACCGGAAACCAAAACAGATGTAGTCTTGTCGATGACATAGCTCGTCTCTTCTCTCCTTTCCAAAGTAAGCTTCAACCAAATTTTCCGCAATAAATTTCTTTCATCAATCACCTCCTCTCAAACCGTTTCTATTACAGACCTCGCAACGATGCTCATATCCGGAAACGCCGGTGTCTCAAGAGTTCCCTGAGGGAATCCCGTCTGTTCGTGGTTTCCGCTGGCGGTGTGTGGGAAGGCGCTGTTGATGCGGATGGCCCGAGTCTGATCGCGATCAATCGTTCTGTGGGATTTAGTTCTACTGTGTCATGGAAGACTCTGTTTGACAAGAATGAACAGGCATATTCGTCCACAGGAAAAGGCGTCGAAGGGCGAAAGAACACGCGTGGTTTCATAGCGGGAGATTGAAAAGATGGCGGTGTAGTCTCACGGTCCTTTTTCAGCCAACCAGGATGGGTCAAAGGAGAAACAGCGAGACGTTTCCTTCTTCCTGTCTATTTCGTTGCGGGTGAAGATTAAAAGAAGAGTTTGACCAGGGCGGCGGTTCCATAAGCGACCACGGACATCACCATGCCGGCAATGAACACTCCTAACATGATTGCTGGCAATGCTCTCCGAATCCGGAAGCCAAGCACAAACGCCACCGCCGAACCGGTCCAGGCGCCCGTGACCGGAAGCGGAAGCGCGACAAACATGACGAGGCCGAGCAACTCGAGCCGCCTGACCTTTTCGCTTTTGCTCCTGGCCCGCTCGAAGACCCAGTTGAAAAAGCGTTCGCCAACCGGGAACCGGCTGCACCACTCCGAGACAGGCCCGAGCAGCAGGAGAATCGGCAGCACCGGAAGCAGGTTTCCGATTATCGAGATTGGCAGCGCATCTCTCAGCGGGAGGTTCCCCAGAGGAGAGGCCGCATAAATCATCGCGCCTCTGAGCTCGCTTACGGGAAGCATGGCCAGCACGAATGTCACACCCTTCGCGGACATGAAATCGGAAAGAAAAAGAGCGATTGACTCTCTCATTTCGTGAGCTTCCAGTCCTTCAACTTCGCGATTGCTCGATGGTTCGTAAGATCAAGGTGGATGGGCGTAACCGAAATCTTATTTGCACGGATTGCGCCAATGTCCGTGCCGCCGCCCTTTGCCCACCGAGGATTCCCGTTGCCTATCCAGAAATAGGGCACACCCCGAGGGTCTTCCTTTTCCACAATCACATCTCCGTAATACCGGCGGCCCTGCTTCGTAATCGCGACTCCGGCGATTTTGGCGGCCGGCAGGTTCGGCAGGTTCACGTTCAGCAGGGTTTCCTTGGGCAGCCCCTCCCTCAGTATCCTTCGTGCGAGTTTCACGGCGAACTCGGCTGCCACCTCGTTATACATCCTCTTTCCGTCGCGACCTATAGAAACCGCAACAGCCGGAACACCCAACAACGTCGCCTCGAAAGCAGCGGAAACCGTGCCCGAATACGTGATGTCGTCCCCGAGGTTGTGGCCGAAATTGATGCCCGAAAACACGAGCGCAGGCTTTCCGGGAAGCAGTCGATGATAGGCAAGCAAAACGCAGTCGGTCGGTGTTCCCTCGACGGCCACATGTTGCGGGCGGAGTTCTTGAATTCTCAGCGGATGCCGAAGCGTCAGCGAGTGACCGACGGCGCTTCTTTCCCTGTCCGGAGCCACCACATAAACGTCGCCGATTCTTTCCAGATGTTCGGCCAGAATCTCCAAGCCCCGAGACTGTATTCCATCGTCGTTGGTCACCAGGATTAGCGGCCTTTGCTCGGACTTCTTGGGCATGTAATTCTCCGCGCGAACAAAAAATCAGGGCGGCACTCGCATCGCCGCCCTCCGGACAGGCAGATTCTACGTCTTCGTCGATAAAGCCAATTTCATTATACCTCATTTTTCGACAAAGTCAACGCCGTGGAGCGCCGTCATCCTCCCGTCTTTATCCGCTCGACGACCCGCTCCGTGTCCGAAAACAGGTGGCGCGCTCCCGCAAGGAAGCAAAAACCGCTGAGCAAAATCGAGCCGGGTATGACCGTTACGAGCGAAAAATGGAGGTCGGTCCTGTCCGACACCCAGCCGACAATCGTCGGAGACAATACGTCCCCCAACGCATGAATGAGAAAGATATTGATCGCGAAGGCGGTCACCCGCATCTTGGGCATCGTCACGTTGATAAGTATCGCATTGGAAGGGCCGGTATTTATGAAGATAAAAAATTCGGCCCAGAACACCGCCACCCAGTACACGGCGGGGGTGTGACTGTACAACGCCACGAAAGCGCATGGCAGGCTGAGAAACATTCCGACGCCGGACATAACGAAATATGCGCTCTTGAAACGCATCTGCAGCCGGTCAGCCAGCCAACCGCCAAAAAAAGTCCCGATGATCCCGGCTGCCAGCGTTGCCAGTCCGAAATACAGGGTCGCCTGTTCGAGTTCCACACCGCGCATCCGATAAAAATACGTCGGCCCCCAGGCCGCCAGCCCCCCGGTCGCAAACGTCATCAGAATCATCGCCAATGTGTCATGAACGTACGATTTATTGTGACGCAGTTCGAGATAAGACCGAACCGGAAGCGATGTGCTCAAGTATTGCGTTAATTCATCCTCTCCCACCGCCTCGCTCTGTCCGCGGACTGGTTCTTTCACGAAAAACATCGCCAGCGCCATGAGCAGCCCCGGCAGGCCAACCATGAGGAACGCCATTCGCCATCCGTATCGAACGCCCAGCGCTCCGCCGAGGATATACCCAAGAGCATAGCCGACGGGCATGGCCACGTAGAAAAACGCAAGCACCTTCGACCGGCTCTCGCGAGGATACAGGTCGGTGATTATCGTCGGCGCGGTTGTTGCATAGGAAGCTTCGCCCACCCCCAAAATCAGCCTCAGGCCGAACAGGTGCGCAAAACTCCGAGAGAGCGCGGCCGCCGCCGTGGCCACGCTCCACACGGCCACCCCCGCTCCGGCTATCCACTTGCGCGCGTAGCGGTCGCCCAGCCATCCGAAGACCGGCGAAAATATCATGTAGGTGAAAACAAAGGCCGACACCAGCAACCCGAGTGCGCTATCCGAAAGCTGCCACTCATCCTTGATGAGCGGAAGCATTCCGTTGAGCACACTCCGGTCGATATAATTGAGGAGATTCATTGCGCACAGGATGGCAAGCGTGGCGTGAGCCATCAAGCCCGGCTGAACAAGTGGCCTCGAAGCCTCATCGGAGGCAATCTTGTCGGTGGAAGAACTGCCCGTGGAATTGGTCTTCATTCATCCAATGCGAAACTTGAACTCAAGGGAATCGCTGACACCCGGTCCGGGGGCGCCGCATTCTATCACGCCCGTACCGCCGAGTCAATGGAATCGGAGTCTGACCCCCAAGTGCGCGTTGCGGGCGGCACGTGTCGTTGTTATAATTTTATCTTAATCGTTGCGTTTGCCGGACGAGCGAGCCTTTTTTGTTCGGTTTTGGAGAAATCGCAGAACATGCCCGCGAAGGATTTGCCGAAAGAGAAGCTGTTGAAACTGTATCATGACCTGTTGCTGACACGGCAGTTCGAGGACAGGCTGTCGAAGCTGTACCGGCAGGGGAAGATATTTGGGGGGCTTTATCTCTCGAAGGGGCAGGAAGCCATCCCGGTGGGCACGTGCCAGCACCTGCGGGAGAGCGATGTCATTTCACCCGTCCACCGCGACCTGGGCGCGTTTCTCATCAAAGGGATGGAGCCGAAGATTCTGATGGCGCAGATTCTGGGCAAGGAAGCCGGACCCTCGAGGGGACGCGACTCGTTTCTTCATGCCGGGAGCAAGAAACTCGGGATAATACCGCCCACCAGTATCCTCGCGTCCACGATACCGATAGCCGCGGGCGTCGCATTCGGGTTCAAATTGCGGGGTCAGGACAACGTGGCGGTCAGCTACTTCGGCGAGGGAGGCTCAAACCGGGGCGATTTTCACGAGGCCCTCAATTTTGCGGGCATACACGTTATTCCGCTCATATTGGTGTGCGAGAACAACCAGTATGCATACTCGACTCCCGCCGACCGCGAGATGGCCATCTGCTGTGTCTCCCGCCGCGCCGATTCATATGGATTCGAAGGGGTGATGATCGACGGCAACGACGTGCTTGCCGTGTACGACGCAATGGAGAAGGCGGTTGAAAAGGCTCGAAACGGCGGCGGGCCGACGCTGATTGAATGCATCACATATCGCATCAGCGGTCACTCCGAGCACGACCAGGCAGCGTATCAGCCGCCCGAGGAGAGGCAGGAATGGGAGGCGAGGGACCCGCTTGAGAAGCTCAGGAAATTTCTCGCGGAGCAGGGTTATCTCGGGGAGTCCGAGGAAGAGAGCATGCTCGAAAAAATCTCCGGAATACTTGAAGAAGCCGTGAACTTTGCCAACGACAGCCCGTTCCCGCCGGGGGAGGACGCCCTGAAACACGTTTTTGCGGAAGATGGGGAAGCCTGACTATGGCTGAGGTCACAATGGTTGAGGCGCTCCGCCAGGCTCTTCAAGAGGAAATGGAGCGCGACGAGAACGTCATGGTGATTGGCGAAGATGTCGGCGAGTACGGCGGCGCGTTCAAAGTAACCGACGGACTGTATCAACTGTTCGGTGGAAAAAGGGTCGTGGACATGCCGATTTCGGAATCGGCCATCGTGGGGGTTGCGCTGGGGCTGGCGATCATGGGGTTCAGACCGGTTGCCGAGATACAGTTTGCGGATTTCATCTCGTGCGGTTTCGACCAGATTGCCAACCAGACGGCGACTCTGCGCTACCGCACGGCAGGCGATATGTTTGCGCCCATGGTCATCCGAGCGCCTTCGGCGGCCGGGGTGCACGGGGGACTCTATCATTCTCAGAGCCCGGAGGCATGGTTCGCGCATATGCCCGGAGTGAAAGTCGTGGTTCCCTCATCGGCCTACGATGCAAAGGGGCTGATGAAAGCTGCGATTCGGGACGACGACCCGGTCATATTTTTCGAACCGAAATACCTCTACAGGCGCGTGAAGGAGGAGGTTCCCGGCGACGATTACGTTGTGCCGCTCGGAAAAGCCAAAATATTGCGGGAGGGAGACGACGTAACGGTCGTGACCTACGGCTCGATGACGCTCCATTGCATGAGCGCAATCAAAAAGCTGGAGGAGACCGGCCTCTCCGTCGAACTCATCGACTTGCGCTCCATCCTTCCTCTCGATAAGAAGACGATATTCGAGTCGGTCAAGAAAACCAACCGGGTTGTTCTCGTTCATGAAGACCATAAGACGCTCGGAATCGGGGCGGAGATTGCGGCGCTGTTATCCGAGCGCCTCTTCGAGTACCTGGATGCCCCGATAGTCCGGCTCGCGGCGCCCGATACGCCGATTCCGTACAGCCCTCCTCTCGAAGACTTCTATCTGCCGAAAGAAGACGATATTGTGGCCGCCGTCAAACGGGTGGTCGAGTACTAGCGCGCCGGACCATGAAACCGGCGCCCCGGAAAGGGGTTCGAGTGGCAAACTCTCAATGCGGAGGTTGTAAATGCCGACGGAAGTAGTGATGCCGGAAGTTGGAGAGTCCGTAGTCAGCGGGACGGTCGTGAAGTGGCTGAAGAAAGTTGGCGAACACGTCAGTATGGATGAGCCCCTTGTCGAGGTCGCAACGGACAAGGCGAACGTTGAGATTCCGTCCCCCGCCGAGGGAGTCCTGAAGAAGATAGCGGCCGAGGAAGGCGAAGAGGTCGAGGTCGGCGGCCTGCTCGCGGTCATCGCCGAATCCGAAGAAGAAGCGGCCGCGCAGCCCGAACCGGAACGGAAGCCGGCGCCACCGAAAAAAGAAAAAGCGGAAGCGGAACAAAGGGAAGAGAGGGAAGAGGAGGCGGCAGCCGCGAAGGAACCCCCGGAAGAAAAGGAGAAAGAGAAAAAAGCGGAGCCGGAGGAAAAACCGGAAAAGAAAGAGCCTGCGCCGGCCGAAGAAAAGAAGGCCGAATCGCCCGAGGAACGCCGTCGTCGACGGTCCTCGCCGTTCGTGCGGAGCCTGGCGCGCGATTACCGGATCGACCTCGACAAGATCGAGGGCAGCGGAATCGATGGGCGCGTGACGAAGGACGACTTGCTCGATTACATAGCGAAGATGGAAAAAGAGCGGAAGCCCGCCCCGCCCGAGGAAGCCGAAAAGGAGAAGGCTCCACCGACAAAGCCGCGCCCGGGCCGGTCCGACGACTCCGAGGAAGTCATCCCGCTCGAGGGTATGCGCAAAGCGATATCCGAGCACATGGTGCGCAGCAAGCATACGTCGCCGCATGTGACAACCATCACCGAGGCGGATATGTCGGCGGTGACGGCCCTCCGCGGGCAATACAAAGACGCGTTTCGGGAGAAACACGGCGTATCGCTTTCGTACCTGGCGTTCATCATAGACGCCACGAACAAGGCATTGAAGGAATTTCCGTATCTCAATTCCACGCTGAAGGACGACAAAATAATTCTGAAAAAATATTACAACATCGGAGTCTCCGTCCAGACCGACCGCGGCCTCATGACGCCGGTGATAAAGAACGCCGACAGGCTCAGCGTCGGCGGGCTTGCAAGGGCGCTCGACTCGTTGGCGCAGCATGCGCGCGAGGGGCGGCTCTCTCTGAACGAGATACAAGGGGGGACGTTCAGCATAACGAACCCCGGCTTTTACGGCGCGCTGCTGTCAACCCCTATCATCAATCAACCCCAGGCCGCCATCCTGGGGGTGGAAACAATCCAGAAGCGGGTGGTGGTGGTCGATGACGCCATCGCGATTCGACCCATGATGTATCTGTGCCTCTCCTACGACCACCGCATCGTGGATGGGGCGACCTCCATCCAGTTTCTCCAGAAGATTCGCAGAGTATTGGAGGACGGCGACTTCGAGGTTCGACTCGATTGACGAGGTTTGTATGACCCGCACCGTTACCCTCATAGCCGGCGACGGCGTCGGACCCGAAATTGCCGAGGTGGTCAAGGAGTGTGTCTCGGCGCTGGGAGTCGGTATCGAGTGGGACATCCAGCAGGCCGGCGCTTCAATCCTCGAAAAAGAGGGGAAACCCCTTCCGGACAGCGTAATCGAGTCGATTAGCCGGAACAAAGTGGCGCTCAAGGGACCTGTTGAAACTCCCGTGGGGACCGGGTTTCGCAGTGTCAATGTCGAGCTTCGCCGGAAACTCGACCTGTACGCCTGCGTGAGACCGTGCAAGTACTACGAGGGAGTTCGCAGCCGGATTTTGAATCCGCAATCGATAGATATCGTGGTAATACGGGAGAACACCGAAGACCTGTATGCAGGCATCGAGTTCATGGAAAGCTGTGGCGCCGAGAACCCGCTGCTCCGGTTTCTGAAGGAGCAGAAGGGGGTGGAACTGGGCTGTGATACGGGCATCAGCATCAAGCCGATATCCGTTCGCGGGTCGGAAAGGATTGTCAGGTTCGCGTTCGAATATGCTCGAAAACACGGCCGGAAGAAAGTGTCGGCAATCGACAAGGCCAACATAATGAAGTACTCCGACGGGTTGTTCATGAACGTTGCCGCCGAGGTGAGCGCGAGGTATCCCGACATTTCCTACGAGCACAAGCTCGTTGACAACATGTGCATGCAGCTCGTACAGTTTCCGGAGAGGTACGATGTGCTCGTGTTGCCCAATCTTTACGGCGATATCATATCGGACCTCGCGGCGGGTCTCATCGGGGGTCTCGGCGTGGCGCCCGGCGCGAATATGGGCGACGAATACGCGGTATTCGAGGCGACGCACGGGAGCGCGCCGGACATAGCGGGCAGGGACAAGGCAAACCCCACCGGCATCCTTCTGTCCGCTGCGCTGATGCTCGACCACATGGGAGAAGCCGATGCGGCGCGACGCCTCGAGAACGCCGTGGCGAAAGTCCTGAGAGAAGGGAAGCGGGTTACGGCGGACCTGAAACGTGATGGCGACCCCACACCGCCCGTGGGAACCCGGGAAATGGGAGCGGCCATAGCGGAGTGTATCACGGCGGGGAGTCAGGGGGCAGGTCGAGCGCCCTGAGCCTGTTTGACATTTGCAGCTCTTTCCACTGGTCCAGATAGTAAGAGGCTTGCTCGTCGTTCCCTCTCGCCGCGTGAACCTTCGCAAGCCAGTAGTGGAGCTGCGGGGAATCCGGTTTGAGACCCAGCGCGACGCCGAAAAACTTGGCGCTTTCGTCGAGCTCGCCTTTTTCAAAGCACAGACGCCCGAGCCTGAGCCAGGTATCGGGGTTTCCGGGGTTGTAAATCCTGGCCCGCCTGTAATTTTCGATTGCGAGGTCCATTTCCCCGCGTTGTTCGTATATCTCCCCCATCCCCAGATAAGCCGACCACTGGTAGGGCAATATACGGGTCGCCTGTTTGTAGGCGGCCAGCGCCTCCTCAAGCTTGCCCTGGCTCTGATACACGCTTGCCAGCCGCGAATAGGCGTTGGCGGTGTCGGCATAATAGCTGTCCTTGCTCACGTGGGTTCCGAGCAAGCCCCAGAAAAGCAGGGTAGCCAGCGCCGCCGCCAGGAGTTTCGAGTAGTGTTTTTCCGCGAGCGCTCGCGGGACGGAAGCGAGCGCATACGACGCAAACACGATGAGTCCCGGAACAACGGGAAGCCTGTATCTCGCAAACACATAGAACGCTATCACCGTGGCTGAATACAGGAGAACCACGAGATAGAGCAGGAGGACCCTTCTCCAGCGGGGGAGGCAGAGAAGCATCCCTGTCAAACCGAGGGCGGCCACGAAGCGGAAATTCGGGAGCGGGAGCCCCAAAACCGAAGAATATTGCCTGAAGAAGTAGAAGTTCTGGTTGTCCGGAACCTCATACCAGTTCCAGAAAAGCCAGAACTTCTTCAGCATGAGCGTAAGCCACCTGAGCGGCTCGTCACGGATAAAACGGAATGCTTCGCTAAACCAGTACGCGGAAACCTCCGAGGGTTTCAGCTTCCTTCCCGTCGCGATTTCGGCCTGAATGCGAAAATCCGCCTGCTCGTACCTGGGATTCGGCCTCACCGTTATCGGAGGTTGATACCTGCCGCTCACGTTCGAAGGATTGTTGCCAATCAGGAAGTTCTGGCCGGCCTGCGACGTTATGAGCACAAAGTCCTTTCCGACGACATAGTTTCTGACGGCCACCGGAGCAAGTATCAAAATGAGTCCCACGACCACTCCGGCCGCGGCGACCGCCTTTCGGGCGATGCTCTCCGTCACCACTCCCGGCACAAAGACCCACGCTATGACCGCGGGGGCGAGCACGAGAACGTTGGCTCGAACAAGCGCAAGCAGGCCGAGGATGACGCCCCCAACGACCCAGAGCAGAAACGAACGGCGCCCGCGAGCGAGCATGAGAACAAGCATGAACAGCGAAATCAGGAAAACGGCGAGAAACGACTTCAGGAGCAGCCCCTCGAAGTAAAAAAAGGGTTTGTAAAGCGCCGCCAGCACCCCCGCCACTACGCCGGTTTTCCGGTCGAAAAAGGAATCCGCCAGCAGGAAGATGAGCACGCAGGAAGCCGAGCCGATGGCGAACTGAAGCGCCCTGACCCAGAACAGGTCGCGCCCGACTATCGAATACACGACTCCCAAAAAATAGGGGTACAACGGGTCCTGATAGAAAATTTCGTTGCCGATCCACTGTCCGCCGGCGATGCGCCGGGCCCAACGGTCATAGGAATATTCATCCAGCACCGGCGTATTGAAAAAGGGGTTGTCGTGGATTTGGTAAAGATACACAAGGCGGACGCCGAAGGCCAGCAGAAATATTATCAGGGCCTGGGAAAGTTTGGACGATTTTAAGAAGGCCGGAAGGCGATGCCGCATTGTCTTGTCAGTCGTTCCGAAAATCGGGCTTATATTACCACAAAGCAGGCGCGCGCTCAATCCGGTGGCCTCACGGCAAGGCTTGCCTCGGCGACCGCGGCCGGCGCTCCGCTTTCCCGCGAGAAAAGGATACCGAGAGAGAACCTGCCCCGCGATTGTTCGCCAAAGAGGTTATTGCGGGGACCCCATGCGGCATGGTGTCTCCCAATAACCCGGACTAGCAACCGCGGGAGATACTCAGAAACCCGTTGACAAGCAATGCCGGATTCAATAAAATATTGGGCGTGGTGGCATGCAGGACAGCCGAGTCGGGTTCTGCTGCCTCATCGGCAATGGAGTTGCGTCTCTCTCTGGAATCACCACCTGCGGTGGCGAATTCAACCCCCGTTCCAGCGCATCCTTTGCACACAAACCATCGATGACACGGACTATCATCCATGTGGACATGGACGCGTTCTATGCGTCCATCGAGCAGCGCGACAAACCCTCCCTGGCCGGCCTGCCGGTTATTGTGGGCGGCGCGGGCGGTGAGAGGGGGGTGGTCTCAGCGGCGTCGTATGAGGCCCGTAAATACGGTGTCCGTAGCGCTATGCCGCTCAAGACGGCGCGGCGTCTGTGCCCGAACGGAGTTTTTGTTCCCGTACAAATGGAAAAATACAAAGTTGTATCCGAACAGATGCATTCGATACTATCCAGCTACACCCCCCTCGTCGAGCCGGTTTCCATCGACGAGGCCTATCTCGATGTCACGGCAAGCATGAAGCTGCACGGCGACGCCGCCACAATCGGGAAGGAAATAAAGGACCGCATCAAAAGTGAACTCGACCTGACCGCCTCTGTCGGCATTGCCCCAAATAAATTTCTGGCGAAAATGGCCTCGGACTACGGGAAACCCGATGGATTTTTGATAATAGAACAGGGCGGTGAGACAGCTTTTCTGCGGGACCTGCCGGTTGAACGGATACACGGAGTCGGCAAGGTGACCGCTCGGCGGATGGCCGAACTCGGCTTTGAAACCGTCGGCCAACTGGCCGAAAAGTCGAGGGAGGAATTACGAAGGCTTTTCGGCAAGCATGGGGAACGCCTCTGGGAACTTTCTCACGGAATCGACAATGACGAAGTCGTCTCGGAGGGCGAGGCTAAATCCATCAGCCATGAGACGACGTTCGAAGAGGATGTCGGGGATGCCGACGAACTCAGACGAACGCTCGCGTGGCTCTCCGACCGTGTCGGAGCCCGCCTGAGAGAGAGCCGACTGGTCGCGAAAACGGTCGGCGTAAAAGTGCGACTTGCGGACTTCACAACCATGAACAGGGAGCGCAGTCTCGTCGACCCGACAGACGCTGACACCGAAATATTCGCAACTGCGTGGAATCTGTTCCGCGCCGTCCCCCTCAAGGGTCAGAAAGTGCGATTGCTCGGGGTTGTGGCGTCCGGCCTCGACCAGCCATCGGGCCAGCTTCATCTCTTTTCCGATGGCCCTCAGCGAAACCGGCTGGCCGCGCAGGCCATCGACAACATCAGGAGAAAATTCGGCGAGTCGGCCATCGCCCGCGCTTCCCGGGCCGAGGCGAAGAAGGACTCGAAGAAACAACCGCTACGCAGAAAGGAGCACAACGGCGGATGAACGAGAGCGAGATGGACAAATTGATCAGCGAGATTCAGAACTTCCTGAAAAAAGAGAACCCCAAAAAGCAGGAGAAACTGCAAAAACTTTTGCCGGTGGCGCCCCGCCATCGGGGGAAGACCAAAAGGAACGTTATTTTTCCGGTCGGCGCCCTCACGCTATTGTCAGCATGTGCGGTGGGAGCGCTTACGGTTGCGATGGTTTTGTTCGGCTATGCCAGGATAACGAACGCCCATTCGATGTCGGCCATCTGGACGCTTTCCGCGGCGGCCTGCGGAATATTTTTGTCGGCGATGCTGGTTTCCTCATGGAAACGCCTCGTGATACTCAGCCGGATTGAGAGGAACACACGTCTCATACTGGCGAGCAGACACAAGACGAACGCTCTGCTTGAACATTTTATTCAGGATATGAATTGAGGGGCTGCGGACACTCGTGTCGAATCCCTGCATCGCTCCGGCTCGTGGGCTTTGATTCATCCGCCAACCGGTGTTAAATCCCCTGAGGGGAACACATCTGCCTAATCCCACAAGTATTTCACAAGCACGATAATGAAGGCCAGCGGAATCAGCGCGATCAGCCAGGCTTTGTTCTCCCACGCCCACGGCAAAAGAGTTTGAAGAAAGAAATCGGACAACAAAGCGATCACATTGCTCAGAATGTTTTCGGCAGCCCGCATGCCGCGCCCTTTCTGAAGAATTTCGGAGCGGGAAATGACGTCTATATGCTTTGAATCGCCGTCTCGCCGCGCATATTCTAACCCGAATACCCTCAAAATCCAAAAAACCGTGGGAGAAAGTGGCGGAATGGTCGGAACAGATAAGCAACGGTGATACTGTTAGTGCCGGTCTCACAGGGTGAAACTTACAGGATTTTGGTCATGTGTATGTCTTCCGGCTCCAAGTCATAGAGGCGTTGGTTTATCTCGTTTGCCAAATCAAAGCCGTTGCTCATATAGAAATCAACCGTTGCGGTTGTTGGGATGGAAGAAACATACAGCTTCCTGGCGCCATCCGCTCTTGCGAGTTCCACGACTTTGTCGAGCAGTAAGGCGCCTATCCCCTGTCCTCTGTACTCCTTGGTGACATATAGCTCTCCAAGCTGAGCGGAGTCTTGCGACAGATTGGGGCGATATATTGAAAAGCCGATTAAAACCTTACCATCAAATGCTCCGAACATGCTGCTTCCGTGGGCGAGCATTGGTCGCCATGCCTCAATCTTGGCCCGGATCATGTGCTGGGACCATCGCGGGATGCGCCAGTCGACATCCTTTTGAATCAGCGCTCCGCCCCTGATGACGTAGATTTTCCTCACATGCTCGGAGCGGTCGAGTTCAGCAATGCGTTCGATTTCAGAATTCTGCATGCGGCGAATGGTTATCATCGTCTCTCTGCCTTAAAGGCGGCATTTCCTCTTATTGGTTCGTTCGACAGGGTGAGCACAGTTTCGACGGATGAAGAAGTCAATTTCTGACACGGACGGACGAATACAAGGTTACCGATAGAGGGGAAAAAGATAAAGAGCCTCCGAGTGTTGCTTTCGAAAAGAATAGAAAACAAATTATCGATTCGTCACCGGCGTGCACGTAACGATCTGAGCAAATACTAACCAGGCCTTATGTGCTGTGTTTCTGCAATATTCCTCCAACATCTGAGATTAGCCATCGACCTTTTTCTTTCTTCAATTGAAATGTCATTTTTCTCCTGGGCTGCGCGGATTCCCGCAGTTCCAAGCTCCGGCCAAACCCAACTACGGTATGCTCTGTTGTCACCTCTGCGGTATTGCCGTCGATCTTCTCTTCCAGGAACTCCACATCGTTTAAATCCAGAAGAAACAGGGGCGCAATAATCAGCTTCGCCCTCTTCGGGTTCAAAAATAAGGCCCCCATATCGGCTGTCGAGTCCGAAAGCTCCTTGGCCGTTTCCTCCCCGGAGACTTTTTCCGATGTTGTCTCCCCTGCATCTTTTATCGTTTCTATTCTAAAAAACAGGGTCTGCACCGCAGCCGTTGGCGTCTTTGGATGTTGCGATTCCCCTCCACAGGCCAGAAAAGCAAATGCGGGCCAACAACTCATTCCGATTATTAAACATCTCATCACAGGCTTGTCTCTGTTGATTAAAGCAACCCATGAAGAAAACATTTTCCAGAACAGGGTAGTATTCACTTCGCTCCTTTCCGCTGCAACAAGTCAACTATCTCTTGATAGCCCTTCTGTCTGCAGATAGACAAGACAGACTGACCGCTATTTACCTTAGCGTTTACATCCGCGCCCCATTCGATTAATAGGCCCACGGTTTCTTTTTTGCTACCGTACGCGGCATACGTCAGCGCGGTCCAGCCGTCGACATCCCGCGCATTGGGCTCAGCGCCTGCGTCAATCAGTTCTGCCACGATCCTATTATGGTCTTCAAAAGCCGCTAACATTAGAGGGGTCCGGCCATTATGGTCCCTTGCGTCCGGTTCGGCGCCGTCCTCCAGCGCTCTGAGGACAAGGGCTTCACGGCCCTCTTCGGCGTGGCCGAGCAGTTCCTCTCCAAGACGGGCTTTGTGTCTTTCCAGCGCCTCCGCATGCTGCGCCTCGAACTGCTCCATTTTCAACCTGGTGTCGGCAATCTGCTTCTCCAGCTCATCGATTTCCAGTCTTGTTTGGAGCATGTGTTCTTTTTCTGGTTCTGTCGCGTATCTAAAAGATTCGACCCGGCTTTTCAAGATAGTGGCGCTTCCGGAGTTTGTCCTTATTCGAATCGAGTCTTCAGTTTCTTTCAGGAGTTCGCATTCCATTTCGTCGCCGGTTACCAAAGTAACCGTATCCGGGAAATCGGGGACTTTCTTTGCATCGAGCTCTTCTTCGAGCGATGCAAGCTCCTTCTTTAATTCGCCAAGCTCAGATGCAACCGTCCGATCTTCCTCGCCGAAATCGGGGACAGGCTCGACGGCCGTCACCGGCGCCGCTGGTTTCCCTTGCGGCTCACGGACTTCCGGGCTCGCTACGGGTTCACTCGGCCCCGCTACCCGCAGCGGCTCTTCCGGCTCGCTCGGCGGGACATAGGAACCGGTCTTCAGCTTAAGAGTCCAATTGCAGTGCGTGACGCACCAGAAATCGTCGGCAGATTTTCTGGAGAGTGCGTATGTGCAGACCCTTGAAGTTTCGCCGTACCGCATGTGGCGCGTTAACAACATTTCTCTCGTTTTCTTACCAAGCTTCGATTCTCTTGCCACTCTGTTGAACCTTCGTTCCATTCCAGGCGACAGGTTAATCTTCTTTTTGCTCTCCCTGTAGCCACTCTCGCGCACTTTGATTGTCGCAGTAGTAGGTGTTTGCTCTTCTATGGATTCCACCTCTTCGGCAGTCCACAAGTAATCAGGCTCCGTCCTGTAGCGAAGCGGGCCGTGCTCCACGATGTGACGCTGGAGGAGCTCACAAGTTAAGGGGCCATCCACAATTTCCGGTCTCTCGCCGCAGCAGATAAAGACTAGGAGTGTCAGCAGCGCCGCCAGGCGGGTTTTCATTTTCTTTCCCTCTCTTTACACCACAACGCAACGGTTGATTGTGCGCCACAAGTGGGAAAGAAACGTGCGCTGCGGAAAGGATGGAAATGTAGTTTTCCAAGGGGAATTCTCGAAAGTTGCCGCTTTCTGTTCCTGAGCGCGCTTTAGTCCATAAGATATGGCATCCATAATCATCTAATCGAATTCGGACAGGATTTCAGCCGTTTTGTCTGCGAACTCCTCCTCCGTTATCATTCCAATTCTTAGTTGCTCCTTTAGTTCAGCTATTCGCAAGGTCTGGTCTTTTCGCATGGGCTTCTTCACTCTGCGCTCTTTCCGCTTCTCCATTCGGGCCTCCCAGCGCCTTCTCGACGGACTCATGAACATGCGCGCGAAGCCGCTGACGGCGGCGGTTCGAGCTTTCTGTTTCTCCAGGCTTACCATTCTGTCGCCATAGTCCGCCACTTCGGCCACGAGTTTTTTTGTATAGGCCTGGTGCTCCGCCTCATCCATGAAGTAGTCACGAATAAGCGAGAGCTCGCCCGAATCGAGAAAAAAGCCTCCGCACGAGACGCATTCATCGACGTTCACCTCTTGCGCGCGGCTATACTTGTGAAGATACATGGGTATGCCGCACTTCGGACAATTCAGTTTCCCCCTGCCTTCATCGTGAACCCTTGGGGCGGCCAGAGCGTCTTCGAGCAATTCTCCGAATCCTTCGGAATGCTCGTCGAGCTTGCCGAGCTCCCCCCAGTCGAACCACATGCTCATGCAACCGTTTCTGCATACGTCGACATGCACGCCGCCGAAATCTTCTTCCACCATCACTTTGTTGCAGGCAGGACAAATCATATCGCGCCTCCGTTGGTTGGTTGGAACGCAAACCGAAAAAAGGGGCTTCGAGCGCGCCTCACGATTCATGGTAAAGGTTGTTCGCTTCGGGGACAGTCCC
>CAYVQZ010000043.1:26963-48678 GCA_964453435.1 uncultured bacterium
CTTCGAGCGCGCCTCACGATTCATGGTAAAGGTTGTTCGCTTCGGGGACAGTCCCCTCCGCTGTGTGACCGAGGGACGGGGTCTTTCCGGTGGTTTACCATATTTTCAGCTCATTGATTGCGGTGTCGATCAAGCGCAGCAGACCCCCCTTGACTCCGCCGGGCAATGCGTATTCCTCGAGCTTCCCGCGTTTTTCAAGGGATTGCCGAATCGTCTTGATCTCGATGAATTCGCCAGCGTCGAGCCACAGGCCGTGACAGTCTTTGCACATATCGACCTGCACAAGTGTTTGCGGATACTGGAAATGAAAGAGGCGGGAGAGGCATCGGGGACAAGAGAGACTTTCCGATTCGCGCGCCTTCGAGGGAATCTCGAGTTTCTTTGCGGCGACATCGAGCGCCGCCTCCAACTCGTGAGCGTCGAACCACACCCCTTTGCAGCGCGGGCAATGGTCAACCCGCACACCCGCGCTCTTGACGCTTACTTCCTCCAGGCTCGAATTCCTGCATTTCGGACATCGCATGAGCGAATCCTCACCAACTGCCGGTTGCGCCGCCGCCGCCCGAGAAGCCGCCGCCGAAGCCTCCCAGTCCGCCGCTTCTCCTCGGCATGTGTCTCAGCGCTTGGCGCACAAGCGTAAGCAGGACGAGTATGAGCACAACCAGCAGGCCCACGCTGATCCAGCCCCAGCCGCGTTTGCCATTGCGGAACAGGCTCACGGTAATCAGGCCGACTATCGGAATGGCGAGCGCCACGCTGATGAGCGGCCAGTTGGGACCGACGCGCAGGTCGCCGAATTCGCGCAGTATCCCTTTCACACCATCTCGGATGCCGGCGGCGTAATCCTCCTGCCGGAACGCGGGCAGGATATCGTTGTTCATAATCCGCTCGGCGTCACGGTCCCTCGCGCGTCCGTAGCCGCCGCCGAGTTCTATCCGGGCCTTCCTGTCTTTGACGGCCACCAGCAGAAGCACGCCATCGTTCGCCGGCATGTTCCCGATGCCGTATGTGTCAAACAACCCCTGAGCGAATTTCTCGATCGAGGATACGGGCGCGCCCGGATAATCCTTGATGGAATCGATGGTCACGACAATGACCTCCAGGCCCGTCTTCTTCTCCGCCTGCCACAGCCACCGCTCGATCCGTTCTTCCTCTTCCCGCGTGAGCAGGTCCGCCACGTCGGTCACATAGCCAAGGTCAGGCGCGGGAAATGGAGAATAATCTTTGGGCTGGCCTTCACTCGCCGCGGGAGCGTTCCTGGCAGAGGAGTTCTCCTGCGCCTGCGCCACCGGCAGCCACAGACACACAGCCAGCGCCGCAACGAATAGCCTACTCCTGATATGCGATTTCATTCGATATCTCATCTGTGTCGTCCGCCAGAGGAGGAAAGTGCGAGGCGAGCTTCTCGCCGATGAGCCGGATGCCCTCGGCCAGACCGTCTCCGAACCGGTCCTCCTTGAAGCAAACGCCCATCCGGTCGCGCACGTCCTCCCAGAAATTCTGTCCCACCTTCTCATGGATTCCTTCGTCGCCGTGGATATGGAACTCGTGGTTGGTGAGCGCCAGCAGAATCAGGACGCAGTTGCGCTGCCGGGTGTTGTGGAGATTGAGCTTGTTGAACAGGCGCGCCGCCTTGGACTCGATATCCGTCCAGCAGTGCCGCACGAGCGTCACCTTGATTTCGCCCGAGGTCAGCTTCTCGGCTTGCTCCACCGCGGTCGTGACCTGCCGCGCCTCTTCCGGGGTAAGAAATGTGCCGGGATTTGTCGACCTTTTCATGGGTGTCCCGCGTGTGTGTTCCATGCAAAAGCGTCATTTCCTGCGCAAGTGCCTTCTGGGTCTTTGTATCATGTTTTCGACGACCTGTCAACACAAATTGCCATATCGCGATATCTCCGGCGGTTCGGGGCGCATTGCTGTGACTGGAAACACAAATCTCTTTTCCTTACCGCTTCCAGCCACCGATTCAAATTGGCAGTTGGCAGGGTGTACGACATGATCGTCGCTTGGAACATATCTCTGCAGGGGCACGGCGCGCCGTGCCCCTGCGGAGAACGGCGTCTTCCTTCATCGAATTCTGAAAGCGCACACTACCCTCAGAAATGAGGCAGCCACAGGAAAAAGAGAGCTGCGGCGCCATTAATGTCGCACACCCCGGTTGGCAGATGCTATTGCCTGTCCACCGGTTCAGGAAGTATAATGAGAACCACCTTCGACTGGTTCTGGTCAGGTTTGACAAAACCGTACACTCACATGCTGTCGCATACTCTCAAATAACCTTAATGAGACTGTCCTGCGATTGCCGAGCGAAGGGGACTGTCCCAGATTTACGGGCACGAAGTGCCGTAGAATCGGGACTGCCCCGAAGCGGATAAACTTCACCATGAATCGTGGGACACTCTCAATGTCTTGATTCTCTCAACCTTCCGAATTTTGGGAAAGCGAGCGGGAAAGGGCGCATAAATGGCTGATGATAAGAGCGGAGCCGGGGTTGATTTTATCCGGGCCATCATCAACAAGGACAATGAGACCGGCAAGTACGGCGGCAAGGTGGTGACGCGCTTTCCGCCCGAGCCGAACGGTTATCTGCATATCGGTCACGCCAAGAGCATCTGCCTGAATTTCGGAATCGCCCGGGAGTACGGCGGACGGTGCCACCTCCGCTACGACGACACGAATCCCTTGAAAGAGGAAGAGGAATACTTCGAGGCGATAAAGGAAGATGTCCGCTGGCTCGGCTTTGACTGGGGCGAGTACCTCTATTATGCTTCAGACTACTTCGACCAGCTTCACCGTTGGGCAATCAAGCTGATCGAGGACGGCAAGGCCTACGTGGACGATTTGAGCGCCGACGAAATCCGCGAACATCGCGGCACGCTGACCGTTCCCGGCAAGGAAAGTCCGTACCGGGACCGGTCGGTCGAGGAGAACCTCGACCTGTTTGAGCGAATGAGACAGGGCGAATTCGAAGAGGGCGCCAAAGTGCTGCGCGCCAAAATCGATATGGCATCGCCCAACATCAACCTGCGCGACCCTGTGATGTACCGGATAATTAAGGCGCCGCACCATCGCACCGGCGACAAGTGGGTGGTCTATCCCACATACGACTGGGCTCACGGGCAGTCCGATTCCATCGAGGGCATCACCCACTCAATCTGCACGCTCGAGTTCGAGGACCACCGACCGCTGTATGACTGGTTTATCGAGCAGCTCCGCATCCACCATCCCCAGCAGATAGAGTTCGCCCGGCTCAACCTCACGTATACCATGCTGAGCAAGCGCAGGCTCCTGACCCTCGTCAACGAGGGCGTGGTCGACGGCTGGGACGACCCCCGAATGCCCACCCTGTCGGGATTCCGCCGCCGCGGCTACACCCCCGAAGCCATCCGCGATATGGTCGCAAAGGTCGGCGTGTCCAAGAGCAATTCGACGGCGGACATCGCCCTGCTCGAACACTGCCTGCGGGTAGACCTGAACCGGCGCGCGCCGAGAAGGATGGCGGTGCTCGACCCTCTCAAGGTGGTGCTCACCAACTATCCGGAAGGCGAAGGCGAAATGCTCGACGCAATCAATAATCCCGAGGACGACTCGATGGGCGCCCGTCGGATTCCGTTTTCGAAGACGCTCTACATCGAGCGCGAAGATTTCATGGAAGACCCGCCAAAGAAGTTCTACCGCCTCGCTCCCGGTCGCGAAGTGAGGCTTCGCTACGCGTACTTCATCAAGTGTGAGGAGGTAATCAAGGACGATTCCGGCGAGGTTATCGAGCTTCGTTGCTCATACGACCCGGCAACGAGGGGCGGCGATTCTCCCGACGGCCGCAAGGTGAAGGCCACGCTCCACTGGGTGAGCGCTCCCCACGCTGTCAACGGCGAGGCTCGGCTTTACGACCACCTGTTCGCTGCCGAGAATCCGCTTGAACTCGAGGAAGGCGAGGATTGGAAGGACAACCTCAATCCGAATTCGAAAATTGTGAAAGAAGACGTCAAGTTCGAGCCGTCGCTCAAAAACGTTAAACCATTCGAGTTCTTTCAGTTCGAGCGCAAGGGCTACTTCTCCGTGGACCCCGACTCGACAAACGAACGGCCTGTTTTCAACCGAAGCGTGACGTTGAGAGACACCTGGGAAAAGGTCAAGAAATCACAAAAAGAGTAGATTTTTGGAACACGCCTCCCCCCAACGTCCCATGACCCGCCGAAAGCTTTGTCATCAGAAAATGAAGAGTTGAAAACGAACTGTTGACCTTCAGCGACTGGCAATTGATTTCAGGTTCCGGAAAGGAGTGAAGAGCGTCATCTTTTTGGCAAGAGGAACAAGATGGCGCGTCCATTGAGAATCGAACACCCTCGGGCTTTTTATTATATCACCGCGTGAGGAAACGAGCGAAAAGACATATTCAAAAGCAAGAAGGACACGGAGCAGTTTCTTTCCTGTCTGGCCTCCTCTCAAGGGATGATGGGATGGTCCCTCAGGAAATCGACATATGGCTGATAGCCTACGAACGTGCTCGCCATGTCGAGAAATGGCTGTTCTTTTCTTCCCCACGGTGGCGGCGTGTACTTGGGCGGTGAATCGATGTTGTCAGCCTT
Source organism: uncultured bacterium (assembly GCA_964453435.1). Taxonomy (GTDB): domain Bacteria; phylum Abyssobacteria; class SURF-5; order SURF-5; family SURF-5; genus CAYVQZ01. The sequence goes on from CAYVQZ010000043.1 coordinate 31,553, forward strand.
CCACGAGTTGAAATTCTCGTACCAGAGTTCTGATACACGATGCCAAGAAGAGGGGAAAAGCGGATTGTCCGTCACCTTGTGGCTTACGTATCTCAGCAGGCCTGGCTGTTGCTTGACCTCTTGTGAATGAGTCTCCAAATACCACTTCTCGCCTTCTTCGACGGAGACGCCTTCAGGGTACTTCAGCGCGCAGACCCAGCGAATAATTGGCCTTTCTTCGGACGTTGGCTCTTTCCCCAGGAAGTCCTCAGTGGGCCGTGCCTGAACCTGCACAATAGCCCCGAAGATCACGTTCTCCCAGCCAAACGTTGGCGCCGTATATGGCTTGGATTGTGGGGCGGCCTCTTTCCAGGCTTCAACGCTCTCATACCACAGCTCGGTGAGGCTTCCGCGCGACACATTGAAACGATCGGCTTCAAGAGGGGCATTGAGGGCGCGATAATTCTCGTACCTTCGCAGCCAGGGCCCCACAAACCGGACCACCTCCCTCGAATGATAGCGCAGATAAAACCTCATAGCTTCCGCCTCGCCTACTGAAGGAGCGGGAGCAAGTATATACACATCTTTAATCATGGGAGCGTGACTTCTCCTTTCTCAGTTTGATTTCCTTTACAACTTCGAGCTGTTTGGATAACCGCCCTCGCTCACCACGTATCCACGCACGGCCGTTTCTTGCCGGAGCGCGGAGCCGGCGGCGGAAGCGAGCGCAAGCCGCGCAGTATCCATTTGCGCGTGTCCACGGGGTCGATCACATCGTCGACTTCCAGAACGGACGCCATATTGATGGCCTTCCCATGCGCGTACGCCATGGCCACCATGGACTCGAACAGTTCCTGACGTTCCTTCGGGTCTTCAACCGCTTCGAGTTCCTTGCGGAAACCCAGCCGCACCGCTCCCTCAAGTCCCATACCGCCAAACTCGCCTGTCGGCCACGACACGTTGAAGAGCGGGCTGTGGAATCCGCCCCCGACCATTGCTTGCGCGCCGAGCCCGTACCCTTTGCGCAGCACAACTGCAAACAACGGAACGGTGATGCTTGCGCCGGTCACGAACATACGGCAAAAATGGCGAACCTGCGCCGTCTTTTCCGCGTCGGGACCAACCATAAAGCCGGGCGTGTCACACAGGGTGAGCAGGGGAATGTCGAAAGCGTCGCAGAGCTGCATGAACCGAGTCGCCTTGTCCGCGCCGTCGGCGTCAATCGCTCCGCCGAGATGCATGGGATTGTTTGCGATCAGCCCCATCGGCCGCCCTTCAATACGGACGAGCGCGGTGACAATCCCAATGCCGAATTCCCGCCGCAATTCCAGAACCGAGCCTTTATCGGCAAGCGTCTCGATGACCGTGCGGATGTTGTACACTCGCATGCGATTCTCCGGAACGCACAGCCTGAGCAACCGCTGGTCGGCGCACTCCCACGCGGAGACGGGTCCCTGAAAATAGGACAGGTATTTTTTGGCGACTTTGACAGCCTCGGCTTCATCCTGGATAACGATGTCAACCACGCCGTTTCGGGATTGTATGTCTATGGGGCCGATGTCTTCCGGCTTGCACACGCCGAGCCCGCCACCCTCAATCATGGCTGGCCCCCCCATGCCGATGTTGGAATTCCTCGTCGCGATAATCACATCGGAACAGCCAAGGAGCGTGGCGTTGCCTGCAAAGCAGCGTCCCGAGACAATGCCGACGAGCGGAACGAGGCCGCTCAGCTTCGCGAATTGCTTGAAGGTCGTGATGTCAAGACCCGCGACGGACACCTCGAAAACATCCACGTCGCCCGGACGCCCGCCCCCGCCTTCGGCGAACAGCACAATCGGCAGCCGCCATTGCTCGGCAAGCCTCAGCATCCGGTCTTTCTTCTTATGATTCATCATGCCCTGTGTCCCGGCCAGCACGGTGTAGTCGTAGGCCATCACCATGCAGCGCGCGCGGGATTCGTCGAAGAGGTCGCCATTGACCGAGCCTATTCCGGCAATCAGACCGTCGGCCGGCGTGGACTGAGTCAGGTCCTCCATCGAGCGGCGCCGGCGCTGAGCCGCGACCGCCAGCGGACCATATTCTATGAAGCTGCCGGGGTCGACAAGGTCGGAGACATTTTCGCGAGCGGTCCTCTGCCCGGTCTTTCGTCGCCGCTCCACCGCGTCGGGACGGGCCTCATCGAGTCCGACCTCATGGCGCGCGATCGCCTCGGCGAGGTCGGGCCGTATCGCGTCAAGGTCAACGGTCGTTTCCTCTGCAGTCTCCTCTGCGGCAACGTCCCCGGGCTCAATGAACATCAGCGGTTGTCCGGCGGAGACTGTATTGCCTTCCGAGACGCATACGAGCCGAACGACGCCGGTCACACCCGCTTTCACCAGTTGCTGCATTTTCATGGCTTCGATGATGGCGACAGTCTGCCATTCCTGCACGAGGTCGCCGTCGGCGACATTGATGCTGACGACCGTGCCGCGCATGGCGGCCAGTACGGATGTCGTGTTCTCCGGACCCTGCTCGACGGCGCCGCGCACATCGCCGGAAGGCGTCGTTGCGCTCGGGGTTTGCGGTTCGCCGAAATACAACTGCGCATGACAATGCCGACCCGCGCCCGTCAGCAGCTCGATGTTTTCCTCCACAAAACGCGTGGTCAACCGATTAGCCGCCACCTCCGGGTGTCTGAGAAGATTTTGCAGAAAGGGAATATTGGTCTCGATGCCTTCGACCCGAAACTCGCAGAGCGCGCGATAGGCCTTTTTGATAACGTCGAGATAATTCGAAGAAACCGAATGGCAGATGAGCTTGCCCAGCAGGGAGTCGAAATTCGGGTTGGTCGCGTAACCCGGATATACAAACGTGTCAACGCGTATGCCGGGACCCGAAGGCGCTTCGAATGCTCGCAGTACCCCGTCTGAAGGGCGGATTCCACCCGTTGCGTCCATCTCTTCCATATTGATGCGCAACTGGATCGCATAACCTCGGGGCGGCGAGATGTCCGCCTGGCTCAGTCCCAGCGATGCAAGTGAGCGCCCGGCGGCCACCTCAATCTGCGCCCTGACAAGGTCTATGCCCGTCACCTCTTCCGTAACGGTATGTTCGACTTGCAGGCGCGGATTGGCCTCGATGAAGAAGAAGGCGGACTCCTCATCGTTCGCGTCGGCGTCTATAAGGAATTCGAAGGTCCCGAGACTCCTGTACCCGACCTCTCCGGCCATCCGGACGGCCGCATCGGTGAGCCGCGCGCGCAGCTTTTCAGACAGTGTCGGGCTTGGCGCAATCTCGACGATTTTCTGATGGCGGCGCTGCAAGCTGCATTCTCGCTCCCAGAAATGGCTGACCTCTCCGGAACCGTCGCCAATCACCTGAACCTCGATGTGGCGAGCGCGCGGAACGAAGCGCTCGAGGTAGACGGACCCGTCTCCAAACGCGGCGCGGGCTTCGGATTGACAAAGGCCAAACGCCTCGTCGAGCTCGGAAAGGGAGCAAACCACCCGCATGCCGCGCCCACCGCCGCCGGCCACCGCCTTAATCATCATGGCACCGTCTTTGCCGAGCGACGTCAGGAATCGGCGCGCCTCATCGAGGCTGGTCGGGCCGAGCGTTCCCGGCAGAATCGGGACGCCGCAGCGACGGGCAAGCTCCCGCGCCTTCGCTTTGTCGCCGAGCGACTCGAGCGTGTTCGCGGTGGGTCCCACAAATGTGATTCCTTCCTCGGCGCATCGCCGGGAGAACCGCGCGTTCTCGCTCAGGAACCCGTAGCCCGGATGTATCGCGTCGCAACCATGCTGTTTTGCAACCGCCAGAATCTGCTCGATATCGAGATAGGCCTCGGCGCCCTTTCCCTGCAGGCAATGAGCTTCGTCCGCGCGGCGCGTATGAATCGAGCCGGCGTCGTCCCGCGAAAACACGGCCACGGTGGGTATATCCAGTTCGGCGGCCGCGCGCAGTATGCGCACCGCGACTTCAGCCCTGTTTGCAACCAATAATTTCATGTTCGCGTCCTTCGTGTGTTCATACCCCGGTTATTGCTGTTTTCTCCGCTCTTCATCTTCAAGCGGGCTTCACCTGCGCCTTTTCCCATGCCACACTCCATAATACATAATACAGGGACGCATTTCACTTCGCCAAGTTCAGACGATGAAGAGCGTCAAAGGTTTGCATATGCGTCCGGACCAAGCCTTCAGACACTATGAGGCTGTCTCCGAAGCGGCCATCAATGAATTATCGGACGGTTTCACGGCCGCCTGAGCGAACGAGTTCAATCCGCCGCACGATTGCCCGGGGAAGCGGGCTGGGAACAGGTTCCACGATTGATAAGATAGCAGATATGAACCGCAAAGGCACGAAGGCCGCAAAGGAAAACCGGGAACCGCAAAGAGTGCAAAGGAAATAATCGGTGTTCATCGGCCTGCCTGTGCGTTGCACGCAGACAGGCGTTTATCTGCGGCTAATACCGATGTTTTTTGACCACGGAGACACTGAGGACCACGGAGAACTGCAAAGCCTGAAAAAGAAAACGATAAGGTTTATGCGCCGTGCGCCCTTGCCAAACGTGCAGACGCGACCCCTCTGTTTTGCGTTTGGGTCTCCGGACAGCTTAGAGCCGGGGGTCGAAATGGCGGGGTTTGACTGAACCGCCAAGGCGCAAAGAGCGCAAAGGAAGGCAGAAAGAAATTTTGCAACCGCGGAGACGCGGAGAGCGGCGGGGGAAGAAGTTCGTCCACAGCGACAAGAAGATTTTTTCGGGGCCGCACATGGAGACGGATGAAAGGCTGACTCTATCGGTTGATTCGGCTGATGTGTAGCAGCCATGGTTTAAGCTGACAGTGATGTTGGTACTGCCGTGTCCCTACGTTCGAGTTCAATTGTTTTTCTTTTGCCAAAGATATCGAGGTCGGGAACGTCTCCATCGGAGATTCTTTGAAGCAATATTTCCCGCCGTCCTGGCGCCTTTGTCAATGTGTAGACGCGACCCCTCTATTTTCATGGTTTGACCACGAATTACACGAATTACACGAACAGGACATAAAGATTTTGGAACCGCGAATGGACGCCAATCGCGCGAATGAGAAACGATCAACCAGAAGGCGACAAAGACCCGTGAAAGATGGTTGAACCGCAAAGAGTGCAAAGGAAATAATCGGTGTTCATCGGCGTTTATCTGCGGCTTAAGACCAATTGTTTTGGCCACGGGAAGCGCGGGGTAACGGGGGGGAAAGACTATCTCACGCGAAGGCGCGAAGCCGCCAAGGAAATAATCCGTGATAATCCGCCTGCCTGTGCGTTGCACGCAGACAGGCGCCAATCCGTGGTTAAGGCAGGTCTTTGGTTTTTCATTCGTGCCATTCGCCCAATTCCAGTCCTTCGTATTGAGCTTGCCCTGAGCCTGTCGAACGGGTGTTCCCAAGTTCTTTATTTCCCCTTCGCCCCTCTCCATCGGGCCTTTAGTGGCTGACCCTCTCTTCTCAATCGGCTTTTTTGGCGTGCCGGTAAAGTCGCACTTGATTTTTTTATAGCCATGTGGTTAAATGGAGGCAAATCCTGCCTGACAATTACCATCGCTATCGCTTTGGCTCGTTGAGAACCGGGCACTCATCGGATTTCCGGGGCCGCAGGGAGAAGAATATGGTCGCCAACAATAACGAGATCGAAAAGAAACTGTGGGCGGCGGCGGATGAGCTGAGGGCCAACTCAAAGCTGAAATCGTCCGAGTATTCGGTGCCCGTGCTCGGCCTCATTTTCCTCAGATACGCCGACCACAAGTTCACGCACGCCGAAAAAGAACTCAAGGGAAAAACCGCGGGACGCCGCAAAATCGGAAAGAACGATTATCACGCCATGGGCGTCCTCCATCTCCCGCCCGAAGCGCAATTCGGCGCGCTGCTCAAGCTTCCCGAGGGCGTGAACATCGGAAAGGCCATCAACGAGGGCATGAAAGCCATCGAAAAATACAACCCCAGCCTGAAGGACATCCTCCCCAAGACCTATAACCGCCTCGACAACGCCACCCTCGTTGAGCTTCTCAAGCTGATGGCGTCCATCCCGATGGATATTGAGGGCGACGCGTTCGGCAAAATATACGAATATTTCCTCGGCAAGTTCGCGATGAGCGAGGGACAGAAGGGCGGCGAGTTCTTCACGCCGACCGCCGTTGTCCGGCTCATCGTCGAGATAATCGAGCCGTTCACGGGCCGGATTTTCGACCCCGCATGCGGCTCGGGCGGCATGTTCGTGCAGAGCGCGCGGTTCGTGCAGGAACACAAGAAGAATCCGAACAAGGAAATCAGCATCTTCGGACAGGAGCGAGTCGCCGAGACCGTCCGCCTCTGCAAGATGAACCTCGCCGTCCACGGCATCGAGGGCGACATCCGGCAGGGCAACACCTACTACGAAGACCTCCACCGCAGCTCCGGCCGGTTCGACTACGTCATGGCGAATCCGCCGTTCAACGTCGACCGGGTGGACAAGGAGAAGCTCAAGGACGACCCGCGGTTCCCGTTCGGCATGCCCCGCGTCGACAACGCCAACTACCTCTGGATTCAGGTCTTCTACAGCGGCCTGAACCAGAACGGGCGAGCCGGCTTTGTCATGGCCAACTCGGCGAGCGACGCCCGCGCGTCCGAGCTCGAGATACGCCGCCAGCTCATCGAGGACCGCGCGGTCGACGTCATGGTCGCGGTCGGCTCCAACTTCTTCTATACCGTCACGCTTCCCTGCACGCTGTGGTTTCTCGACAGAGGCAAGAAGAACACCGACCGGAAGGACAAGATTCTCTTCATCGACGCGCGCCACATCTACCGCCAGCTCGACCGCGCCCACCGCGACTTCTCTCCCGAGCAGATCGAGTTTCTCGCCAACATCGTCCGCCTCTATCGCGGCGAGAAACCCGAGACCGCCCACGGAAGCAACGACCTGATAAAAGAGAAGTTCCCGAAGGGCAAATATGTCGATGTTCCCGGCCTGTGCAAGGTGGCGACCATCAAGGAAATCGAATCCCAGGGCTGGAGCCTGAACCCGGGCCGCTATGTCGGCGTCGCCGACGGCGAAGAGGAAGACTTCGATTTCAAAAAGCGGCTTGAAGAATTAAACGAGGAATTGGAAGTTCTCAATGCCGAGGCAAGAGAATTGGAAGAGCGGATTTCCCAGAATATTATTCATATTATTGGCTAAATTCTTTCTTGGACACTTGAATGGCTGGTTGGAAGATAATCAATATAGGGGAATTAGGTAGAGTAATAACGGGAAAGACCCCTTCTACGAAGCGACCGGAATACTATGGGGGGATATATCCTTTCATCACGCCGACAGACATCGGAGGAAATAATCACCTGGTACAAACTGCAAGATTTCTTAGTGAGGAAGGTTGCAAGAGCTTTCAAAGCATTTTGTTGCCAGTAGGCTCAGTCTGTTTTGTGTGCATCGGGGCAACTATAGGAAAGATTTGCATCACGGATAAGCCTTCCTTTACGAATCAGCAGATTAACAGCATAATCGTTGACCAGAAGCACTATGATAATAGGTTTGTTTATCATCTGCTTCGCACTCGGGCGGATAACATCAAGAGAATTGCTGGAGGAGCGGCAACACCCATTGTCAACAAGACGGCTTTTTCAAGTGTCGAAGTCCGTGTTCCCCCTCTCCCCATCCAGCGCAAGATTGCCGCCATCCTCTCCGCGTATGACGATTTGATCGAGAACAATTTGCGGCGAATCAAGATACTGGAGGAGATGGCGCAGCTCATCTACTGCGAATGGTTCGTCAAGTTCCGCTTCCCCGGCCACGAAAAAGTCAAAATGGTCGACTCCCCCCTCGGCAAAATTCCCGAGGGATGGGAGGTGGTTCGCTTCACAGATATCGCCGATGTCCTAAGTGGCGGCACACCCAAAACGAATTGCTGTGATTACTGGAATGGTAAAATCCCATTTTTTACCCCTAAAGATGTTCCCCAATCTTTCTATGTTCTGGAAACAGATAAATCGATTACAGAATTGGGATTGAGCAAATGTAACAGCCAGCTTTATCCAAAGGATACGGTTTTCATCACAGCTAGGGGAACTGTGGGAAATATCGCAATGCCCTCGGTTGACATGGCAATGAATCAATCCTGCTACGCTCTGCGAGCAAGAGAAGGAATCAGTCAAGAATATCTATTCCTTAATACATTGAATCAGAAAGAATACCTTAAAAAAAATACAGGTGGAGCCACATTTGATACAATAATTGTTGATACATTCCGCAGAACAAATGTCTTGAAACCACCGTCTTATCTGATTAATAATTTTTCGAAAAACATTCGGCCATTTCTTGACCAAGTACTCAACCTCTCGGTAAAAAACGTCAACCTCCGCCGCACCCGCGACCTGCTTCTTCCCAAACTAATTTCCGGCGAGCTGGACATATCGGAATTGGATATTCAGGTGCCGGAGAATTCCGAACAGACAAGTTAGAACTATGGGACTAAAAAATATTCCTCTGGAAAAGAAAGATTTTGATGATGCCCAATGGCAGCGCATAGTTGATGCCTGCGACCAGAAGGAGTGCCATTACTACTCGTCGTTATTCTTTTCCAAAGCGCGAGAAGCAGAAGCTGAGAACGATGAAAAGAAACATGAAATCTTTGCGCTGCTAGGCTGCCTTACTTCGATGATGTTAGAGCCGAATTCCACAACAGAACCTTTCCGCCCTCTCTGTGAGAATTTTGCCGCGGGAACCAGGAGTGCGATCATAGACGATTTCACCGATAACCATTTGCAGGTTTTAAGTGAAATTGTCACAGAGATACGGGATCCCGAACTGAAGGCTAGAGTAGCCGATATTTTGTGGATACGAAAACGAGATTATCGAATGGCGGAATTGGCAATACCATCTTACACGGATTCAGCATCAAAGCTGGAACATCCCGACCAGTGGACTCAATGTGTGGAGAGGATTGAGCGAGCGTTGCGTTTGGCCACATCCTTAGGAAGAAGATCAGGGCAATTCGATAAGGTCGTAGCACACATTGAACGCATGTTGAAAAGATTGCCGGAAGCGGATTCCATCTTCTTGAACAAGTTGATGAATCTTCTATTGGACCATCAAGTGGGTGACGAAATAAAGTATGCAGAACTCTCCGAGAAACTGGCAATCCGAGACGAATCAGAAAAGGACTGGTTCAGAGCACGGCCCGTCTGGGAATCGGCCGCACGTTGGCAGGCGCGAGCAAAAAACTCTCCAAAAGAACGGGCTGCAAGGCTCAAGGCCGCGGAAACGCATGTTAAGGAAGCAGAAGCAGCGATTGCTGGTGACAGCCCATCGCATATGCTTGCTGCTGGCCATATTCAAAAAGCCATCGAGGCGTACAGGCGAATAGGCGGCGAAAGAGACCGCGTCGAAGAACTCCATAGTGCTTTGCTTGATTATGAGCAAAAATCTTTTGCTGAAATGGGAACAATATCAACAGAGATTGACCTTTCCGAACATGTTGAAAACGCTATTGCAGATGTGTCCCACAAATCTACCTACGACGCTCTTTTCACATTAGCTCAAATAATATCGTCCCCAAAGGTTGGCCACTTACGGGAGCGAGTCCAAGAGGCGATAAAAAAGTATCCCTTTCAGCATTTGGTTTCAGCGGTCAAGGTTGATGAAAATGGAAAGGTTGTCGCCCAGATGCCTAACGTGTTGTCAAGCAACCCCGAGGAAGTCGAAAGTGCCCTCAGAGCGAAGATGCATCAGCAGGCTGAGCTTGATTATCACATTGATGTCCAAGCGGTTATTGAGCCTGCTCGAAACCAAATTAACTTGGAACATCAAGTGAGAATCATAGACATTTTACCGATTGTGTCTGACAACCCCCTTGTCCCTGAGGGCAGAGAGCAAATTTTCGCACGGGGCCTTCACGCAGGCCTTGCTGGCGATTTCTTGACTGCCATTCACTTGTTGATTCCGCAGTTCGAAAACTCTGTTCGACATTTGTTAAAGCAACAGGGTCTCATTACCTCAGGTTTGAGCTCTGACGGCATTCAAGAAGAGTGGGACTTAAACAAGACATTGTATATGCCGCAAACCGTAAATATATTTGGCGAGGACCTTGTCTTTGACCTTCAAGGATTACTGGTCAACCGGTATGGCGCTAACCTTCGGAACAAAATGGCACATGGACTGATGTCGCACGATGATTTCTACTCGAGCGAAGTTGTCTATTTGTGGTGGCTTATGCTGAGATTATGCTGCTGGCCGACTATTCTGAGAATAAGATCCATGGAGGCACAACCGTCGAGGAACCAAACTTCAGGAGAGGAAAACGACGAGGAAGAGTCAACCCACAAGAACGATGAAGCAGGCTAAATATGTTTGAAGCTTATATGGAGAAGCGTTCAATCAAGGTAGTTTTGATAAATAGATTTAGGTGTGAGAAGGACAACGGTGTTGGTCAAATGACTGGCAGTGACACCTATGACCACTTTTCCCGCGACCTGCTGCTTCCCAAGCTCATCTCCGGCGAACTGGACATGTCGGAATTGGAATGAAGGTCTGCTGATGACAGATGAAATCGAATATAACCCAAGCTACCAAAAGAGCCGGTGGGTTGCTTTCTTCGATCTTTTAGGAACAAAAGAGATTATAAGAAATGAGAGCAGCCTCGATGTATTTGTTGCGTATTCAAGGGCAATAGCAAAACTCAAAACTTCCGGCAAACTCTTTCAGTCGGTCAAGCGCGCATGGTTTTCGGATTCATTTGTTATCTATACGCCTGACAACTCAGCGCAGTCCTTTGTTGCAATAGAAAGCGTCTCTCGCTGGTTCTTGTGCTTCTTGGTAACAGCGGGGATACCAGCAAGAGGTGCCATCTCTTACGGTTCCTTCTATGCGGACAGAGAAAACAGCTTGTATTTTGGGTCGCCATTGATTGAAGCATATGAGTATGGGGAAGCTCAAAATTGGATAGGTTTCATATTATGTCCCTCCGCGGAACATCAACTCGAGAAGTTGAAACTTCCAGCGAGGAGTCGCGTGAACTACTCATATGCGGACATTCCATATAACAAGAGGAAGGAGAAACTGAAACCGAATTTGCCGGCTTGTATTTTAGGCCGGTGGGTTATAATCAATAATCGTAACAGATGTGTCGATAGCCTAGAAAGAATGAGAGCGGAGCTTGTCAAGAAATATGGCAATAATAAACGAATCGCCGAGAAATACGACAATACTCTTGAATTTATTCGGTCCAATAGAAGGGAAATTGTCGAAGAGAGATCGGATGAGGGCTGAGCCGTGGCCAGAGAAATTGTCCAATATGAATAAAAGCTGACAGGACCCGCGCGCCTTACAGATGACTCCTTCCATCAGTCACTCAGCCGGGCGTCAGTGCTTGTGCTCTGCACGAGAGAAAACGACTAATCGAGCGTAACCGAATGAGCGAGAACAAATTCTTCGACGAGACAACCGAGCAGTCAGAAGTAAAAACAAAGATTGTTTCAAAGTACTTTTGGGCGTGGGCGAAGGTAATAATCCCAACGGCAAAAAGAAAGAGAAACCGCATCGCTTATATTGACCTTTTCGCCGGACCGGGCAGATACAAGGACGGAACAAAGTCGACGCCCTTGCTTGTTTTGGAACAGGCAATAGCGGATGACGACATGCGAGAAATGCTGATTACGGTTTTCAACGACAAAAACGCTGGAAATACACGGTCACTTCAAAAGGCCATCGATTCCTTGCCCGGCATAGAGACCCTGAGAAACAAGCCGGCGGTCCGCAACGAGGAAGTGGGGGAGAAAATTGTCAGAATGTTTGAGGAAATGCAACAAATTCCCACCTTATTCTTTGTCGACCCGTGGGGCTACAAAGGACTCTCCTTGCGATTGGTAAACTCGGTCCTGAAAAATTGGGGCTGCGACTGCATCTTTTTCTTTAATTACAACCGTATTAATATGGGGTTGGAAAACGATCTGGTGAAGGAACATATGGATGCTTTGTTCGGAGAGGCGAGAGCCGTCACGCTTCGGAGAGAGCTTCAGAAGCTCGATCCCTCGCAAAGAGAATTGTTGATCGTCGAAGAGCTTACGCAGGCGTTGAAGGAAATGGGCGGAGAGTATCCCCTGCCTTTCCGTTTCAAGAGCGATACGGGGAAACGAACCAGCCATCACTTGATTTTCGTAACCAAAAACTTTAAGGGTTATGAGATCATGAAGGAAATTATGGCGAAAGAAAGCACCTCAGTCGAACAAGGAGTGGCCAACTTTGAATATAATCCTGCGGATGCAAGATATCCAACGCTTTTCGAGCTAAATCGCCCCCTGGATGATCTGGAAACTCTCCTAATTCAAGAATTCTCCGGAAAAACCAAGACAGTTGAGGAAATATATAAATCACATAGCGTGGGAACGCCGTACATCAAGAGAAATTATAAGGATATACTGATCGCTATGGAGGAGAAGGGCAAGGTTGTCGCCAACCCGCCCGCAGCCAATCGGCGAAAACAAAAAGGAAAGGTATCTATGGCTGATTCGGTAAGAATAACGTTCACACCTCGAAAGGATTCATAATGGGACATTCATCCAAAATAGAGTGGACGGAAGCCACGTGGAATCCGGTGACCGGCTGCAGCAAGATCAGCGCCGGCTGCAAAAACTGTTATGCGGAACGACTCTCGTTGCGCCTGCAGGCAATGGGGCAGCCCAACTATAGAAACGGGTTCAAAATCACTTTGCATGAACACCTGCTTGAATTACCCCTTCACTGGAAGAAGCCAAGAACGATATTCGTGAACTCGATGAGCGACCTCTTCCATAAGGATGTGCCCGCCGATTTCATTACGGAGGTGTTCTCCGTCATGAGGCGAGCGCATTGGCACCGGTTTCAGGTGCTGACAAAACGAGCCAGGCGACTCGCGGATGTCAACGGCCGAATCTGGTGGACACCGAACATCTGGATGGGGGTCACCGTCGAGAGCAAGGATTACCTAGCCAGAATAAAATATCTTCGGAAAACAAATGCCTGCGTCAAGTTCCTGTCTTTGGAACCGCTTCTGAGTCCAATCCCAAACCTCGATTTACAGGACATGGATTGGGTGATTGTGGGAGGTGAATCCGGTCCCGGCGCGAGGCCAATGAAGCGGGTGTGGGTCACGGATATTAGATACCAATGCCGGTTGGCCAGGGTCCCATTCTTCTTCAAACAATGGGGCGGAATAAACAAGAAAAGAGCCGGCCGGATACTCGACGGCCGGGAATGGAATGAAATGCCGCTCGAAGCAGCCGCGATATGACGTTCGACTACACCGAAAACGCCCTCATCGAACATCCCGCCATCGAGCTGTTCGAAAAGCTTGGGTGGGAGACCGCGGACTGCTTTCACGAATTCAGCCGTCCGGGCGGGAGCCCACTCGGACGCGAGACAAAGGGCGAGGTTGTTCTCGTCAAATCGCGGCTCAGGCCCGCCCTCGAACGACTGAACCCCGGCCTGCCGCACGAGGCGTTCGACCTCGCCATCGAGGAACTCACGCGAGACCGCAGCAGGCTGAGCCTGGCGCATGCGAACCGCGAAATCTACGACCTCATAAAGAACGGCGTGAGGGTTTACGTTCCCGACCCCGGCGGCGACGGAGAGACGGTCGAGAATGTCCGCCTGATCGATTGGGACGCCCCCGCCAATAACGACTTCCTCCTTGCCTCGCAGTTCTGGGTCACCGGCGAGATGTATACCCGGCGGGCCGACCTCGTCGGCTTCGTGAACGGTATCCCGCTCGTGCTCATCGAATTGAAAGCCTCGCACAAGCGGCTCGAAACGGCATACGAAAACAATCTCACCGACTACAAGCACTCGATTCCTCATCTGTTCTGGTACAACCAGCTCATCATCCTCTCGAACGGAAGCCAGAGCAAGGTCGGCAGCGTCACGGCCTCATGGGAACATTTCACCGATTGGAAGAAGATTAACAGCGAGGGCGAGGAGGGAATCATCTCGCTCGATACGATGATACGCGGCACATGCGAGCCGTCGCGCCTGCTGGACCTCGTCGAAAACTACACCCTCTTCATGGAGGCGCGCGGCGGACTCGTCAAGCTGGTCGCCAAGAATCACCAGTACCTCGGGGTCGGCAACGTGCTCGACGCGTTCCATGAAATCGAATCGAGGAAAGGGAAGCTCGGAGTTTTCTGGCATACGCAGGGAAGCGGCAAGAGCGTGTCGATGATTTTCTTCTCGCAAAAGGTCTTCAGGAAAATTCCGGGCAACTGGACGTTCGTGATTGTGACCGACAGGCGCGAGCTCGACCTGCAAATTTACAAGAACTTCGTCAACACGGGTGTGATAACCGAGAAACAGGCTCACGCGGAAAGTTCCGCCCACCTGAGACAGCTCCTGACGGAGGACCACCGGTACGTCTTCACGCTCATACACAAGTTCCGCACCGAAAAGGGAGAGAAACACCCAGTCCTCTCGGAGAGGTCCGACATCATCGTCATCACCGACGAGGCCCACCGCAGCCAGTACGACACGCTCGCGCTCAACATGCGGACTGCCCTGCCGAACGCATCGTTCATCGCGTTCACTGGCACCCCGCTGATCGCGGGCGAGGAAAAGACCAGGGATGTCTTCGGTGATTACGTGAGTATCTACAACTTCAAACAGTCGGCCGATGACAACGCCACGGTTCCGCTCTACTATGAGAACCGAATCCCCGAGCTTCAGCTCACAAACGAACAACTGAACGAGGACATGGAACGCCTGCTCGAGGAGGCCGAACTCGATGAGGCGCAGGAACAGAAGCTCGAACGCGAGTTCGCCAGGGAATATCATCTGGTCACGCGTGACGAACGCCTGGAGAAAGTGGCGGAGGATATCGTCCAGCATTTCATCGGGCGCGGATTTCAGGGCAAGGCCATGGTGGTCTGCATCGATAAGGCGACCGCCGTCAAGATGTATGACAAGGTGCAGAAATACTGGAAGCAGCATCTTGAGCGACTCCGGGACGAGCTTGATTCCGCGACCGACGAACAGCGGCCCGTCCTGGAAGAGAAGCGCCGGTATATGAAAGAGACCAATATGGCGGTCGTGGTGTCGTCATCGCAGAACGAAGTGTCGGAGATGAGGAAGAAGGGAGTCGATATTGCCCCTCATCGGAGACGAATGGTGAATGAAGACCTCGACACGAAGTTCAAGGACCCCGACGACCCGTTCCGAATCGTGTTCGTGTGCGCGATGTGGATGACCGGATTCGATGTTCCCTCGTGCTCCACGATCTATCTCGACAAGCCGATGCGGAATCATACTCTGATGCAGACGATAGCGCGCGCGAACCGAGTGTTCCCCGAGAAGGTAAACGGCCTGATTGTCGATTATGTCGGCGTGTTCCGAAACCTGCAGCGGGCGCTGGCGATATACGGCTCGGGCTCCGGAGGCGGAGTCGAGGAAGGCGACACCCCGGTCAAGGACAAATCGGCATTGGTGGAACAACTGAAGAAGGCCATGGCCGAGACAGCGGATTTCTGCAGCAGGAGAGGCATCGTCGTCGATGCGATACTGGCGGCCGAGGGATTCGAAAAGGTAAAACTCCTCGACGATGCCGTGGACGCGGTCATTGTCAATGACGACTTTAAGAGAAGATACATCTCCCTGGCGAACAACGTACTCAGGCTGTACAAGGCCATCCTGCCGGACCCCTCGGCAAACGAGTTCCTGCCGAAATGCATGCTGTTCGACATCATTGCCCGGAAAATTCAATCGCTCGCGCCCCCTGCCGACATATCATTCGTCATGGAAAAAGTCGAGAAACTGCTCGATGACTCGATCGCGGCGGAGGGCTACGTGATTAAGGGAGGGGAGGACCGCCTCGTCGATTTGAGCAGGATCGATTTCGAGGCGCTGAGGAAGAAATTCGAGAAGGTCCGGAAGCGCATCGAGGCCGAGAGACTGCGGGCGGCGATTAACGGCAAGCTGAACAGGATGGTTCGCCTGAACCGCACCCGCATGGACTTCCTGAAGAAGTTTCAGGAAATGATCGACGAGTACAACTCCGGCAGCCTCAACATCGACGAGTTCTTTAACCGGTTGATCGAGTTCGCGCAGAAACTCAACGAGGAAGAGAAACGCAGCGTTTCGGAACAGCTTTCGGAAGAAGAACTCGCGATATTCGACCTTCTCAACAAACCGCCGATGGACCTGACAAAGAAGGAAGAACAGCGGATCAAGAAAACCGCACGTGAGCTATTGAAAACACTCAAAAAAGAAAAGCTGGTTCTCGACTGGCGCAAACGCCAGCAGTCCCGCGCCGAGGTGCTTGTCGCCATCGAAGACGCCCTCGACCGGGCATTGCCGCCATCCATCTCTCCGGAAACATACCAGCAAAAATGCGAACTTGTTTACCAGCACATATACGACTCCTACTACGGCGACGGCCGCAGTGTTTATGCAGCAGTGGCGTAGAACGAGAAATTAGTCATATAGATACATTTGTCATTTAGACAGGGAAAAGTTAAAGAATGAACCAACAACCCTCCTCACAGCCGAATTTCTGGAATGCGCCCTTCGACGAAATTTCGCTCAACCATATCGAATGGCTGAAAGAGATGGAGTTTGAAGAAGGCCTCAATCTCGATTACAAGAAGGAGGTCAAAGACAAGGAGTGCGTGCTTCGCGATCTGGTTTCGCTTGCGAACGCAAACGGAGGTTATCTCCTGTATGGAATTGTAGGTGAACCAAGAATAGCAGATATAAAGGGTATTCAGGAACCTGCAAAGCACGAAAGGGAAAGACGAGGGGTCGCGTCTACGCATTTGACAAGAGCCGCCCACGGAGAGGGAAGATACTACTTCCAAAATCCTTCCAAAATCCCCGATGCAGATGTTATTGACCTCGATGCCTTTGGCAAAAGAAAACAATCGAACTCGATCGTACAGACACAGCAGGGGGCGGCATCACTGTCAGCCTAAATCCTGGCGATTACACATTAAAGGTCCCGCTGTCAAGTAAACACACGAATTTCTTTCGCAAAAATGTCTTTTGCGTATTTGAAAGCGTCGGCCACGTATTCGGTCTGGTTCTTACTCCCGTTGAAAATACAATCTGGGTGAATCCGCCTGCCTGTGCGTCGCACGCAGACAGGTGTGAATCTGTGGTCCCCGTGGTCGGCTTTTTGGTTGAAGGTTCAAGGTTCAAAGTTCAGGGTT
>CAYVQZ010000044.1:0-43639 GCA_964453435.1 uncultured bacterium
TGAAAAGACAGGAATTATGCATGGATTTTATCGAAATTTCGGAGGGAACTTCGGGTTAAAAAAAGAACAACCTCCTTTTGCCGAAATGTGGTTTGTAGATGCGAATTAATTCGCATGCGTGGCCCAGCGAATTCGCCTTTGCAGGTTTCTTCACTGGTTGGGCGCCAAACCGTTAATGTTCTGGGGACTATATGTGCGGGTAGTTAGTCCAATCTGTTCAATACGCTCGAAGAGGATAGTGTCAGCGTTCTACTGTTCGAGACATTGTTTGTTTCTGATTTATGTGAACTCTCGTTACGGGATTCCGCTTCGCGTCTTCGATGCCGTTTCGGGCGGAGTACATATTCCTATGTGAGAGTGCCAGTGCCGCGCAGGTGTGAGATTGTGCTAGAATCATGCGTGCCCGTTAAAAAAAGGAGGGAATGCTATGGCTGTGAATCCGGATTTGCTTGCGCCGTGCGGCCTGTACTGCGGCGTGTGCGGCGTTTATATCGCCGACCGCGACAACAACGAGAAGTTCAAAGAGCGGCTCGCCACTGTCTATGGAGTGACCCCCGACGCCGTCAAGTGCAAGGGGTGTCTCTCGGACGAACCGTTCGGCTACTGCCAGGTGTGCCCCATCAAGTCGTGTGCCCGCGAAAAAGGCTACGACGGCTGTCACCAATGCGCCGAGTTCCCGTGTTCGACCATCGACGGGTTCCCCCTGCCCGTCGGCAAGAGGGTTATCATGCGGGCAATTCCGCAATGGCGTGAGATGGGAACCGAGCAATGGGTGGAGGCTGAGGAGGCCCGCTACGTGTGCCCCGAGTGCGGGGCGAAGCTGTTCCGTGGAGCCAAACGCTGCCGCGAGTGCAAGGCGACCGTTGACCGGGACTGAGGCTGTCGACAATCTCCGCTCGATGGAAACTCACAGACATCAGGGGACAGGGCAAAGCGCCAGCCGCAGGAAACTGTCCGATAATTGCCAAGTCGCAGGGAACAGTGGGTCCGTCCGATAATTCAATGTCCTGTGCTTCGGGGGCAGTCCGCCAATCTATCCCGCGAATGCGCGGGACTTCGCTCCGCTCAGCGAAGTGAAAAGGGGGATTCCGTAATTGGGTACAGCCCCCTGCGCTTCGTTTTCGCTGGCATTCATAATTGTCGGACACACTCACTGTCCCGGAGTTATGGAATCCTTTGTCTTCTGCGCTGGGCGAAGCGAAGTTCCGTCCCTCCCGCCGAAACACACATCGGCAAATCGTGTGACAACCTCGGCTTGCCTCTTCGCGAATGGAGACGCATTCTGTCAGGGCTCAAGGGCGCGTTGCCGAAAATAACTTTCCGAACGCTTCTGGTTGTCATTCTGAGCCCTTCGAGTCCCTCAGGCTAAACTCCCGCGAAGAATCTCGCCATTGATTGCGCCAAAAAAGAGAGATTCTTCGTCGCTTTGCTCCTCAGAATGACATTCTGGGAGTCTACTGGAAGAAATAGCTTTTTCGGCAACAGGCCGTCAAGGTCTGCTCCGTTCTTCAGGCGTTCTCCCCTCCCTTATGCTCACTCTGGGGCTTAGTGGTTCGAGTGGCCACAAGGGCCTTGACACGGCGAACCAGGTCGCGCGTGTTAAATGGTTTCGTCAGCAGGTCGTTGGTCAGCTTGGTTGAACCGTTCTCCTCGAGGCGCTTTGTCTCAAGAAGATTGCCGGTTACCAACATGGCCGGCGTGTCCTTGAGCTTGGAACTACGCCGCATCAACTGGAGAAGTTTTGTGCCGCTGACTTTCGGCATCACCACGTCAAGAATGACGGCGTCGAAGGTGTGCTTGCGGAGAAGCTTAAACGCCTGTTCCCCGTCCCGAGCGGTAGATACGGCAAAACCCTCGTGCTCGAGTATTGCCTTAAGCACCTCCAAAACATCCGGATCGTCGTCGGCAATCAGAACTCGCTTCTTCCCCATATCCGTACCCCCCAGACCTCACAAAGACAATCACTATAAAAACAGGCTTGTCGGGGGACATCTAAACGGGGAATCTCATTGAATACGGGGACCCGTCTTCCTGTACGCTTCCTGAAACCGAGAATTATGTATGATTTGACGTGGGAAAACGGAAAAATGACGATGAATCCTCTTCGGGAAGTGATTCTACCATGCCGATTCCCATTTTGCAAGCCCAAAAGAAAAATTCTCCTCTTCAGTTGATTCACATGTGCAAGAAAACGGGCAAACACGCAAATCAGCATGCCGCTCCGACCTGACGTCGTGCGTGAGGATGAGTTTTTTTCATTTTCCGAAATGGAGCCGGCAGACTCCCACTGCGCCGGGAATCTTCCTGCGGCATGAATACCATGTGGAGGCAACTCGTCTAATTGGATGGATGAGCCGCATTCGAGTGTGGTTTTTTTCACATTGAAAGTGTATAATGACGAAAAGGGGAAACATGGTTCCGAGCCGGCTGAAATCCCGCATGAGTGGGGCAATTATGAGACAAATGCTTACTATAAAATTCTATCTTTGCGCAATCGCCAGTCTTGTGCTGCTTGCAGTCCTGGTGGTTGAGGTTCCTCCCGTGGAAGGAGCTTCCTCGTTCCTGTCCGAGGAACGTCAAGTTGCGGGGACAAATGGCCACGGCGTTCCTTCCGTTGTTGATTCTTCTCTATCCACGCGCCAGCTTATTGTCGCCCTTCAGCATGCGGAATTCAGATATCAGCGTCGCCTGGCGGCGCAGTATCTCGGCGAACGGGGCGAGGCTGAGGCTGTCCCATACCTGGTCCGGGCGCTCGAAGACCCGGAGGAAGTGGTTCAAAAGGCCGCTGCCGAATCGCTTGTGAAACTTGGCGGCCCCGAAATCTTCGGAGAACTGATCGAACGACTCGACAATTCGAGAGAAAGCGTGCGGAAATACTCGGCCTATGTGTTGGGCAGACTCGGAACGAAGGAGAACCGCACGGTAGTCGAAGCTCTCGAAAAGCTGGCCGGCGACCCGGATGGCGCCGTGAGGGCTGAAGCTTTCTATGCGCTGTACGAGATAAACTCACCGTCCAGCGAAGACATCTTCGTCCACGGTCTGCGTGACAAGGAGCCCCGAGTCAGGAGTTACGCGGCCACAGCTCTCGGCAATCTCAAGGGGAAGGTGGGCGAGAAGGCCCTTATCAATGCGTTCGAGCGTGAAACTAATGAGGATGTGAGGCGCATTATGGCCTCCGCACTCGGGAAAATAGGAAGCGCTCCCGCTGTCAGCGCTCTCGTGGAAGCTCTTCCGAACGAGACGCCTGCGGTTCGAGCCGATATTGCGGTGGCGCTTGGGGAAACAAAGACGCCGGAAACCATTGAGGCTCTCACAAAAGTGCTCTCTGACCCGAACGCAACGGTCCGTACGAAAGCGGCGGAGTCGCTGCTGAGAATGAACGACCCAACAACGGCGGACGCGCTGGCTTCCGCCTTGAGCGATCCCGCCGTGAGCGTCCGCAGACCGGCTTCGAAGGCATTGGTCCGCCTTGCGACCAAATCTCAGGTTGACGAATTGATCGCCGCCCTGGGCGACAGCGACGAGACCGTTGCGCAAAATGTCATGGACGCATTAATCGGCTTGAATGACCTTGACGTTGTTCATGAGCTGATGGAGGTTATTGACAGTCCGAACTACCGGCAGGCGGCGCGGGCGCTGCGGGTGCTCGAGGAAATCACCCACAGGCCCTATGGTTCCGATATTCACCAGTGGAAGAAGTGGTATCAAGAGTATTTTAAAATCAGCGGCTGATATTTTCTGGTTGTGGGTTAAACCGTGAAAAAAGACGAACAAGAGCGAGGTGGATGGAGTGTTTCCCATCTTGTGCAATGCCAGAAACTTGCGCTGATGGGTAAACTGTCGTCGAGCATCACCCACGAAATAAACAATCATCTCACGGGCGTCAGCGGATATGCACAGCTTCTGCTGTCTCAGGAACGAGCCAAAGAGATCGCGCGTGAACTCGAGAAGATAAACGAATCCGCTGTTAAATGCAACAGGATTATTTCGGATTTCAAACGCCTTTCTCATTCCGGCAGCGGTGAGAAGGAATTCAACAACCTGAACTTAATACTTCAATCAGTCGTCAATTTGCTTCGTCATCAATTCATGAAGAAATCACTGGAACTCCACGAAGCCTATTCCGAGGAAATTCCGGCGATCGAGGTTGACACGCCCGCCATCGAGCAAGTATTCTTGAATATCATACAGAATGCTCTCGAAGCTCTCGAGGATACGGGGAGCCGTCTATTGATTTCAACTTTGCTCGAGGACGGTCAGATAGTTGTCAATTTTGAGGACGATGGTTCCGGATTCAGCGAAGGGGCGAGGGAACACCTTTTCACTCCGTTCTTCACAACAAAGTCGCCCGTTTCGTGTCCGGGGTTGGGACTCGTTGCGGCGAAGGCGCTTGTCGAGGAGCATGCGGGAAGCCTCGAAGTGAGGAACTGTCCGGAAGGAGGAGCGCACGTGCGGATTGCGTTCCCTTGCGACTGACCTGAACCAGACAAAAAATGAAAATCACCACAGAGATAGTTGAAAATTTTCTTCGCGGCCTTGAGTGCCGTTACGAGCGGGAGAAAATGTCGCTTGCGGGAGTTGAAAACGTCGAGATTCGTCTCTTTAATCATTCCACCGGCGAACAGGCCGCGCGGCTCGAATTCATAAATAATATCCTCACAAAGATCGACTATTGGGACCAAAACAAAAAGACCATTGAGACCATAGTCATGTAACAGCACGCCGCCCGATAACGTGTCGGTGTCACGCTCGCGCGTTCGGTCGTGCGCCATTCCGAAACAATCCAAACTTTTCCCGCATGCATTCTCCGTCGGCCGCCCGGGTGATTCGCCCGCGACCTCTCCCGGTTTCGGTTCTGGCGCAAGGAGAAAAAGCGTTTTGGAAAGCCTCTCGGTTTTCAAGAGGAGTTTCGTGCGGAGTAGGACGTCAGCTCGATTCTCTCCCTCTCCAATGTTTCCCGAATCTTGAGAGAACCGAGCGCTTCGAGTTCCTTTTGCCACTTGTATCGCCACGGGTGATTCAGGCTCAGGCGCACGTCATCGGAGCCGGGATGGCACGAAAGCTCTGTCGTTCCCGCAGGAAGGTTCCGGAGAATGCCCTCGAGTGTGGCTTCGACAAGGTGGCCCGCGCAATCCAAACCAAGATAGTAATCCGCCGATTGCAGGTCTGTATCCCGCATTATGTGTTGGTTGTAGCTTGCAAGGATTGACAGGCTTATACCCTTCAGTGTTTGCCCGAACCTCGGACGAGGTTTCACGCGGGCGATCGAACGCTTTTTCGGCAATCTCAGCCACCCGACGTTGAATTCCCGCGCAAGCGCCGCGACGACCCGGAACACTGGCGGGACCATGTGGATATGCTGGTGACTGTCCACATGGGTAATTCGGACGCCGGCAGAACGAATTTTTTCCATTTGGGCTCTCAGTTCTCGTTCTACTTCCGAGAGACTCACAAAGCCGAGAATCGTTCGGGCAGACAAAGTCACCGGGTTCTGGGGGAACAGATTGTCTCCCCTGACCAACGAGGGAACCTCAACCGAATCGAGCACCGGCTCGCCCGTCAACGACGGTCCGCGTGTCAATGTCAGATGCGCGCCAATGTCCAGCCCCTCATTCTCCCTGGAGAGTGCGACCGCATGCTCGAAGGCGGCGCCGTTCGCCATGAGAGAAGCGGCGGTCACCACCCCGTTTCGATACGCGTCTATGATCCCGAAGTTTATATCCTCTTCGAGCCCGAAATCATCCGCATTCACAATAAGAAGCTTCTTCATTGTCCCAGACCGTAATTGACATCCTGTCTGTATGTAAATCGCAGGTTGCGAATTCGAAACAGCTCCAACGATTTATATTCCCAGACACGCTCCAATTCCGCTTCGACGCCGGCTCGCTCAAAATGGCGTGGAATTTCATTTGTCACGAAAACGGGAAGATTCCCTTCCAACCGATTACGAGCCTCGGCAAGAGCGTCGAGATTCATGGCGACCGCACCCGGTGAATGCTCGGTCACCACATATACGGTCTCCGGCGAACTGGGGTAAGTATAGTAGTGGACCATTGGTTCGAGAGAAGTCGTCAGCAGCAGGTTACCGCCGACGATCTCACCAATCGATTCCGCCACCACTTTATCATCATCCGCCTGCCGCAGGTAAAGAAGCTCCCCCAAACTCGGTCCCAATGTCGCGGTTACGAGCAGGACAAGAGATATCCCTTTGACAGCGTTGGCGAAAATCCCTCGCAGGCGGACAATCCTCCTGTCGACCTGATCGGCGGCGGCAAACAGCAACAGAACGCAGGGTGGCGCCGCGATGAGAAAGTATCGGTGAACTGAGTACATCCCCGTATAAAAAAGATACACGACCAGCACCCATGTTCCTCCGAACAGGGCAACACGGTACTTTCGGAACGCGACGAGCGCCGCAAAACCCAGTACGGCCGCCGCCGCCAACACCGGCGTCAGCGATTCAAGCGCCACACGCGTAGTGCTGTCAAGATACCTGCCGAAGTCATAGTAGGTGAACAGAAACCTGTCTGAAAAACTTGCGAGATGTCTGATGAGCGCCGGCCGGTACATGGCGGCAAGGCATCCGACGAAGCCGAGCAACGAGACCATAACCAGCTTTCCCAAGACCAACCACTCGTGTTTGTCTCTTCTGTACGAGAGCAGCGTCAGCAGTGGCAAAGCGATAAACATGGCGGCATTCGGCCGCGCCGACCACGTCGCCCCAAAGGATATTCCAAAGGCAAGAGCGGTCAGCTTTTCGCGGTCCGTAACCATGCGCTCGAACAGATAAAGTGACCATAGCGCAAAGGCGAAGCCCGCCACTTCGTGGGAAAGGTAAGTCGAAAACCGGATGAACGCCGGTGAAAGCATGAGGGCCAACGCCGAGACAAGCGCCGTCTCACGGTTAACGAGCCTCCGAACCAAATGGTAAAAAGGCCACATGCCGGCAGCGCCCAAAATGACGGCAATCGTGTTCAAAGCGCCAATGTGGCTCGTGTCGAACGCGCGGGCAAATAGCGTGCCGAAAACAAACAAATACATGGTGAGCGGGTGGTCCCAATATGAAGAGTATATCCCCTCATCGAGATAGCGGTATGCCGACAGGGCCTCGCGATACGAATCGGGTTCACCCAGGTCGGGACGCATGAAAAAAACCCCGAGCGCAAACGAAAAAAGGACAAGACCGAGCGGTGCGGCCACATTCCACCGGATTGTTCTGTCGCCGGATATGTGGGGCGGCTCGTGGAAGGGGACGTTCATTGGAACGCGGGCCTCGGAAATATTTGGTCAGGGTTCAAGAATAAATCCGCCTCGTTAAGGGGTGCTGCGCTCGCGCCCGGAGGCGGCAAAAATCTGCCCGAACGGTTCGTGCGGGATGAGACACCGGTCCGCGAGATCATGCTCATTTATCAGGGGGATTCTCTTGCTTATGTTTCTCTCATCGATGGTTTCGCTTTGTTTGCAGGCGGGCCCCGTCACCGAAAATGCTCGGCGGTTCAGCATTCCCGCCCCGCGAGTTCTCTCGCGAAAAACGGCAAGATTGACCGAAGTTCCTCGCCGCCACCGGCGGGAAATTGGACACGTCCATGTCGGTGGTTTGACATTCAAATAGTCGGCAAACCGCGCTTACGATGATACATGCGCAACAGGAGCAAGTCAAGCTACTATTGGAAGAAAGGAGGCGCCACAATTGACCCGACCGCTTGTCGGTTCTCCCTTCGCGCGGCGTTTGACCGGTTGTCCGGCCGGGGGCTTTTTTGCTGCGACTCTTTTGCTTGACAAGGAGAGCATTGGTTGGATAGAATCGAGAAACTAATAAGTCCGACGTCCAACTTTCTAGTTTTGAAATCTTCCCGGCGATGAGACAAAGTCGAATGAGGAATGACTCGCCGGCAAGAGTTCTCCCAGACTTTTGCCGAAGGGTGGAAGGCTTTCCGAACGGAGCGCGCGGTGGGTTATAAAATCGGGATCGACGTTGGCGGCACGTTCACGGATGTCGTCGTTGTGGACGACGCCGGCGCCGTGAAGGTTGTGAAAACGCCCACCACCTGCGAAAACCAGGCGGTGGGGGTGCTCGCCGGATTGAAGAAAGTTGCCGCTATCGAAAACGTGTCGCTCCAAAATTTCCTCGAACAAACCGACCTGATTATTCATGGGACCACGGTCGCGACCAACACGATGCTGGAGTTCACCGGCGCGAAGACCGGCCTCATAACAACAACGGGATTCCGCGACGATATCGAGCTGCGGCGGGGATACAAAGAGCGGATATTCGACCCGCGTTTCCCCGCCCCGACCCCGATCGCGCTCAGGCGGCACCGGCTCACGGTAAAGGAAAGAATCGACCGGAAGGGTGAGACACTGACCCCTCTGGACGAAGCCGATGTCGTCGCCGCCGTGAACAAGCTGAAGGAGGCGGGTGTCGAATCTATTGCCGTCTGCCTTCTGTTCGGGTTCCTCAATCCCGCGCATGAGAAGAAAATCGCCGAGAGTATCCGGCGCGAGTATCCGGAAGCCTATTTCTCCGTGTCGCACGAGGTCCTCCCTCAGATACGGGAGTTCGAGCGGGTCAGCACCACGCTTGTGAACGCATACACATCTCCAAAGCTGAAGCGATACTTCGAGAGTCTGAATGCCGAGCTGAAGGCCGGTGGTTTCGACAGCGAGTTCTTTGTGATGCTGTCGAATGGCGGGATAATGAACTCGGACTATGCGGGAAACTATTCTGTTTACAGCCTCTTATCCGGCCCGGCAGGCGGAGTGGTCGCATGCTCTCAATTGATTGGGGAACTGTGCAACGAACCCAATTTAATAACGGTCGACATGGGGGGAACAAGCTACGACGTCTCACTTATCCGCGACGGGAAACCGGCTGTGAGCACTTCGTACTGGGTAAGCCGGTACCGCGTGGCCGTTCCCATGTTGGACATCCACACGATAGGAGCCGGCGGCGGCAGCATCGCATGGGTCGACAACGGAGGCGTTCTGCAGGTCGGTCCGCAAAGCGCGGGCGCTGTTCCCGGGCCCGTCTGCTACGGACGGGGAGGCGCAGAGCCTACGGTTACCGACGCCAACCTTGCGCTCGGGTTCCTCGACCCCGACTATTTTTTGGGCGGAGAAATGAAGCTGGACAGAGACGCTTCGTTAAGGGCGATAGAAAAGAAGGTGGCGAGACCTTTGGGGTTCGACATCGTGGACGCCGCCCGCGGCATTTTCCGAATTGTGAACAATAACATGGCAACCGGAATTCGCGCCGTTTCAATAAAACGCGGCTACGACCCCCGGGACTTTGCACTGGTCGCATTCGGCGGGAACGGATCCGTTCACGCGGGCCTGCAGGCGCAGGAACTCGGAATCCGCAAGGTGATCGTGCCACGGACAGCCACCGCATTTTCCGCTCGAGGGCTCCTTAACTCGGACATCGTGATTGACAAGATGCGCACGTGCATCGGGCGCTCGGACGACTACGATCTCGATGCAATAAACGCATCGTTTGCTTCCATGCGAGACGAAGTGCAAAAGGACCTTCCAATGTCGTCCCGCCGCGGGTCGGCATTCATGGGCGAGATGCGCTACCATTACTTTGCCGACATGCATTACCGCGGCGAGTTGCATGAGATAGCGGTTCCGCTGGACTCCGATGGCGGGCGCGTCGATGACCGGCATATCCGGAAGGCCGTCCTCGAATTTCATCGGGCCCATGAAGCGCTTCACACATTTTCGAACCCCGAGAGCCAGGTTTTCTTGATGAATCTGCGCTTGAAAGCCGTTGTCGATACCCGCAAGCCGCCCGTAAAGACGCGCGAACTTGAGGGAGAAGACGCCTCGGCGGCCCTTCGAACGCACAGGAGTGTGTATTTTGAACAGACGAACGGGTTTGTGGATGCGCCGGTCTACACGGGTGAGCGATTGCGTCCCGGAAACGTTCTTCCGGGCCCGTGCATCGTTGAAGAAGCCGCCACCACCGTTGTTGTCTACCCCGGACAGATTGCGCGTTTGAACGAATTCGATACCTACGAGATAGTTGTTCAGCCGGACACCCCCGGCTCGGAGCTTTGAAAAGGCGATCGAATGATGAGGAGCCGTGAATGGCAGAAGTCGATCCAATAACCGCCGAAGTGATCCGTCACGGACTGTTCGCCATTGCGAACGAGATGAGTGATACAATGGTCCGAACGGCGACCACGTCCACATTCAGTGAATCCCACGACTTCTCGACTTCAATCGTGGACGGGAACGGCAGGCTCGTCTCGCTCTCCGACGGAATTCCGAACCACATGGGAGCGGTAAAGTTTTCGGTGTTGGAAATATTGAAGGATTTCAAGGATGATCTCCATCCGGGCGATATCGTCATTCTGAACGACCCGTATCATGGCGGCTCGCATATTCCCGATTGGACCATGATGACCCCCATTTTCTACGATGGCGAGCTTGTGCTTTTCCCTGTGATCCGGGCGCACCAGGGCGATACCGGCGGAGCCGTGCCCGGCGGCTACAATCCGGGCGCCACGGATATCTGGCAGGAGGGCCTGCGCCTGCCGCCGATAAAGGTGTACGAACGCGGAAAACCCCGCACGGACATCATTAAGCTGCTTCAGATCAATACCCGCGAGCCCAAATTTATCGGCGATTTCCATGCCATGCTCGGCTCGGTTCGCGTAGGAGAACGACGCATTTTGGAAATGCTGCGAAGATACTCGCTCGGCACAATGAAAGACGCAATCGAGTTCATCCTCGACTACACGGAGAAACGGTTTCGCGCCGAGATCGAGAAGTGGCCCGACGGTGTGTATACGGGAGAGGCGTATCTCGAGCATGATTGTCAGGGGGTCAGGGACATCACGGTGAGGGTCGCCGTCACGGTTTCGGGCGATTGCCTGAAACTCGACTTCACGGGAAGCGATCCGCAGACCCCCGGCTTCATCAACAGCCCTGTGCCGAATTCCTATTCCTTCATCTTCCTCGCGCTGTCGAGCATGATTGACGACTCGATTCCGAGAAACGACGGTCTGCTCAGACCGCTCGACGTCATACTGCCGCAAGGAACGGTGGTGAACCCGTTGCCGCCCGCGCCCGTCACCGCATGCACACTGCACATCGGGCTCGAGATCGGCGAAGCGATCGCCATCGCCCTGGAAAAGGCAATCCCCGAGAGGGCGTATCTCCAAAATGTCAAAATGGGAATGCCGATCGTGACCTATGGCATGAACCCGTATGACGGAGAATTCTATCTCGACCAGAATACCAACATGTCGGCAGGATGGTGCAATGCCGCATACGGAACGGATGGATGGGGTTCCCTGCCGCCCTTTTTCGGCTCGATGACCATGGCCACCGCAGAATTGCATGACATGTATTTCCCGGTCGAGACAATCGAGAGAGAGTACATGACCGATTCCGGAGGTCCGGGGAAATGGCGCGGCGGATTGGCGACGGCTGTCAGACAAAAGGCGCTCGCGCCGATGTTCGCGCATACGTATCTGATCGGAACCAAATATACGATGCGGGGTCTGAACGGAGGAATGGACGGACCTCCGAACAAAACGGTCCTCCGAGAGGGAACGCCGAAGGAACTCGTGGTCGAGACAACCGGCTATGGCGTGCCGCTTTCTCCCGGCCACGTCTTGTTCGTCGAATTCGGTGGCGGAGGCGGATGGGGCGATCCGCTCGAGCGTGACCCGTCAGCGGTCTTGAATGACGTGCTGGACGAATACGTCTCTGTCGAAAGCGCTCGGAAAAACTACGGCGTTGTGATAGACGAAAAAACATTCACGGTCCTCGAGGAGGAAACGAAACGTCTGAGGAACCGGATTGAGCGGGAGCGGTCGGAGAGGCGCTCAAAAGAGAAAACAACAGTACGATACCTTTCGCCCGAGTGGCAGAGACTCTGTCAGGAGGCAATAAACCGGGACCCCGAGTTTGCGAAGCTTGCCCGCGACCTGACAATCAAGGTGAACAATATCATCGAGAATTGTCCGGACGGGAAAGACCGCTTTCTCTATTGGCGTTTCGAGGGCGGGAAGCTCCGGGAAACATTCGTCGGCCCCGCGGGTGAACTTGGCGGCAGGAACCCTGCGTTCACGACAATCGCATCGTATCAGACCTTCATGATGATAAACACGGCCAAGATGACCGTCGAGAAAGCCATAACAGAGGGGCTGCTTCGTTTTGAAGGGGACCTGGTCCACATGATGCGGTACGCCGAAGCGTTTGAGCAGTTCACGGAAGTGCGAAGACGGATTCCGACCGAGTACTTCATCGAGGAGAACTAAAGGAGTGAAGAGTTGGGCTACACAATCGGCATCGACGTTGGAGGCACCTTTACCGACCTTGTATATTCCGACGGCGGCGATTCCATCCGCGTCATAAAAACCCCGACCACGCTTGAAAACCAGGCGGTCGGCGTTCTTACGGGAATCCAAAAAATGGCCGCGGCAGAAGGGCTCACTCCGAAAGAACTATTGCGAAGGACGGAACTTATCATTCATGGCACCACCGTCGCAACGAATACTATGCTCGAATTCAACGGGGCCAAGACCGGCTTGATAACCACGACGGGGTTCCGCGACGACATAGAGATCAGGCGTGGATACAAAGAGCGCATCTTCAATCCTCGTTTCCCGCCTCCCGTCCCAATAGCCCGGCGGCGTCACAGGTTGACGGTGAACGAGCGGATAGACCGTTCCGGCGATGTGCTTGTACCGCTCGACGAACAGGAGGTTGCGGCTGCGGTCAGAAAGCTCAAAGAGGATGGAGTGGAGTCTGTAGGAGTGTGCCTGTTCTTCGGTTTCTTGAACTCCGCACACGAGAAGAAGATAGGCGAGATTATCAGGCGAGAGCATCCCGAGGCCTACATTTCTCTTTCGCATGAAGTCCTTCCTCAAATACGGGAATTCGAGCGGGTCAGCACGACACTGGTCAATGCGTACACCGGCCCTAAACTCAAGCGTTATCTTGAAAGCCTCAAGCACGAGTTGAAGAAATCGGGCTTCGAAAGCGATTTCTTTATAATCCTGTCGAACGGCGGAATAATGAACGCGCCATACGCAGGCACGTTTGCGGTCAACAGCCTGTTTTCCGGGCCGGCCGGCGGTGTGGTGGCGTGCTCACAATTGATCGGCGAACTCTGCAACGAGCCCAATCTCATAACCGTCGACATGGGAGGAACAAGCTATGATGTCTCCCTCATCCGCAACGGAAAGCCCGCTGTCACGACCGACTACTGGGTGAGCCGCTATCGCGTGGCCGTTCCGATGCTCGATATCCACACCATCGGGGCAGGCGGCGGAAGCATAGCATGGGTCGATGCGGGCGGCGCTTTGCAGGTCGGCCCCCGGAGCGCGGGAGCGGCGCCCGGCCCGGCGTGCTACGGCAAGGGCGGTTCGGAACCGACGGTGACGGACGCGAACCTGCTGCTTGGTTTCCTCGACCCCGCCAATTTCCTCGGTGGCGAGATGAAACTCGACGTGGCGGCTGCGGAAAAAGCTGTCAAAGAAAAAGTGGCCGAACCGCTCAACCTGGACACGACGGCGGCGGCGCACGGTATCTTCCGCATCGTCAACAACAATATGTCGAACGGGATTCGCGTGGTCTCCGTCCGGCGCGGCTACGACCCGCGGGATTTCGTGCTTGTGGCTTTTGGGGGAAACGGCGCGATCCATGCGGGGATGCAGGCGCAGGAGCTCAATATTCGCACGGTTATCGTGCCCAGGATCGCCACTGCTTTTTCGGCCAGGGGCCTGCTCAACTCGAACATTGTGGTCAATAAAATGCGCACGTATATCGCGCGCTCGGATGATCACGACCTCGCCGTTATAAATTCACTGCTGGCGGAAATGCGCAAGGAAGCGGCAAAGGATTTGCCCGTTCCCGGCCGGAGCGCTTCCGGAGTCCTCGGCGAAACGGTTCACAATTACCAAATCGATATGCACTATAAGGGCGAGACCCATGAAATCACGGTTCCTTTGAAATCCTCGAACGGCGCGGCCACCGAACGCGACGTTTCGGCGGCGGTGGAGATTTTCCACTCGGCCCACGAGAGCCTGCACACGTTTTCCAATCCCGAGGACCCGGTGTTCTTCATGAATGTACGGCTTGAGACCAAAATGCTCACCCACAAGCCCCCGTTGCGAAGACTCGAGTTCGTTGGAGAAAACTGTGAACACGCGCTGACGAGCGTGCGGCCAGTGTATTTCGAAGCGCAGGGGGGCTTCGTTGAAACTCCAATCTACGACGGCAGCCGGATAGGCTGCGGAAACCGAATGGCGGGCCCATGCGTCATCGAGGAGCCTGCCACAACTATTGTCGTATACCCCGGACAGGTCGCGCGGCTTACGGAGTTGGACAATTACGAGATATCGTTCTTGGGCCCTTGACCTCGCGCTCAATTGTTCGTTGATTCTGTCCGCTATTCCGGAGACTGGATATCGGAATATGGTTTGTCCGTCGCCGAAAATCAAACCAGGAGCTGCGCATGAAGGAAGTTGACCCCATTACCGCCGAAGTTGTTCGCTGCGGTCTCGAGACGATCGCGAACGAGATGGGCGACACAATGATACGGACCGCGACCACGCCCACATTCAGCGAGTCACACGATTTCTCCACTGCCATATTCGACGGAAAAGGAAGGATTGTCGCGCTTGCCGATGCGCTCCCCATCCACATGGGCGCTTCGAAGTTCTCGGTGATGGCCGCCCTCAAAGAATTTCGGGACGACCTCCACACGGGCGACTTGATCATCGTGAACGACCCGTATCACGGAGGGTCGCATCTTCCCGATTGGACCATGATGACCCCCATTTTCTTCGATGGCCGACTTATATTCTTTCCCGTTACCAGAGCCCACCAGGGCGACACCGGCGGAGCCGTGCCCGGCGGATATAACCCCGCCGCCACCGACATTTGGCAGGAAGGCCTGCGCCTGCCGCCGATAAAGATTTACGACCGCGGAAAGCCTCGAAACGATATCATCAAAATGCTGCAGATAAACAACCGGGAACCGACCTTTCTGGGCGACCTCAAGGCAATGATGGGATCGGTTCGCGTCGCCGAAAGAAGGTTGCTGGAATTGCTGAAGAAGTATGGCGCCGCGACCGTGCTGGAGTGCCTCGACTACATCATAGACTACACCGAGAAACGGTTCCGCGCGGAGATCAGCGAATGGCCCGACGGGACCTACAGAGGCGAGGCATACCTCGAACACGATTGTCAGGGCGTCGAGGATATAACGGTGCGCGCCGTTGTTACGGTGTCGGGCGATTCGCTCACTATCGATTTCACCGGCAGCGATCCCCAGACACCCGGATTCATAAACAGTTCCATACCAAACAGCTACTCTTTCATTTTCCTGACACTGTCAAGCATGATAGACGACTCCATCCCCCGGAACGAGGGCCTCTTTAATCCAGTCCAAATTATCCTGCCCGAGGGCACTGTCGTGAATCCGAGGCCGCCTGCCCCGTGCACCGCCTGCACGTTGCACGCGGGAGGCGAGATAGGCGAAGCCGTGGCCTGCGCGCTCGAGCAAGCGATTCCCGAGAAGGCATACATTCAAAACATTAAGCTGGGGATGCCGCTCGTTACATACGGGGCGAATCCACTCACGGGCGAGTTCTACGTAGACCAAAATGTCATAATGGCCGCCGGCTGGTGCAACGCGGCATACGGTGTCGACGGATGGGGCGCCATGGCGCCATTCTTCGGGGCGATGACAATGGCGACCGGCGAACTGCACGACATGTATTTCCCCGTCCAAACGCTCGGACGCGAGTATATCACTGACTCGGGAGGGGCCGGAAAATGGCGTGGCGGATGCGGAGCCGCCCTGAAAATGAAGAGCCTCGCGCCCATGTTTCTGCATACGTACGCGATTGGAACGAAATATCCGATGCGAGGCTTCAACGGAGGCATAGATGGTTCGCCGAACCGCTATGTCGTGCGAGAGGGAACGCCGAACGAAATGCTCGTCGAGAAAACGGCCTTCGAAGAGCCACTTTCGCCGGGCAACATCATTCACGCAAAGCTCGGTGGCGGCGGCGGATGGGGCGACCCGCTCGAACGCGACCCTGCGGCGGTGCTCGACGATGTAATCGATGAATACATCTCGCTGGAGTCCGCGCGCAGAGACTATGGCGTGGTTATTGATGAAACGACAATGACGGTTGACGAGAAAGCTTCGAGAGATCTGCGGATGATGCTCGCCGAGGAGCGACCGCGCAAAAAACGTGAAGAACGTCGCGAGGTTAAATACCTTTCCGAGGAATGGCAACGGCTCTGTCAAGATGCAATCAATCGGGATTCCGAATTTGCGGAGCTGGCCGGCGACCTGTCGGTTGAACTCAACAATGTTATCGAGTATTGTCCCGACGGCAAAACACGGTTTCTTTACTGGCGGTTCGAGAAAGGCAAATTGCGTGAGACCACGGTCGGATTAATCGAGGAATTCGGCAATCGAAAACCGCTGTTCACTACAATAGCCTCGTATGATACGTTCAAGAAAATCAACACCGCCAAAACCACTGCAGACGCCGCGGTCATGGAAGGTTTACTCCGCTTCGAGGGCGACCTGGTCCGGCTGATGGAGCTTGCAAATGCGCTCAACCGGTTTACCGAGGTCAGGCGGTCGGTTCCGACACGGTATTAGCGAATGGACGCGGCAAATACGTCCGAGAATAGCGCATTCCGCGGGAATGCTGGCAAGGGACTCGGAATCCGTCCCCGAAAAAGAATCCAATTATACGGAACGTTCACGCTTCTTTGCTGAGGAAGGCGAAGCCTCTCTCCGTCTCACGCGCGCCGCGCACTCTGCGGCAGTCACAAGCAGGAACAGTCTTTTTTCTCCCGGCTCTCCTGCAGGGTCTTATTGACAACTTTGCGAAGGTCGTTGATTGAAAATGGTTTCAGCAGGAACGCCGAACCGCTTTCTTTCAGAAACTCCGCTGTTTCCGCCTCCATAATGTCCCCGGTGATGAACACGAACCGTTGTGTAAGCTCCGGCTTTTTCTCTTTCAACTCGAGGAAAAGGCGGCGTCCGTCCATCGCGCCCGGCATGCGTATATCGCTGATGACGAGGTCGTATGGAGTTGAGCACAGTTTCTGAAATCCTTCCTCTCCATCGCATGCGCAATCAACCACAAATCCTTCGGATGAGAGGGCAACCTGCACGAAGTCGGTGACGACCTCTTCGTCATCCACAACGAGAATCGTTCCCCGCTGCGTGGGGGAGTCGTCTGAAGTGTCCTTATCATCCGGCGCGCGCGGCGTCTGTTGTGTCCAATCTGCGATCGGAAGGGTAACAACAAACTTTGCTCCCCCGGAATAGCTTTCGTCCAGGAAAAGGTTGCCATCATGCTCTTTGATAATTCCGTAGCTGACGCTCAGGCCAAGACCGGTTCCCTTGCCGACTTCCTTCGTTGTGAAAAAAGGCTCAAAGACCCTGTTCCTGTCGTGTTCGCATACTCCACAACCGGTATCGAGGAATTCGATTCTCATTGTCTGTCCCGCAATTACGCGTGTGCGTATGGTTAGCTCCTTCTCGCGGTCTCTTTGCACCATTGAGTCATAGGCGTTGTTTATCAAATTGAGGAAGACCTGTTCAAGTTGATTGGGGTCTGCGATTACCACGGGAGACGGCTTTTCAAAATCCCTTTCAACCACAACGTTGTTCAGCGTAAAGTCATAGTTTCTGTGTTTTATCACATCCTCGAGTATCTCGATGACGTCCACCTGCTTCTTTTGAAGTTCCGTCTTGCGTGCGAACGAAAGCAACCCCTGGACAATTCTCCGTGACCGGTCGACACAATGGATTATTCTTTTCAGCATCTCCCGCCCCTGGTCCGAATCCGGTTTCGCTTGTAGCAGGAGTTCGCTGTATCCCATGATGGCCGCCAGCGGATTGTTGATCTCGTGAGCAACGCCGGATAGCATTTCTCCCAGCAACGCCAGTTTGTCCGACTGGATCAGTTTGTGTCTTGTTTCCCGGAGTTCCTTGATGTTTTTTCTCAGGCGCGAAACGAGGATCGAATTCTGAATCGCAAGGCTTATCTGAGTTCTGAAGGAACCCAACAACTTTCTCTCCGCCTTGTCGAGTTCTCTTTCGTTAGAGCTCAGCGTCACGAGCATGCCGAAAAAATCGCTGCCGGACATGAGAGGGATGCCGACACAGGTTCTCAGGGTCGACATTTCTCCCCCGGTGACAGTTTCCCCCTTCGGTGCGGAGGGCTTCATAGTTCCATCCTTGTTTACATTCCGGCTGAATCGCTCGGCGAGACATTCAAGGACAGACCTTACGTCGGGATTCTGTGAACGAGTCTTAAAGGATGCCACTTCCATCGAGGCGCTTTGGCTGTCATGAAGCAGAATCGCGACCGTGTCGATATCAAACTCGTCGAGCACGCTCAGGGAATCCGTGAGAACGGTGTCCAGATCAAGGCTCGCATGGAGCGATTCCGAGAGAGCCACCACGGCCGCCAATTCCCTGTTCCGTATCGTCAACTCCCTGTTTAACTGCCTCAACTCATCCACGCTGATCGCATGACTCAATGCGACTGCTGCAGTGGAAGCAATTATATTGAGGGCATGTTCTTTCCGCCGACTGAAGGCGTTGGGCTCGGAATTGCTCAAGTTGAGCACTCCGTGCAGCCTTTCTCCGTGGAGAAGGGGAAGGCTCAGTATGGAACGGACCTTTACCTTTTGGGCCTCAGCTTGAATGAAACGGGGGTCTTCGTGGGTGTCCGCTATAAGCACGCTTTTCCGATTTTTCGCAACCTGTCCGGCTATTCCCTCGCCCTGCTTGAATATCTTTCCTGTCCAGGCCCGTTCGACAAAGATGCTTCCCGTATCTTCATAAAAACTCTTCGCTGTCAGCAACCGAAGCTCCTGCGTTTCCTGATCCATAATCATTACGGATGCGTTCTCCACGTTCATGACGTCTGTCAGGAACTGTACCAGCTTCTGGCAAATGTCGTGAAAGCCGAGCCCGACTTGAAACGAATCGTTCAGCAGTTTCAGGATGGAGAGTTCACCGAGGAGTTCTTCGTAGTCTCTGGCCGCTTTCCGCAGGGCGTCGACGTACACCTGTTTTTCAATGTGTTCCCGCGAGTTATTAATCATAATGGCTCTTTGGACAGCCTTCTCAGCTAAGCGCTTTCAATAAAGAATCCACTTGTTGTGCGCTGTCCTTGATCCTTGTATAAATTCTCCGTATCTTGCCCACATCAAGTCCCAAGCCGGAGCATTCAAGCACGTCCAAGGAAAAAGGTTTCCTGTTTCCGCTGTTACCGATTTTCAAATGATTGCACAGTGTGTCGGCCAAGTTGACGATTCGCGACCCTCGGGGCATCTGGTCCTTTATGCATGCCGGCGCATGATGCTCTGCGATCGCCCGAACGAGCTGGTCCGGGAAGTTCCATCGCTTGCCCAGCCACTCGCCCACGTCGCAGTGCGTGAAACCAAGAACCGACAGCTCTGCCTCGTGGAGGTAGATGTCGCCGTTTTTCTGTTGTTCGCACACCGCATCATATCGGTCGGGAAAATAGCCAACCAGCACAAGCTTTCCAATATCATGAAGCAAGCCCGCCGTGTGGAGCATTCTCAAATCTTCCGTGTTTCCAATAAGTTCCGCGACCGTTTTGCATCCCATGGCGGTGGCTATTGAATGCTTCCAAAATCCGTACACGTCAAAACGGCCGTGCCGGTTCGCGAAACCGAAAACCTGGAGAACAGCAGTCGTTAACACCAAGTGCGCAATCGAGTCGAAACCCAGGATAACGATTGCGTCGCTTATGTCGTAAATCCTCCTGCTCTGCGCAAAATAGGCCGAATTTGCTATTTTCAGAACTTTCGAGCATGAGGCCTGGTCCCGTGCAAGTATGGTGGCCAGGTCGTCCGCCGAAGACTCTTCCGAGGACAGCGCTTCCATGACTTCCTGCATCACCTCCGGAAGAGTGGGGACTTCTTTGATTGTCGCAAGCTTTTTTAAGACCGAAGTGTCTTCAATCATTTCCACCGCCCGGGTAAATTGCCTCCTCGCCGTGAAAGACGCCTTGTTTCCTTTAGGCAAGCATCATGCCAGCTTCGCGGCTCATCTTCCCAAACCCGCAACCGAGTGTCGGTCAGCTTCATAACATACTCATGGAGTTGATATTAGGTTAGTGAATCCCGACTTTTTTTTACCAGATTCAATACTATGCGTTGGAAAGCCCGTTTTACTACCAACAAAAAAAAGCAACCATTTTTGCGCTTTTTGCACAAAAATGTATATTGTTATCTCCCGGCGGGAAAATGTTGCCGCCGGAACTGTAAGCAGACCGCTCCCCTGCCGGGCCTCTCACCTTGACACCCCCCTTTCCCTCCCATAGAATATGGCGCATAGCAAGCGGCAAGGATGAAGCATAAATGAAAGCTATTCGGGAACTCATAGAGAGGGAAGCGGAACGGTTGTTCCCCGACGTCGTCAGACTCCGGCGCGAGTTTCACGAGCATCCCGAGCTCTCCTTCCAGGAAACAAGGACGTCCGGTAGAATCGCCGAGATGCTCGAAGCCTTGGGTCTCGAGGTCCGCAAGAACGTGGCGACGACGGGGGTAGTCGGACTCCTGCGCGGCTCCGGGCGGGGAGCAACGATTGCGCTCCGCGCAGATATGGACGCGCTTCCGATAGAAGAGGCGACGGGGCTCCCCTACGCATCGAAGAACACAGGCGTTATGCATGCCTGTAACCATGACGGACATATGGCCATGCTGTTGGGGGCCGCGATGATTCTGTCCGAGTGCCGCGACTACCTGAACGGCGCCGTGAAGTTTATATTTCAGCCGGGGGAGGAAGGATATGCCGGGGCCTTGCGAATGATTGAGGAAGGAGTGCTGGAAGAAGAGCCGAAGGTGGATTCGGCGTTCGCATTGCATCTGGACTCCCTTTCCGATTCAGGGACCCTCTTTGTTCGAGAAGGGCCCATGATGGCCTCCGCCGACATTTTCACGCTCTCAGTAATCGGGCGGGGTGGCCATGGAGCGATTCCCCACAGGTCGGTTGACCCGATATTTGTCGCGGGCCACGTAATTACGGGATTGCAGGGAATCGCCAGCCGACAGGTGGACCCAACCGACGCGGTGGTGGTGAGTATATGCGCCATTCACGCCGGAACCGCAATCAACATCATTCCCGATCGCGTCGAAATGTCCGGAACCGTGCGTCTGTACGAGCCGGAACTTCGCGAGAAGATGCCGCAAATGATGGAAGCGATAATCAAGGGCATAACCTCCGGCTTTGGAGCCGAGCACTCCTTTGACTATGTATACGGGTACCCCCCAACAATCAATGATTCAGAGTTCACGGCGATGGTTGCCTCGCTCGCCAAGACAGTTCTCGGACAAGAGAACGTTCGCCGACTCGCGCGCCCCCGCATGCCGGCTGAGGATTTCTCCTATTTCCTGGAGAAGGTCCCGGGCGCGTTCGCGATCCTCGGCGCGCGGCCTGCCGACAGAGCACCTGCTCCCGCACACAGCCCGAAATGTGTCATCGACGAATCCGCTCTCAAAGCCGGCATGAAGCTCCACGCCGCTGTGGCGCTTGGCTATCTCGGCGCGAACCTGTGAATCGCTCGAGCGGGCGCAAGGGAACCTCACATATATAAGTGTGTTCCCCACTAATCCAGGCGCCGGACAATCGTGAGACAGACTCACTGTCTCCGAAGCGAACAACCTTCACCATGAATCGCGGGACACACTCACTGTCACTATTTACGGAATCCCCTGCCTTTTGCGCTGAACGAATCAACGTCCCGCGAGACGCGGGATAGATTGGCGGACTGCCCCCGAAGCATAGATTTCCGACCGTGGGCCGCACCCACAGGCCCGCCTCGCTCACTTTTCGGCGCCATGAGGTGTCACGGAGAGATTACATCCGAAGAGTTGAAACGCCTGAAACAGGGTTACAGCCAGAGGGCTTGGGGGCGCGCTTTCTCGAATTCCTCAAGAGTCTCATTCAGGATTTCGTCGATGTTGGCGCTCGTGTATCTCGACTGTTGCGAGAGCACCACATCCCATGCGGCTGTATCTTTGAGGTCCGAATAGCCGGAATCGCCGTCCCACCCTATTTGATGGAGCTCACAAAAGGCTTCCGCAATATATGAAAGCGAAGCCAGGCGGGGGTCCTTCAACCCAGTTTCCGGCCATTTAGCAGGGAAGTCATGGTGATAAGCGATCGCATCGCGGAGCGTCTCCGGCAGTCTCCACTTTTCGGCAAGCCATGCGCCTACTCCCTCATGCGATTTACCGAGGATCTGTTGTTCGGCCTCGATCATCGGCGGTTTGTGAGCGAATGTCTTTTTGAATATCTGAACGAATTTGCTGTTGAAGTACCTGTCGATGATTATTTTTCCCACGTCGTGCAACAAGCCGGCGATGAAGTCCGTTCCGGCGCCTCGAAAATTCAGCTTCTGCCCAAGGATTCTTGTAACCATGGCGCATCCCGCGCTGTGAAGCCAAAATTGCTCCCTCTCATATTCCAGGCCGGGCCCCATCTTCTTGACTGCGCTGAACAGCGTCAAACCGAGGGCAACATTGCGGGCTTCCGTCAAACCGAGAACAACAAGGGCAAGCTGGAGCGAGTCCACTTGTTTGGAAATCCCGTAAAAGGGAGAGTTCGCGATCCTTAAGATGCGAGCCGCGAGAGAAGGATCTTGCCCGATGGCCTGCGACAACTCGCTCATCGAAACATCGGGATGCGATGCGACCTCGATGATTTTCAATCCCACGGAATCGATCGTGGGCAGCACCTGGACGTTCTGTACGGCAGCCTGTAACCGACTTTCCGATTCTCTCACTGCGAAAACACTCCGAAACAACGTATGAAGATCGCTTGGATGATGTTTCCGAATCGGGGGTGCAATATTCATACCATTTTTGTCGAAAATCATTATGCAAAAACTTTTAGGTCTGAAGTCTTTTTCGGATAACCATTTCTGAGACACGAGCAATGAGCCGGACGAGACCATAAGCGGAGTCGGATGTCGAAAAATGCTTCCCGACCATCCCTTTTCGTTAATTGTCCGCCAAATACGTTTCCATCGAGTATCTACATTGGAAGGTTGGAGATGCGGGTTATCGGCAAGGGCGCCATGCGGCATGGTTTTCCCAATAACCCACGCCTCGCAGGATAGAATCGGGACCGTGAATCCGTCCAATAATCACGCTTTCGACTGAAAATCGCCCCGGAGAATATCTCCCACGGTAGGTAATCCGTGCTTCGGGGGCAGTCCGCCAATCTATCCCGCGAATGCGCGGGACTTCGCTCCGCTCAGCGCAAAAGACTGGGGGGATTCCGTAATTGGGCACGCCCCCCTGCGCCGGCTTCTCGGCAGCATGAGCAATCGTGGAACGGATTCACCGTCCCCAAAGCGAACAGCCTTCACCATGAATCATGAGACTGACCCACAGACACGTCGCCCTCTCCGCTTTCAGAGCCGAACATGGTGAGGACGTCGTTGCTCTATCGGTTCGCGCGCGAGGGTCTTTTCTTCGAGGAACTTAACTTCGCGAGTATGCCCCTGCCTGCGAGTATTCCCGTGGCGGACGCATTGACGATGTCTCGCGAAAGCCCCGTGCCATCCCCCGCGACGAAGAGATGAGGAATGCTTGTTTCCTGGAGGGAATTGACACTGATTCGCATCGAGTAGAATTTTATTTCCGGGGCGTATAACAGGGTGGAATCTGACGCGACGCCGGGAATAACCTTGTCGAGCGTCTCGAGGCTTTCAACGAGGTCCGCCACTATTCTTTGTGGGAGCGCCATACCAATATCCCCGGGGGTCACATCCTTCAGTGTGTTGCCGACCGTGTTGCGAGCCACGTGGTGAGCCGTCGAGCGCCGGCCTCTTCGCAGGTCGCCCATCCTCTGGAGGATGGGTTTGCCGCCGCCCAGCGTGTAGGCGAGCCGGCCGATGCATTCGCCGTAAACCGTCGTATTCTCAAGCGGCTCGGTCAAGTCTATTGTTACCAGGAGCGCAAAATTCGTATTGTTGGATTCCTTGTCGCGGAATGAGTGGCCGTTGACGCCGGCAATTTCGTCATATTGTTCCTTGACCACAAAGCCGTGACGGTTGGTGCAAAACGTTCTCACGAAGTCATCGTAATGCGACGTTCGAATGTGGAATTTCGGGTCTCTGTTAATTGCCGTCACCCAGTCCATAACGATGCTGGAGACTTCAACTCGCACACCGACATCGATCGCCGCATATTTCGCTTTCATTTTATGGAGCTTCACAAGCTCGTTCATCCAGCTCGACCCGACCCGACCCGGCGCAAGGAGGACGGTCCTCCCTTCGACCCTCTTTCCGTTTTCCAGCAGAACGCCGCGGCATGTTCCGTCTCTGAGGTAAATGTTGCGCACCTTTGTTTCGAGGAGGAAGTCGACGCCTTTTTTTTCAAGGTCCTCCTTGAAGGTCGCAATCACTTTCTGTGTCCAGTCGGTTCCGATGTGCCTCTGTTTGATGTCCACAAAATGAACGCCGACAGACGCGGCGCGCCGTTTTAATTGCTCGACTTCCTCGTCGGATGAGCCGGTCGTCTCGTTGCGCACGCCGTAGCCGACGAACGCCTTGTCGACCTCATCAACCAGCGCCCACGCTTCCGCATCGTCCCGGGTGTAATCCCGGAGGTTGCCTCCGACGTCGGGCCTCAGATTCAGCGTGCCGTCAGAGAACGTGCCCGCTCCACCGACACCACACAGGATATTACAGGGGTCGCATTTATGACAGATACCCGCGTACTCCATCTCACAACGCCGTTTTGACGCGTCTCTTCCACGGTCGATAACCAGGACTCTCAGCTTCCGCCTTGCGAGTTCGCGGGCCGCAAACATTCCCGCCGGGCCCGCCCCAACAATAACCGCATCATACAGTTTGGTCATATTCTCAGTCGGCTCAAAGAAAGCCGCTCCCGCAACTTGAATGCCCTTCTTGGGCCCGCATTCTCGACCGATTGGGAACAAAGAGCCAGGAAGGATGGGACAACCCGCCCCTGCGGCTGTCCTCGTCGCCCTCATGCAGCTCCCTGTTGAATCTGTCTCACGATTACCACGCTTCGGGGACTGTCCCGGATTTACGGGCACGAAGTGCCGTAGAATCGGGACTGTCCCCGAAGCGGAACACCTTCAGCATGAATCGTGGGACAGTCTCTGTTCACCCTTTTCATTTTACCACAGTATTTCTCATACACCCAATTCCGGCTTTCCCCGCGACCATATCCCGTTTTGACACCGTTCGTTCGATATGGTATCTTCATGCAAAGATATCGATGGTCCGAACGTGAGAAAGGCAGCGCCAAATGATTGATCCAATGGTTAACGCAATGAGGCTTTTGCAGGCCATCAACGGAGAGCAACCCGACCAGGTCCCCGTGTTTCTGCCTATTGAAAGCGGATTCATGGCGGAATACGGAAGTGTGCCTCAACGGGAGTATCATAACGACCCAAAGAAAATGCTCGAGAGCCAGGCGAAAGTGCAGGCGAGATTCGGCGGGCTGAGCCCACTGTATACCGATTTCGGTGTCGTCACCGAGGCGGCGGCTTTCTGCGAAATATTCTGGCCGGAAGACGACTCCCCATGGGCGAAACCCGCGCTCGAGAGCATCGACGAGGTGGATAAACTGAGCGTGCCCGACCCGAAGCGGGACGGATTATTCCCCAGAATTATGGAATATTTTGAGGAGATGAACGCATTGGCTGTTGAAAAGGGGCTGCAAGCGGGGGTCGGCAACGCCCGCGGTCCCGTCGGCTTCGGCAGTCTTCGCGGACCGGTGGTGCTCGCCGCTCTCATTCGCGGAATAAGCGAGTTTTTGGTCGATATGTATGACAAACCCGAGAAGTGCCACCAGCTCCTCGACGTCGCCACCGAAACACTGCTTGTCTATCTCGACATGCAAAAGAAAACACTCGGCAGCCTGGCGGCCGTCTTTCTCTGCGACGATATCTCCGGCCTGCTTTCTCCACCGCTTTTCAAGGAATACTTCATCCCCTACGCGCGCCGCATTTTCGAAGCCCACGCCGACGCCCTGACCATCTATCACTGCGATTCGGAGATGCGGAATCTGACGCAGTTCGCTCCGGAAACAGGCGCAAAGGCTTTTCACATGGGGTTCATGCACGATATGGCCGAGCTCAAACGCACAATCGGCGAAACGATGTGCCTCATCGGCAATGTCGCGCCGGTCGCCGTCCTCATGCGGGAAAACAAGGAACGAGTGCTCGAGGAATCGAAACGGTGCATCGAGGGAGCCGCCGCAGGTGGCGGGTTCGCGCTCTCCAGCGGAGGCGTTATCGACCGCGGCACGCCGCCCGAGAATATCGACGCCCTCATCGAAGCGTCTGACAGGTTTGGGAAATATTGACAGGGTCGGCGAGTGTGGGCCAAATATCTTTTGCGGCACAAGCCCTATAGAAAGCTATGACATGACAACCGAAACCGCAAGGAAATGGATTAAGCAGGCCCTGCATGACCTCGACATGGCCGAGAAGAATATTGAAATAGGAGGACACGACATAGCGGCTTTTCTTTCGCATCAGTCTGTCGAAAAACTTCTGAAGGGACTGTTCGCGCTTCGAAAAAAGAAGATTCCGCGATTGCATTATATAGATGAATTGGCTCAGATGCTGGAAATCTCAGATGCGGCAATGGAGCCCATTCTGAGTTTAAGCGCCGATTATACGCTCGCGCGATACCCCGATGTCAGCGACGAGACGCCGTACGAGCAATATGATGAAAATTTAGCGCGCGAAAAAGTTGAAGCGGCACGGAAAGTTTTCCAACTTCTTGAGGACAATTACAGGACGCTGCTCGAGGCTGATGATCATGCATGATGAGTGGATAGCAAAATTTCGAAAAGAGGTCTTGCCGCACATTATCGAAGACACCAAGCCGTCGAGAGTGTTGATCTTCGGCTCAAGAGTGAAAGGCGACCCCACAGATGAATCCGACATCGACGTTATTGTCGTTTCAAGCGCTTTCGAAGGGATTCCCTTTGTTAAAAGAATGGAGAAAATGCTGAAGCTTGCGCGATTCCGAAAACATGTGGACTATCTCTGCTACACGCCCGCTGAATTCGAGCGAATCAAGAAATCATCCTCGATCGTCGAAGATGCGATGGAAAACTGTATAGAAGCAATCCCATGAAATCTGATTTGACGTTGCTGACCCGGAAATCGGAATCCGTGGCTTCCCCTTTTTCCCCGCAGCCCTCGGAAAAAACAAAGGCTAGCCGCCGCAGGTGGCGGGTTCGCGCTCTCCAGCGGAGGCGTTATCGACCGCGGCACGCCGCCCGAGAATATCGACGCCCTCATCGAAGCGTCTGACAGGTTTGGGAAATATTGACAGAAGCTTTGGAAATACATTTCCTCGGCGCCCTCCGTTCGCCCACAAGTTGGTCCCACGTCACCCGCGAGATGATTATGGCGCTTGATGAGCGCGGGCA
This sequence comes from uncultured bacterium, assembly GCA_964453435.1. Lineage (GTDB taxonomy): Bacteria > Abyssobacteria > SURF-5 > SURF-5 > SURF-5 > CAYVQZ01. The sequence continues at coordinate 27,463 of CAYVQZ010000044.1, forward strand.
CGACATATCGGTCACGAACTGCCGCGGGTTCCTCCATCAAAAAGAGTTCCGGCTTCCAGCTCGCTTATATGAGCTGATGGAGAAGAAACGGAACAGGCGCCTCGAAATCGCATTCGAGTATCCGCCCAATTACTACAAGCTGCTCGGCGAACGGCGCGTGGGATTGCTCGTATACGAATCCACCGAACTGCCGGCTCCCTGGAGCGACGCCATCCGCGAACATCTCCACCTGCTGGTTGTGCCCAGCGAGTTCTGCGCTCGAATCATGATTTCCTCGGGAATCCCTCCGGAGATGGTCGAGGTCGTGCCCTACGGAGTTCGCCCGGAGCTGTTTTCTCCCGAGGCGCGCCCGTCCGCATTACCGACAGAGAAGCGCTTCAAGTTCCTCTGCGTTGCAATGCCCCACAAGAGGAAGGGGCTGGATATCCTGCTTGAGGCATATTGTTCGGAATTCTCGAAGCGCGATGATGTGTGCCTCGCGATAAAGTCATCGTATCGGAACCGGCCGGCGCGGATGAAACCGTGGGAAATCGATTTCGATACAGTTCTCAACCGATTCCGCTCAGACCCGGACTGCCCCGAAATAATTCACCTATGCGAAGCGACGCCGATTGACACGATGGCGGGATTCTGCACTGCATGCGATTGCTACGTTCAGCCGAGTCGTTCCGAAGGGTTCGGGCTGGCGATACTCGAGGCGTTCGCATGCGGCAAGCCGGCCATCGTCACCGCGTGGAGCGGGCACATGGACTTCTGTAATCAATCGAACGCATACCTTCTGGACTACTCGCTCGTTCCCGCCGAAGATGTCCAGTACGACAACGATTCGCCCGATGCGGTCGTGGCGCTGCCGGACGTGCGCCACCTGAGGGGTCTCCTGCGTCAGGCCCGTGAGGACACCGACTCGCTCAAAGAAAAATCGAAAAATGCGCTCGCAACGGCCCGCGAGCATACCTGGGCCGCTTCGGCCGAAAAAATGGAAAATGTTCTCCGACAGTTGAGGCAACAACCATGACGTATGAACAAGTTTTCCTCGACAACGTGGTCACCGAAGGTCCCGAAGCCGGGAAATTCAGTTTTTCGTTCGACCCCGGCATTGATGAGCTTGCGCACTCAATACAAATGCGCGGAATCGCAAGACCCCCAATCCTGAGGGAGACGGCAAACGGTTATCAGGTTGTGTGCGGTCACAAAAGGGTCTTGGCCTGCGTGACGCTCGGAATGAAAAAAATCGGGGCGCTGATTTGCCGCAAGGAAGCGTTCAGCGACGAGAGATGCCTGTGGCTCAGCCTGCTCGACAACGATTGCCCCGCGCGGTTGAGCACCGTCGAAAAAGCAATCGCACTGTCAAAGTTTTCGGCTCTCGGATATTCGCCGGAGCGACTCGCCTCCCACATAGCGCCCCACCTGGAACTGCCGGCTTCCGAGAACTACATACGCAATTATCTGCGCCTTCTCGAACTCGAGACCGACCTGCTTCATGCGTTGCACGAACGCACGGTCGGCGTCGAACAGGCGTTTTGCCTCCTCGATCTCGATCCCGAATCTCGTTCCGTTCTCTTTCGTGTGCTCGTCGCGTGCAGAGCCAACCTGAACGAGACTCGGGAACTGTTGTCTCTCATTCAAGACGTTGCCGCACTCAGACATGTTTCGGCGCCCGAGCTTGTCGACGCAGAAATAAATTCGACCCTCGAGGATAGCTCTATTCCTCCCCGCAGCAAACTCGAGCGGATTCGAGCCGGCCTCCTGCAGGCGCGCTATCCGCGACTTTGCGGCGCGCAATCCGAATTTGAAGCCATCGCGCGCAAACTGAGCGCGGACAAAGGGTGTCGGATACGGGCGCCCAAATTCTTCGAGGGCGATGAAATCTCTGTCGAAATTCGGTCCCACAGCGACGCCGGCCTGGCGGAAACGCTCCAGCGGTTATCCGACCCCGACGCGCGCGCCGAATTCCGAAAACTTTTCGATTTGCTGAGAGGTCACACAACTACATGAAAGCTTTCTTTCCGCAAAGAGTATATATAGAAAGGGACGTCATCGAGCATCCCCGGGCGCGGAGCATCTTGGAAAAGATAGGTTCGGTTGAAGTGGTTCCGATCGATGACCACCGCAAGGTAGATTCTTTCGAAACGTCTCTCGACGGAAAATTTACGGAAGCAAAGAAGCGCCTTGCGATTGCCATAAAAAAAGGCATGCTGGTCAAGGAGTTCAGGCGTCATCCGGCGGTCGAGCAGGAGAGGGAATTCTATCTTCTCCATGCAGCCAACTGTCCATACGATTGCGCCTACTGCTATCTGCAGTGCTATTTCCAAAACGCGACGCCAACCATATTCGTGAATCTTGAGGAGATGTTCGACCAAGTCTCCGATGTGCTGGCGGCCGAGCCTGACCGGGAAATACTGTTTCATGCGGGAGAAACCGCCGACGCCCTCGCGCTCGAGCGCCTCTCCGGCTTCGCCGCCGAAGCCGTGAGGTTTTTCGCAGACCTCGAAAACGCCTGCCTCGAATTGAGGACGAAGAGCGCGAACATCGAAGCTATCCTGCCGCTTTCGCACAACCGAAAGACCGTTGTATCCTGGACCCTCACGCCGCATGAAATAGGCGAGCAATACGAGCGCGCGGCGCCACCGCTGAAGGAACGCCTGCAAGCTGCCTCACGCTGTCAGCGTGCGGGCTACCCCGTCGGTTTGCGGTTCGACCCGATGATTCACTACAACGGCTGGCGCAAAGGATATCGAACCCTGGTCGAGACGATTTCCGAATATCTGGAGCCGGAGGGAATCCATTCGATTGTGCTCGGGGGGTTCAGATTTCCTCCCCCCCTTCGCGAGATTATCATCGAGAGATGGGGGCGAACCGAACTCGTTCTGGATGAGTTCGTTCCGCTGCCGGACGGGAAGCTTCGCTACTTCCGTCACATCAGGGAAGAACTGTACCGGGAAATGATAGCGCTCCTCGGCAAGCGCTTCGGCGAAGAAATAAAATCGAAAATAAAACTCGCGATGGAACCCGCATACATTCGCCGGAACATAGGCCTGAAAACCTGACGCCGAGACCCAGGCGCCTCGCCTGTCTATATCAAGAACCGTCTTTCAGAAAAAAGTGACGCTGCCTCGCGTCCGCCGGCGCACGCGCAACCCTCGCTGAAGCTTCCATGAAACTCGCTTGCCCACCGCCGCTCGCCTCACCAAACCAGGCTCCGCAAAATAACCGGAGCGTGCAGTCTTGAAAACATTATTTGCACTCGTCAAAAGCGATATGCAAACGACCGGACTGGCGAAAGTTGCTTACTTCGCGAGAGGGAATAGTCACGGTTTGAAAAATTATCCCCACTATTTGCTCTTTTTGTTGCCATGTGCTTCCAACAGATAGAGATTGTATATATCACCGAACCTATATGTAAGCTCGAACACTTTTCTATTCAGGGGGTTTCTGGAATAAAAATAAAGACTGCATGGCTCAAGGGAATCAATGAGGCGCAGCTTGGTGTAATTGTCGATCAGGCTGTAGTGAACACGCTCAATATCGTTTTTAATCGCATAATCAAGGGAAGCCACTATTACGCGTTCATAGGCAAAGCTCTTCCGGGAATAATCGCGATTAAAGCCCCCGAGGACTCCCCCCATATTTGAACCGCTGACTTGAAATGTATGGAATCCGGCCATCGTCCCATCTACCCGGATAAGAAAATGAAGGTATTTATTTGAGTTGAAAACGTCCGTCTCAAAGATATTGTCCTCAAAGAATCTCTGGCAGGGAGTGTTGACTCGACTTTTTTCAACTGAGCATTCGACACAGGATTTCATCTGCTCTCTGTCGGTATCCGACACGGGGCCCTGCCGAACCTCGGAAGTGATAGCTTTTTTCCTTCTGGACAGATTCTTTTTGAGATTTCGATGTTCACTCAGATATTCTGATATGTCTTTGTATCTCGTCGCATCCAGCCATGCTTCTGAGGAAGAGGGATATTTGAGAAACCCTTCGGCTTGGTAGATATCGTCATGAATTGATGTATCGACGATTGTAACCATATCCGCTTCTCTTTCGTTCCTTAAATACGCCAGAATAGCTTTCATGATTACGTCTGCCATCCCCGGTTCTCGATAAAAGAATGGTCTGGTAAGATTCGACGTGATTAAATTGCGAAAGGATAAGTAGACACAGTTACTGGCGAGCGCTGATAGACCCGCACCCAATTGCGTCAGAAATCGGTTGTTTCTTAAGGCTGAATAGGAAGACCGGAGATCAAATGGCTTGACCTTTACGAAGAGCCCAAGCCCTATCAAACCATCATCATTATAAACCTTCAAATAGAAAAAACTTACTCGCCGAGTTGATCTTGCGACCCATTCACCGAAGAGGTCCCAGACACTACCGGAAAGTCCCTGCTGTCTGAGATGTTTTGAGAATACACCTTTCTCCTCCTCAGTCAGCGTCGTATCTTTTTTGCAGTATGTGCTGTTCATAGTCACGCATTACTCAGACAGATAGAATAGTACAGTCGATTTCGGCACTCCGGCAATAGCGAATGCTCCATGCGAAAGAGTATATCAAAAGGCGGCGACCTTTTCATGAAAAGCAAGAGGACTGAATCTCTGCCCCGGGAAGGAGGGTATTCTTATGTCGGTGAGCAACAACAGAAGGGTGAAATCAGACTCTATCACGGTTAAGAGTTTGAAAACGGAAGGTTGACTCTCTGAGAGCGATATTCGAACGACCGAATGGGTGATACCTACACTTTCGGAAGAGTGGTAAAGTGCAACTTTCGACCGTAATTTCCGGGAATCTTTTCCTTCCCCCTATGTCGCCGAATGGGCATTGACGGTGGGAATGAGCCGATCTCATTGCGCATGTCAACGAAGTGGGCGTCTGAGCGAAAAGAGGGCTTGCCAAATCTCCCAACTTGTGACACATTCCTAAATAAGAATAAAACCCTAATTGAAACGTGTGTCATGGAAACCAGCTAGAAACAATTGCAGGAACGAATGAGTCATCTAAAAGACGCGCTCAAGCGGTCCGGCCTGAAATTGACACACAAGCGGCTGGAGATATTTCGCGAGGGGGCAAAATCCGGCAACCATCCCGACGCCGAAACACTATTCAATGGAGTCCGCGAGAGGGCGCCTACGATATCGCTGGATACTGTCTACCGCACCTTGTGGCTGCTTCTTGGTCTTGGAATGGTGACCAGCCTTGGAGCGTCTCACGAGAGAGTTCGGTTTGACGCCAATTACAAGCGGCGCCATCATTTCGTCTGCGCGCGGTGTGGGATGATCCGCGACTTCCGCTCACAGCATCTGGAAAGCATTGAATGCCCGGAAGAGGCGGAAACATTTGGCGAACCTGTGTCGCTGCGCGTGGAGGTAAAGGGCGTGCGCGCGAAGCGCTGGTCCCTTGCGGAGAACAGTAGATAGACACATTCCCCCGTCGCAAATTGGGTCAAACGCTACAGCGCCGGCGGCGTGGCCCTCGGCGTAAACCACAGAAGAAAGGAGAACGGAGATGAAGAAAGATAGCAAGTCCCCGGTAATGGGGTCCACTGCCCGCGGTGGCACGTCGATCCGGGACTGGTGGCCGAACCAATTGAATCTCAACATTCTGCACCAGCATTCTTCGAAGCCCAATCCGATGGGCGAGGAGTTCAACTACGCTGAGGAATTCAAGAAACTCGATCTGCAGGCAGTGAAGAAGGACCTCTATGCGCTGATGACCGACTCGCAGGACTGGTGGCCGGCCGATTACGGTCACTACGGGCCGCTCTTCATCCGGATGGCATGGCACAGCGCGGGCACATACCGCATGGGCGACGGCCGCGGGGGCGGCGGGTCCGGCAGCCAGCGCTTTGCGCCCCTCAACAGCTGGCCGGACAACGTGAATCTTGACAAGGCGCGCCGGCTGCTCTGGCCGATCAAGCAAAAGTATGGCAGGAAAATCTCTTGGGCCGACCTCCTGATTCTCGCCGGCAACTGCGCGCTCGAGTCGATGGGATTCAAAACCTTCGGCTTCGGCGGCGGGCGCGAGGACATATGGGAGCCGGAAGAGGACATTTACTGGGGAACCGAGAGCGAGTGGCTCGGTGACAAGCGCTATTCCGGCGAGCGGGAACTCGAGAATCCTCTCGCCGCCGTGCAGATGGGCCTGATCTATGTAAACCCGGAAGGTCCGAACGCCAATCCCGACCCGGTCGCCTCCGGCCACGACGTTCGAGAGACCTTCGCGCGCATGGCCATGAACGACGAAGAGACCGTCGCGCTCGTCGCCGGAGGACACACCTTCGGCAAATGCCACGGCGCCGGCGATCCGAAGCATGTCGGTCCCGAACCTGAAGCCGCGGGCATCGAAGAACAGGGACTCGGCTGGAAGAGCAGCTTCGGCAGTGGCAAAGGCGGCGACACCATCGGCAGCGGCATCGAGGGCGCCTGGAAGCCAAACCCGGCCAAATGGGACATGGGCTATCTGAAGGTGTTGTTCAAATACGAGTGGGAGCTGACCAAGAGCCCGGCAGGCGCGCATCAGTGGCTGGCCAAGGACGTGGCCGAAGAGGACATGGTGGTTGACGCGCACGACCCGTCGAAGAAGCACCGGCCGATGATGACCACGGCGGACCTCTCGCTGCGCTTCGACCCGATTTACGAGCCGATCGCGCGGCGCTTCCTGGAGAACCCCGAGGAATTCGCGGACGCCTTCGCCAGGGCGTGGTTCAAGCTGACCCATCGCGACATGGGTCCCCGCTCGCGCTATCTCGGCCCCGAGGTCCCGGCAGAGGAACTGATATGGCAAGACCCGGCGCCCGCAGTCGACCATGAGCTGATCGACGCGCAGGACATCGCCGACCTCAAAAGCAAGACCCTGGCCTCGGGCCTGTCCATCCCGGAGCTGGTATCGACCGCCTGGGCGTCGGCATCCACGTTCCGCGGCTCCGACAAGCGCGGCGGCGCCAACGGGGCGCGCATTCGTCTCGCGCCGCAGAAGGATTGGGAAGTCAACCAGCCGGCCCGACTGAAGACCGTGCTGCAGACCCTTGAAGAAATCCAAAAGGAGTTCAACAGCGCGCAGCCAGGCGGGAAGAAGGTTTCGCTCGCCGACTTGATTGTGCTGGGTGGATGCGCCGCTGTCGAGCAGGCTGCGAAGAATGCCGGTCACGATGTGACCGTTCCCTTCACGCCCGGACGCACGGACGCCTCGCCGGAGCAAACCGACGCGGAATCATTCACCGTACTCGAACCGTTTGCAGACGGGTTCCGCAACTATCAAAAAGCAAAATACGCCGTGTCGGCGGAGGAGCTGCTGGTCGATCGGGCGCAGCTGCTGACGCTGACCGCTCCCGAGATGACGGTTCTCATTGGCGGCATGCGCGTTCTGAACGCCAACTTCGGACAGTCCCGGCACGGGGTCTTTACCACACGGCCGGAGACGCTCACTAATGACTTCTTCGTGAATCTGCTCGACATGAGCACGGAGTGGAAGGCAACCTCCGAAGACGAAGACGTGTTCGAGGGTCGCGATCGCGCAACGGGCGAACTCAAGTGGACCGGCGCACGTGTCGACCTCGTCTTCGGTTCGAACTCCCAACTCCGGGCCGTGGCGGAGGTCTACGCATGTGAGGACTCTCAGGAAAAGTTCGCGCGCGACTTCGTGGCGGCGTGGAACAAGGTAATGAACCTTGACCGCTTCGACCTCGCCTGAGTTGCAGCAACGGCTGAGGGAAGTCCCTCAACAAGAAGGCTGTGTATGCCAGGAACGGGGCCGCCCGGTATCTGCCGTGGCGGCCCCTATTCGGATTTTGGGGTCAAATCTTTATTCTTGATTGCGCTGCAAAACCCCCTCTTCTTTTCAAACACGCGCAATCCATTCCTTTTGATTTCTTGTTAACGCGGCGCCTTTGCGATGAAAAGTCCTTCATCCCTGTTCATCGGCCTGCCTGTGCGTTGCACGCAGACAGGTGCGAATCCGTGGTTGAGAAAAGCCGTTGCGCCTTTCTGGTTCAATTCTTTTCTCCGTGTTTCTCCGCGCCCTCCGTGGTTTACGCACCATTTCATTCGCGCCATTGGCGTTCATTAGCGGTTCCAAAATCTTTATGTCCTGTTCGTGTAATTCGTGTAATTCGTGGTCAAAGAAATCCTTATGTCTTGTTCGTGTAATTCGTGCAATTCGTGGTTCGAAAATCCTTATGTCCTGTTCGTGTAATTCGTGCAATTCGTGTTCCCATAATCCGTGTTCTGCGGTTTGTCACTCTCCCGCCTTGTGACATGAATAATTTTCTTTACATTTTAGGAAAAATCAGTATAATAATGTATTGCAGAGCAATCGCAGTGCGAGGACAAACTTTCTATGCCTCATTACGCGCACACACCCAACTCATCCGGTCAATGGCACGAATGTGCAATGTCCGACTTGAAGGCCCTCTTAACTCTTGGGGGACCGATTCGACACAGGCGAGTCGTGGGGGCGTCTCAGGCAAGCCGTCGGCTGGAGTAGAAAATAAGACACGATGACGGACTACGAAAAAACGGCCGAGAATCTCAGACAAAGAATGGGTTTGTCAAATGCGTAGACCTGATCCTCCTTTCTTCAATCCCATTGAAGTAAACACTTTCTCGTTTCTCATCAGGGCGAAGGATGATCTGAGGCTGCCGCCATACAAGGGCTCCACACTGCGAGGGGCCTTCGGCTGGGCCTTCAAATCAGTCTGTTGCTCGGATGCGCGCGTGAAGTGCGAGGACTGCATGGTTGCCGAAACATGCGTCTATTCATATGTCTTCGAGACCAGTCCGAAACGAGACAGCGAAATGATGAAGCTGTATCCGTCGGTCCCGCACCCGTTCGTGATTGAACCGCCCCTCTCGCGTCAAGAGATATTCGCCTCTGGGCAGGAACTGCAATTGGGTCTCGTGCTGGTCGGCCGCGCGCGCGAATATCTTCCCTACTTCGTGCTGGCCTTTCGCGAAATGGGCGAGGTCGGCCTCGGAAAAGGTCGCGGCAAGTACGAGCTCCTGAGGATTGAAAGCTCGGACAACGGCAGGACCGTGCGCATTTACGAGCAGTCCTCTCCCGAGATCGGTGAGTGCTCGGAAGGCATTCGCGCCGTTCCCGAAGATATCCCCTTTAAGGCTGAAGAGCTTGTCCTCGAGTTTCACACGCCAACTCGCCTAATCTACGAAGGAAAGCTTTCTCCGAACCCGGAGTTTCATGTTCTCATGAGGTCGCTGCTCAGGCGTATTTCCGCAATCGCCTATTTTCACTGCGGGACGACACTCGATGTGGACTTTAAGGCGCTGGTTGAGCGCTCGCGCCAGGTGAAACTGGTACGGGCGGACGTGCGATGGCACGATTGGGAGCGCTATTCGAATCGGCAAAAACAGAGGATGAAACTGGGCGGGTTCCTGGGGACCGCCCGCTATTCGGGGCCGTGGAGAGAGTTTTGGCCGTTCCTCAAACTCGGAGAGATATTGCATATCGGCAAAGGGGCGACCTTCGGCCTGGGGAAGTACACGTTTGAGAGCAGGCAAAGTTCGCAAGGGCAAAGGTAATGCAAAACGAGAAGGTCAACACCATGAACTTGATAGAATACAGAACGGTGGTTTTGGCGGCTCTTCTGCACGATATCGGGAAGTTCCTCCAGCGCGGCTCGAAGGAACTGGATATCCGGGGGACGCATCCCGAGACATCCGGCAATTTTGTTTCGGCGTTCAAGGATCGTTTCTCGAAGTGTGTGGACGCGGAGAAGCTCCTTGCGCTTGTTCAGCGGCACCACGAGAGCTCGAGATTTCCCGAGCACACGAGAGCCGACAAGGCGCCCGAACACCTGAAGCCGCTCGCCTTCATTGTCAGCCGCGCCGACAACTACGCGTCGAGTGAACGGGGCGAGACCTCGCCCTCGCATCACGACTACCGCACGACTCCCCTGGTGTCCGTGCTCAGCCGTCTGAGGATATTCGATGACCGCCCGCTGCCCGAGCCATCGCGATACAGGCCGGCGCCGCTCCTCGCCCACGAGGCGTTCCCGCAACGGTTCGAGGCGTACGATTCCGGCGAGATCGACGGCCTTTTGCGCGAGTTCGGCTCTTCATTCAGAAAGACGATTTCCAACATTGACTGTTCGCATTTCGATGTGCTGTTCGCCCACATCCTTGCGGTCTTCAACCGCTTTCTGTGGTGCATACCCAGCAACACGCAGGAGGAGACCCCGGATATCTCACTGTTCGACCATCTGAAGGTATCGAGCGCCATCGCCGCATGCCTCTACCAGTTCCACGCCCGGAACATGGATGTGGCGCAAATCAAGTCGGACTCGACCGAAAAGTTCATTCTCCTTGTCGGAGACATCGCCGGTATCCAGAACTTCATCTTCGACATAGCGCACACCGGTGTGGGCGCGGCGGCGAAACGGCTCCGTTCGCGCTCGTTCCGAATGGGGCTGAGTTCCGATATCGCGGCCCGAAAAGTAATCGAATGTTTTGACCTGCCCGCTTCGAATATCCTCATGTCGGCGGGCGGAAAATTTTACGCCTTGCTTCCGAACCTGTCCGACTCGGAACAGAAAATCGACGGTTTGCGCCGGGAACTGGATGAATGGAGCCTGGGAGAAACGAACGGCGAAATCCGCATAAACCTCGCGCACGCGACGATGTCGGGACAAGATTTCTCGCGCTTCGACCGGGCGCTTCTGCGCGTGAACAATGCGCTGACAACCTCGAAGCTCCGTCCCCTGTCGTCCATTTTCGCCATCAATGACGGTTGGGACAGCGGGCGCTTCGTGCTCGACCTGCAATTCGCCGACGAGGAAAGCCTCTGTCAGGTATGCCGAAAGTTTCCCGGCGTTCCGAGAGAAGAGGGCCTCGTCGAGTGCGAGAACTGTTTCACCGACCGCGAGCTCGGGACCCGGCTTCCGCGAGCACGGTACCTGGCCGTGTACCCCGAGACACGACAGGGCCTTGCGGCTCACATGGGCCGTTCGTTCGCTCTCTCAAAAGCGCCCGGAGAGATAACGGCCAACCCGAACATCGTTCTGTGCTTCGATGCCCACGATGCCGACGGATGCCGCGCTCTGCCGGTAACTGTCGACATGCTCGCCAACCACGTTCCGCTTGCCGAAGGGAGCGAATGCGGCAACTGCCCGGTGGCCGACCGCTGCCGGAACCGCGGAGAGCTTCGGCCCGGCCAGGCCGTCTTCTTCCAGTGCATAGCCGCGCGGGCCCGGGGGCGCAAGGCGCTGGCATACCTGAAGGCCGACGTCGACAATCTCGGCAAATTGTTCGCCTTCGGCCTGAGTCCGTCAACGCCGGACGGCGAAACCCACAACCCGAACACCATATCGAGGGTGATGACGCTCAGCCGGATGCTCGAAACCTTCTTCTCCGGCTGGATGCAGGCGGAGATACAGTCGCGCCACTCTTTCATCTACACGGTCTATTCCGGCGGCGACGACCTGCTTCTCATAGGCCCCTGGAGCGTGATATTCGATTTCGCCCAGCGGCTTCAGGTCGAGTTCGCGAGATTCGTGGGGCATAATCCCAATGTCACGCTCTCCGCCGGGGTGACGCTCGCGACCCCGCACACGCCCGTTTTCACGGCGGTTCGCAGAGCCGACGCGCTCTTGGACCGCTCGAAGAACCCTCCGAAGGGCGACGGGCGCAATCGTCTCACGGCGTTCGGGACCACCATCGAGTGGGGTCACTTCACGATAGTTCTGGAACAGGCAAAGCAACTCGCTGGCTGGATAGCGAGAGACGACATTCCCCGGGCCTTCGCATACAGGCTGCTCGGCTATGCGAACCTTCACGAGAAATTCACGGAGACCCGCAACTCGGAATATCTCCGGTTTATCCCGATGCTCAAGTATGATATCGCCCGCAACCTCAGGCTGGGCAGGAATCCCGCTCCGACGCAGCTCGAGGTCAGGAAATGGGCGGAATCGCTCAAAGACATCGCGTCTTCGAATCCGAATCTCCGCTATCTTCGCTTCACCGCAAGTTACGCCTTGAACGCAAACAGAGGAGGAAGATGACATGCCCCCAACCGACATGCAGGACGCTTTCAGAAGAGCAGGGATGAACCCGCGTCCCGATTCCGGCTCCGGCCAACCGACGGATCGCGAGAGGGGCCGCCGACGCGGACAGGACCGCGGCGGTGGCCGCGGAGGACCGCCACGCAGGGGATTGCCGGATGGCTATCTCGAGGACGGATATTTTGACAGCAGTGGCAAGTTAAAGCCTGAGCTACTAACTGAACTGGCCGAGGACGTGGCGCTCAGAATAGGGCAGGCGTCGCCACGCCAGAGTCCACGGGTGAAATATCACCAACTTCGGAATTTCTTTCATCCACTGCGTCGGATTGAGAGAAGATATTTGAGATATCGAAATTTTGAGGAACTCCGAGAGGAAATTTGGGACCTTGTTCCAAAAGTTCGATATGCAAGAGGGAGGAAGGACGCGAAGGTGACTGATGAATTTGTCCAATTTATTGAGTGTAATGTAGCCAGGGTGCAAGATGTGAAAAGCTTTCGGAGAGGCTTCCTCAAACACTTCGAAGCTGTGTTGTGCAACTATGTTTATTTCTACGGGGAGAGATAGAAAGGCCAAGGCTCATGATGAGATTGAAGAAAATACTTAAAATAGAAGGCAAGATTCATTGCGTGACACCCATGCACATAGGAACGTCGAAAGAGGAAATGGAAATAGCAACAATGGATAATCCCGTCATTAAGAATCCTGTGAACGGGGAACCTTATGTTCCAGGTTCTTCACTGAAGGGACGAATGCGTTCTCTTCTGGAAGTTAAAGCGGGAAAATATGGCGAGAACGGCAAACCGTGCGGTTGTGGCGAACAAGAATGTCTTGTGTGCCGGATTTTCGGCCCTCATTCTTCCAATAAACCTCTTGGTCCCACTCGTATCATTGTCCGTGACGCTTTCTTTGACGAAGAGACTCGGTCGTCCTTTAGCGACCCGAATTCAGCTCATCCGGAAGCCAAGTGGGAAACTATGGTCAGGCGCGATTCCGGTTCAGCCGAAAATCCGCGGCAGGTAGAACGTGTTCCTACCTCCTCCAAATTTGATTTTGAGATCGCAATCCAAATATTCGAGGGTGACAACGAAAACGAAATGGTCGAGTTTGTGAAAGACGGGCTCCGCCTCGTGCAGGAGACGTATCTCGGCGGATACGGCAGCCGCGGCTCCGGCAAGGTCAGGTTCGAGCAACTGAAGCTTGACGGAGAAAGCTTTGCGCTCTGAGGTCGACATGAAAACCCATGCGATAACGATACGACCGCTCTCGAGCTTCATCACGCCGTGGCAGGCCGACACCATGTTCGGCCATCTCTGCTGGGAGGTCGCATATTCCGAGGGAGAGGCCGCCCTGAAGAAATTTCTTGAGCCTTTTGTCGAGGGCGAGCCCCCATTCATCCTCTCCGATGGTTTTCCCGACAACCTGCTGCCGCTCCCACTGTCGGCGACCATCGCCGCAACAGGCCGGGCGGAGGCGCCGACGCGCGAATCGTTTGACAGGGCGAAGAAACTGAAGGCGACGGAGCTCGTTCCTCTCGAATCGTTCAACAGGGCGCTCCGGCTCGAGCCGTTTGAACTGCCCGAACGAACCGCCGAACCCGTCGTCTCGGCTGAAATCGTCCATAACACCATTAACCGGCTCACCTCGACGACGCCCGAGGACGGCGGCGTCTATGCCCGCAGCGAGTCGTTCGCGGGCAGCGGAATCGACGCCATTACCTTTTATGTCAAAGTGGCGGATGGCTCCCCGATTGACGAAGTTCGCGACCTGTTCGAACGGACCGCGCGGCGCGGTTACGGAAAGCGGGCGACGGTGGGGAAAGGAACCATCGAGCTCGTCTCGGTCAACCTGTTCGACGGCTTCAGCGAGCCTGAGGACGCCGACGGCTTCGTCTCGCTGTCGAATTTTGTTCCCGCCGAGGCAGACCCGACAACGGGTTTCTACAGGACGATGGTGAAGTATGGCAAGCTCGGAGGCGCCCTGGCTCACAGCGGGAACCCGTTCAAGAAACCTCTGCTCATGCTGAAGGCGGGCTCATGCTTCCTTACCGGGAGCAAGCCGAGACAATTCTACGGGCGAATCGTCCGAGGACTGGCGCCGATACATCCGGATATTGTCCAATATGGGTACGCGTTTGCGGTTGGCCTCAAAATGCCGGAAAACAGTTGGGGGTGAACCTCGGATTGGCGAATTTGTACCTCACAGAACAGGGGGCGACCCTCAGGAAAAAGGGTGACCGGCTGGTCGTCGAGAAAGACGGCCAGCGGATGCTCGATGTGCCCTGCGCCAAGATAGAGACGGTGCTGATTTTCGGAAACGTCCAATTCACCACGCAGGCGCTCAGGGAACTGTTCGAGCATGAAATCGAGCTGGCCGTGCTCACGCGCGACGGCGAACTGCAGGGGCAGGTGACCCCGATAAAGAACAAGAATATCCTTCTGCGGCTGAATCAGTTTCGCCTGTGCGAAAACAAGGCCTTCGCCACACAAGTCGCGGCATCCATCGTGAAAGCGAAACTGGGAAACTCGATTGCCGTGCTGAACCGGTTCGTCCATAACCACCCGCAGCCCGATGTGAAGGCGAGGATTGATGAAATAAAATCGCTCGTGGCGTCGCTGAACCGCGAAACGCCCGTGAGCTCGCTGCTCGGAATCGAGGGAACCGCGGCGCGAATGTACTACTCGGCGATGAAACATATGGCGCTCGGAGACATGCGCTTCCCCGGGCGGGTGCGCCGACCGCCGACCGACCCGGCCAACGCTCTGCTCTCATTCGGATATGTTATCGTCGGCAACGAGCTTCAATCGCTGCTCGACGCAATCGGCCTCGACCCATACCTCGGTTTCCTTCATGCGGTCGAGTACGGGCGACCGAGTCTTGCGCTCGATGTGCTCGAGGAGTTTCGCGCGCCGCTCGTTGACCGGCTGATGCTGCATTTGGTGAACCGGCGAATACTGACCTCGGCGCATTTCGAACCGCGGGCGCAGGGGGGCCTGCGGCTGACGCGCGAGGCAATGAAGATATTCCTCGGGCAATATGAGAAGTGGGTCACCGGGAAATCGGTGCGGCTCGCGCGAGGGGGAACAAAGTCGTTCCGGGAACTTCTGCGCGGGCAAGTCGAAGCCATGGCCCGATGTGTCAGGGACGGCGCGCCGTACACGCCGTTCGAGTTTCGGTAATCATGTTTGTTGTGGCGTCATATGACATTCCGGACGACCGGCGCAGGACGCGCATGGCGAACATTCTCATGGATTTCGGCAAAAGGATACAATACAGCGTGTTCGAATGCGTTTTGAGCGAGGAGCAGCTCCGCGAAATGCTCCGCCGGGTCGAGAGAGTCGTCGAGCCGCAGGAAGACCGGGTTCGCATCTATCGCCTGTGCAGGCAGTGTTTAAACGACGTCAAGATAATCGGTCTCGGCGAGATTACCGAGGACCCAGAAGTTTACATATTGTGAACAAACCGGGATAATCGCGTGTTGGGACAAAAAGGGGAGAGTTTAGAGCGCAGCGGCTAAGTCACTGTTCTTCAACAAGTTGTGCGGAGAAAGCGAGTTCGCGAAAAGGACGAAATGAACAGCAAGAAAGCCAAAAAATGAGACATTAGGAAAAATTGCCCTGCAACCTGTTCGAACGCAATAGCTTGCAGAGGCCGCCGTGGGAAACATTGCCCTGATGAAAAAGGGATTGAGACCCGTCCGGCAGCCGTTCCACCAATTCCACGATGTCAACGTGGGAAACATTGCCCTGATGAAAAAGGGATTGAGACGCGGTGGAGATCGAACGCACGCGGAGGATGGTCGAGGAAGTGGGAAACATTGCCCTGATGAAAAAGGGATTGAGACTCGAATTCGACGTTTCCACCCTGATTTCCGTCACCGTATAAGTGGGAAACATTGCCCTGATGAAAAAGGGATTGAGACATTTCAGTCGAGACAGTTTGTTCGCAGAGAAAATGATGCTTCGTGGGAAACATTGCCCTGATGAAAAAGGGATTGAGACATGAGTTGAGCACCACCTGCAGACGCAACAGGAACAGTCATGTGGGAAACATTGCCCTGATGAAAAAGGGATTGAGACGCAAATTTTCTTCCAAGAGATAAAAGATATGGCATTTTGTGGGAAACATTGCCCTGATGAAAAAGGGATTGAGACGCGTATCTCAGCGCCTTT
>CAYVQZ010000044.1:43739-48484 GCA_964453435.1 uncultured bacterium
GTGGGAAACATTGCCCTGATGAAAAAGGGATTGAGACGCGTATCTCAGCGCCTTTATACGAAATGTAACAGAGATGTGGGAAACATTGCCCTGATGAAAAAGGGATTGAGACTCGCAACGAATCGATAATCGCCATCAGTTCCCCCTCTGCGTGGGAAACATTGCCCTGATGAAAAAGGGATTGAGACCCGATGAGCCATAGCATCCAGTCTCCCCGCGTGCATTCCCGTGGGAAACATTGCCCTGATGAAAAAGGGATTGAGACTCGAACAAGATGGGCCATGTCCTGGGTTCGAGGGGCAGGGTCGAGCCAGGAACCGTTGCCGGAATGAGAGAGCGCAGGGAAACCGCGCCGCAAGAGGAGAGAGGCAGCCATGCCGCCAAAAGGCAAAGCGATGATTGTGTCGGTGGGCAGGACACCGGAACCGATTGCGGAGACAATTGCGAGAGGCCGCCCGAAATTCGTCTGCTTCTTCGCGTCGCAGCAGAGCCTCGAGGAGATACCCCGCGCGCTCGAACTGCTGCGCCAAAAGAAGCCGAATATCCGGTTCGATAATTACAAGGTCGTCGTCGACAGGGAAGACGACCTCGAGCACTGCTACCGAAAGGCGCTCGAATGCGCCGACAAAGTGTCGGAGCTGAACTATCCTCCGGACAAGGTGATTGTCGACTACACCGGCGGCACGAAAACCATCACGGCCGCACTGGCGCTTGCGACCGTGAACCGCGGGTTCTCATTCTCGGCGGTCGGCGGACAGAGAAAAGGCCCGACGGTTGTCACCGGCAAGGAAAAGGTGTTCCTCAAGGAAGACCCGTGGAAACTGTTCGCCGTCGAGGAACGGCGCCACCTCATGAACGAGTGGAACGCGTTTCATTTCGGGGCCGCGAGACGCGTTGCCGGACAAATTGCGGCAAGGCTCTCGTATCCGGAAAGCCACCTGTTTCAAACCGTCGCCGGGCTGGCAGAGGCGTATCGCGTGTGGGACGTCTTCGACCATAAGGCCGCGCTGAAGAGTTTGGGGGAGGAATCGAAGAAACTCGACGAGCTGGGCCAGCATTTTAAGTATGTTCGAGATTTCGGCAAGCGGGTGAAGGAAAACCTGGCGTTCCTGCGACGGATGGCCGGGGAGACGAACGGATTCAAACAACTCGGACACGCCACGGTGGCCGACCTGCTCTCGAACGCTCGGCGCCGCGCGTTCGAACACAAGCACGACGACGCGGTGGCGAGAGTGTACAGGGCCGTCGAGATGATTGGGCAGGTGGCCTTTCTTGATAAGTTCAAAACAGACACCGGCAAGGTGAAACCGGAGGCGCTGCCGGAAGACCTGAGGGAAGAGTATACCAACAAATACTTTGACTCGCGCAGCGGAGTCATCAAGCTCGGCCTTCATGCCACCTTCAGGGCGCTCGCCCGAGTCGAACACGCCGCCGGGCGCAGGTATATGGACAAGCAGGATGACCTGTCCAACTTGCTTTCCGCCCGGAACGGCTCCATCCTCGCGCACGGGACCGCAAGCGTCAAACCGGAAACCTTCGAGAAATTCCACGCGCTCGTTCGCGATACCTTTCGGGTCAAAGAGGAAATCACGTTTCCCGGCATCGACTGGTGGTAGGTGGAAAATAAAGGTCTACGCATTTGACAAGGACCGCCCCACGGAGCGAGAATATCGCTCCAAAAAATCCCCCGATGCAGACGCTCCTGACCTCGATACCTCTGGCAAAAGAAAGAAAATCGAACTCGACCGTACAGACACCGCAGGGGGGCATGAATGCTGGCCAAAGCTTGGCTGCTTCAGAAAAGACCGTACTGTGTTCCCGGGCTTCAAGTCGGTCGAGAAGCTCAGGAAAAGAATGGGTTTGTCAAATGCGTAGACCTGACCCCCTTTATTTTCCACGCCCGAAAGAGATAGCCGCTCAAATATACAAGAACATCTCGGAGGACCAACCCGACCTTCTCCGGCGCTACGACCCTGATTTCTTCGACTCGACAAAGCCCTACGACACATGCAATATTCCCCAAGAAGGTCATCCCGAACCATACTCCGACATGTTCGCAGCACAGGGCGTTCAATTCACAAAAGGACGAAAGAAGACTGGCTTCATCGAAACGCGTCACGCGGCCCAAAGCGACCTCATAAGCCTCCTGGTGAATTCCGGCGTGCGCGGACTTGTCCGCATTCCTCTCACCGAAGATGACTGCCGCTCGCTCCTGCGCGAATACGAACGCTTCATCCAAAACCGCAACACCCGCATCTGGCAGCTCATCGAAGAACGCACCACCGACGAAGACCTGCAACAGAAGATATACGATGCGCTCCGGTCTTTGCTTCATTCTTAGCGAGTATTAGAACCACTTTGCTCCCGTGCAGGCTACTCTTTGATTTCGGCCAATCGACTGAGGAATTGTTTTACTTCCTCCTCTATATCTACCCGAAAGAGTGGGCACGCCATCTCCATACCAGTCAAGAGGAAATGGGCTGCACTAAGCAAATTCATTACTGTGTTCCTGTCGTCCCATCCGTGCTTGAGCTCTACGATGTCACCTTCTTGATTCGTCTCCATGTACGTTCTGATGCACGTAGGGGAGGAATGAATCGCCTCACTAGAATAGCGGCACACGGAATTATAATAGAGGGAAAGCCCAACCCTCTTTGCCAGCTTATCAACATGGAAGTCCCCACTCTTCACTCCTTCATCATCCATCCGTTTACGCATGGATTCAAGACTCGACCGCAGCTTCGAAATGAATTCATGAGAAGCATATTCCCTCAGCGAGGGAAGGGCATCAGATGGGGAATCATGAACCACTTGCACCGTCCTTAACTGATTCGAGAATTCTTTGAAGGCAAAATACAGAAAGAAAAACTCCCGATGCTGGCAACATACGGCTAAGAGAATGAGGGCCTCAAGGACAGCCCTTGACTGAACGGACGTTTCTTCTCTGAAACCATGGCTAGTCAACAGAATAACGGCCTGGAACCCCTCCAATATCCTTGTAAAGAGTATCGCCGCCACAATCTCCTGAAAATCCCGGTTGTGAACCACAAATTCCGACTTCACTTTGTGAGCCGAACTATTGATTTCGGTACAAAGACCAAATAGGTCTTGGTGCTTCTTCACGATCTGCTGTGACGCTATTATTGCTTCTTTTCCAAGAAATCCATTCGTCTCGAAACTCATCTCAAATGTCTCCGTTGGTGATCAAATATATCGCGACTAAGTTGAAGAATAGCAAGGTGCCGGGCAAGGGCTTAAGGAGCTACACTTCACGACTTGTTACAGGTTCCAGCTTTCTCTTTCGCCTTACACTCGTTGTCCAATTCTCCGGAAGTGGGCTTTGTATGTCTTACCTCGTAATTGGAAGTTGGCCAGTTACTGCAGTTTCGGCACCAATGCCAAACATCGCTGCCTCTTTTGCGTCGATATTCTACCATCTTTTGTACCTCCTAAGTTATCTCAAGCCAGCCCGGCTCCTTAGCCAATGCGCACTTACTGAGGTTGAGAACTGAGGTGTGGTGATGAAGGCGAGTGCTGGAAAGGAATTCTAAATTCGCCAGATCTGTTGACAAGAGACGACGCAAGTGATATAATAACAACGACATAGGCTCTTATCCCCTAGTAGGGTATTAGCTTGTGTGAATGGTGGAGGCGCCGGGCTTCGAACCCGGAAGGCCCGATTTGGAGTCGGGGAGTTGACCTGTTAACCTACGCCCCCACCGCGGAATTTTTGAAAAGCCGCGCCCGCCAGCGCGGCTTTTCAATCGGTTTCTCTGTCCGCTGCGACTTCATCTTTCTTTATTAACCCAAACCGATTCATCCCGTCATATTTTCTACAGAAGAATCTTTCGGGGTGTCGCTTCAACGTCGTGGTCAAAATCGTTGTCGGGCTTGTCTTGCCTTTGAAGACTCTCCCTCTTTCAGCGAGGGCATCAACAATTTCTCTCGCTGTGAGCATTCGACTCGCGCTTTTCATAATCTCCGCGCTCGCGTCCGCAATGCTCTTCTTTGAGGGGGGCGGCCCCTTCAAAAAATTTGGCTTCTTCCCCGTGCTCTTGTACCCAGCCACAAGCAGCTCTGCCAACCAAACTTGCCGCTCTACCATCTCACGCTTCTTATCAACCTCTCGGAGCCGTCTTTCTAACTCACTAGATTCCTTCGTTACTTCAGCTAACTGCGATCTCGCCGCGTCCAAGACCTGCTGGACCTCCTCCAATGTCTTTGCGTCCAATTCCGCCATCGCAAACCTCCCTTCTCGAGAAGAATGATTCAAACATAAACATAACTATATTATACACGCGGTGTTGTGTTTTGTCAAGCCCCCGAACATTGCGTACTCAAGAGTAGCTGTAAGTCTTTATTATTAAGCATATTACGTCCTAAATAATTTCGGAAAACGCCCAAACAAAGGTTGGCAAGGGAATACAATACCCAAAAAATGAGATCCTCAAAACGGACATATCTTGTAGTATTTATTAATGCCTACCATATATGTATAGTTAGTACCTCAAACATCTACACAGTGGCAAAGTACATACATGAATTTATGACCATTTGAGAGCGGCGAAGTAGAGCGTAAGGCTATCAAGTAGGTGACTACGTAAGGTCGTCAATTGCCTTGCAGTGTGTGACTGTTAAGTGTATCACCTTGTAAGGCCATCAAATATCAGGGGTATCCGGGGTCACCCATTTAAAGGCGCCCCTGTCAAGTAGACATACCAATTTCTTTCGCAAAAATGTCTTTT
>CAYVQZ010000045.1:0-47140 GCA_964453435.1 uncultured bacterium
ACGGCGCGCCGTGCCCCTACAAAAAACGGTGTCTTCCTTCATCGAATTCTGAAAGCGAGAGCCGCGGCGCCATTAATGACGCACACCCGAAAACGGGAAGGAGTGGAAAGGTCACAACCGGCTATGATAGAATAAGTTCTCGTAAGATTGCGCCCGTAGCTCAGTAGGATAGAGCAGCGGTTTCCTAAACCGCGGGTCGGAGGTTCGAATCCTCTCGGGCGCTCTTTTTATTTTCAAGCGCTTACACATTTTCCGAAGCCCGTTGTTCCTGCCCAAAGACTGATGTTGCGCCCGAAATTGCGCCTATCGCGCTCCAGTTTTCCTTCAGATAGGCCGCGTGTTTCTCAGCGGCACTCTTCAAGTCCGCTTCGGAAACGATGAAGAAGCAGAGGGGGAGGGGGCGTTCCGGCAACACGAAACCCAGAAATTCATGTCCCCGAAATTCCTGGATTCCCGTTTTCGCGGAAATGAAGGAGAAAATCCGTGCAATCAGTTGAATCCGTTGGTTCCCCAATTCTATGTCTCTGTTTCTGAACCCTGATTCGTGTGGCTCGTGGTCCCGCGCTT
This sequence comes from uncultured bacterium, assembly GCA_964453435.1. Taxonomy (GTDB): domain Bacteria; phylum Abyssobacteria; class SURF-5; order SURF-5; family SURF-5; genus CAYVQZ01. Next base: position 568 of record CAYVQZ010000045.1, read on the forward strand.
CGTGTGGACAAAAGCCGACGGTCATACCTATAATGAATGCTTGCACGGTTCGATGGAGGATTCAAAAAAGGAAAGAGCAGGTAACATGGAACGACAGGGAGGATACCTCGCGGCAAAAGCGCTGAAGAATGAAGGCGTGCAATGTATTTTCACGTTGTGTGGCGGACATATCCAGCCGATTTACACCGGCTGTACCGAGGTGGGCATCAAGATTGTGGATGTGCGTCACGAGCAGGCGGCGACGCACGCGGCCGACGGATGGGCGCGAGTCACGCGCACACCCGGCGTGGCGGTGGTGACGGCAGGCCCCGGTCTCACGAACTCGATTACGGGGATAGCGAACGCAATGCGCGTCGGGGTTCCCATCGTCGTCATAGGCGGCCAGGCGCCGCTGTTCCAGTTCGAGAAGGGAGCCCTTCAAGAAATGGACCACGTGGAGTTGCTGAGGCCCATCACGAAATGGGCGGTCCGCGTGCATCATACGAGCAGGATTCCGGAATACATCGGCGCGGCGTTCCGCAAGGCGGTATCGGGACGGCCCGGGCCCGTTTTTCTGGAGATACCGGTGGATGTTCTGCTCTCGTCAAAAGATGAACACAGCATGTTTTTTCCATCCGGTTCGCGCGCGAGTTCGCCGGCGTACGGCGACCCCGCCGGTGTCGAGCGAGCCGCCGAACTGCTTCGCTCATCTGCGAGGCCGGTGATTATGGCCGGAACCGGAGTCTGGTGGGACAATGGAGGGGCGAGCGTCGAAAGACTCTCCGCGCTTATAAACGCTCCCGTGTATGTCAACGGGATGGCGCGCGGATGCGTCGACACGGACAATCCCCTGCATTTGTCGCAATCACGCGGCAAGGCGTTCGCCGAAGGCGACATCATCGTTTTCGTCGGCGCCGAATTCGATTTCCGGCTGGCGTTCGGAGACACCAGCCACATCAACGACAGGGCAAAGCTGATAAGAATCCACGGCGAACCGGCGGAACTCGACAGGAACCGAACCGCCGAAGTCGGCATCGCGGGCAACACGAAGGCGGTGCTCGAGCAACTTTGCGATGCGCTCGGAAGGCCGGAGACAAGCGCCGACCGTGCGGAGTGGGCGCGGGAGCTAGCGGAAAATGAGAAAGCCGAAATCGATTCGATGAGGCGTCATATGGAATCCGATGCGGTCCCGATTCATCCGGCCCGCCTGTGCAAGGAGATAGACGATTTTCTCGGGCGAAACGCCATCATAATCGCGGACGGCGGTGACGTAGTGTCGGTGGGCGCGCGGATAATACGGCCCCGCGCTCCCGGCCACTGGCTCGACCCCGGCCCCTTCGGCTGCCTCGGCGTTGGCGTGCCGTTCGGGCTGGCCGCGAAGATTGCGAATCCCGACAAACAGGTGTTGATGCTTTACGGCGACGGCTCGTTCGGTTTTAACGGGATGGAGATGGATACCGCGGTCAGGTTCGGACTGCCAATCGTCGCCGTCATCGGGAACGACGGCGGCTGGGGTCAAATGCGCCAGGGCATCGAGGCTGCGGGCCTTGGAGAGGCGGGCCTGGTCGCGACCGACCTCGGATTCACGAGATATGATAAAATAGTAGAGGCGATGGGCGGCCACGGCGAGCACGTCGAGTCGCCTGATGAGATAAGGCCGGCGCTTGAACGCTCGTTCGAGAATCGCAAGCCGGCTTGTATCAATGTGATAGTGGACCAACGGGGGGCACGCCAACTGTTGACGGCCGCCCGCGGGATGAGTGCTTGAACAAACGTTAAAGGAGATGAGAGAGCCATAAATAAGGTGTACGGACGCACGCTCGGACTGAAGGCCAACCAGATTCGTCAACTCGAGCGTGTCTACCGCCGAAAAATCGACCCGAGCAGGATTGTCACCCACGAGGTCGCTCGCGAGCTCACGGAACTTTCGAACGAAATCAGAAGGCAAATCGGGATACTCGTTGACCGCAAAGGGCGTGTGCAATATGTGATCGTGGGCGATGCAAGGTCGGTATTCATTCCGGACCTTGAGAAGGACTATCCCGCCCCGAGCCATCGGCTGCGGGGATTGAGGCTGATTCATACCCATCTGAACGGAGAATCCCTCACCGACGACGACCTGACGGACTTGGCGTTGCTGAAGCTCGACATGGTGGTCGCCGTCGGGGTGGGTTCCGATGGCCTGCCGAAACAAGCGCACGCCGCGCACATTCTGCCATTGAATCCGGACGGCGAACAGTGGCGGCTCCTCGAACCGGTTGCGCCCGCGCAGCTCGAGGTGGATTTTCTGGCGCTCGTCGGTTCGCTCGAGGAGGAGATTGCGCGCAAGCAGCCCGGCCGGTCGCGCCGGTCGCGCACGGCAGGCGCCAACCGAGCCATATTGGTCAGCGTGACGACGCAGCCCGAGTATGAAATCGAAGAGTCGCTCGAAGAGTTGCGGCAGCTTGCCCTGACCTCAAACCTGAACATTGTCGGCTCGGTGATACAGCGCCGCCACGACGTGGACCCTCGTTTTCTCATGGGGAAAGGCAAGATGAAAGAGCTCGCGCTTCGCTCGATGCAGCTTGGCGCCGATATGCTGATATTCGACCAGAATCTGAACCCGTCGCAGCTCCGGACCATCACGGACATGACCGAGTTGAAGGTGTTGGACCGGACGCAGTTGATTCTTGACATATTCGCGCAGCATGCGCAGAGCACCGACGGAAAGGTGCAGGTGGAGCTGGCCCAGCTCAAATACTTGCTTCCCCGGCTGGTGACGAAGAACACGGCGATGTCGCGCCTGACGGGCGGCATTGGCGGGAGGGGTCCGGGCGAAACGAAGCTCGAGATAAACCGGCGCCGCGCGCACGACCGCATCGCTCATCTCGAGAAGATGCTGCGCAATTCGTCCCGGAACAGGAAATTGCGCCGGAATCTTCGCCGCAAAGAGGGGCTGCCGATAATCTCGATTGTCGGCTACACGAACGCCGGCAAATCCACCCTTCTCAATGCGCTGACGAACAGTCATGTGACAGTCGAGGACAAGCTGTTCGCCACGCTTGACACATCGAGCCGGCGCCTGAGGTTTCCGCGAGAGCGCGAAGTGATAATAACCGATACGGTCGGATTCATCAGGGACCTGCCGCCGGAACTCGTCGCCGCTTTCCGCGCCACCCTCGAAGAACTCGAGGACGCGGACCTTTTGCTGCACGTGGCCGACGCCGGCAGCCCGTACCTCGAGAATCATTTGGAAGTCGTGAAGAAGACACTGGCCGATTTGGGATTGCAGGAAAAACCGCGGCTGCTTGCGTTGAACAAGGCGGACACGATATCCTCCGAAACCATCGCGAACCTGGCGAAACGGCTCGACGGCGTGCCCATATGCGCCCTCGACCGCAACACGCTGACTCCTTTACTCGAGCGGATGGACTCCATTTTGTGGCCCGAGTAATAAATCTTTTCCAGCGGTTCATACGTTTGTAATGACAGAGAGCGGAAGCCGCACGTGGCGACAAGAGGAACACGATTTTGGAGCGGAATGTCCCTGACGAGATTCTGATGCTGCGATACGGCCAGGGAGACCTCGGGGCGTTCGAGCAGTTGCTGGAACGTCATCGTCGCCCCCTGTTCGGCTATCTCCGTCGGATGCTCGGAAGCCGCGAACTTGCGGAGGACACGCTCCAGGAGGTGTTCATTCGCGTGATAAACGCCAGGCGACGCTACAAGAAGAGCGCAAAATTCGCGACGTGGCTCTATAAAATCGCGCACAATGTGTCTGTCGACGCGCTCAGGCGCGAGAGCTACAGGAAGGCCGATTCGCTGTCGGGCGCGCCGGAAAACGAGGATGGAATCAAATTGGAAGATGTTATCACGGACGCGAACCCGGGGCCCGACGAACTGATGGCGCGGCGGCATTTTTCGGAGGTTCTTCAGAACTGCATATCGCGCTTGAGTCCGGAGCAGAGGGAGGTTTTCGTGCTCAGGCAATACCAGGATTTACCGTTCCGCGAGATTGCGCGCGCAGTCGGCGCCACCGAGAGTACGGTGAAGAGCAGGATGCGATACGCTCTGAACAATCTTCGCGCGATGCTCATCGAGGAGCGGGTCGTCGAGGAGGTGGCTCCTTCGCCATGAACTGCGAGAGGGCAAGCTCATTGATGCTGGACTATCTGTACGGGGAGCTCGACCAAAAGAGGGCGCTGGCGCTCGAGAATCATCTCGGGGTTTGCAAACGGTGTTCCGACGAGTTCGAGGCGCACAAGGCAACCGTGTCGGCGTTCGCCAAACTGCCCGTCGAGGAGCCCGGCGACGCCGTGACCGCGCGAATCATGAATCGCGCTAAAGCGGAAATGGAAGAGGCCGGAGCAGCGAGAAGACAGAAGAGCGCCTGGTATTGGAGGCCGGCCCTGGCGGCCGCCGCAGCCGCGGCTCTGGTCATAGTCTCCGTCGTGTATTATCTGCCGACAGCACGGAAAAGCAGCGCTCCTTCAAGTGAAATTGCCGCCATGAAACGGTCGCCTGCAAGCATGAAGCGGGAAGAATCTGCAAAAGTCGCCTTCATGAAGGAATCGGTCGAAACGGCCGAGAGCAGAGACAAGGGACTTTATCCCGGCGCGACCGTTGATGCCCCGGAACTGCGGGCGCAAGGGGAACCGGCCATGAAAATATCGGCCACGCCGAAAGCAGGCGTTGTTTTGGAAGAAGAAGCATACGCTCGGCATAGCTTACTCTCGGGCGCCGGCGTGTCGGAGCAATACATGGAACCCGACTATGATTATCCAAAGTCGGCCGGGGCGGCTTCTCCATCAACCGATGACCGGCTTGCCGCCGCTAAATCCGCCGAAGGGGCGAAGGCGCGTCAGAACGCTTCCATGATGTCGCGCTCTCTTGCCGATGAAGTGGAGACTGAAGAGTCCGTATCGAGCCTCGGCAAACCGGGAACACCCGATGGAGCGGCCGGCGAAGAGTCCGAGGAGGAGTCCGTCACGGCGCTTGAACGGAGCGCCCAAATCAGGATGGCGCAGGAAGAGCTTGCCGTGGGAAACGAGTATTTCAGCCAGCATGACTTCAGCCAGGCGGCGGTCAACTACCAGAATGTCATAGAACTCGAGCCTCAGGGAGAGCTCGTGGCCGAGGCGAAATATCGGTTGGCGCAAACCCGGCAAAGCTTGAATCAATGCGAGGAGGCAATCTCACTGTACAACGAGGTCCTCGAGAAATATCCCGATTTCCCGAAGAGAGCGGACATATACCTGGCCGCCGGCGAGTGCTACGTTGCCATGGGCGACCTTGAAGAGGCGCTCCGCAACTTCGAGATAGTGCGCGACCGTGTTCCGGAAAAGCGAGAGACCGCGCAGAAAAAAATCGATATGGTCATCATGCGGCAGCGCGCGGCCGCGCCGGCGGAATGAAACCTCGCCGACACTTTGCCCCCACCGAACCGCGCGCGCGAATCCCCGAGCATTTACATTTCGGGTTGGGTTTGTGTAAAATGTGTCTTGCATTTGTGGTCATGACTTCACTTGGCGGTCTGAGATGGGAGAGATCATCATGGGAACTCAGCATGGGAAGCTTTTGGAAGTAGACCTGTCGTCGGGGAAGATTTCTACCCGGAAACTCGATGACGAGGTTCTGAACGATTACATTGGCGGAAGCGGTCTGGCGGCAAAGCTGTTCGTTGACGACGGGGTTCCGGTCGATTGCGACCCGCTCGGTCCCGAGAACAACCTCTATGTTCTCACCGGGCCGCTCACGGGAAGCGGCTTGCCCGCGACGCCCCGGTTCAGCATCGCGGCGAAGTCGCCGCTGACCGGCATCTGGGGGGAGGCGAACTCCGGCGGCTATTTCGGACCGGCATTGAAGTTCGCCGGCTGGGACGGCATCGCCATTCGGGGCCAGTCCGAAAAGCCCGTGATGCTGGTAATCGAGGATGAGAAGGCCGAGTTGCGGGACGCGTCGGACCTGTGGGGGAAAGACACATACGAAACCACCGACATTCTTGCGTCAAAGTTCGAGGGCAAACCTGCCGTCAGGAACGTATCGATTGGACCGGCGGGAGAGAACCTCGTGAAGTATGCCGCCGTTTGCGACGGCAAGCATGACTATGCGGGCCGCACGGGACTCGGAGCGGTGATGGGTTCGAAAAAGCTGAAGGCCATTGTCGTTCGCGGGTCCGGCAAACTGGCGCCTGCGGACAAGGACGCGTTCACCGAGGTTCGGAAAGCGGTGACGGACAAGATTAACGAGGGCATGTTCACGATGGCCCTCAAATCGATGGGAACAAACGCCGGCATGGTGATGGGCATGACCATGGGCGACGTGCCGACGAAAAACTGGATTGTCGGCGAGGACATGGAATGCGCCAACGAGCTCAGTTCGATTGTCATGAACGAGAAATATCTCACGAAGGCTTCGGCGTGCTACGGCTGCCCGATCGGCTGCAAACGGAACGTGAAAGTCGACGAGGGCCCGTACAAGATGGAACCGGGCGCCGGGCCGGAATACGAGACGATGGGCTCGTTCGGCACGATGTGCATGATATGCGACCAGGCGGCGGTCAACAAAATCAACGACCTCTGCAACCGCTTCGGGCTGGACACAATTTCAGGCGGGTGCACGTGCGCGTTCGCAATCGAGTGCTATGAAAACGGCATTCTCACAGACGCCGACACCGGCGGTCTCAAACTGAACTGGGGCAATGCCGACGCCGTGATTGAACTTATTCAGAAGATTGCCCGCCGGGAAGGTATCGGCGACGTTTTGGCGGAGGGCAGTCGCGCGGCCGCCCGGAAGATTGGCAAGAACGCCGCCAACTATACGGCCGAGGTGAAGGGGCTCGAAGCGCCCATGCACGACCCTCGCGCATTCCACGGGCTGGGGCTGGCGTACGCGATGTCTATCCGCGGAGCGTGCCACCTGTCGCATCTTGACCTGTTCGCCGAGCAGGGAGGCGTCTCGATGCCCGAGGTCGGAATCGAGGGCGGTTACGTGGGACAGACGAGCGAAGGGAAAAGCAAGCTCGTGTGGGTGACCGAAAATCTTGCGTCGGTTCTTCAATCGACGGGGATGTGCTACTTCGGCGCTGCCTCGCTCGATTTCAACGACATGACGAAGATGCTGAATACGACCGCAGGCCGAAACTATACGGTCGAAGACCTGCTCAAAATCGGCGAGCGCATCTGGCTTCTGAAGCGTGCCCTCAACAACATGATGGGCGTGACCGTCGACGACGACAGGCTGCCGGACAAGATTCTCACACCCACGAAGGAAGGCGGCGCGGCAGGGTCGGTCCCGGATATCGAACTGATGATGAAGGAGTACTACGACATTCGCGGGCTGGATGGTCAAGGAAAGCCGAAGAAGGAAAAACTTGCGGCGGTCGGCCTGAGCGACATAGCGGGCCGATTGTGAGAAAGAAGAATCGCGGATTTTCGGGGCCGGAGGAGGAGGGTCTTCTCCGGCCCTTTTCGTGCCTCGTGGCGGCTTTTGGGGGCGGCTGGGGGCGGCTTGCGGGCGGGGCGACGCGTCTGCTACAATGGACATGGAAAGGTTCTCGGGGTTCGAAACCTCAGAGGTGAATAGAATGGCCGATTCGGCTGATGAGAAAGTTCTGGAAGAGACGAAGGCACGAATCCTGAGGGGTTCGGAAAAATACGCTGATAAGGCGGGTTACAAGCTGAGCCCTGATTCGGAGGTTGTCAAGACCATAATCATTGGGTTGGCTAAGAACAAGCTCAAGTACGGTTATTCCTATTGCCCGTGTTTTTTTGTTTCCGGCAATCCGCAGGAAGACAGGAAAATTATATGTCCATGCCAGTACCATCGCGAGGATATAGAAAAGCACGGGAAATGTCATTGCGGGCTTTTTGTGAAGTCCGACTAACCTGAATCATCTTTCCTTTCGGCAGGCGCCTCGGGTGTGTGACGGCGTAACTCAATTCGTGGCAAGGCAAGCGCTCATACGGTCGTACGCAAAAATCAATCTTTTCCTTGATATTGTCTGCAAGAGGCGTGACGGCTACCACAACATCGAGACCATATTCCAGACCATCAGCCTGCATGATGTCATCGAGATAGAGCTCACATCCTCGACCTTTGAGCTCACGTGCAGCGACCCCGCGATTCCAACCGGCCGGGAGAATCTCGTTCACAAGGCATTTCGCGCCGCGAGCGACTGCCTGAAGTATGCGGGCGGCGCGCGAATACGAATCGAGAAGAGCGTTCCGCCGGGGGCGGGGCTGGGAGGCGGAAGCAGCAACGCCGCCGCAACCCTTGTGGCCATGACCCGTCTTCTCGAGGGCGGTATGTCCGAGAGTCAATTACAAGAACTCGGCCGCACGCTCGGGGCCGATGTTCCGTTCTTCATTACGGGAGGCGCCGCTGCCGGCTGGCAGGTCGGCGACAAAATCCTGTCTCTTCCCGCGCTACCGAAAACCTGGATTGTGCTCGCGATTCCGCACGGCGTTGCGGTGTCGACGAAGGAGGCGTATGCCGACGTTCGGGCGCCCGATTGCGAGGGGCGGTATCCGGAGACGCTGTCCGAGTGCAGTGAGAAGCTGCAAGGGCGCGTTCAGGTCATCGAATCTCTCGGGAGATCGTCCGCAACGGAAAAACTCGGTTCGATACTGTTTAACAGCTTCGAGGAATCGGTATTCTCGCGGCATCCCGAAATAGCGAAGGCGAAGGAGCTTCTGATGACTTCAGGGGCTGACGGCGCGCTGATGAGCGGCAGCGGAAGCGCTGTTTTCGGTCTGGCGCGGTCGGCGGCGCATGCGGACGAGTTAAAACGGACTGTCGAGAACGCAGGCACATGCCGGTGGTTTGTCGCTCACACTCTCCCGCATGGCATGGAGTGAAATTGCCCGATGTAAGTTGTCTGATTGCGGACGGCGCATTCGCGTGGTAACATGATATGATAACAAGGGATTAGGACCCGGGGAACGCTGTCCCGGCAGAACCGGGGCGGGAATCGAGGTGACGTGATGGATGTATCGGAATCCGAATTCGCTCTTTCGGAGTTTCGGACAAACCCGTTCTTCTCCGACTTCTCCGAAAAAGAGATAGCCGAACTGGTGAAGGCGTGCAGCATTCAAACCTTTGGGCCGGGGGAACGGATTTTGCATGAAAAGGAAGAGTCGCGGGACCTTTTTGTTATTCTGGCTGGGAGAATCCGGATCGGCAGAATATTATATGCGGGCGATGAGAAGGAACTGGATGTGCTCGATCCCGGCGAATTTTTTGGTGAAATGGCTTTTATCGACGGGGGACCCCGCTCCGCCGGTGTATCCAGTATGGAACAGGCTACCGTCCTGAGAATAAACAGGCAGGCGTTCGATAAGCTGGCGGCGAGGAGGCCGGCCATCGCCTGCAAGGTGACCATGAAGATATCGGGCGCCCTTGCCGAGCGGCTGCGCGCGTCGAATGATGTGGTTGAGAGCTTCTTCTCGAATCCGAACAAGGCGATTGTTGAAATGAAAACCCGCCTCATGAAGATTCAGACGATGCTGATGCGGAGATGATGAGCGGGCGGCGTGACGCCGCGGGGTTGTCTACTGGCCGAGCCAGACGAAGAGGGCTTTGAGCGTCACGGCAACCACCGACGCCACAATAATGAGGACCACGAGGAAAAACCCTACGGTGTATCTACTATGAGCCTCTTTGTGCTCTTCCTCTCTCATTCGTCACCTCCGTGTGGGGGTGAGCCTCAATAACTCTCCCCGCCTCCTCATTTTCGATTATAACATCGCCGTTCTTTGATCGTCAGCGCGCCCTCATCCCGTCCGCTTTCGAGCGAAACATGCGCTCGACGGCTTGACTCATTTTTTGGTCCTCGTTATCTCTACGGACCGCGCGTCATATGATTCGACACGATTGCGGCCGTTTCGCTTGGCGGCATAGAGCGCGTCATCCGCCATTCTGAAGAATTCCTGCGCCGAGGCGGGCTCATGGGCGGGCAGGTTGCATATTCCGATGCTGAGGGTAATATGCATCCGTTTGCCTCTATATGTGAAGACCGCTTTCTCGACTTCCCTCCGGAGCCGGTTGGCCAGGACCGTGGCGCCGGACGCCATGGTATGGGGCAGGAGCACGAAGAACTCCTCTCCTCCGATTCGGGCGCAGATGTCGCCCCGGCGAAGATTACGAATAAATAATCTCGCCAGTTTCTTCAGCACGAGGTCGCCGGCCGGATGGCCGAATTCGTCGTTTATCGCTTTGAAGCGGTCGATGTCAATCATCAGACATGAAATCGGCAGGGAATATCGCTTTGCTCGCTCGAATTCCTCCGCGAGCCGTTGTTTCAGGTAGCGCCGGTTGTACAGGCCGGTCAGTTCGTCGGTCATGATGAGTTTGGCGGTTCGCCGCGACACCCTCTCGATTCTGCTTTCGAGTTCCCGCGCGTAATCCCGGAGCGATTTCTCGGCCGCGCGCACGATGTCCGATTGGGTGATAAGACCCACCAGCTCCTCGCGCCCGTTGACAACGGGGAAACGCCTGAAGCCTTTCTCCATCATGTACTTCATGGCGGTCTCTATGGTGACGCTCTCCCTGACCGTGTAAACGGGAGAACTCATGGTGTCCTTGACGGCGACGGACTCTCCCAGGCTTCCCTTCGCGACCAGTCGAATCACATCTCTTTCGCTGATGATGCCGACGGGTTTTTTCTTTTCGACCACGATCGCGCAGCTTATCTTTCGCCGGGCCATGGCTCTTACGACCCGAATCAGTTTTTCGTTCTTCTCGCACGTGTAGACATTGCGGACCACGAATTTCGAAAGGTTCTTGCTCAGCATGTGCTCTCCTGTCCGATCTTGAGTCGGGTTCGTCGCAGTCGCAACAACAGTTTGACGTCGATTACGTTCTCACGAAAGAAGCATTTAGAATCCCGCCATTCTCCTGCGGTGGTCGAGCTGGCACTTGTACATCTTCCGGAATATGCCGTACTTCGCGTCATGATAATGCTTCGTTGACGGGTTCGCGCGAATTGTTTTTCCGCTGCGCCCCATGGCGGCCATCGCGTCGGTGACCGATGGGTGCGCGCCCGCGGCGACGGCGGCGAGCACGGCCGTTCCGAGCAGCATCGCCTCCGGCTCTTTCGGGAGAACAATATCGCAGCCGGTGACATCGGCATGTTCCTGCAGCCAGAGAGGATTTTTGGTTCCTCCTCCGCATGCGTGGATTCTGTCGATGCAAAGTCCCCTGGCGTTGAGTTCCTCGATTATGTGCCGCGTGCCGTAGGCGATGGCCTGAACCGTGGCGTAATAACGCAGCGCAAGGTTGTCGGGGGTCGCATCGAGGGAAAGCCCGTCGACCATGCCTCGCGCGGTCGGGTCGGCGTGCGGTGAGCGGTTCCCGTGATAATACGGCAGCACGTGGAGATTCCGTGTTAACTCCGGCCCTTTTCGCTCGCGTTTCTTTATTTGCGCAACCTTTGAGTTGAGGACTTCATAGAGGGTCTTGCCCTCTTTTCTTGCGCTTGCCTTCAACTCGCCGGCTGCGGCGCTGTCGGCCACCACGTGGTCGATCAGCGAGCCGGTGGCGCTCTGCCCGCCCTCGAGCAGCCATTTGCCGGGAATCATCGCGCCATAATAGGGGCCCCAGACGCCTTTGACGAAGACGGGCTTCGAGGTTGTCGCCATGTGGCACGAGGAGGTGCCGCCGATAAGCGCGAGCACGCGCTCGACGGGGTCGCCGTCAGCAACTTGCTCCCGGAGCGCCGAGCCGAGGACGCCAAGCCCGCCCGCATGCGCGTCGATGGTGCCGACACCGACGGCGGTTCCCGGCGCCAGGCCGAGCGCTTTGGCCGCCGACTCGGTCAATGGGCCGGCATACGTGCCCATGGGTCGAACCAATTGGCCGACCCTGTCATTGGCGAACAGGTCTTCCAGTCCCACTTGGTTGAAGAACGACCTGTCCCACCGGCCGTGTTTGCCTTCATGGCCGAGGTAGGTCCATTTGCACACGACCGTGCAGAGGCTTCGCATGTCGTTCCCGCACGCGGCGTACACCATGAAGTCGGCGAGGTCGAGGAACTTGGCGGCGTTTTTCCAGGTGCGCGGAAGGTTTTCCTTGAGCCACAGGAGCTTTGGCGGTTCCTGTTCGGGAGACAGCTTGCCGCCGACGTATTTGAGCACCCTGTGCCGCGTGGAATTGATTCGGTCGGCCTGCTCGATGGCGCGGTGGTCCATCCACACGATTATGTTCCGACTTGATTTTCCCGTCGGAGATACGGTGATTGGCTTATTGTTCGGTCCGAGCGCGACCAGCGAGCAGGTGGCGTCGAAGCTGACGCCGGCGACATCGGCCGGTCTTGCGGAAGCGGAGCGGAGACATTGACGGATGGCTCGGCCGGCGCCGTTCCAGATATTTTCCGAGGATTGCTCGGCGAAGTCGGCCTGCGGGCGATAGATTTCGATGGGGTGTTCGCCCAGGCCGAGCATCCTGCCCTTCAGGGTGAACACACCCGCACGCACGCTGCCGGTGCCGACGTCGACCCCAACGACCAGATTGCCTGCCTGCTTTGCCATCGGACCCTTCTCCCCGGGTGAGCCTGGTTGTGAAGTGGCCGCATTTTAGCAGGATTCAACCCGAAAAATCAATGGCTTGCAAAATGTCCTTCCGGATTGGAATTCTGTATAATAATGGATGGGATAGTTTGTTTGCAAAGGAGCAGCGTTTCATGAGCGACAGGTTTCGACTGGTGACGGATTTCGCCTTGCGGGGGGACCAGCCGGATGCGGTCGAGAAGCTGGTGGACGGGCTGAATGACGGGCTGAAAAATCAGGTGCTTTTGGGGGTGACCGGCTCGGGCAAGACGTTCACGATGGCGAACGTCGTCGAACGGGTGAACCGCCCCACGCTGGTGCTGGCGCACAACAAGACGCTTGCGGCCCAGCTCTTCAGCGAGTTCAGGCAACTGTTTCCGGACAACGCGGTCGAGTATTTCGTCAGCTATTACGACTATTATCAGCCGGAGGCGTATGTTCCCACGACCGACACCTACATCGAGAAGGACGCGTCGATTAACGATGAGATCGACAAGATGCGTCATTCGGCGACGCGGTCGCTGTTCGAGCGTCGCGATGTTCTCATTGTCGCCAGCGTGTCGTGCATTTACGGGCTCGGCTCGCCCGAAGAATATCTGGGAATGCTGATTTCGGTCGAAAACAACGCGGAGATGACACGCGACGAACTGCTGCGCCATTTGGTGGAAATCCAGTACGAACGCAACGACGTCGATTTTCACCGGGGCACGTTCCGGGTGCGCGGCGACATCGTCGAGATTTTCCCGGCCTATGAAAGCGACCGGGTGGTTCGAATCGAGTTCTTCGGGGATACGATAGATTCGATATCGGAGGTGGACCCGCTGCGCGGGCGGGTGGTGAGGAAGCTCGACCGCGCGCTCATTTTTCCGGGAAGCCATTACGCGACCTCGTATGACAAGCTCGGGCGCGCAATCAGGAGCATCCGCGAGGAGCTGAGGGAGCGGCTTGCCGAGCTCAAGTCGGAGGGGAAGCTGCTCGAGGCGCAGCGGCTCGAACAGCGGACGAATTTCGATTTGGAGATGCTGAAAGAGACCGGTTTCTGCGCGGGCATCGAAAACTATTCACGTCATCTCGACGGCCGTCTGCCGGGCCACCCCCCGTTCACGCTGATAAATTACTTTCCCGAGGACTATCTGTTCTTCATAGACGAGAGCCACCAGACGATACCGCAGCTTCACGGCATGTACAGGGGCGACCGTTCGCGAAAACAGACGCTCGTCGATTACGGGTTCCGGCTGCCCTCCGCGCTCGACAATCGCCCGCTGAAATTCGAGGAGTTCACGGAACTCACCAACCAGGTGATATATGTTTCGGCGACGCCCAGCGACTACGAATTGGAAAAGAGTCAGGGTGTCGTTGTCGAACAGCTCATCAGGCCGACCGGCCTGATGGACCCCGAAATAATCGTGAGGCCGGCCGGCAACCAGGTCGACGACCTGCTGGAGGAAATTCGCAGGCGCGTGGAGAAGAACGAGCGAGTGCTGGTGACCACGCTGACCAAGCGGATGGCCGAAGACCTGACCGACTATTACCTGGAGGTGGGCGTCAGGGTCCGGTATCTTCATTCGGACATCGCCACCATCGAGCGATTCGAAATAATTCGCGAGCTCAGGCGCGGGAGCTTCGATGTGCTGATAGGCATCAACCTTTTACGCGAGGGGCTCGATATACCGGAGGTCTCGCTGGTGGCTATCCTCGACGCCGACAAGGAGGGTTTTCTGCGAGCGGAGAAGTCGCTCATTCAGACGATCGGGCGCGCCGCAAGGAACCTGAACGGCACGGTCATCATGTACGCGAATAGCATGACCGACTCGATGAAGAAAGCGATTGACGAAACGAACCGGCGGCGGCGGGTCCAGGCGCGATACAACAAGAAGCACAAAATAACCCCCACAACCATCGTGAAAGCGATGCCGGAGGTGCTCACCGGAGTTTACGAGGCCGATTATGTGACCGTTCCGATTGCGGCGGAGTCCGCGGCCAAGTATGTGACCTCGGGCGAGCTTCCGAAGATGCTCGAAGACTTGCAGCGCGAGATGAGGCAGGCGGCGGACCGGCTCGAGTTCGAGCGGGCCGCAGAATTGCGCGACCGCATCAGGGAACTGCAGCAGATGGAGCTTGCGCTGAAATGAGGAAAGCTTGCCACAAAATCGCTCAGGCGGTTATTGGGGGACACCATGCCGCATGGTGTCCCCCAAATGACCACTGTGTCTCACGATTCATGGTGAAGGTCGTTCGCGTCGGGAACCGTGAGAGGGGTTCATGATAGCCTTTCCGTGTTTTTCGGGACATATTTGCATTTGACGTATTCGAATCCCGTCGCTCATTTGTGGCGCGCGCTACCAGGAAGGAACCGTCACATGGACCTACTCCGGATCGTTCTCGCGATTCTACTCCCGCCCCTCGGGGTCTTTCTTCAGGTCGGCTTCGGCATGCACTTCTGGCTGAACATCCTGCTGACGCTGTTGGGATATATTCCCGGCATCGTCCACGCGGTCTGGATAATAGCCAAGAAGTAAACGCCGTCCTCTTACTTCGCTATCCATAGCGCGTGGGACAGCGAAGCCGTCAGGTTTTCGTGCCCGCTCTCGGTCACGAGTATGATGTCTTCGGGCATGCCGCCGAAGACCTCGCGCTCCGGGTCGAACGCGCCAATCTCGATCGCGACGACCATGCCCGCCTGCAACGGGGTTTGCTCCTGCGCGGTCACCCACGGCGGCTCGTGATTGGCCAGACCTTCCTGGTGGCCGATGAAAGAGATGATGTGCGGGAACTCGTAATCCCTCTTTTTTAGAGCCTCGAGCGATGTGTTGAACAGGTCGCACATGCGAACGCCCGGTTTCATGGTTGATATCGTTTCGAGATGGGCCTCGGTTGCGACGTCATGATACCGCACCATCTTTTGGGGAGGGTCGCCGACGTAAAAAGTTCTCTGAAAGTCGAGTTGGTAGCCTTTGTAGGTCGGCCCGCAGTCGCACAGCCCCTGATCGCCTTCCCGAATGACGCGGTCCACCGGACCGGTTATCCAGCGGTCTACCCCCATCACCTCGTCCTTGTTGCTTGAGAAACAGAGCCACGTTCCGTGATACGGCCCCTCGAGCATCTCGAGCTCGGCCGCCTTGCGCCAGAATGTTCTGTGCACATCAAGTTCATTCACGCCGGGTCTTATCGACTCGAACGCGGAACGAACGCATTCGCACGCGCGCCGCGCGCCCTCGCGAATGAGGTCCTGCTCGAACGGCGTCTTTATCATGCGCTGGTCCCAAATCGCCTTGTCCGCGCTGATGATTTTTGCGTCGGAAAGTTTCTCCTTAATCATCTCGTACTCGTCTAAAGAGAGATATGTGTCGATGTCGGGCCCGGTTTCGATGCCGAGTGTCCTGTTGGACAACCCGAGGTCCTTCAGCGTGTCGAAGAACAGTTCATAGAACGAATTCGGGAAGATTTGAACCATGAAGTGGTCGGATTCGCTCCAGACCCGGACGTCTTCCACGTATGACATGGTTGTCACGCACCACTGGAACGCCGCATGGATGACGGCCACCGGGTCGCGGTCCTGGCAAACGATGAGACAACTGCGCCATACGTCGTTATGCATCTGCGCGGCGTCGGTGAAGCCGCCGTAGTACCACCAGTTTGTGGGCGAGAATAGGAGCATCGCATCGAGTTTGTGTTTTGCCAGGCACTGTTTCGCCTTTTCGATCCGGCCACAGTACTCCTCGTACGGAAACGTCGGCCATTTAACTCCTGGTTTCATGTTCGGTCTCCTCGGTGACGGGCCAAGACCCCATTTCGATTGTTCATGGAAGGGGCATATACTGTGACGACGCTGTCAGGGAAACTGCAATCTCATCCGCTTTCTTGTACCCGCAAGGGAACCGGTTTGTCAAGCGTTTTGAAAAGAGAACGGCAGCGCCAAGACAGGCGGTGGACTTTTCCGGCGTATCTTGTATAATTGTTGCCGAATTCCACAAAGTGGAACCTATGCATTTCTGCGCGGGAAAAGCCGAACGGAGGGTCGTATGCTCTATCCGCAAGAGAACGAATTTAGAAGTTTGAAGGACCTTTCCGGAGTGTGGAAGTTCTCGCTCGACCCGGAGGACCTCGGCGAAGAAAAGAACTGGTTCGACGGGCTTCCCTCGAGCAGGCCGATCGGGGTGCCGGGAAGCTGGAACGAACAATACCAGGACACGATGTTCTACATGGGAACGGCGTGGCACCAGACCGATTTCTGTCATCCGCCGGAATGGCGGGGCAAACGGACCACCCTTCGGTTCGGCGCCGCCGGTCACTATGCGCGCGTGTGGCTGAACGGCGAGTTTATCGGAGAGCATGAAGGAGGCTCGCTGCCGTTCGAATTTGACATTTCCGCACGAATGGAACCCGGCCGGCGGAACCGCCTTGTCGTCAGGGTCAATAATCAGCTCGGGCCGGAAACGATCCCGCCCGGCGGCCTGTCCTATGCGGGCGAGAAAAAGGGAGACGATTCGGATTTCGTAAAGGAAGCTATTGCAAATTTTGCTTCGGTCGTTCCCGAAATTCAAATGCTTCCGCTGTTGCTGGAAATGAGAAAACAATATCCTTCGGTCCCGTTTGATTTTTTCCCGTACGGCGGCATACACCGCCCCGTGAAGCTGTGCGCAACCGCGAGGGAGCATATCGAAAAAATAAAGGTGTGGACCGAGATGAAGCGCGGGCGAGCCTCGGTGTACTGCGAGGTCGCGGTTCATGGGAATGCGACCGCTGTCAGGGCAACCCTTTCGAGAGGCAAGAAGTCGTTCGCGGCCGAATCCTCCATCGAAGACGGTCTCGCGCGGCTCGTCATCCCGGTTCCAAAACCCGATATGTGGCATCCCGACAGCCCGCATCTTTATCATCTGGAAATTCGAATCCTCAAGAAGACGAAAATTGTCGACGAGTACCATACCCATATCGGCATCAGAACGATTGAAGTGACGGACAACCAGATTCTCCTGAACGGAGCGCCGGTGTATCTTCGGGGCGTTTGCAAGCATGAAGATTTTCCGGTCATCGGGCGCGGATTGTCCACGCCGGTGGTTGTCAAGGATTTTTCGTTGATGAAGTGGCTGGGCGCGAACTCGTTTCGCACGTCTCACTATCCATATGCGGAAGAATGTCTCATGCTCGCCGACCAGATGGGGTTCCTGGTTATCGACGAGATGCCCTCGGTCGGGCTGGATTACAAAATGTACAACGACCCGATATTGGAAAAGTGCAAGAGCATCCTGACGGAGTTGATAGACCGCGATACCAACCACCCGAGCGTGGTCATGTGGAGTATCGCGAACGAGCCCGACGTGTTCACCGAAAGCGCGGGCGAGTTTTTCGGAAAACTTTGCGCTCATGCCAAAGAGCTCGACCCATCGAGGCCCGTTACGCTTGCCTCGATGCACTCGCCGGTGGACCATACAATGGAGGTGGTCGATGTCATTTGCATAAACCGCTATTACGGATGGTACACGGAACCGGGGCAAATCGAGCTCGGCGCCGCGAAACTCGGCGAGGAGCTTGACCGAATCCACCGGACACACAAAAAACCCGTGCTCGTCTCGGAATTCGGGGCGGATACGGTCGCCGGACTGCATTCGGACCCGCCCGAGATTTTTACGGAGGAGTACCAGGCCGCCTTTCTCAAAGCGTACATCGACGTCATCCGGTCAAAGGAATTCACGATAGGGGAACACATCTGGAATCTCGTTGACTTCAAAACACCCCAGTGCCACTGGCGAACCGTGCTGAACCGGAAAGGACTTTTCACGCGGGACCGCCAGCCGAAACTGGCCGCTCATCTGATTCGGCAACTGTGGCAATCGGAACGTCACATTTAATAGAACAGGACGAGAAAGGCGATGGCAAATTCTTCCGGCAACATCGTAGTGCGAACACTTTCTCAACTTGGCCCCGGGCTGATATGGGCGATGGTGGCCATCGGGCAAACACATGTCATCCTGGGCACATATGCAGGCGCGAGGTTCGGGTTCTCTCTTCTGTGGGTCGTTCTGCTGGCTCACGTGCTGACGTATCCGGTATTCGAATACGGCCCGAGGTACGCCGTCGCAACCGGCGGCTCGCTGATTGACGCCTATATGCGCCTGCGGCTCCTCAAGGTACCCCTTCTCATCTTTTTCCTGGCGCTCCTTCTCACGGTCCCCTTTCTCATCATCGCCTCCCTTCTGAGCGTCTCGGCGTCGATCCTCTTCGCCGCGATTCCCGGGGTCTCGTTTAACGTATGGTGCGCAATAATAACGTGCCTGACAGCGGCGCTCATCTTCGCGGGACGGTACAGGGGTCTGGAAATCGCTTGCATTGCGATGTCCGGCGTTCTCGTTTTGGTTGCGGTGATTGCTTTCTGTCTCAGTCCACCTGAGCCGGGCGACTTGCTCGCCGGCGCGCTTCTTCCCGCTGTGCCGGCGGGGTCGCTCCTGACACTGGTCGCGCTGATACGAATGCCGACAGACGCTGCGACATCAATCATGCATTCGGTGTGGGCGGCCAAGAAGCGGGACGTCTGGATAGAAGGAGGGGAACCGGTGGAAGGGTTGAAAAGAAGCCTGTTCGATCTCCGCGTCGGTTTCTGTTTCTCTCTTGCCGTAGCGGTCGTCTTCGTTTCGCTTGGCGCTGTCGTTCTCAATCCGCGGGGGATTCATCTCGAGGGCGTCAAACTTGCATTCGAGTTGTCGAGAATCTACACCGACACCGTTGGTCCGTGGACCTTCCCCCTGTTTATCGGGGTGGCGTTCATCGCCGTCTGGGGGAGTTATTACACGAATGCCGACGGGGTGCCCAGAATGTTTCAGGACCTCTATAACTCTTTGACAAAGAGAAAAAAGAATTCGGAGCTCAGCGGGCTCAGAGTCGCTTATACGATATTCATCATGGCAGGGGGCTTGTTTCTCGCTGTCTTGAAACAGGAACCCGTTTATCTCGTACTGCTGGCCGTGTCGGCAGGGTTGATCGCTTATCCCCTCATATACATATTGAATATCTATGCCGTCACCAGGATGGTCGATGAACAGTTTCGACCCTCCCGGCTGAATCTCATGTTTGCTTTTCTGGGAGTGGCTTACTCCTTTGTCGGGGTGACGCTTTTGCTGCTCGTTCGGGTCTTCGGTCTCTGGAACTAGCGGTTGGCAACGGAAATAAGCGTAACAAAAAGAGGAACACGAATTTCCACTATGAGGCTGTCCCACGGTCGGTAATCCGTGCTTCGGGGGCAGTCCGCCAATCTATCCCGCGAATGCGCGGGACTTCGCTCCGCTCAGCGAAGTGAAAAGGGGGATTCCGTAATTGGGTACAGCCCCCTGCGCTTCGTTTTCGCTGACATTCATAATTGTCGGACAGATTCACAGTCCCCTTCGCGGAGACTTCACTCATATGACGAATTGTTGGACGCACTCATTGAGGGGGATTTCCAGACGGGACGACATAACACTCATTTCCGCAACCGAGCACTAGCGCTTCTCATGCGCTCGCGCAAGAGAATCAGTTTCAAACCCGTTCGCGAAACGACTCCGCATGCGGATAGATTCCGGGATAGCCCCCGGTATGGATGAAGACGACGTTCTCGTCCTTATTGAACTTTCCTTTTCGCAGTATGTCAATCATGCCCGCCATCGCTTTCCCCGTGTACACCGGGTCGAGGAACACGCCCTCGAGTCGCGCCAACAGCTTTATCGCGTCAATGCACTCGCGGGTAATGACACCGTAGGCTTCGCCGTGATAGCCGTAGTGGATAATCACATCGTCGGGTCCCGCGTTCGGATTCTGCCCAATCAGGTCGCCTACCTGGTTCACGATAACTTCAATGGGAGGCAGGCCAAGCGCATCGAGCGAACCTTTCTTGCTGACCGCGACACCCTGCACCTTTGCGGGCATATCGAGGCATTTAACTCCCGCAAGAAGACCCGCTTGTGTTCCGCTGCTCCCCATCGCCACAAAGATGTGGTCGATGCGGAAACCGAGGTCGCGCGCCTGGTCGAACAATTCGAGCGCCGCAAGATAATACCCCACATCTCCGAGCGGAGTCGAGCCGCCGGGCGGAATCATGTAGACGTTTCTGCCACGCTCGGTCAGTTCCTGCACCGCGTTGAAGATGGCAAGCTGCATCTCATCCAAATTTGACGGGTCGGTGAAGGGTGGCAAGAAAAGGTATTCGCATCCCATGATTTCGTCAAGCAGCAGGTTTCCGGTCAGGTAATCCGGCCGCTCTCCGGAAAGCACAAGAAAACTCTTCAACCCCAATTTGCACGCAGCCGCTGCGGTCATCCGGCAATGATTGGACTGAACTGCGCCGAACGTCAACACGGTGTCCGCTCCGTTGTTGATTGCATCGGCCATCAGAAATTCGAGTTTCCGCGCCTTATTTCCGCCGGTCGCCAATCCGGTCATATCGTCGCGCTTGATCCAGATTTGTGGTCCGCCGAGGTGTCTGGTGAGAGCGGGCAACGGCTCGAGCGGGGTGGGGAGAAATGACAACGATACGCGGGGTATTTCATCTACGTTCATGCTTCTCTCCTCTCGAATACGGGATAACAATCCGCTTGCCTCACTCTAACCGGGTCCAAAGCAAGCGGCGGCTGCAATTCCGTCTCCCCTCCCCCATTCAGATTGAACAAAAGCGACGGCGGGATAATAACACACTTCGCGGTCGAGGCGCCAATTTGAGGTTATTGTTGAGCTGGGTTGCCGCGACATAACCTGCCGGGTTCACTGGATTCCCCGATCAAGCCAAGGAATGGCATAGCGGCGATTCCGTAATTGGGTACAGTGAGTGTGTCCGATAATTCGATCGGCGCCCATTTTCACTGAAGCACATTACGATTCGACGAGTATCAGGAATGTGCGAATGAATTCGCACCTACAAGGAAATTTTCGAATACCCCCACAGGCGCCGATGTGTCCGCACAAATTATCGGACGGACTCGCAGTCCCCTTCGCTTGGCAATTATCGGACAGTTTCAGAGTCCTGCTTCGGTCATTTGCCGGCGCAATTTGCCATTCCCGGGCAGCCACGCCTGCTTGTGTATCTGTCTGTGCTCATTTCCTCAACAGGCCCTCGAGTTTCTTGCGATGGTTTTCTTCCTCCCTGATCAAATCCGCGATTGCCCGGCGTCCGCTTTCATCCGTAACGTTTTCCAGGATCTCATTATAAAATTCGATTGAGCGATTCTCGACCGAAATCCCGAGCCGAACGGCCTCCTGCGGGTTACACAAGACATCCGCAACCCGTTCGGGGTCCTGCAATACGGCCATTACGTTCGAGTCGACAATATCCGCGAGGGTCTCTCCCTCGTCTGCAACTCCGCGTTTTCTGGCAAGCTCCTCCACCTTGTCCTCGAACATGTTGAGGTGGCTCCGCTCGTCGCTCAAAAGCATCTCCACGACGTCGCGTATTTGGGGCTTCAGCACCTCGTCTTTCATGCGCGAGTAATAATAAATGCCGTCTTGCTCGATTTTTCGGGCAATCCGATACGCCTCCAGCTCGTCAAAATCATAAATCTTTATTTCATCGCCTGAAAAATCAACCTTCATTTTTTGTCTTCCTTTCGCGGCGTTAAAGCATGTATCCCCTTGCTGTTTTCACTTCGTTCATTTGGCTCCGGAACGGAAAAGCGGGTGTCGGACTCCATCCCGGCGGCGGTTCGTCAATGGACGTATTCTAGCAAACAAGGGAAGGACCGGCAAGCAGTCGCACAGAGGGAGAGGCGAGCGAGAGAAGAAGATTGGCTGACGGGAAAAGGAACTGTCCGATAATTGCCGAGCGCAGGGGGCAGTCCCCTGCGCAGAGGACCACCCAGTGGAATTATCGGACACACTCAAAAATCCGAATTCGCACGGGTCATCGAGGTTGATGAAGGATTGCCTGTTCGAACCGCTCCTTTGTCAGGGTCGCATCCTCATGGATGACCCGATAGCCGAGCTCGATGATAGGCATCTTCACGTTCATTCTGTTCGCGAGCCGATAGAGACTCGCGATAGAGGCGTAGGTTTCAATCGTCTGATTTTTTTCCGCAAACGCCTGCACCGTTTTCCGCGCGGGGCGTTTTTGGCCGAGCAGGTGCCCGAACTTACCCGAGCGTCCCGCCATTGCCGTGGCATGAAAGTCGGGCCACCATGCGTGACTTTCCGTGAATGTCTTCGGGTCCGCTCCGAGCGCGACTCCCAGGCGAATTATTTCTTCGGTGGCCGCCATCATGAACGCACCGAGATAGTTCTCGCCCATTCCAAAAGATTTTGCTGCTGCATAGAGCGTGGAATACGGATTCTTTGCGGCGCCCGCCAGGGAAGTTCCGATCGGGTCGGTCGACGTATGGACCACCAGCCGGGGATTTTCGAGAAGTGTCTTCAAATCGGCCACGCGCGGCGCCTCGAACCCCGCAAGCTGGGTCGAGCACATTTCGCCCCGAATAACCTCCGATGCTATATTCGCCCCCGACAGCACCGCGATATGGATGTCGTGGTCGAGTTTCGCCTTCTCAATCTTGGCGTCGGCCGCTACGGGGAGCAGGTCGGCCGTTTGATGCGAGAATCCTTTTGTCGCAATGATGAGGTCGAGGTCGCGCGACGCGTATTTGCAAATTTGCTCGAGCACCTGTTCAAACTGGCTCGAAGGCGTCGCTATTATGATGGCCTTCGAGTTTATGATGGCGTCCTTGTATGAGAACTTCGGATACACGATTTTCGGGGCCTCCATTCCCTCGAAGAACAGAGGATGCACGCCCTTATACTTCAGAGCTCGTGTTATTTCTTCGCGGGTATCGTATATCACGATGCTGTGGCGGCGGTAGGTCGGGTCCTCAAGGAACTTCTTTCCGATAGTATGGGCAAGCGTGTAACCCCATTGCCCTGCCCCGATCACACACACCTTGTCATCGTAGTCGGGAGAAAATAGGCGATGGTCGGCCATGTTGCCGTAATAGGCGAGCGCCGCCGAATCATCGACCAGAACGCGGTGTCTGAAAAATACCCGCCCCCGTCTGATGACCTGCATTAATCCGAGGTCCCTGAGTCCGACTTCCATGACGGTCCTCGGCCCCATCTCGAACTCGTACGAAAAATTAGGTTCGGAGCCGAACGTCTTCCGGTGATAATCGACCACCTTCTCGATTTCGGCCTGCACCTGCTGGGACAGGTGGGGAATGGAAATCCTGTCGCTGCCCTCGATCGCTTCGGCCACGATGTGGCTCGGCATAACCTTTTTCACTTTCGCGATGCGGCGCATGCTCTCCTCGCCAACGAGACGGGCCGGTTCGGTCACGTCGGCGTGGTCGGACAGAAACTCTTTAATCGAAAACGGTTCGCCGACGCTGGCGCACGCCCTGCCGTATATGTCGCGGTAACTCATAAGCATGCTGTGCGTGAGCAGCCGCATGAAGCCGTTTCCGTTCACATCGTTGCGGTACAGTCGGAATGGTCGCCGACGATTGCGGAGAAAACGGTATGTGCCGGTCCCGTGCACGAGCTTATAGTATTCCGGCACGCGCGAAAACGAGATCGCTATCGGAATCACAATCGCGTCCGTTGCCGAATCCAGAATTCCGTCCACTACCCGCAGGCGTTCGGGGAGGCGCAGCGTGCCGTTGCGGCTTCGGGCTCCCTGCCGGTTGTTGGCTTCGGGAAAGATTATGAAATCCTCGCCGTTGTCGGTGAGAACCTCGCATGTCCGCTCCAGGATGCGCTTGTATAATTTCGAATCGTCGCCTTCGCCCAGCAAACGCTTCACTTTGATGACATTCAGTTCTTTCATTATTTGCTCGACCTTGGGCAAAAACATGAGATTCGCGCCGGCTGCGAAGTGTCCGAGGCCGAGACCGAACGAATCAGCGAGGTCACCAACGAGAATGTCGTCTATGTTTGAACTGTGGTTCGCGGCCAGGACCCGGCTTATGCTCGCGTCCGTTGGGAGCAGTTTCAAATTTTCTACATCAGATGGCTTTTCGGTGAAAAAGTTCGCGCATCCCGAATTATCAAATATGAGGTCCAGAAGAAAGTATGCGATATCCCTGAATCGGTGGTGGGTCTCCGGATTATACCCGGGCAATATATCCCGTATCTCAGCCTCGACCCGAGTCCAGTCGGTGGTTGAGGGAAGCTCATCTTCGAGACGGATCATCACTTCGTGAACGATGGCTTCGGTGTCTATCGGCGCCTGCGGAGTGAACGGCTGAAGCCTCTCCCGTATTCCGCTGTCGTTGGTTTCCTTTTCGAGAAACTCCACCAGCGAGTCGATTCTGCCGGAGGCCAATCCCACCGCTTTCTTCCTCATGGTTTTAGAAAAACCAGCCATTTTGTCCTCACCTGCGTTTCAAAAGGCAGCCCCAAATCGTGCGATAAGACCTGACCAAGGCCCGCGCCAAACTATATCCGAGCTAAAAAGTGAGCAAATACGGCGCCACCGAGCCTGACACGGCGCAAGTTGTTTCAAACAATAGGCATAGAGCCGGGAACGCCGCTTCCGAACAGGCGGAAGAGCGGAAAACTGTTGCAGGCCGTAACATGCGTTCTGCAGAGACTTTATTGCATGTTGGCGCGCGGCGCCGCCATCTTGTTATGCGTATTCCTTTATTGTCCCCTCTTTATATTTTACCACAAGGCTCCTGTAGACGTCACAGGCGATTCGGGAATACTGCCTTTCCTCCTCCGTCACTTCGCGCACCCTTTTTGCCGGAATGCCCATGATGAGAGAGTTGTCTTCGAACCGCTGATTATACGTAATCAGCGAGTGAGCGCCCACGACGCAATTTCGCCCTATCACGACTCCGGACATTACCGTGCAATTCATGCCGACCATGGTGGAATCGCCGATGGCGCAGGCCCTGAGAACGGAACCATGGCCGACCGTTACGAACGAACCAACCTCCACGGGCATACCCAAATCGCTATGAAGCACACAGTTATCCTGGACGTTTGTGTTTTCGCCTATCAGAATTTTGCCCTCATCGCCTCGGAGAATGGCCCCGAACCATATGCTCGAACCGGCTCCGATTTCGACATCTCCCCATAGCTGTGCGCCGCGTCCCACAAAAACACTTGGATGTATCTTTGGTTTCATCGCTGGCCTCCATCATGATTCTTGCCCGATGGCATTTGCCCGAGCGGCCCTCCGGAAAAACGTGATGATTTCGTCGAGAACATCAAAGGCGGCGGGCAATGTTCAATATTGTGCGCGCCTCAGCCGGAAACAGCGGGAAGGAATCTTTCCCGCGATTGATCAGGGCAGGGGCCGTAGAAACTGTCCCACGATTGATCAGGGTTGTGCTTCGGGGACAGTGAGTCTGTCCGACAATTATGAATGTCAGCGAAAACGAAGCGCAGGGGGCTGTACCCAATTACGGAATCCCCCTTTTCACTTCGCTGAGCGGAGCGAAGTCCCGCGCATTCGCGGGATAGATTGGCGGACTGCCCCCGAAGCGCAGAACATGGAATTGTCGGACACATTCACAGTCCCGATTCTACGGCACTTCGTGCCCGTAAATCTGGGACAGTCCCCTACGCTTGGTAATCGTGGGACACACTCTCTAAGTCGCTTACTCAGTCGGGGCTCATTTCGGGGGACACATCTGTTTCATAGGTGGGCCTCTTATAGAGGATTCGCTCCAAGGCCCTGTGATAGGCGGTCCACGGCGATTCCGGGTCGCGGTCCTCGGAAAGCGCTCTGCCGAAGATGTCAACTTTCACGTCGAGGTCATCCGCTCGATGGAGCACCTCGGCCTCGAGGAACATTGGAGGCCTCGGGGAACCCCACTCGGCCTGACCGTGGTGCGACAAAATCATATGCTCCACAAGCATCCGCAGTTTTTGCGGAAAATCCGGCAACTGTCGTATCTTTTCATCGACCATCTGAATCCCGATCGTGATGTGGCCGAGCATGTTGCCTTCCTCGGTGTAATTGATGGAGGGAGCGATCTCGAGCTCGCGCACCTTCCCGATATCGTGGAGTATAGCCATTGTGATAAGCAAGTCGGCATCGAGCGTTTCATAATGGGTAGTCAGATATTCGCACAGGCGCGTCGTGGAAAGCGTGTGCTCGAGCAATCCGCCGACGTACACATGATGTATGCTCCTTGCGGCCGGGGCCGCTTTGAATTTCGCTACGAAATCGTCATCCCGGAAAAAGCTCTGCAACAGCGCTCGCAGGTGAGGGTTTTCGACGCTTTCCACGTACGACTGCAGTTCCAGAAACATCTCGTCCACGTCGTGACCGCACTGCTGAACGAAGTCGGAGAGCTCGACTTCGTCCGAGGCGCTGGGGCGAAGCCTGCGTATGATGAGCTGAAGTTCATTATTATACAGCTCAACGGTCCCCTCAATCTTGATAACATCGTTATTCTTGAACATTCCGAAAAATTCCTGGGCGTTATCCCACACCCTGGCCGAGATTCTTCCCGTTTTGTCCTGAAGAATCATGCTCAGGTAGGGTTTTCCCGCCTTGGTGGCCAGCAATTGCCTGGATTGCACGAGAAAATGGGACACGATGTGCTGGCCTTCGGAAAGTTCGTTTATGCAAGTCTTTCTCATAAGGATGGGGAAGCACACAATTTTTGCGTTCACGCTATCCGCATCAACATGCTCTTCTCGCCGATGCACTTCATCGAGTCGATCTCGGACAGCGCGCTCGCGATGTTTCGTTCGCTTGCCTGGTGCGTCATCATCACCACGGGCACATGTTTCCCGCGGTGCTCCGCTTTTTGGATCACCGACGCGATGCTTATCCCGTGTTTGCCGAGTATGCCGGATATTTGCCCCAGGACCCCCGGCGTGTCGAGCGCCATAAAACGAATGTAGTAAAGCGACGTGATGTTCTCTATTCCTCGTATCGGCTGGTCGTTCACATAGGAGAACGGCGAGGTCCGCGCCGGCGAGGCGAAGTGAATATTCTTGCCGATATCCACGAGGTCGCTGATAACAGCGCTTGCCGTCGGGAATTTGCCGGCTCCCCTGCCGTAATACATGGTCGTTCCCACAACGTCGCCATCCACAAGCAGGGCATTGAACTCGTCGCGCACCGAGGCAAGGAGAGATGTTTCGGAGACAAGCGTCGGATGCACCCGGACTTCCACTCCCCTTTCATCCCGCTTGGCAATCGCGAGCAGCTTGATAACATATCCGAGTTCATGCGCATACTCGACATCCTGCTGCGTGACTTTCGTGATGCCCTCGACGTATATTTCCGCCAGATCGACGCGCATGTTGAAGGCAATCGAGGCGAGAAGGGCCAGTTTATGGGCGGAATCCTCCCCCTGGATATCAAGCGTGGGGTCCGCCTCGGCGAATCCCTTCTTCTGCGCTTCTTTCAGTGCTCGCTCGAAAGTCATCTTATCATATGTCATCCTGCTGAGGATGTAATTGCACGTGCCGTTCACTATCCCGTACACATAATTTATGTTGTTCGCGGCAAGCCCTTCCCTCAGCGCCTTGAGGATGGGAATGCCGCCCGCTACGCTTCCTTCGAAACACAGGTCCACGCCGTTGCTGGCAGCCAGTTCAACGAGCTCCGCCCCCTGCTTAGCCAGCAGAGCCTTGTTTGCCGTGACAACGTGCTTGCGGCTGCTCAGCGATTCGACAATGTACTCGCCCGCCGGCGAATATCCGCCGATGAGTTCGACGACTATGTCAACGTCCCGGTTGTGAATCAACTCATCCGCGTTCCGCGTGAACAGACCGTCCGGAACTCCCAACTGCTGCCGGCGCGATTCGTCCAGGTCGGCCACCTGCCGGAGCGCCAGTTTCACTCCCGTCCTCCGGCTGATCTCCTCCGAGCGCTGTGTCAGGGTCTCATAGACCCCCGAGCCCACGACGCCCAGCCCGATTATGCCAACGCCGATTTCCTTCATTTCAACTTGCCTCGTTCACGCAGTCTGCGATTCTTTGCAGACCCTCGCGTATGTTTTTTTCGGATGTGGCGAACGAGAACCGAACCCGAGTCGAGTCGCCGAAATCTGTTCCGGGCACCGCCGCCACACGCGCCTTTTCGATAAGCGCTCTGCAAAAATCGTCCGCGGTTCGCACCGACACTCCCTGTATCTCCCTGTCGATAAGTTTTGCGATGCTCGGGAAATAGTAGAAGGCCCCTTCGGGGAGCGGGGTGTCGTCGCTCAACGACGTGTTGAGTCCTTCCGCGAGAATCCGCCTGCGTTTGTCGAATTCCTTGACCAGCATCTCCACAAACGACTCGTCGCCCGATAACGCCGTGATCGCCGCTTTCTGGGAAATCGAGCACGGGTTGGAAGTCGACTGGCCCGTGATGTTGCCAACCGCCTTGATATACTCAGCCGGTCCGCCCGCGTATCCTATTCGCCATCCGGTCATCGAGTAGGTCTTCGAGACTGCGTTCACGGTAAACGTCAGGTCTTTCAACCCCTTGTCGAACGATGCGACGCTGTGATGCGTGTGTCCGTCGTACAGAATCTTCTCGTAGCATTCATCCGAGAGAATCATCACCCTGTTTCTCAGGGCGACCTCGCCGATTTGTTCGAGTTCGCGCCTGCTGTACACCGCGCCCGTCGGGTTGCACGGACTGTTCAGAACCAGCATCTTCGTCTTCGGCGTCACGGCCGCATCGAATTGCTCCGCCGTCATCCTGAAATTCTTCGTCTCGATGAACTTCGGGACGCCGTTCGCAAGTTTCACCTGTTCGGGATAGCTGACCCAGAACGGCGACGGGATAAGCACCTCATCGCCGGGGTCGCAGACGACCTGGAAAATATTGTAAATGAGCTGCTTGGCGCCGCAGCCGATGGTAATCTCCGAGCGCTCGTAATCGATTCCGTTGTCACGCTTGAACTTTGCCGCCGCCGCATCCTTCAGTTCGGGCATTCCCGAGGCGTCGGTGTACTTCGTGAAGCCCGCATGTATCGCTTCGATTGCCGCCGCTTTAATGTGTTCGGGCGTGTCAAAATCGGGCTCGCCCGCGCCGAACCCAATCACATCGATTCCCTCGGCCCTCATTGCCTTTGCCTTGGCGGTGATTGCAAGCGTTGAAGAAGGTTTCAGATGGCGAATTCTCTCCGAAAGACCCATATGTTTTTTATCCCTCCCTTTCCATTACGGATGAGTCGGCGAGCCGGCCGGCGCTGTCGCTCTCCATCATTTTTCTGATTCCGCGCAGCGCCTGCTTGATGCGGAGTTCGTTCTCGACAAGCGCAAACCTCAGATATCCCTCGCCGGCGTTTCCGAACCCGACTCCGGGCGAGGTCGCGACGAGCGCGCGGTCGAGGAGCAATTCCGAGAATTGCATTGAACCCAACGGCCGGTACTTTTCCGGAATTGGCGCCCACACGTACATGGTAGCCTTGGGAACCGGCACTCTCCAGCCAAGCCCGTTCAACCCGTTGACCAGGATATTTCTGCGCTGCCTGTAGATTTCCACTATCTCGTCCACACACGCCTGGTCTCCCTCCAGCGCCGCAATTGCCGCGACCTGGATGGGAGTGAAAATGCCATAGTCATAATAGCTCTTCAATTTTGCCAGGGCGCTGATTACGCTTCGATTCCCGACCGCGAAGCCGACGCGCCAGCCGGCCATGTTATAGGTCTTCGACAGTGAATAAAACTCTACGCCCACATCTTTCGCGCCGTTCGCCTGCAGGAAGCTCGGAGCCTTGTATCCGTCGAAACATATCTCGCTGTACGCCAGGTCGTGCACAACCAGCATCTGTTCCCGTTTTGCGAATTGGACCACCTCTTCGAAAAATCCCAGGTCGACCACCTGCGTCGTCGGGTTGTTCGGGTAGCTCAACACGAGAATTTTCGGCTTCGGATACACGTCGTGCGTAACCCGCGAGAGGTCCGGCAGGAAATTGCGCTCCTCCGTCAGCGGAACGGTATGGAGGTGCCCGCCCGCAATCACCACGCTGTAATAATGAATCGGGTAGCTCGGGCTCGGCACCAGAACCATGTCACCCTCATCGAGTATGGCGAGGAACAGGTGGCAAATGCCCTCCTTCGACCCGATCACCGATATGACTTCGGTTTCGGGGTCGAGGTCGACTCCGAACCGGCGGCCGTACCACTCGCTGAGCCTCCGCCGTAAATGAGGGATGCCGCTGGAAGCAGAGTATCGGTGCGCCTTCGGGTCACGCGCGACCTCGCACAGCTTATCGACCACGTGCGCGGGCGTCGGGCGGTCCGGATTCCCCATGCCGAGATCGACCACATCCTTGCCGTCCCGCCGCATCTCGAGCTTCATCCGGTTGATCCGGGCGAACATGTATGGAGGGATTCGCTCCATATGTTTGGACATGTAGCGCACAGGGCTCATTCCCTTTCAACGATGGCCAGCACTTCGCCCACCTGCACGGTGTCTCCCTCTTCGGCCAGTATTTCGCTCAGGACGCCAGAGACGGGACAGGGCACGTTAAACGTTGCTTTATCGGTCGTCATTTCAACCAGGTCATCGCCCTGGGCGACCTCGTCTCCCTCTTCGAAGTGCCACACCGACACGGTCGCCTCGTCTCCTGCGTCCTCACCAAGGTCGGGTAGTTTCACTTCATACATGACGGAACCTCCAAAGATAACATTATGACCGAGCTTCGTTCTTCACTTCCAACGCATTATATGAGCTCCGCACGAACGGGCCGGACGCCACAGCGCGGAAGCCCAACCTCAAGCCAAGTTCACGGAGCCGCTCGAACTCCGATGGTTCGATAAACTCGACGACGGGAAGATGTTCGCGCGAGGGACGCAGATATTGCCCGATCGTCAGAATATCGCAATTCACACGCCGCAGGTCTCTCAGCACGGTTTCCACTTCGCCCTTTTGTTCGCCCAGACCAACCATCAGGCCCGACTTCGTCAATATGTCCGGCCGCAGCCGTTTCGCGAGTTCCAACACTCGCAGCGAAACTTGATAGTCAGCTTCGGGACGAACCTGCGGATAGAGCGATGGAACCGTCTCGACGTTATGATTGAACACGTCGGGTTCGGCGGCCAGAACCGTTTTAGCCGATTCTTCGCGTCCCCCAAAATCCGGCACGAGCACCTCAACGGTTGCGCCGGGACTTATCTCTCTCAATTTTCTGACCACCTCGGCGAAATGGGCCGCTCCGCCATCCCCCAGGTCGTCGCGGGTCACCGAGGTTACAACAACATGATTCAATTTCAGCTCCCGCGCCGCCATGGCAATGCGGTGGGGCTCCGATTCCTCGAGCGGCTCCGGGTTGCCTCCCTGAACCGCGCAAAAGCGGCATGAGCGCGTGCATACGGCGCCCATTATCATGAACGTAGCCGTGCCGCTCGCGAAGCACTCCCCGGTGTTCGGACACTGCGCGCTCTGGCACACCGTGTTCAATCCGTATTTCTCCAGGATGCGCCGGGTAATCCCCGCCTGTGGACTCGCGGGCAATCGCTTCCTTATCCACGGCGGAAATTTGCTTTTGGGCGGCGCCTTTTCTCGTTGCTCAGACATAGTGGAGTCCGCTCAAAAAAAATGGCGCTTTCGAGTCGTCGCGACGATTTCGCCAGGGCCAAATATCGTGCGGCCGTCCGACGTTTGTTATGGGTTTGTTGTTCGAGGTCGTCAGAAGACTGTGAGCGCGTCCCACAATTGGCGGACTGCCCCTGGAGCGCCTCAACAAATTGTCGTATAGTTACATACTTCACTGCGATTCGGCATAGTCTAGCATAGCGAAAACGCAAATGCAACTGCCCCTCACGCAAATCGTTGGGGGTCAAATCATTTGGGCGTGTTGCCGGAATAACTTTCCGGACGCTTTTGGTTGTCATTCTGAGCCCTTCGAGTCCCTCGGGATAAACTCCCGCGAAGAATCTCGCCATTGATTGCGCCAAAAAAGAGAGATTCTTCGACGTGTTGCTCCTCAGAATGACATTACGGGAGCCTTCTGCAAGAAACAGCCTTTTCGGCAACGGGCCCATTTTTTGCTGCAAGACTTCGTGATGCGCTCGCTTCAACCGCTGAGCGGGTTCAACGCGGAGCGAAATTTCCCACCGCCACACTCGAATAACGGAGCCTTCCACACAGCTTTCCGACCTTGGCCTGCGACAAACCGCAGGGCCGAGGGCAGCATCTCACTCGTCATCGACACGGCGGGGAATCCGCATCAGCGAACGGGACAACACAACGCAGCGCAGCCGCAACCAAACTTGGCTTCGGGGGCAGTCCGCCAATCTATCCCGCGAATGCGCGGGACTTCGCTCCGCTCAGCGAAGGGAAAATATCCCATAAATCAGGGACAGTCCCTTTCGCCCCGTATCACATTGCTACCGTTAACATTATGAGAATCGTGGCATGAAAATCCCAACGGAAATTCACAATTCTGATCGACAGTAGTGCAGGTGTGCCCGATAAATCATTGAAATGCGCTATCGGCGTTCCAGCAGTTCTCGCGCGCGCGGACAGAACGGGCACCAGTCGATATCGCAAAGCAGCGCTGCGGGGTCCTCGGCCACGAGTTCGGTCACCGCGGCGATGACGTCGTTCGCCTTCACAAGCTGTGAGTCCGCCTTCGCCACCGCGCCGTACCTGATCGCGTCTGAAGCGCGCAGCGGTTCCTCTACCACATTGAAGTTCACGCTGCATCCCGGATTCTCGCGCGGCGGAACGAGTATCTCGGCGCCGTCGGGCAAACGGACGGGAATCGATATGTCGAATGCGTCGGAATACGGGAGGTCGAGATACGGCACGCGCGCGACCGCCTCGCCGACGTGCACCATCGCGTTTGAGGTGTGGCGGACACCCAGCAGAAGCACGTAGCCTCCGCTGATGGCAAGCCTGTGCAGCGGGCTGTCGACGCCGAGCGCCGTCGCGCCGGGATGCCCCTCGACGATGTGCCCGGCAAGCGGCCCGAAGGCGGCCACCGAATGGGTCGGATGAAGGCTGCGGAGCACACGCTCCCGCCGGCGAAACGTCTCGGGAATCAGACCCATCGTTGAAGGCGTCGCGGCCGGCTCGAACACCGGCTCGGGCGGAAACGTGAACGTCGGCATCACCAGCGTGCCTTCACGCCCTATCGCATCGAGAAGCGCATCGATGACGGCCTCGGCGCCACCCTCGACGTTGCCGAGGCTCGACAGCGAGCTGTGTACTGCGAGGTTCATTCCTTCAAAGAGACCAAGAAAACGAAGGTCGGCGGCGATCTCGCTGACGGTTGTCATGAGAGGAGTTCCTTAAGCCGAATCAAATTTTTTCCGAATCTAGCACACTTCCGTCGAGCTTGTCAATGCGGTTTATCTTGCGAACACGGAAGAGTGAAACAACGGCCTTCTTATCCGGCTGGTTACACGGATTGAGCGATAACCCTTTTCACAAGACCCCGAGGCTCCGTCTTCGTGCCCTCCGCGGCAACTCTTTTCAATGCGTAAACCCATGAGTCCTCTCCCCGGGGGAGTTCTTCATCGCCGTCGTTTCTTAGCGGCATGTGGCAAAACCGGCGCGCATGCGCTATGCTTATCACGCGGAAAGTTCCGGCATCCAGTCACGCTCATGCAAAACACGCGAAAAAGGATGCAGGCTAAGACTCGATGAAACAAACCACAAATGGAGCGAATAAACGTCTTCTTGACAGGATGGGCGCGCTCTTGATTGCTGCAGGATTGTTGCTTGCGCTGACCGGATGCGCCGCGAGGGAGTACCGGAGAATCGGGGAGGGAGGAACTCACTCGGTGTTCTGCGAGATTGTTCCGGTACCCGAAGGCGACCCGGTCTGCGGTCCTCAAGCCGTTATGCAAATATGTAAGTTTTGGGGCATCGAGGCGGACGAGCGCGACCTGATGCGCCAAACCGTCGACGCGCGCAATGAGGGCGCGCGGCTCGGCGCGTTGCGCGAGTGGGCGCAACAACGAGGACTCAACGCCCGGCTTTATCATGGTTCGCCGCAAGACCTCGCCGAGAAGCTTGCGGCGGGGATGCCCGTCATCGCCGTCCTGGATGTTAACCCCTATCCCGATATGCCCCATCCGTTGATCCAAAAGAGCTTTTGGGGTCATGCGGTCGTAGTCACCGGTTTCGATGACGTGTCGCAGGAGGTAATTCTCTGCGGCAGCGATGGGGAATCAAGGGCGCCCTACAATAAGTTCTTCAGAGATTGGGAGGCCGCCAATTGGTTGACACTGCTCGTGTGGCCCAATATTGTTGAGCGATGATGAATGCAGCGATGAGAGCCACAGGCGTTATATGCCTCCTCTTGTTCTTGGGAAGCGGGTGCGCCCGCGCTCCGTACAGGGTCGGCTTCGCCCAAACGCAAGGGGTTTCCTTCGATAAGAAACCCCAGACCGCGGCAGACTACAATTCGTTGGGTGTGCATTACGAACTGGCCGGCCAATATGACAGAGCGATTGCCTTCTATAAAAGGTCTCTTTCTCCGGATGGCAAGAATCAATTTGCGAGGACGAATATGGGGAACGTCCTCGCCAAACTCGGCCGTTTCAGCGAGGCCGAAAAATGCTATCGGGATGTCCTAGCCGAGACGCCCGACAATCTTGCGGCCATGAACAATCTGGCGTGGCTGCTCGTATCCACTGGCGACACCCGCGCGTGCGAGGAAGGCATCGAGCTCGCCGGTCGCTGTCTTTCCCTCGCCGAACAGGCCCCGTCAGGCGTGCGAGCGGTGATCCTGGATACGCTCGCCTGGGGGCATCACCGGCTCCATCAACGTGGCGAGGCGCTCCGAAATATGCAAGAAGCCGCCGACCTGCTTGGCCCCGTGGAACTCAACAACAACCCTTTGATATGGGGCCACTGGCGCGTGATCGCACGAAACGGCGACGCCCTTCGCCGACCGCCGGACTAAACGAATACACGTCTTTGTGATATTATTGATGTTGTTCCGCTTTAATCCCGGCGGAGATTTTGTTATCATGTTGGCCGAAACAAGACGGGTTCAAGAAGCAGCCACATGTTCGGAGGAGAAAGAAAATGACAAAATCGATTATTGCGGCCGTCGTAATTTTCGCAATCCTCTTGACAGGTTCTCTGGCGCCATGCATTGCGGCGCCGCTCGTTTCTCAGACGGGCGAAACCGAAACGCAAGCGGAAAGCCATGACCAATCACTTGCCGCCCCTTCGACAATGGCAGCCGATGCGCAGGCGATGGACGACGTAACCGTAGGCCAAATGGTCCAGGGAATCACCAACGCCCAGCTTGTCGTGATCGGTCTCGGCGTGGTTCTCCTCGTCGTCGCCATAGCCGCAGTAACTTGATAATGGGTTATAGTATATAATCGCGGATTTTTCGCGTCATGTGGATTCATTCAACCCCCCGCAGCCCATTCTCAAAAAAGAAAAACCCTCATTGTCCCTTTCAGAAAGATGGAAGGAAGAGGGGTTAACGTCCGAATTCGTGCGAAGCTTGTTTTCACAGGCAACTACGCGGAAGCTGACACCAGGAAAGGAGAATGCTGAAATGGCTCGGAAAATGGTGGCCGTGCTCATGATGGTGGCGCTGCTGCTGGGCGTCGGCTCGAGCGCTTTCGCGGCGCCGATTGTGTCCCAATGTTCAGAAACACAGAATGGCTCGGCTGCGGCTACCGCGCCCGACACCGCCCAACACGAGGCTGAGGCCGAATCCCTCGTCGTCGGCGACATCAGCAGCGAAGCGCTGTGGATAATCCTGGGCATTGCAATCGTGCTTGGCATTGTTATCATCGCCTCATGAACGACCTGTTTCGCGGATAACGCGTCTGCCTCGCATAAGAGCATGCGTATATGTGGCAGGTCGCGGATGGACGCCGATAAACACAGCGCGACGTAGCCGCAACCAAATTTCGCTTCAGGGACAGTCCCGATTCTACGACACTTCGTGTCCGTAAATCTGGGACAGTCCCTTTCGCCCCGCATCACATTGTTACCGTTAACATTATGAGAGCCGCAGCATGAAAATCCCGATGGAAATTCACAATTCTGATAGACAGTAGTACAGATTCTGGGAACACGAATGAGACGAATAAAGCGAAGGACGCGAATGAACAGACGAGGGCAACAAAGATTCTTGACCGCGAATTACATCACGAATTAAGTGCGATGTAATACGTCGCGTCTACTCTCATCCTCCGCCCTTCATAAAGGGGGAAGATAACCGTCTTCAATCTGCGATAATCAGCGCAATCTGCGAATAAAAAGCCTTTCCCCGTGTGAATCCGTTCAAAAATCTTTCTGCCTTCCTTTGCGCTCCTCTCGGCTTTGCGGTTCGATGATGCTTTTGTGGTCCATTTGGTTGACCGTATTTCATTCGCCTCATTCGCCTTGTTCGCTCCATTCGTGTTCCCGGAATCTGCGGCAATCTGCGGATAAAAACCTCGCGCCGTGGTTTCAGAAATCTTTGTGTCTTGTTCGTGTAATTCGTGGTCGGAAATACGGGCGGGCGTGCGGCCTTACAGGTAGCCGTTCTCGCTGAACCAGGCGATTGCGCTGCGGATGCTGTCGCGGATGGGCGTCTGCGGCATGCCGAGTTCGTTGACAGCCTTGGAGGAATCCCAGAATGAGTATTCACTGCCGACGCGGACCCAGGCCGCGGTGGTGACGGGCGGCTTGCGGGTGACCGCCGCAAGAAGCTGGTAGAGGTAGCCCGAGGCGACCGCGACCGAGCGGGGAATTCGAATGGAGGGCGATTTGCCGCCGCCGATCTGGGCGATCAGGTCGAAGTATTCCTTTACGGCGACGTTCGTGTTTCCCAGGACATACTTCTCGCCGGGGTTCCCCTTTTCCATGGCGAGCACGTGGCCTTTGGCGGTATCGTCGATATCGGAGACATTGATTCCGCCATCCACGTAGCCCGGCAGTTTTCCTTTGATAATATTGATGATGAGCTGGCCGTTCGGTGTCGGCATGATGTCGCGCGGGCCGCAGGGGTTCGTCGGATTCACGATTACGACGGGCAGGCCGCGCCGATAATAATCGAGCGCCACCTGTTCGGCGCGGAACTTCGAGATATAGTAACGGTCTTTGGTGTGCCACAGGTTGAACTGGGCGCTCTCATCGGCGGGATGCTCCTTGCCGTGGGCTCCCAGCGCCGCGACCGAGCTCGTGTACACGACCTTTCTGATTTTCCGCTGGAGACACGCTTCGAGCACCGTCTTTGTGCCCTGGACATTCACCCAGTACATCATTCTCGGGTCTGGCAACCATATCGCATAGATGGCCGCCAGATGGAACACGCGGCTGCATCCTTCGAGCGCGTTCAGGACGGAATGGAAGTCGGTGATGTCGCCGTAGACCAGGTCGACGTTAACGCCTTCGAGGTTTCGCAGGTCGTCGCTCTCGCGCACCAAAACCCTGACCTTGTTCTTTCTCTCCTCGAGCAGTTCTTTGACGACGGCGGAGCCGATGTATCCCGAGCCACCGGTAACAAGGATGTTCATTTGTCATCTCCGGGCAGTTAAATTGATGGTCAACTCTCTGACACACGAGACTGTCCAAAGGTTCATGGTGAAATTTATTCGCCTCGGAACAGTGAAACTGTCTGACGGTTGTACATTTTGCCCAACAACAAGCTTTGGGGGCTGTACCCAATTACGGAATCCACCCCTCTTTTGCGTTGAGCGCAGCGAAATCACGCGCATTCGCGGGATAGATTGACGGGCTGTCCCCGAAGCACGGATTGCCGACCGTGGAACCTATTCACAGTCCCTTCCGCTCAGCAATCGTGAGGAAGATTCACACAGCCTGAATCAACTTATCATTTGTTTTTCTAGAAGTCAATGAGAAAAATCCGGCAAAACAGAAGAAAGACGACGACAAATGCGAACAGGGAATGTCTGCAGGCCGGTTCGTTGGTGGGTTCTGATAGGCGATTCGGAGAGTGGGAAATGACGGGAAATGAGTATTGACAACCGGGGCGTTTCGTGATATAGTGTATAGCGATGCTATACGCTATACGACGCAGCTATGCCTGACATGCCGCAGAAAAAAAAGAAAGAACTCTTCAGGATGGGCGACCTGGTCAAACGCACCGGCGTCCAGAAGGAGACCATCCACTTCTATATCAATAAGGGGCTCCTCCCCCGCCCCATCAAGACCAGGAAAAACATGGCTTACTACGACGAAAGCTATGTTGAACGTATCCGATTCATTAAAGAACTCCAGCTCAAAAGATTCCTGCCCCTTAACGTCATCAAGGAAATCATTTCCCAGACCGACGGAAAACTGTCGGCGACCGAGCTTGACGCGATTCGGATCGGCGGCTCCGGACTGATTTCTCAGGAGGAACTCCGACGCGAGTATGAACCCCACACCCTGGACGAACTGAGCGAGCGCAGCGGCCTCCCGCAGGACGAGATTCTCGAGATGGAGCGGTGCGAGATGATCCAGTCGGTTCCGGGCGACGGAGGAGAAACAGTGTATCGAAGCAACGAAATAAAGATTGTCGAGGCGTTCGCCCAAGTGCGGAGAGGCGGGCTCACGAAAGAAGCCGGGTTCGAGGTTGAAGACATGCGGCTTCACAGCGACCTGATCAACATGCTCGCGATCGAAGAGGTAAAACTGTTCGGACGAAAGTTCGGACAGCGGTTCCAGCGAGACGCTAACAGTTTGCTTCCCCAGATAGCCGAGAACGCCGTTGAAAGCATCAACGTACTCATCGCGCATCTTCGCAGAAAGAAGATTTTGGAGGCGATCGAAGCGCTTACCAAATCGGGAGACAGCGGTCCGGGCGCGCGCGCCAAGAAAGGAGCGGCGTCTCGAACGGCTGGTTCGCGCACCAAGCGCGAAGGGGTGAAACGGAAACGGCGCTCGTAGCGTCGCTCATCCCTGTATGAAGGGTCTCGTCGAAATCTCTTCACACAGGCCGGGTGATTCCTTTTGCTGACGCCGAAAAGCGAGCTTTTTCCATGACGACAACCACTTCAAGCGGCGAGGAGACAGTGGGACGGCACGCAATCGTTCAGGGCGGCAGGGTCTATTTCAGAAAGGCCGGGCGCCGCGGCCAGCCGATCGTCATGCTGCACGGTGTTTTCACCTCTTCATTCCTGTGGCGCGACGTGCAGAGACTGCTCTCCGGGGACTACAGGACGCACGCTCTCGACCTTCCGGGCTGCGGCAAATCGGACAAACCGTCCTCGTCGGATTACAGTTGCTGGGCACAAGCGAGCGTCGTCGCCGCTTTCATGGACAAACTCAAACTGCAAGATGCGGTTATCGCATGCCACGGCGAGAGCAGCCGGATAGGCCAGGCAATAGCCTGTTCCCACCCGGACAAACTTTCGCGGCTCATCATCGTGAACGGCGTGTTTCATGAATATGGGCTGCCAATTGACGCCCGCGTGATTGCGAAGCTTGGCGAAATCCGCCGATTGTTTCCCGCCGTAAGCCGGGGCGATTTCATTCTGGACGAGCTCCTATCACAGGCGCTCCGCGAACGCCTGCGCCTCGACGATGTTCGTTTAAACCACGTTATCGGCGAATACATGAAATCGTGGGAAGGCCTTGAAGGGAAGATGGCCTTCGCGAATCTTGTAGCCGGTTTTGCCAAGGATGGGAACTCTCCGTGCACGGGCATTGACGCGCGAACGCTGATACTGTGGGGAGCGCGAGACCCGTTTCTTTCCGTAGAAGCGGCCGAGCGGCTCAGGCTCGAAGTGGGCCCGCGCGCTCATCTCGAGATACTGCCGGATTGCGGTCACTTCCCGCAGGAGGAGAATCCCCGAGCGGTGGCTGAGTCGATAATGGATTTTTTGCGGGGTCGCCACAAAAAGCTTCAAACGATTTTTACGAACCGCTCGGGTTCGCGGTAACGAAGCAGTGTATGGAGTCGCGCGGACATATTCCGCGGGCAAGGGTCTTCTGAAGGAGGGTGTAATGTCGGATTTCAGAGTTACGAGACGTCAGTTTCTGAAGGTCACGGGTGTCGCCACCCTGGCGCTCTCGCTGGATTCGCTGGGCTTTCTTGGCGGGATTGCGCACGCCACCGAAAAAGTGTTCGAGAAGTGGGAGTACAAGGGGTGGGAAGGCCTGCATCGAGAAGAGTGGAAATGGGACAGGGTCACATACGGCACCCATCTGGTGGACTGTTATCCCGGCAACTGTCTCTGGCGGGTCTACACGAAAGACGGAGTCGTCTGGCGCGAGGAACAGGCCGGCAAATATCCGGTAATCGACGCGACCGGTCCCGACTGGAATCCGCGCGGATGCCAGAAGGGCTGCTCGTACTCGAACATGATGTATAACCCCGACCGCGTGAAGTACCCGATGAAGCGTGTGGGCGAGCGGGGCGAAGGCAAATGGAAAAGGATCTCGTGGGATGAGGCCTATGACGAGATATGCAACCACCTGCTCGACGCAATCCAGAAGGAAGGCCCCGCCTCGGTCATATTCGAGCCGGGTCCGGGCAACGGGGGCTGGATTCATTTTCTTGGAGGCATGCGGTTTTTCAGTGGAATCGGCGCGACCGAGCTCGACGTAAACGCGACGATAGGAGACTTCAACAAGGGGGTGTACGAGACGTTCGGGAAATTCCAGTTCTGCGATTCGCAGGACGGCTGGTACTTCGGAAAGCTGATTCTTATCTGGCATATGAACCCGGTCTACACCCGCATCCCCGCCTACCACTTCATCGCGGAGGGCCGTTACAACGGGGCTGAGGTTGTTACCATAGCTCCGGATTACTCGCCCTCGGCCATTCACGCCGACGAATGGATACCGGTGGAGCCGGGCGGCGACGCCGCGCTGGGGCTTGCGGTGTCGCAGGCGCTGATTTCCCGCGGAACCTACGATAAAGCGTTCGTGAAAGAGCAAACCGACCTGCCCCTGTTGATTCGGAGCGACACCGGCAAGTTCCTCAGGCAAACCGAATTGGAGGGAGGCGGAAGGGAGGACCAGTTTTACTTCTGGAATCCGGCGCAGAATGTCCCCGTGAAAGCGCCGAGGGGGACGCTGACGCTGCCATGCGATCCCGCGCTCGAGGGTAGATACAC
Organism: uncultured bacterium; assembly: GCA_964453435.1. Taxonomy (GTDB): domain Bacteria; phylum Abyssobacteria; class SURF-5; order SURF-5; family SURF-5; genus CAYVQZ01. The sequence continues at coordinate 41,952 of CAYVQZ010000045.1, forward strand.
GGTCACGCTGCACGACGGCAAGAAAGTGGAGGCGCGTCCGGCCTTCGACATCTTCAAGGAGATGCTCGACAGGGACTATACTCCCGAGAAGGTTCATGAAATGTGCGGGGTGCATCACGAGACCATTTATCGCCTTGCCGACCGGGCATGGAAGGCCCGGGGCCACATCCAGATACTTGTAGGGTGGAACTCGTCGAAATACTATCACGGCGATTTGATGGAACGGGCGATGTGTCTCCTGCTCGCGCTCACCGGCAGCGTGGGAAACAAGGGCAGCGGTATCCGAGGCTGGAACGAATCGCTTTTCGACGGCGCGACCGCGCTGATGCTCCAGGAGAGAACAGGCGCGCGCTTTCTGCTTCAGGTCGGCGGGGCGGCCTTGGATAAGTTCCTGCTAAAGAGGAAGGACCCCGAGATCACGGACGAAATCCTCCAGCGGGAATGGGAGAAAGAGCAGAACAAGAAGCGGATGGGCATGACGCCGCCCGCATTCCTGTATTATTTCCATTCGAACTACAAGGACACGTGGGACAACAAGGCGTGGCACTGCCCATCGATGAAGCGGCACTTCGCCGAGTACATGAACGAGGCAATCAATAAAGGCTGGTGGGACGGCCACGTGCGCCCCGCCCCCGACCAGAAGCCCCAGGTGTACTGTTTCCTCGGCACGAGTCCCGCCCGCAAGAACCGGGGGTGGTGGAAGAATATTTATCCGGAACTGTGGAAGCAGTACAAATTCATTTTCACAATCGAGACTCGCTGGAGCACGACCGCGCTTCTCTCCGACATGGTTCTGCCGGGGGCGGGCTTCTACGAGAAAACCGACACCCGTTTCCCGACCCCGCACGTGCCGTGGGTCACGCTCACCGAGGCCGCCGTCCCGCCTCTCGGCGAAGCCAGGGAGGAATGGAGCGTCTTCAAGCATTTGGCCGAGCGGATGGTAAAGCTGGCCGAGAAGAGGAGCTACACAAAATATACGGGCCACAACGGCGTCGAGATCAACCTGTCGCAACTGGTGGAATACCAGACGCTGGGCTGCAAGAACGCGGAGGAAACTCTGGACAATGCGCTGAAGATGAGCGTGCAACTGGGAACGCTTCCCGATGGCACCGACCTGAATACCCTGCGCAGGGACGGCATCATTCGGTTCACGAGCATCGGCAAGCTGGACATCATCGCCCTTCATCTTGCCACCGACATCCGACCGGATGAGCCGATCGTCCCGCTCACCTATCACACCGGTCCCAAGAAGATACCCTATCCCACGTACAACAGGCGCATGTCGTTCTACATCGACCACGATTGGTTCCTCGAGGCAGGGGAAGGCTTTCCCGTGCACAAGGACAATCCGAAGATGGGAGGCGACTTCCCGCTGCGGATGACCAGCGGGCACCAGCGATGGAGCATTCATTCCATCTGGATTACCGACGACGTGCTTGCGAGAACGCACCAGGGCAGGCCGTTCCTCTTTATGAACACCGAAGACGCAAGGAATCGCGGCATCGAAGACGGGGACCTTGTGCGCGTGCACAACGATTTTGACGAGTTCAAGGTCCATGTGAAGCTGACGTCGGCCGCCCGTTCGGAGAAAGGCCCGAGGCCTGGCCAGGTCATAATCTACCATGCCTGGGAGCCATACCAGTTCGACCAATGGAAGAGCTACGATACGGCCATTCCGGGCATGATCAAATGGCTCGACCTCGCGGCCGGATACGGCCACCTGGACTACTACCGCTGGAACTGGGCCGGGACGCAGCCGATCGACCGCGCGGTGTCGGTCCAGGTCGAAAAGGCATAGCTCGCTGCGGGCCGGGCGTCCCGCGTTGTTTGGTCATAACGGCGCCGATTCGTTTGGGCGATTCCGCTGAAAGGAGGAGTCATGTCGGTATTCAAGGATACGAACCACATGTACGAGGTCCTGGGAGACCTGTGGAACCATGTTGTCAACGAAAGCGAGTTCGGACCAAAATTGAGGGAGTTCGGGGTCTCGTACAAGTTCGTGATGAAAGAACCCGACGGATACATCTGGGTCGGAGGGGACAAGGTGCTAACCGGCGAGGAAGCGAACCAGGACGCCGTGATTACGATGGAGCTTTCCGGCGACACCGCGCACGCGTTCTGGCTGAGGAAGCTCACGCTACCCGTGGCGCTTGCGACAAAGAAAATCAAATCGAAGGGACCGATCCCGAAGGTCTTGAAAATGCTTCCGTTCCTGAAACCGGTGTTCGAAAAATATCCGGAATACTGCCAAAAGTACGGATTGCCGACCGATTGACGGTCGACCTTACCCGTATGTTGCTGTTGCAGGGAGGTATGTTGATGAAAGAGTACGTTGAAGACCTGAACTTCCGGGGGGAGGAGTATTTCAACGAATGGACATCCTGGTCGCCGCAGGACATACGGCGGAAAAAAGGAGTGCTCGAGGCCGCGCGGCTGATGCTGAACGCGGCGCTCACGGCGCCGTTCGCCGGGGGCGTTCCCTCGGTCGAGGCGCACCTCGTCTACGGACAGGAAGAGATCGAGGCGGTCGCCCGGAAGATGGAGGAAATCGCCCACACGAACCCCACGTGGAAAGAGCCCTTTCTGTATGAAGCCGTGATGGCGCGCGACTCCGACGTCATCCTGTTCCTTGGAAACACCCGGTGCCATGAGACCCCGCTCGACGCCAACTGCGGCCTGTGCGGCGGCGGCATGGACTGCGGCTACTTCTACGAAAAGAAGACACAGAAGTACGGCCTTGTGGATATTACGGACCGCTCATCGAAGCGTATGGTCAACGGGCCTCTCTGTTCCGCGCGCGTCGGCGACCTGGGATATGCGGTCGGCAGCGCTTTGTGGATGGCGCATACGCTGCTGGTAGACGCCCGCGCCTTCGCCAGCATGGGAATGGCCGGGCAGAAGCTCGGATATTGCCACAACTCCGGAATGGTCGTGGGTGTGCCCGTCGCCGCGAAGGCGAAGAACCCGTATGTTGACGTGAACGTGGATTACCACCTCATCAATATGGAGAAGGTCCTCGATAACACCCGCAAGATATATCAGACCACCCGCATCATTCGCGGCTTTGATTACCGGAAACGGATTCCGAAGCGCGCCGGCGACGAGGGAGGTGAGTAGAATGGGCCACATTATCGGCAGGGAATTTTGCCAGGATCATCTCCTGGAGATTGCCAAAAGCATTGTCTTGGCAATTTACAAGGCTCCCCAGGTCACCGGCAAGACTAAGGTGGAGGCCGAGATCGTATGGGGAGAGGACCTGGCGCCGATTATAGAGGTGATGGAGCAGACGGCCCGGATTTTCAGGTATGTCCAGTGGGACTACGAGACAATCAAGCGATGCTATGACAGGGGCGAGCCGCCGGTGATAGTAAACATCGGCGCCAGTGTCGGGATTTCAAACCTGGGGTGGAACTGCGGCGCTTGCGGATTCGACACGTGCGGCGAATTCAACGCGTACAGCAAGGACCAGGGCGGCGGCGGGCTCCTTGGAGGGCCGTCGTGCAACTGGAAACTCCTCGACTGGGCCATGGCGTGCGACTGGGCCTGCGCCGCGGCCTGGCAGCACAGGGTGGACAACCGAATCATGGGCTCTGTCGGTTCGGCGTTGGGCTTCCTCGGGTTCCTCCCCAATTCCAACGTGAAGATAGGACTGGCTCTCGGGCCGCCTCGCGATATGGTGTACTACAACCGCGAGGACCTGCACGAAGTGCTCACATATGAGATGGACAAGACGGACATGCTGCGGACGGTCCCGACTTTGTTCTGCGCGTTCCCCGGCGGAGGAAACCCGACATACAAAACCAAGGACGAATGGTGGGCGCCGCCCGATATCTTGAAGTTCGAATTCGAGCCGGGCTCGATGGACCTCGTCGAGGACGCTTTGTTCCAGAAGATACCCGAGATAGTCGTCAAATACTCGGGCCAGATCGAGGCCCGGTATGAGAAATAAGACTGACGGCACCCGAGGAGTGACGGACCGTGAGGCTGTCCGATAATTCAATTAATGCACGCTTCGGGCACAGTCCGCCAATCTACCCCGCCTTTGGCGGGGCCGATTCCGTAATTGGGCACAGCTCCCTGCGCTCAGGTTTTCGGACAGACGCGTAATTGGCGGACATTCTCACCGTCCTCGAAACGCGTTCATAATTCACCCAACCGGCCGAACACGACGGAGGACAACTTTATGGATTTCCTCGATTTGGACCTGAACATTTCCGAAGAGGATATCGCGCTGAAAAAGAACGCTCATACCTTTGCGAAAGAGGTCATGCGGCCCATTGCCAAACAACTCGATGAGATGACGCCGGCGCAGGCGATCGCTCCCGAGTCCCCGTTCTGGGAGTTCATGCGGAAGGCCTACGAACTCGGTTACCACACTATCCTGATTCCCGAATCGTACGGCGGCATGGACCTGTCACCGCTCCAGCAGACCATCATTTTCGAAGAACTCGCATGGGGGAGCATCGGACTGACCGTGTCGCTGGCGGTCGCCAGTTTCCCGGCCTTCATGGGATGCATGGTTCCGGATGACGAAATCGTCGAAAAAATCATCGTTCCATACTGCGAATGCACGGATGGCAGCATCATCGGGTGCTGGGGCATAACCGAACCGGACCATGGCTCCGACACGCTTATTCCGCATCATCCCGCATTCCGCGACCCGAACATCAAGGGGCAGTGCCGCGCGCGGCTCGAGGGAGACGAATGGGTGATCGACGGCCAGAAGTCCGCCTGGGTGTCGGCCGGCACGATTGCGACTCACTGCGCGCTTTTCTGCACAATCGACAACTCGATGGGTCTCGCGGGCGGCGGAATAGCAATTGTTCCTCTGGATCTACCCGGCGTCTCGAAGGGAGAGCCGCTGAACAAGATCGGGCAGCGCGACCTGAACCAGGGCGAGCTGTTTTTCGACAATGTGCGTATCCCGAAGAAATACATGGGTGTTGAGCCGGAGGCGTATGAAGCGATGCTCGAACTGACGCTGTCCACCACGACCGCGCTCATGGGAGTGCTCGGCGCCGGCTGCGCCCGGGCCGCCTTCGAGGAAGCGTTATCCTACGCAAAGGAGCGCGTGCAGGGAGGAAGGCCGCTCATCGAGTATCCGAACATCCAGATGAAGCTCTTCCACATGTTTCGAAAGGTGGAAGTCAGCCGCCAGATAAGCCGGGCGGCATACATCTTCAACCAGA
>CAYVQZ010000046.1:0-46791 GCA_964453435.1 uncultured bacterium
AGGACTGGAATTGGGCGAACTATACGGTATGGATAGGCGAGATTCCTCGTCGCTTCGCTCCTCGGAATGACAGGAGGGATAAGCATAATGCGCTTCATAGCGGCGATGCCGCTGTTTTCGCACGTCACACGAATGCCCGCCCAGCTTGTTCCATATATGTATATGCGGACAAAGTACGACACAACGAATGCCTCCGAGATACTTGACCGCTCGGGGATAAAGTGCCCGCCAATTGAAACCTATCTCGAAAAACTGGTCCGGTTCTTCATGCTTCATTCGGGAATCTCCACTGGAGAACATGCAAAATATCCGGTCCACGGTTGATGATGCGGGCTGAGAATGTCACTCGTGAGGCGCTCTCAAAAGTCTTTTTTCGAGCGTTTTCCTTATTCCACTCGTGGGCAGCATTCACACATAATCTTTCCCACAATTTGACAAGTTGTCCAAATGGTTTCGGGCATTTTTCACGCAGACAGCCAGGCCGTATTTTTCGTTTGACAAGAAGCCTGGTGATATGATAGGTTGTTTTCAAAGAAGGGGTCCGTAGATCCCGCTCAAAAACACAACCACATAAAATCATACCTAATTCGGCCACGAAGGCCTGCGCCGAACCGGCGTTCGGCAGGGGCATTGTGGCTCTTTTTTTTGCCACAGCGTGCCCGCCTTGGACAAGGATGACGTTCCTCGCCAACCCCGAAGGCGCATTCATCCTTGCCGCACCCCGAAAGGAGATGAGACATGCGCGGGAATGTGAGCCGGATTGGTTTTTGTATGCTGTTGTGCGCCGCTGTGCTGATGACCCCTTGCGTCAGCATTCACGCCGATGAAGAGATTCCGGAACAAGAGCCTGTCGTGCTTGCGACAATCGAAGTCGTGGCCTCGCCAATCATCGAGGGTAACATTGTCAATCAGTACGGCAGTCAGGTCACCGTCGTCACCGAGCAGCAAATCGAAGACTTGAATGCCCATGACCTCCCTTCCGCGTTGAGAAGGGTGCCGGGTGTCGTTATGTCACGCCATAACCCGGTGGGAAGTTTTGGCGGCGGCGAAGGGGGCTCGGTTTTCATCAGGGGCCTCGGAAGTTCCCGCCCGGGCGCTGAAATACAGATGCTCGTGGACGGCATCCCAAAATTTGTGAGCGTGTGGACGCACCCGCTGATGGACGTCCTCAGCGTGGACCCCGTCGAAAGCATCGAAGTCTACAAGGGAGCGCAGCCGGTGCTCTTCGGCAATATGGCGTTCGGCGCCGTGAACCTCACAACGAAGAGAATGGAGGAAGAAGGGTTTCATACAAGGTTCGAGGGCGCCTACGGCTCGTATGACACGTGGGTCGAAGTGCTGGAACACGGCGGCAAGGTCAAGAAGTTCGATTACTATCTTGTCCAGAGCTACCGCCGGTCGCATGGCCACCGTGACAACGCCGACGGAGAGCTGCAGGAATACTTCGCGCGCATAGGATACGAACTGAGTGAGAACTGGGACGTGACCCTTACATTCAATCACACGAATAACTGGGCGGATGATCCGGGCGCAAAAGACAACGACCCGCCGCCGGACGGCCGATTCAACACGGAGGATTACTTCACGATTGCCACGCTCTCGCATGATTACGACTGGGGAACGGGCTATGTTAAGGTTTACTCCGAAGACGGAGACATCGACTGGGTCGACCAGTTCAACGGTGACACAGGATTGAATACGGACGACACACTTACCGATTACGAGAATTACGGCGTGCGAGCGCGCGAGATAGTCAGACCATGGGACGGAGGCGAGGTTCTCTTCGGGTTGGACGTGGACTACATCAGCGGCGAGGTCGATTTCGTGTCTCCCCCCGCTGCGGACCGGCATTTCGACAAGGAAACCTTCCGTATTACCAGTCCCTATGCGGCTGTCAGCCACCGATTCGGTTCACAGGATGGCTTCTATGTCACTCCCTCGGTGGGCGCCCGATACTTTGACCACGATGAATTCGATAATGAATGGGGCCCGCAGGCAGGGCTGACAATCGGCTGCGGAGGCACTCAAGTGCACGGCTTCTATTCCCGCGGCGTTAACTATCCGGGAGTGTTCGTCAACGTGCAAGAGGAGGTCTTTCTCCCGGGAGAGAACCAATCCGATAAACTGACTGCGGAGGTGCTCGACCATTTTGAAGTCGGCCTCAGCCAGGCTATCCATGACATCGCAAAGGTCGATGTAACCCTTTTCTATGACGACGGCGAGGACCGCATCGTGGTGTCGCCTCCGCCGCCGTTTCCTCCCGTTCTCGACAACATCGGCGATTTCAGAAACAGAGGCATAGAGAGCACGTTAACCGTATTTCCCGCGCCCGAGTGGTCGTTCTTCGCCGGTTTCACCTATCTCGACAGCGACCCGAACGACCTGCCGTTCGCCCCGAAATGGACCGCAAGCGCAGGGCTGAACTATCGGTTCCTCGAAAATTTCAAGGCCAGCCTTGATGCGCTCTTTGTCGATGAACATTTTGCGACTTCGCGCGCCAGGCAAGAGGGAACGGTGAACACGGAAAAGGTGGGTTCTTTTTTCCTGCTGAACGGAAAACTTACGCATGATTTCTCTATTCCCTCCTGGAATGCCAATGGGCATGTTTACGTGGCCGGCGAGAATTTGACAGATACCGATTACGAACTGAAACCCGATTACCCGATGCCGGGTATCAATGGAATGGTCGGACTCGTCCTGGAGTTCTGACCGGTCGGAAAGGAGAAAGATAATGAACGGTCCGGTCCGAAAAACACTGACAGCCGCGTTGCTCCTCCTGCTGATATTCTCCGTCAATGTGACCGCGCATGAGGTGAAAACGCCGGTCATCGTCGATGCCGACATGGCTTTGGATGATGTGCGGGCATTGACCTTGCTGCTCAAGTCCCCCCACGTGCAGGTCAAGGCGATTATCGCCTCGGAGGGCTCTTCATCGCCCGACGCAGGATATCGAAACGCTCTTCGTGTTCTCGAGTTTTTGAAAGTCAGGGATGTTCCCGTGGGCGTGGGCAGGCAATTGAACCAGCCGCCTCCCCCGTGGCGGACGCGGTCTGAAACACTCGGATGGAGCGAGCTGCCGATTCCTTCGACGGAGACGGAGGCGCCGGATGCGGTATCGCTCATTACCGCCGTCACTCGAGAGGCGGAGCAGGAACTCGCATATGTTTGCCTCGGGCCGATGACCAATCTCGCCGACGCATTAACGGACGTTCCGGCGCTGCGAGAAAAAATCGGAAGCGTCTTCTTCTTTGGAACGCCGCCCGATGCAGACCCTGCGGACTGGAATACGGCAAGGGATTTGGATTCCGTACGGTCTGTTTCGGTCTCCGGGATTCCCATTTATTTCTTTCACATGGAGGACGACGCGCTCTTGCCCTTTGATTCGGCTTTGCTGGAAGATATCCGCACGCTCGACTCGCGTTCGTCACAGCTCATAGCTCGCATTCATGAGCATGAAAAAATCGCCGACCTTCTCGAAAAAGGGCATTTCCGCGCGTGGGACGAGACGGTCGCCCTTTATCTGGATGACCCTTCTCTCGGGAAGATGGAATCAATTCGAGAGCGTCCGCCCCTCTTCTCCCTCGCGGCCTGGGACACCGGCGCCGCGCGACAGGCTTACATCCGGCTTCTGTTGGGGCTGACAGAGAAGGACTTGGTCCCGCGTATGCCCGTGGTCCTCAAAAGATATCCTACGAATCCCGGAGACTTGCAAGACGATGTCCGCCCGCTCATCCCGGAGGTGATTACCAGGCACGGGCTCGAAGAGTGGAAGGCGATACTCCTGACCAATGAATTGCACCGCCATCTGGGCATTTACTCGATTATAGGCGCGAAAATGGGTATTCGGGCTCGCGAACTTCTTGGAGCTTCACTGGATGAGCTCCGGGTCGAGAGCCACGCCGGCATCGAGCCGCCTCTGAGTTGTATGAACGATGGGCTGCAGGTCTCCACCGGCGCCAGCCTTGGCCGCGGGACAATAAGGACCCGAGAGGAGGCTTCGCCTTTTCCTGCCGCCGCCTTTGTCCACGGCGATACTGCGCTGCACATACGAACGAAGGACGAAGTGGTGCAGAAAATACGTTCCGATATCAACGAGGCCATCGCTCGCTATGGCGCGTTGACACCGGACTACTTCAAGGAAATTCGCGGACTCTCGATTCGCTATTGGCTCGAGTTGGACCGGCGCGAGATATTCGATGAACGAATTGAAGCGACAGCGAAGAATCGTTAGCGTCATTGTGTGGGGGATATATGCGAGATGAACGCCATGCAAGATCGAAAGGTCAATTTTTGTTCAGATATTGACAGGAGGTTTTCCAAATGAAAATCTGTGTTTGTGGAAAAGGAGGGAGCGGAAAAAGCGTCGTCCTGTGTCTGTTGGCGGCGGGCTTTCAACAGAGTGGAAAAAATGTTATTGTCCTCGACTCCGATGAATCGAATGCGAACTTGTTCTGGATGCTTGGTTTGGACCGACCGCCCCGTCCTCTGATGGAACTGGTCGGTGGGAAAAAAGCGGTTCAACAGAAAATGCTCGCGCGATTTACCAGAGGCGAAGATGAGCCGTCGATGACGATTTGGGAAACGGATGAGCTGTTCACCCAGGAAATTCCATCGGACTACATCGTCGGAGACGACAACTGCAAGCTGGTAGTGACCGGGAAGGTTCATCAGTCCCTGGAAGGATGTGCGTGCCCGATGGGGGCCATAACCAGAGAGTTTCTCAAACGGCTGCGGCTGGCAGATGACGAAGTGGCAGTCGTGGATATGGAGGCCGGGATTGAACATTTCGGACGGGGCGTGGAGGCGAGCGTGGACATGGTTCTGTGCGTCGTTGAACCCTCCATGGAATCCATTTTCCTGGCAAAGAAGGTTATGGACTTGACGGAACAGGCGGGAGCGTCTTTTAAGGGCGCCATATTGAACAAGATTTCATCACGGGAACAACAGGATATTGTGACCGAGAAACTGAAGGGGCTCGGCGTTCCAATCATCGGAACAATCGGCTACGACACCGAAATTCAGTCGGCATGCCTCGAAGGGCGCAGCCTTGCTGTTCGGCCCCCTTCCGCCGAAGTTGCAAATATCACCAGTGAGCTGCTCCGATATTTTGCATCCGCTAAAAAATGAAGGAACGTGAAATCCGGCAATCATAAATTGGTGGAAAGAGATTTGGCCCTCGGAAGTCCCACGACGATGCACCGCTTTGTTGATAGCAAACGATGTCGGGATTGTGGGGCCTGTGTGGAAGAATGTTTGACGAAGATAATTGAACGGCCACGGACAGAGAAGAGCGCCTCCTGTCCGGCATTATTCCGGCGAGCCACAAAATGGAAGACGGCAAATGTTTGCCGGCTCGAGTGAGAAAATGAGCGCAGGAGAACAGAGCGTCTTACATCCCGCGGCAAGTCTTGCCGCCAGAATAGAGGACACAAAAGCGTTCTTTGATCGTATTGCATATAAGTCCCAGTGGCTCACTTTATCGCTGGAAGAAAAGATAGTGGTCGAGACCGCTATCCGGGAATTAGCGATCGGCCCCGGCTCCCGCATACTCGAACCCGGTTGCGGCGCCGGTCGTGTTACGAAGCTGCTCGCGCCGGTTGTCGGTGACCACGGTGATGTATTCTCGTTCGACATATCGAGAAATATGGTCAGGAGGGCCAGGAGGAACGGCGCATCCCGTCGGCTTTTCGCGCACGCTTCCGTTCTCGACATACCGCTGAGGAACGACAGCGTGGATGCCGTTCTCTGTTTCAACTGTTTCCATCTTTTCGCATGCCCCCCGAAGGCGCTCAGAGAGATGGGGAGAGTCCTGCGTCCGGGCGGACGGCTTGCCATCGTTAACGCGAAAAGCTTCGCTGACCCAGGCGCAAATTCCCGGGACTGCCCGGGTCCCCACGACACGGCGATAGACCCTTTGGCTGATTTCCTCAAAATAATCTCCATGTTCAACTACAGAATCATGAAGGTTTTTGACTCGGAGAACCATTTCCTTGTCTTGCTGCAATGCTGACGCATCTCTCAGCCATGGGTGAAAGGAGCCTGTGAATCTGTGCGACAATTTGTTTTTGGTCGAAAACGAAAGCGCATGGGATTTGCTGAAATCCCGGAGCGGCCCGTCGGAGGAGACCCTTCAGCCTCGGTTCGCATTGCAGCTTGTGAACGAAAGCGCCTTGTGCGTTAACGGCATTCGGATGGAACGCACGCCGAGCCAAGAGGCTTCTTCAGAGGCTTCGAGGCCGACATTCGGGTACGACACGATACGATTGTGGTAACCTATAACAACGCTCCAAACACCCAACTCATGAAAAACCATTCTGAGCACATGCCTCAAAACCTCGCCTCAGAAGGGATCACACCCACGATCCCATGGCTCTATGACTTCAAACTCGGCTTCCGGCTCCAGCAGGCGGCCTCATGTCAAAAAAACTGCGCCCACAAAATCTCCGCGAAAGCGGGAATCCAGAATTTGTTCTGACTCTAAAGACCAAAAAGTGCGCGGGAACTCCCGGTGTACGGAGAGTGGCAAATCCTACCCAACGCAATATGAATTGGATGATTAAGCATTCTCCCAACCAGGATAATTCCGCACATTATCCCGATATCAACGAACAAGACTGTTGTCACAACCCGAACACGGGCATATCGAGCGGATAGAGGACCGTGAACTCGAGGATGATTTCCTTCTTCTGTTTGGGCGCCAGCTCCAATTCCCATTTGAGAATGCCGGTATCCGGATCGCGTTCGGTGGGTTTCTCACTGAACTTTATGTCTTTCACTTCGATATCATCGTGCTGTGAAACCGGCGCCTGATCGATAAGCGCAAGTTTTATGGCCTTGTCTTTCATGTTCTCAAGGGTGATTTTATCCTTGAACCTGTGTTCTTTCTTTTTGCCGACAATCCCCTTTTCGTCTTCTTTGCGCACAAGTTGCTCGCGCTCGACTTTGATTGCCTCGTCGATACCGAGGTCGAGGTCGATCTCTTCTCCGGCCGCAACCGCTTCCATCCGCGACGTTCCTATGAAATCACCGTCGACAAACACGCTCACTTTTCCCGCCAACCATTGAGCGCCCGTGGTGTTTGTGAGTTTTGCGGTGAGATACGCGAAGGGCGAGAGTTTCGGCGTGGCGGCATACGACAGTTCAGCCGGAATTTCTTTTGCAAGTATCATGGCGCGGTGATAGGCGTTATCGGACGGTATATCCATTCGCTTCGGCGCCTTGAATTGAACCGATGTGCCGCGTTGAATTATTTCGGCCATTGCCATTTCGGCTGGTTTCGCCGGCAGCGCTTCAATCAAAGCTTCCCTCCCCTCTCGCGCCAGGAATTTATCGGCTCGCCGCTCCGCTCCGCGCGCAATGGGCTCTTGCGGCCTGAGATACCATGGTCTCAGCTCCGGCATCTTGGCGCCGACGGCGGGCCGGGCGGTGGAGAGAAACACCTCGACGTTGTTCCAGTCTTCGCCGGTGTTCTGGCGCACATTGCCGATGTAATGAATCTCCACCTTTTCGCGCCGCACATCGGCCCGGGCATCGTAGCTCGGATACCATCCCGCGCCGTGAATGACGGAGGACAGAGAGAGGGCGAACCGCCCCGAACTGCGAGCGGCGAGCGTTACAGTCACTTCGAGCGCCGCGCGTTCGGACCGCCCCCTGAGCTCATTCAGTTCTCGCATGAGCGCGTCGAGCCGGCGATTCAACTCCCGCTTCCGAATCTCGGTTTCGAGCATATCCTCGCTGACGCGCGCGAGATTCTCGCGCTGAAACTCGACCATTGCCCGCCACTCGTCCGGGCTGGGTTCGCGGGTGATGAATTCCTTTGAGAACTGTTCGCCGGAGTAAACCCCGATGGAGCGAACAAACTCCCGCTCGGCAGCGAGGTTGTTCGCGCGAGCTTCCGCGTCTGCAATCTCGTCGCGAACCGCCTGTATCTGGGCTTCGAGCCGCGCGATTTGTTCCTCGCGCGGTTCTTCGAGGACGACTTTTCTGGAATCTATCGAATAGATACGAACATCGGCGTCACCCTCTCCCCGAGTCCTCAACGAGTCAGCGTTGATACTGGTGGGAAGATTCCCGAAGACGACGGCGTGCTCGCCCGTGGCGAGCTCCAATTCGGCAGTTCGGGTGACAAGGGCCCGGTCCGGGTAGACGACCACCGATGTGACTTTTGCGTCGGCGCCCAACCGTGCGCCGGACGCGGATGACGGAATCAACAGGAAAAGCAGAGCGAACGCGGACGCGAGTTTTTTCATGGCCTTCCTCCCGAGGTCACTGTTGGATTGATGGGTCGATTCACCGGACTCCTTCTCACCGCCGTTTCGCATCAGTGGTAATAGTGGAAATGTCCGTGTAAGAAATAGGGTCTTGGGTAGTAATATGGTCCATAATAGTAATATGGGAAGTACGGATACGAAGGATAGTAATATCTTCTGATAAAAGGGCCCCTGTCCGTTCGAATGATGGTTCCGCGGTAACGAACCGAATCGAGTTCGATTTCCATGCCCGACTCGATGGCTTGGTACGGCCCCACCCGCAGTTTTCCCGTGACCGTCACCTCCGCTCCGGCATTTCGAGCCTCCTCCACCAGGCGATACGCTTTTTCAATTGTTGCGGGATTGAATCCGTCCTCACTTGCGGAAACCCTATACGATTGGGGACTTCCGAGCACGAAGGTCCAAGTTCGGTACTCGTCTCCCTGCGGAGGAGGGTTTTCAATCACAAGGCCGGCGACTTCGATTCGCTTATTCTTGTATTGCTCGGGGTTGCCGACAACCGCCGGCAGGTCGGTCCGTATCGGGGTCGACGCACACCCCGCGGTCGCCATAAGAATGACCAGACTGAAAAGATTTTTCATCTTCATACGGAACACCTCGATGTGAGAAATTATAGGCAACGAATCTCTTCACGTCAATTTTGCAGGAACTTGAGGGCAGGGGCAAGAGCGAGCGGCATGGTGTCCAACGAAGCGTCAAAAGAGAGCACCCCGCGCAAGCATGGATTCATGCGCGGGGCGCAGAAGACGTCCTATTCGGCAGGGGCTGTGCCTTTCCGTTTTTTGCCGATTCCGAAGAGGCCAGCGGAGCGAGCCGTCTCCGGCTCGCCACGCGATTCCTTGCTGACAATGTCTTTCACGCTGGTTCGTTCTATCAATACGGAAAGAATGTTCGGCATTTCTCTGGGAATAAGGTAGAACCTGCCCGAGACATCGGAATAATCTACAAGCGGATGTCCTTCGATTGTCTCGCCGTCATAAAAAATGACTTCAAGCAATTCTTCTGTTTTTACCCGGTCCTGCGGCACACTGGACCTGCTGCCGGCAGAATCCTGCATGAAGAACACGGCCTTCAAGTCGGCGAAATGAACGACCGTGATCTCCTCTGCGGTCTCCTCCATCTCGGCGCTGTCTGTTCGGAGGAGTTCAAACGACGGAGAGCCGATATCCCAGGTGACGGGCGTTCCTCGCATGGTGCGTCCATCGCGGAAATGCACGACGACCTCCTTCTGCTCTTCCGGCCGGGAGAACAGGAGAATGAAATCGCCGATTCCAAGGAGGTCCTTGTCCGAGAGCACCGTTTTTTCCGGGCGCTCGACATCGTTGACCTTAAAGGATTCGCCCTTTGCAGGCTGGATGGAGATTTCCGCCTGGTCTTCAACCGTCCGCGCGAAAATGCGACAATGAATCGGGGCAACGGACGCGTGCTGCAGGCGGATGTCGGCCTTCGGCGAGCTGCCAATCGTGAGAACGTCCTTTCCGTGCAGCGAGCCGACCCGCTTCAGGTTCACGTTTTTCATTTTCGAGTCGCCCGGGTCTTTGATGACAACCAACTCCCCGACGAACAGCTCGCTGGGAGGCCGCATCCGGTAGAGCAATATAACCAGCAACACGACCAGCGCACCGAGAATCGGGAAGAGTACGTATCGGGATTTCAACCTGGAGTATATGTCACGCAAAGCGGAAACGATTGGGCTTGCAGGTTTTTCCTCTGTCGTGCCCAACTCTTCCGTTAATTCTTCGAACGTCATTGTTTTCGCTCTCAGCCTGCCGACACCGGTTTCCGGCAGCATTTTTTTCCCCCACCGCACGCGGTCCGTGTTCAGCGCCACCCGAATTGGAATGTAAAGGGGCAGAATTTCGACGCCGGCCTCATTCGAGGTAAAGCTCATATTGCCTTCGTACGCGCTCTCCAACAGTTCGGCAGCCACCGCTGCGTCCCGGTCGACGGAGACAGTGATTTCGGCGGCCAGTCTCGTGCCTCGGCCGAACACCTGAGTGTCGACGTTTATGCCCTCGGGCAGTTGAATCGAAGCATCGTGAACGATGCTGTCGGAATTGGCTTCCTTGTTAAGGTAAAGCGTGATTATCTTGCTGTCTTTCTTGCCGGGTTCGAGCGGTCCGAAACTGAGCGGTTTATCCGGCCTTGTCATACCCGGCGGGCGGTCTTCGGTCGCGATAATTCCTCGCTCCTTGGCTTCGGCCAGTATCCCGGTCGGCCTGGGTTCTTCCGGCGGTTTCTCGGGTTCAATCATGGCAACTTTTGGCCCGACAACCGTGGCTGTAAAGGCAACCCTGCGCGGTTCGATGTCGAGCATGGGACCCGATACCGGCTCGAAAACGAGTTCTCCCGTATACTGCCCCGGCTCCTCTGCAGCAAAGGCAAGCTGAAACTGCTGCTGCCACTCATTTCCGGAAGCCACAATTTGTTGCGGAGACAAGCTGACGGGGATTCCGCGACTGGGGTCGTTTGGGTCCCTCAACCTCGCTTTCACGTAAATCTCGAGTCCGGCGGCGCCGGGATTCTTCGGCTGGAAAGTAAGGACGACATTTTGCCGAACGTTTTCATTTTCGAAGGAGCCCAGTTCAATGTTTTCTTCCTTGACCGCGACCCGAAACGTTGTGCGCCGAGCCCACGTAATGAAATCCTCCAGCACATCATTCTTAACTTCGCTCAGGGGAGCCTTATAGGCGAACCATTCCCGTTCCGGCTCGAAATCTCTCTGGGCCTCCCGAAGTTTTTCCAACGTTATGAATTCGTCGCCGATTTCCGCCGGTGGATTATCCTTGCCGTCACTGAGCCACAGCAACACTCGTTCGCGCTTCGGGTCCTTTTCCAGAAGATATCGCAGCTCAGACAAACTCTTCTCCATTCCGCGACCTATGTATGTGGCGTAATCGGTGGGATACAGTTTATCCACTTGTTGTTCCAGATGTTCAATATCCTTTTTCCCCCGAATCTGTTTGCGGTCAAGAAGAGTCGCCTCTTCGCCGAAGGTGATCACTGCGACATTGTCACCGGTCCGGGCATCCCTCAGGGTTTTCTTCGTTATTTCCTTTACCTCATCGAAGACGTCCTGCATGCTGGTAGAGATATCAATGACGATGACGAAATCTTTGCCGGTATCGGCGAACGCAGGCTGCGATGAGATGCTGACCAGGCAAAGGGTGAGCACGAGGCTGAGTAAGGCTGCAAACATGCGCCGCGATGCTTTCGTTTCTCTCATGGTCGGAATTCCCTTCGCTTCCCTTGCGGAGCCGGGAAGGCATCCGCATCTCCCTGTAACCCCTCTAAAAAACCACCTCGGGTTGCTGACGGTCTCCATGGCCGGGAGGCGGTTTTTTCAACATAATTGTACCACAGGCAGTCTGATTTTGCAAGCAAAACTATTAGCACATAAGGAGTTACAATATCGTCCCCTGTCCGAAAGCGGCGGGGGTATTCGGTCATGCAACCGCCGCGTATTCTCGCCCATATCACGATGCCGCCTTTTGGCCGGCAAGGTATCCGGTGAGAAGGGCAATCCCCATGCCACACTTTTCGGTAACGTAGTCGTATTCTCCCAAAAGGGACCCCGCTGCGAACAAGTTCTCGTAAATCGGGTCCCCCGGAGCATCGAGCGGCCTCATCGAGGGGTCTGCGTGGATTCCGCAGAAAAGGAAAAGCTGTTTCTCGTCCACATCGTATTTTAGTAAATCCTGAACAAATTTGTTATCGACCCTCTTGCCCTGCGCAAAAAGCGGTAATCCGAAAATTGGTTCCATGGGAGAATCGCCCGCCACCAGCCCTCCCGCGCCGAATTTACCCGTGGCCACAACGTAGCTCTTCCCTCTCGCCGTTCGCGCAGACCGGCCATTGCCCAACACGAGATTCTGCACTTTTCGACCATCGTATTCTGCCTGCACCACGTCGGCATTCACCATACGAATCGATTTTGACCGAAGCGCCATGTCAAGCGCCAGTTGCAACCTGTATCCGGGCACGGAAAAGGTCGGTGAAATCAGTTCGAAAACTTGCTTTTGAAGGGTATGCGACACGATTTCGTAAGTTTCAGGATGGCGCATCAACCCGAGCACGGGAGGGAATCCGACGTGGGTCGCCTCGCCGGGAATCAGGGGCGCAAGCTCCTTCGCGAACTCTTCCGCATTGGCGGTATCGTCCAGGTATTGTGCGACCTCGAAGGGGGCGGCCGGCAGAGCCGTCATCCGTTGTGGAATATGGGCTTCGACCGAATCGATACGTGTTATCGCAGAGGGGGAATGATGCGACGAGGTTTTGCCGAGAGCCTGTTTGCAGGCGTTCGGTTGAAACACGAGCAGCCCGCTTATACCAACGAGCGTTAACCGGACTTCATGCATTTCGCTCATGTTTCCACCGATGAGCGACTCGGGAGCGAACGCGCAGAATTTCATTGTGCCGACGGTGGTGGGCAGCGGGATGTTGCGATCGCACGAACCTGTGAACCGAAGGCGGGGAATGTTCGCGAACACGAAATCGCACGCCTCGCGCAAACGCGACAACAGATGGTCCAAACCTTCCCGCCCTCCGGCGATAACCGAGTAGGGATGCAATGGATTCATACGGAGGATTTCACGCAGCCGGTCGGGAATCGTCGGCGCAGAGTCCCACGGGTCGCCCGGCACAAACATTTCGGGTCCTGCAATATCGATTGTTCCCGACGACATTGCGCTGGCGCCGTGACCTTTGCGCAGCAGCAAAACGTCGGCGCCATCGGAAGCGGCCTTGAGCGCTGCCACGGCGCCGGCCATGCCTCCCCCGATGATAACGACATCAGCTTCCATGAGGGGAATACCTTTGCGCCGCCATCATTTCCTGCAAGTTCGCCGAGAGGAAATGGGCCGCCCGATTTATCTCCTCCTGCGCCATTTGGTACCCCGAAAGAATCGGCCGCTTTCCCTTCCAGCGTTCCTGCAAAAATTCAATAGCCACTCGGGTAAGATCGTTGGGGTTCAGGTGAAGCTCTTCGGCAAGGATACATGCGGCGGCGAGAGTGCACCGGCATCCCTGGCACGGCCCTGCCCCCAGCCTTGTGCGCCGCCGGACATCGTCAAGCGTGCGAGCCCACTCGTGGCGGATGACATATCGTATTTCCGCCTCGCTCACCGACTCGCATTGGCACACAATCGACCTGGCCGCTCCGGGAGGCTCCTCGGCAAGCACCTTCGCGTAACAGGTTCCGTACCGTTGATACAGCCGCTGGAGAATGAAGGCGGGAATGCCATATTCCCGGGCCGCCTCCGAAAGGTCCACTGTGCCGTCACCGCCGGGCAACGGCTCCTTGTGGGTGCGACACTGTTCGTTAATATCCAGTTTTTCGCAGATGACATCGACCGCATGTTCCGACATCAGCCGGTAGCTTGCGAGTTTTCCTCCGGCAATCGACAACAATCCCTTGATGTTGTCGGTTTTTTCGTGGTCGAAAACCTTGTGTTCGCGCGAGAGTTCGTCTTCGTTCTTGCGCCACTCGTGAAGTGTCGGTCTGACCCCGGCAAACGCGCGAATGATGCGCTCTTTCCGTATCGACGGAAACACGCGTTCTATGCCCTGAAGCAGATACTGTATCTCGTCGCGGGTTACGGTAACGTTATCAAGGTCTCCATAGTAATCATCGTCCGTCGTGCCGACAAGCGAGGTGTTCTCATAGGGCAAAACGAAGATGCTCCTGCCATCGATTGTCTCGGCGGTTATCGCCGTGTTTGACAGCCTCCTGTCGAAAACGAGGTGAACGCCTTTCGCGGGACGAATCTTCACGGTGGCGCCGGCCATACCGGCGACACGAGGCGACCATGGGCCTCCCGCATTAAACACGATGCGTGCGCGCACCTCCTCGCGCTCCCCTGTCAGCGTATTCCTGAGCCTGGCGCCCAGCACTCGCCGTTCGTCATCGAGCAATAATTTTTCCGCCTCGGTATGATTGCGTATTTCGGCGCCGTAGCGGTGGGCGGAAAGCGCGTTCAAGATAGTGAGTCGAAACGGACTGCAACCCCATTCGTCCATTGTGACGCCGCCGACTATCTTGTCGGTCAGACCCGGTTCGAGTTTAAGCGCGTCATTGCGGGTAAGTCGCGAGTGCTCTCTCCCGTTCTTCAAAGCAACGAACCGGTCATAGGCTTCCATGAACGTCTCTATGAGTTCGAGGTTGTATTTGTCGCCTTTGAGGACGGGGAAGATGAATGGAATTCGGAATAACAGAAACGGTGCTATCTTTTGGATGTAGCCCGAGTCGAGACAGGATGTGCGTGTGGTCTCGATATCGTATTCGAGATAGCGGGGACCGCCGTGAATCATGCCGCTGCACGTTCCCGTGGCCCCGGCGGCGAAATCCTTTTTCTCTACAAGAATCGTCTTCAGCCCGCGCATCGCACAGTCTCGAGCGATGCCCGCGCCGTTGATTCCCCCCCCGATTATTAGCACGTCATAGTGCGGCATGTCGTCGCTTGCGATTTGTTCTCTCGCTATGCCGTATCGGTTTCGCGTTCAGTCGTTTCCGCAACAAATGCGGAAGGAAAAGAAATCGCTTTTTGCTGGCGCCTCCTTCCCGCTGCGAAGCCGACACACTGTTCAAGTAAATTTTATCCGATGCCGACATGGCTGTCAATCGGACGAAATACCCGCTCCCGCGGGGGTGAGCAACCCTTCGAACAGGAAAGCGCGATACTCGTTGAGCAGGTTGCGGTATCGAAATTTGTCCCGATTCAGGTAATACTGCACCGTCATTCCCTGCAGGTTGCCCACAATGGCATACGCGGTAAGACAAGGCTGAACCGATGAAGCGACTTCCCCCTTCTGTTTCCCCTCCTCGATAAGTCCGGCGAGAAAACCCGCGAGATCGGAAAAGAGGTCGCGAAGCATGGCCGTCACACGCGGATTGGTCTCGGTCATCTCGATGATTAACACCGTGAGGTCCAAACATCGCGAGCAGTCGGTCTCAATGAGAGCGCAATAATTATCGAGCAGCAAGTCCACCTTCGCCCGCGCCGACTGTTTCTGTTCGAGCCCGGCCAGCAGACCATTGAAGAGCCCTTGGCGAATCTCGGCGATCACCGCCTGAAAAAGGTTTTCCTTGTTGTCGAAATGCCAGAAAATGGAGCCCCGGCTCAGTCCCGCCTCGGCTGCGATCTTGTCAACGGTGGTCCCGTTGAAGCCGTGCTTGGAGATGAGATTCATTGCTGCGGCAAGGATTGCCGCACGCGATTGTTCCGACTGAAATTCTTTCCTGCTTTTCGCCATTTTGCCCGATTCCTATACTAACTGGTCAGTACAAGCTTAGGGTAGAACAAAACCAGCGAATTGTCAAGAAAATCGGGACCTCCTCCACCATGAATCGTGAGACAGACTCATAGTCCCCTGCCCCGGTATCGTGGAAAGGCGTGCAATCGCGAAACAGATTTCGGATGCGCGGTTTCAACCGCACATTGGCGTTCGATGGGCCGAATGCGGTTAGTCCGCCAAGCTTCCGCTCGCATCAATTTGCGCCTGCCAGATCTCTGCAATTTCAGAGAAATTTTTCGACTTCAGGGCCGACTGCATGCATTCTTCCGCAACGTCGGACTGTGAAGACGAGAAAAAGCGAAAAAAACTCATTCACTATTGACGCAACCTTGATTCAAAACATCAAGAACAACAGGTGTCAGCGCTTCAGCTATCTTCTTTCGGCCTTCCACCTTACAGTGTCCGAAAGAGTCGCTGAAATGCGACTGCGTCAAAAGTTCGGGAAAATCCACGCAGGAGATATCCGGCTTTTCGGTGGCCGCCATGACCGAACGTTTTGAGCGCTCGAGTTCAAGTCGTTCCGAACTCGTGAAATCGGCAAGGGTCTGAGGCGGTATGGGCCAGATAAAGAACAGGACCTTCGTCCTGTGCCTCGATGCAGTATGGATAAGCGCGAAAAGAGACCTGAACGTCGGGTTGGACTCCCCTACGTTCGACGGGTAGTCAGGATTTGAGAAAGGCTTTTCCTCAAACCAGGCGGGGCCGGCCCGTTTGGTCCCACTGTTTGTGAATTTGGGACGAGCCTGAATCAGAGTGTTTGTTCCTGTCGCGAACATGGCGCTGTCGCCGTCCATTGGGAGAAGAAACTTTGCCTTTTCCTTTGTCAGATTCTTGAGTCCTATCGGATAGGTTAAGTACAGATGCGCCTTATATGCAAACCTTTGAATGACAGATATGCCTCTCAAACGAACAGGGCTCTCGATGTCAGATGGCAGGCCTTCGTTTATTGGGACAAGCGCCGACAACTCGGGGAAAAACCACGTGGCTTCGTTGATCCAGGCGCTTCCGAAAGACCTCCAATTAATCGGTATAATGACAAGGTCCGGTGAATGCTCTATCGCCACGTGAAACAAGCAATAGAAGTCGAACATGTCTGCCGCTGCAAAAGCCCATTCTGAAAATATGAAATCTTGTTTTCCTCCTTTTGCGGCGATTGCCTTTGAAATCAGTTGAGGCATATGGGTTTTGGGATTGCCCGTGTTTGCAAACGCGTCGGGAGGATTAAAAGAATTGGAATCTCCAAGGTAGATTACCAGCCGCGCGTCTGTGTCACGCTTCAAGGCCTCGAAGCCTTGCAGGCTCAGAACGGTCGAATACGGTTTGTCTCTGCTTGCATAGAGAAGAATCGTCTTTTGCCCGGCAAACCCAATGCATACAAACATAATCACCAATAAAGAACCAACACATGAAACTGCCACCTTTATCGTCTTCAAAGTGTGGCGTCTCGATGCGTTCTCCAAAACATCCAGTTCATAATTGCGAGTTTCTCTTCTCTCGATTGTTCTCTTGACAGCCATGGCCACGGCATATACCACCGTTAACGGAAGGCAGAACAGAAGGGCATCGTGAGGGCTATAGTTCGGACGAAAAGGAAGGGGACGAATTTCCCGGGCAAAGTAGATGAGAAGGTCCGTGACCGGGAAAAACCCGAAATATGCGAGAAGTTCTCTGAGCGGAAAGAATATGACGAGCGAAGCAAAGAAAACAAGAAGCGTCCCCCGAATCAACTCCAGGGGCGGCTTGAGAAGATCTGTCAATCCACGGATTGCCATAGACGGAAGACAGCCTGGATTATGCCGGCAGATTTTGTGTTCGTCCGAAGGCAGCCTCCGGACCGCGGGTCGCCGAGCGGCGGAACACACTGTTTCTCCCTCATGCGCCCGAACGAAAGCGCAAGCCTTCAGAACTTGGCTTGATTATCGCATATCAGAGGGTATAAATCAAAAATAAACAGAGCGAAAAATTGAATTATTCATCCGGAAAATGATATCCTGATGCTGCCGAAGGCGCGTCGTGTTTGGGAACAGCCACCCCGGCCCGTGACGCGGCCGGCAAACCAAGCCCCGACATGAATACGGTGGCGGATTGTGCCGGGGTAATACTCGGGTAGCAATGCGGAGGTAGCGCTATGGAAGAACTGATGAATAAGGGGCCGGATGAACTCCAGACGGAAGTTCAGCAGGCCGACCTGTGCACGGGCTGCGGCATGTGCGTGGGATTGTGTCCGTATCTGAAAGAAATGGATGAGAAGGTCGCGCTCATCGAGCGCTGCGGGCGGAGCGACGGCCGCTGCTATCGGTTTTGCCCGCGAACGGCAACCGACCTCGATGGTCTGGACGAAATGATTTTCGGCTCGCGGCGAACCGATAACGTTCTCGGGTCGTACCGTTCGTTGAGCATGGTCACATCGGAGGATGAAGCCGTGCACAAAGCGGGCCAGTACGGCGGTGTGGCGTCGGCGCTCGTGATTCATGCGTTGGAGAAAGGCGTCGTCGATGCCGCTCTGCTGACAAAATACTCCGACCACAAGAGCGTGCTGCCGCGTCCCTCGATTGCGCGGACCCGCGACGAGGCGCTTGCCTGCGCGGGTTCGAAGTACACGGCGGCGCCCACGCTTTCGGCGTTAAACGACCTTTTGAAAACGGGCGAGAAAATCGCCGTGGTCGGCAGACCCTGTCAAATCACGGCGGTCAGGAAGATGCAAAAATATGACGACCGGCCCGAAGCGCAGAATATAAAGCTCCTGGTCGGCCTGTTCTGTCTGTGGGCGCTCGAGTACAGAAAGTATCTTCTGTATCTCAGCGACCAGGTGGAACTGAAGCGGATAAAGAAAATCGACATCCCGAAGAACGACGACTTTATTGTCTACACGAACGGCGGCACGGCCCGATTGCCGATTGACAAGATAAAAGCGATAATTCGCCCGACGTGCGAGGTCTGTTTCGATGTCACGGCCGAACTGGCGGACATTTCGCTCGGTTCGACCGAGTGGATGGACGACTGGAACACGATGCTGGTGCGCAGCGAAGCCGGCGAAAAGCTGGTCGCCTCAGCGACCGAAGCGGGAATTATCGCGGCAAAGAGTTTCCCGGAGGAACGGGTGGCTATCTTGCGCGAGGCTGTCACGAACAAGAAAAGAAGAGTCGTGAAGGAACTGAGCAACCGCGGCAATGAGAATTCACCGCTGCTCTATCTGAAGTTGAGTGATGAGCAGCGCGAGTTTTTCTTGGAAGGAGGACCGAAATAATGTTGAGCATCTTACTCGATGAGCCGGGGAAACGCGTACTGATGATGGGCAATGAGGCGATTGCCCGCGGCGCCATCGAGGCGGGCGTCAAGTTCTGCGCCGCGTACCCAGGCTCGCCTTCTTCTGAAATTATCGGGACCCTCGCCCGCCCGGAGGTAGCCGAGAACTTCGGGCATCACGCCGAGTGGTCCACCAATGAGATAGTCGCGCTGGAAGCGGCGGCGGGCGCGTCGTTCGCCGGCCTGCGCGCCATCTGCGCGATGAAGCAAAACGGCATCAACGTGGCCGCCGACTTTCTGCTGTCGGTCATCATGTCGGGAAGCAAGGGAGGCCTGGTGGTCGTCGTCGCGGATGACCCGGCCGCTCACTGCAGCAACAACGAAATGGATTCGCGGGCTTTCGCGCGCATGCTCGATGCGCCTTTGCTGGAACCCGGCACAATCGACGAGGCCAAGGCGATGGCGCGATGGGCGTTCGAGCTGTCGGAGGAACTGGAAATGCCGGTCATGCTCCGAAGCGTGACTCGAATTTCACACGCGCGGGGCGACCTTTCACTCGGCGATATCAATCGCGTTTCTCCGAAGCCGCGGTTCGAGGCATATGACCGGTTTCTCTCGCTCGGCGCCATCACGCATTCGGTCCTTCATGGCAAGCTCGAGAAAGCGCGCGGAATCTTCGAGACATCGGAGTTCAATCAATATGTCGGCCCGCCGGGCGCCGAGCTTGTCATCATTACCTGCGGCACGGGTTGGCTGTATTCACGGGAGGCTGTCAGCGCGCTCGGACTCGATGAAAAAATCGGGATACTGAAACTTGGGACCACCTGGCCGCTGCCGAATGAATTCATCGTAAAGAATCTGAAAGGAGTCAAGCAGGTTCTGTTCGTCGAAGAGATCGACCCGTTCCTGGAGCAAAACGTCAAAAGCCTGCTCGCCGACCACATCGGCAGCGACCTCGAGGTCATCAAGTTCTTCGGGAAGACCTCCGGACATGTGAGGAGCCAGTTCGGGCCGGCTCTCGGGGAGATCGATCCCGACATCGTCACGCAGGCGCTCGCGGAGATCAGGGGAATAGAGTATCAGCCGCAGAGTCCCGAGTATGCATCTCGCGCCCAGGAACTATTGAGCGAATATACCGCGCCGCGCGACCTTGCGTTCTGCGCCGGGTGCCCGCACCGCGCGTCGTACTGGGTAATGAAAAACGCCCTGGCGCTTGATGGCCGCGGAGGATTCGTACTCGGCGACATCGGATGCTACGGTATGGGCGCCGGACGCTCGGGCTACTTCCTGAACCGCACCCTGCACTGCATGGGTTCGGGAGCAGGCGTGGCATGCGGCTTGGGAAACCTCGAGAAGTTCGAATTCGACCAGCCGGTGGTCGCAGTCATGGGAGATTCCACCTTCTTCCATGCCACAATCCCCGCGCTGGTGAACGCCCGATACAACGGAGCGAAATTCACCAGCGTCGTACTTGACAACAGCGCTACCGCGATGACCGGTTTCCAGCCGCACCCCGGCATCGGAGTTGACGCCCTCGGGAACCCGGCGACACAGGTAAAAATCGAAGAGGTGTGCAAAGGACTCGGCTTCCACGTTGAAATATGTGACCCGTTCGAGGTCGACAAGGCAACGGAGACACTGCATGACTTGATGCAATGCGGCGATGCCAGCGTGCTTATCTTGCGGCGGACCTGCGGTCTGATTGCGAGCCGGCAGAAGGCGAAAGATAAGGTAAGGGTTAATCCGGAAAAATGTCTGGGCGACGAATGCGGCTGCGCGCGGTTCTGCACGCGGGTGTTCGGTTGCCCGGCGCTCATCTGGGACCAGAAAAACCAGTGCGCCACGGTGGATGAAGTCGTATGCACGGGCTGCGGCGTCTGCGCCTATCTCTGTCCACAGGGCGCGATAGAGGTCGAGAAGGCCGAGGAGTCGAAGGTATGAAATCGAACGGCGATTGTTTCAATGTTGTAATCACGGGAGTCGGCGGGCAAGGAAACATTCTGGCATCGCATATTCTCGCCAGCGCCGCGATCGCCGACGGTTTCCATGCGACAATCGGCGAAACATACGGCCAGTCGCAACGCGGCGGCGCCGTAATGAGCCATGTCAGGATGTCGAAAAAGATGTCGTACGGACCGCTGATTCCCCGCGGAGGCGCGCACGTCATCGTCGGCCTGGAGCCGATGGAAACGCTTCGCGTCGCGGCTACGTATGCGAACCCGCAAACAAAGATAATCGTGAATCCGCGCCCAAATTACCCGCTCATGGTCCTCTACGGCGCGATGGAGTATCCCACGGTGGATGTTTTGCTCGAGCGAATCAAAGAGATGACCGCCGAGACCAGGGTGATAGAGAGCACGGAACTGGCGAAAGAAGCCGGAGAGGCGATGGCTTCGAATGTCGTTATGGTTGGAGCCCTCGCCGGCTCGGGATGGGTTCCTATTCCGGTTAACATTTTTGCCGACGTTTTGAAAGATGTCATCCCGAAGAAGATTCTGCCGGTCAACCAGCGAGCCTTCGAGCTCGGCATTGAAAACATAAAGAAATAGACCGGGGCAATACTTCGCAGTTTAGTTTCCACGAAGAGGGGCGGCTCGGCAGCCGTCCCTCTGTTTTCTGACCGGCAGGTGGCGCGGAAAGACAAATGTGTCAATTCCGCGGGACATGAAACTGGGGAATCCATATCCCCTAAATTTGACTTCGGCCCTACTGGAACAGTAAATCTGTTTCCTGCCTTTCGGGAATTTCCAGGTTGGCGGACCGTAGCCAAAGCGGGCATGAATGGACTGTGAGACAACACCCCCCTTTGTCTTTTCCGCACGTTGACCCTCGTTGACACTCTATTTGCGGTTCAGCTATAATACGATGAATTATTTCTGTTGCAAAGGCACGTGGATGCTCGGTATCGAGCTCTTTGTGTACTACTGTCTATCAGAATTGTGAATTTCCGTCGGGGTTTTTATGCCGCGACTCTCATAATGTTAACGGTAGCAGTGTGATACGGGGCGAAAGGGACTGTCCCCGATTTACGGACACGAAGTGTCGTAGAATCGGGACTGTCCCTGAAGCCAAGTTTGGTTGCGGCCACACTGCGCTGTGTTTCTGTAAGTCTCCGGTTGACAACCGTCTATAAAGAGGGGCGACCGAAATCAATGGAACGAATGAAAGAAAAGATTCTCCAACTATTGCGTCAGTCGGCTGAACGGCCTTTGAAAATGAGGGAGATCGCAAAACATCTCGAAGTGGGGGACGACTCGCTCCGCGACTTGAAAATTGCGGTAAAAGAATTGCTTGAGTCGGGTGAAATTGTTAAGACTCGCGGAAAACGGTTCGGTGTTCCCGAGCATATGAACCTTGTCGTGGGAGCATTTATCGGTCACCGGGACGGATACGGTTTTGTACAACCGCTGCCGAGACCCGGACAAGTGAACCTGCCCGACATATATGTGAGCGGGAGGAACATCGACACCGCAATGCATGGCGATAAGGTGGTTGCCAGGGTCTCGGGTCATCTCACCAGCCAGCGGCTTCGGGGAGAAGTCATTCGTGTGCTGGAGCGAGCCAACCAAACCGTTCTTGGATACTATGAGGAAGGCCGCAATTTCGGCTATGTGGTACCCATCGATGAGAGGATTACGCAACACGTGTATGTGGACTTCGCCGATTCGCTCGATGCGCAACCCGGACAGGTTGTTCTGGCGGAGGTCACCGAATACCCCTCCTATCACCGGAATCCCGAGGGCAAGATTTTGGAAATTCTCGGTCAGCGGGGCGAGAAGGGACTCGACACGGAACTCTTGATACGCAAGCATGGCTTGCCGGCGGAGTTTCCGCCGAGTGTCCTGAAAACGGCCGAACAACTTCCGGAGACCATACCGGCCGCCGAAGTGAGCAGGAGAACCGACCTCCGCGACCTTCCCCTTGTGACCATTGACCCTGTCGACGCAAAGGACTTTGATGACGCGGTTTCGATCGAAATCAACGAGCATGGGAATTACGTTTTGGGCGTCCACATCGCAGATGTCAGTTACTACATAGAAGAAGGTTCCGCCATCGATGATGAAGCATATGATCGGGCAACGAGCATCTACCTCGAAGATCGCGTGTTGCCCATGTTGCCGGAACGCATCTCGAACGGTCTGTGCAGTCTCAGGGAAAACGAAGACCGGCTTGCATTCACTGTCACAATGGAGATAAGCCCGAGGGGCAGACTTATTCACTATGAAATATTCGAAAGCGTGATTCGTTCCCGACACAGGATGACCTACGACGAAGTGTTCGCAATTTTGCAGGACGGCGCTGAGGCAAAAGAGCGCTTCTCTGAGTTTGCCGATAATCTTCGCACGATGAACAAGCTGGCGCGTGTGCTCCGAGCCAAAAGAATGGCGCGGGGCAGTCTCGATTTTAATTTTCCGGAGGCGCGCGCCATCTTCGACCATGAGGGAGAAGTGGTGGACATCGTCCTGCAGAAGCACACGGTCGCGCATGAACTCATCGAGGAGTTCATGCTAGTCGCGAACGAGACCGTCGCCCGGCACGTAACGGGACACGAGGCGCCCATGGTCTATCGAATCCATGAGGAGCCCGACTCCGAACGGATGAGCGCGTTTCGGGAATTTATCGCCTCCCTCGGATACAAACTCAGCGAAAAAGATTCAAAAACACCCCGGGGATTGCAGAGGATTTCGCTGGAAGCACGCGGCCGTCCCGAGGAAACACTGATAAATTACCTCATGTTGCGGTCACTGCGTGAGGCTCGGTACTCACCGGAGAACGTCGGCCACTTCGGGCTAGCCTGCGAGTGTTACACACATTTTACATCGCCGATCAGGCGCTATCCCGACCTCGTTGTTCACAGGATTCTGAAGACATTGGACCAGCGAAAGAAAACCCTCTCGGATGAGGATTATTCCGATGTCCTGAAAAGGGTTGCCGAGCACTGCTCCCTGCGAGAGAGGAGATCCCTGGAAGCCGAACGCGAGTCGCTTTTG
Organism: uncultured bacterium; assembly: GCA_964453435.1. Taxonomy (GTDB): domain Bacteria; phylum Abyssobacteria; class SURF-5; order SURF-5; family SURF-5; genus CAYVQZ01. The sequence goes on from CAYVQZ010000046.1 coordinate 23,801, forward strand.
ACAAAGCAACTCATGTTCATGCAAAACAAGGTCGGCGACGTCTTCAACGGCAGAATCACCGGAGTGCACTCGTACGGTCTCTTCGTCGAACTGACCGATTTCCTGGTGGAGGGGCTTGTCCATGTAAGCAGCCTCGATGACGACTACTACACCTTCATGGAAGAGAAACACTCACTGCTGGGAGAAAACAGGGGGAAGGTATACCGTCTCGGAGACGAGATCAGCGTGCAGGTTGTGCGTGTCGATATCGAGAAGAGGCGGATGGACTTCGTCATTGCAGACCACGAAGGTGAAGAAGACCGCAAACACAAAGCCAAGAAGGCTCAACCAAAACGTGTTCCCGAAAAAGGCGCCCGACAGCGAAGCCGTGGGAAAACGACGGTACGGCGCACAAGAAGGGGCCGCAAACGATGAGTAAGGCCAGAGCAGCGATTATCGGGGCAAACGGTTACACGGGTGGAGAGATGGTGCGCCTGCTTGCGGGCCATCCGTCTGTCGAGATAACCGCGCTGACATCCCGCCGGTTCGCCGGCAAAAACATACACGAGATATTTCCCTCGTTGCGCGGAATCGTGGATATGCCGGTGGTGGAATTGGACATCGCCGAAGTGGCTCGAAAATGCGAAGTCGCAGTCCTTGCGATTCCGCATACGGAGGCCATGCCCATAGTGGCCGCCCTGTTGAAGGAAGGCGTCAGGGTTGTGGATTACAGCGCCGACTTCCGATTAAAAGACGCCGCGATATACGAACAGTGGTACGCGACCCCGCACACGGAAAAGAGTCTGCTTGAGAAAAGCGTGTATGGGTTGCCGGAACTTTATAAGGATAACATTCGGAGAGCAAATCTGGTTGCGCTGCCCGGTTGCTATCCGACAGCCGCCGTGCTCGCTCTTGCGCCACTGGTGAAACACGGGCTCATCGACACGGGGCAGATTGTCATCAATTCGTTATCGGGAGTTTCGGGCGCGGGGCAGAAGCCAACGGCGCAGACTCACTTTCCGGAGATCAGCGATAATCTGCGCGCGTACGGTGTCACAAAGCATCGCCACACTCCCGAAATCGAGCAGGAGCTCTCGGCGATAGCAGGACAGCCGATGCAGGTACTTTTTACCCCTCACCTGGCGCCCGTCATCCGGGGTATTCTGAGCACGATTACCGCCACAGCATCAACCGAAACACCATCGGAGAAGTTGGCGGAGTTGTACAAAGAGTTTTACCGCGATGCGCCGTTTGTGCGGCTCTGCAAGCCGAACACGTATCCGGAAATTCGGTTTGTGCGCGGCAGCAATTACTGCGACATCGGGCTTACCCAGGACCCGAGAACACGGAAAATCATAGCGATTTCGGCGATTGACAACCTGTGTAAAGGAGCAGCCGGCCAGGCTGTGCAGTGTATGAACATCATGTTCGATTTCCCGGAGAGAAGCGGTCTCGAATTTGGCGGACTGACACCATAGGAGGCAAACCACGTGACACAGCATGTCGAAGTGCCGGGAGGCGTCACCGCGCCCGCCGGATTCTTGGCGGCTGGGCTCTGTTGCGGGATAAAAGACAACGACGAATCTGACCTTGCGCTCATTGTGTCGGACCGTCCGGCAATGATCGCCGGTATGTTTACCAGGAATATCGTTAAGGCGGCGCCGGTTCTCCATACGCAGGAAGTCGTAAGCAACGGTTCGGCGCGGGCTGTCCTGGTGAACAGCGGCAACGCGAACGCAGTCACGGGAAAACAGGGCAGGCAGGATGCTGCGACAATGGCGCGAGTCGCCGCCGAATATCTGGGAATATCCCACTACGAAGTGGCGGTCGCCTCAACCGGCACAATCGGGAAAATGCTTCCCATGGAGAACATCGTGGCGGGAATACGGAAGCTGGTTCCCGAGCTGAGCCGTCACGGCGGCGACGACGCATCGATTGCCATTCTGACAACGGACACATTCGCAAAAAATGTGGCCGTGAAGGTTTCTCTTTCGCAGGGAGAAGCGATAATCGGAGGCATGGCCAAAGGGGCCGGAATGATTTGTCCCGACCTCGCCACGATGCTGGCGTTCATCACAACCGATGCGCCCATTGAGCTGGCATTCCTGTCGCGTGCTTTGGAGACGGCGGTGGAATCGACCTTCAATTGCATAACGGTTGATGGCGACACGAGCACGAATGACATGGTTCTCATGTTGGCCAACGGAGCCTCTGAGGCCCCTCAGATAAATGAGTTTTCAGAAGACTACTTCGCGTTTCATTCGGCGCTCCAGTACGTTTGCTCGCGTCTTGCAGAAATGATCGTCAGCGACGGCGAGGGCGCAACCAAGCTCGTAAGAATTCGTGTTGTGGGAGCGGGCGACAAAACGGATGCGCTCGCGATAGCAAAAACAGTTGCCAATTCTCTTCTCGTGAAGACGGCGATATTCGGGAACGACGCCAACTGGGGCCGCATCATTGCAGCGGCAGGCAGAGCTGGGGTCGAAGTAAACCCGGATGAGATGGACATACACCTGGGTGATTTGGCGCTTCTTAAAGACGGGACTCCGCAACCGTTCGAGGAAGAGCGAGCCAGAGACATCCTCTCACGAAAAGAGGTCGAGTTTACGATAAATCTCAATGCGGGAAACGAATCGGCAACCGTGCTCACGTGCGACCTGTCCTATGACTACGTCAAGATAAATGCCTCTTATCGCACCTGATGTCCGGCCAAGCGCAGAGGTTTCATAATGAAAAAGCACATTGAAAAAGCAAGAATTTTAAGTGAAGCCCTCCCCTACTTCCGCAAATTTTATGGAAAGACCGTCGTTATTAAATATGGCGGTAGCGCGATGGAACACGAAGAAATCAGGCGAACAGCCGCCAGCGATATCGTATTGATGAAGTATGTCGGCATGAACCCTGTTGTCGTGCACGGCGGCGGCAAAGCAATCTCGCAGGTTATGGCGAAAATGGGAAAGGAACCGGTCTTCCACAAGGGCATGCGGGTCACCGACGACGAAACAAAAGACATCGTGGAAATGGTTCTTGTCGGCCGTATTAACAAGGAAGTGGTAAGCCTTATCAACCAGTCGGGCGGCAAGGCGGTCGGCGTCTCGGGCAAGGACGGCAACCTCATCCACGCAACCAAGTACAATCCGCCGGGAGCCTCGGGCGTCGATATGGGGTTTGTGGGAGAGGTAAAAGAAATCGATCCGGGCCTCATACGGTCGCTGGAACAAAACGGGTATATTGTGGTCGTCGCTCCGATCGGAGTCGGCGAAAACGGGGAAACGTTCAACATCAATGCCGATTCCGTTGCGGGAGAAATAGCCGCGGCGCTCAAGGCGGAGAAGTTGGTTCTCCTGACAGACACCGCCGGAATCCTCGAAAACAAAGACGATGAATCCGCATTGATCTCGACGGTCAAGCTCTCGGAGGTGGAGAAGCTTATCGACACGGGCATCATCGACGGCGGCATGATACCGAAAGTGGAAGCCTGCAAACGCGCTCTCAGAGCGGGAGTAAATAAGACTCACATCATCGATGGCCGAATCTCACACTCTCTCTTGCTGGAAATCTTCACGGACACGGGTATCGGAACAGAGATCATACCCTGAAAGTTTGCCGACTGCTCGCACACCGATGACGACAGCGGAGGCGCTTGCATACAAAGCCCGAACGGGATTGTCCACATGAACAACCATCCTCGCGCGGCATTTAAAGACAAAAGGCTTCTGCTCTATCTCCCCGCTCTCCTGGCCCTCTTTTTGCCGATTTTCCACGCATATTCGCCGGAATGTGCAGCGGAGCAGCAACGAATTATTCCAGCAATGAAAGCCATATCCGCCGGAAAGTTGTCGGAGGCCCGGAGTCTGCTGGAAGAGTATATTCGTGTTGAATCCGAAAGTCGCGACGTGACAGATGCGCGATATCTGTTGGGGAAAGTCCTCTACTGGCAGGGCGATTACTCGATGGCCGCCTCTGAATTCGTCCGCATCGTTCATGAGCGTCCGGGCCCGCCTTACCACGCCAGGGCGCTATATGGCCTGGCAATGACCCTCTGCGCCTCGGACGACCATGCGGAAGCGATTCGAACCATCGAAAGGCTCCTGTCGTCGACCGAGCATGATGAGACCCATGCCAATGCGCTTTACTGGCTCGGCGAGATTCGTTATAGACGAGGAGAATACGAAAAGGCGCTGGACAGGTTCAATGAGTTCCTGATGAAATATCCCCGGAATGTCCTCCGGGAATATGCGGCGGATTCGGCCGGCTGGTGTCTTGAACAAATGGGACGCTACGCGAGCGCGATTCAAACGCGAGAGCGATTTTTGACCGAGTTTCCGGAAAGCCCGCTCGCAGGCGCCGTCGAGTTCAATCTCGCAACCGACTATATGAAGGTCGGAAACCGCCAGATGGCCATCCGACACTATGTCTCGGCAGGGTCTTCAAACCTCTCGCCCGACATCAAACAAATGGCGCTTCTGCGAGGCGGCTTACTTTTTCTTGAAGATAATGACCACGGCAATGCGATTCAGACGCTGGAAAAACTACTTTCGGAAAAACCGCCGCCCGAGATAAGTCGCGAGGCGCAAACGGCGCTGGGATATATCTATCTCAAAGCAGGAAAATATGAAGCTGCGAGGCGCGTCCTTCATCGACTTCTGAACGACGCGGACACCGACATCGAACACTGCTCCATCCTTTTCCAACTGGCGCTGGCTGAGGTCGGACTGAAAAACCTCGATCAGGCAATAACGCGCCTCTCTTCAATAGCGGAAAAGAAACAGTGCGAGCTGTATGGTGATTCAGCGGCTTTCGTTCTGGCCACTTGTTTGCTCCGGATGAGGCAACCCTCAAGGGCCGCAATGGTCCTTGAACCTTTCGTCCAGTCCGGGACATCCTCGGAAAACCTCCTGTATGCGTTCGCGGGCTCACTTTTGCTCACGGAAAAATTTGAGAAAGCGTGTCCGGTCATCCGCGAGCTTGCAGCAGCTCCGGCTGCAATCGATAAATGGCCGCAATTGGTTTACTTTGAAGGCATCTGCCTTTTTCAATCATCCCAATTCGCGAAAGCCGGGAAGAAATTCGAAGAGTTCATACACGGCGGCAAACCGGCAAGCATGCTTCCGCTGGCGAGTTACCTGCAAGCATTTTCTCTGCTGAAGGCCGGCAAATTGGCGGAGGCGGCCACGGCGTACGCCTATTTTCTCACGAACTGGCCGGAGCACCCGCTGGTGGAGACGGCCATGTTTCAGAGCGCGATGGCTCAATTCCTGTTGGGCGATTACGGGAAAGCCGATTCTCTGTTGGATTCCCTCTGCAAAAAATACCCCGACACAATCTATGCGGCGGCCGCAAAGTATTTTTCCGGAATTTCTCGCTTCCGGACGGACGATCTGGCGGGCGCCTCCGAATTGCTGCGTATCGTCGCAGAAGAGCACGCGGATTTCGCGCTCGCCGACAAGGCGGCCTTCGCATACGGGCGGACTGAGTTTGTGAGGGGAAATTATAGTCTCGCCGCCACCGCATTCCGGCGCCTTCCAACAAAGTTTCCTGAAACATCAATTGCCGATTCGGCCCAGTTCTACCTTGCAGCATCGTATTTCGAAGAAGGGTTGATGAAGATTGCGAGTGGTGAATTCCGGAAGCTTGCCGAAACATACCCGGACAGTCCCCTGGCCGCTGAAGCGACGGCATGGGCCGCCGTTTGCGAAGAGAGATTGAACAATCCGGAAAGCGCGCTCGCTCTGTACAGAAAGGCGCTGAAATCCGGGCTCCCCCCCCAAATGCGAGCGGATGCATGGTATGGAATCGGATGGGCGCACATGAGGCTGGTCAACCCCCGAGACGCCGCCGCAGCGTTCGCCCAGGTGCTGAGCGAATCCCCTCGCGGTTCCCTTGCCGAGCAGGCCCTTTACTGGCAAGGAAGAATCGACTACGCCGCGGGCAACTGGGAAAATGCGAGGAGGACTCTTCTGAAATTGAGCGAAACGTTCCCGACCTCGCGACTTGCAGACGACTCCCTGTTCTTTGCCGCTCGTGCAGCCAGCATGGAAGGTGCTTACGTGGAGGCAATGGACTTGTTCCGGCAAGTGGGTGAGCTGTATCCTGAAAGCCCTCTTGCCGAGCAAGCCCACATCCAGAGGGCCGAATGCATGATCGAGGCCGGAATGGCAGACAGGGCGGCGCTCGAATTTCAATCGTTCATCGAAAATGACATCGAATCGCCGTTGCGGGCGCTGGTGTTGTATGATATGGGGAAAGCGTTGCAGCGAGCGGGAAAATTCGGAGAGGCAATCGAACAATACAGGGCGGCTGCCGGAGACGGAACCTCGGACCTGGCGGCACGGTCCCGATTTGCCATCGCAGAATGCTTTGCCGAACTGGACCGAAGCGAACAAGGAATTGCGGAACTGGTCACGATAGCCCGTGGTGCTTTTCCCGCCGGCTGGGCAGAGCGCGCACAGCTCCAGGCGGCACACTTGCTTGAGCGCGATGGTCTGGTGGACGAAGCTCGGCAACTGTATGCCACAATCGCAACAACGTATGAAGGCGAGGCGGCAGGCATGGTAGCGCTGAAGGCCATCCGCAGAATCGAAGCAACGGAACAACCGACGAGCACACCTTGGAGACAAGGAATCAGAACAGGAGGAAAGGATGTCTCAAATTAATATCATAACAGGTGGCGGCTGGCTCATGATTCCCATTTTCGCCTGTTCCCTTATTTCCGTTTCCCTTATACTGGAACGCTTCTTCAGCCTCAGACGGGCAAGGGCCTACTCAAAGGATTTGATGGATAACATTCGAGAGATATTGAAGCGCGGTCGTGTTGCGGAGGCCGTCGACCTGTGCGACGAGACGGGCGGACCGCTGGCATTCATATTGAAATCGGGACTCGTAAAGAAGGGGCGGCCACGAAACGAGATTCGTGAGGCCATCGAAGATGCCGGCCTCCTCGTTATCCCGAGCTTGGAAAGACATCTGAGCGTGCTCGCAACAATAGCCAACATAGCTCCGCTGCTGGGCCTTCTGGGAACCGTCGTCGGCATGACCGAGGCGTTCATGGTCATCCAGAGTCACGGCGGCGCAGTCACACCGGGCGACCTTGCCGGCGGAATCGGAACGGCCTTGCTCACGACGGTCTGGGGACTCATTGTAGCCATTCCCACCCTGGTAGCCTACAACTATTTCGTGACACAAGTTGACAACATGGTCTGGGAAATGGAAATTCTTTCCTCGGAACTGCTTGATTTGCTATCCGAAAAGGAACGGACGTATGCAGTTTAAAAAGAAATCCGTCACCCACGAAAAGCTCAACGTGTCACTCAACATGACTCCCTTGATCGACTGCGTCTTGCAGTTGCTCATCTTTTTCATGCTCTCTTCGAGCTTTGTGCTTCAAACCGGGATTAGCGTCGACCTGCCGAAAGCCAGGGCTCCAAAACTAAAGGATGAACGGGATATCGTGATTACGATTACCCGGACAAACGATATATTCCTGAACGATGAAAAGCTGTCGGTCGACCAATTGCCGGTCGCCCTCTTGGAAAAAGTCACCCGAGCAGAAAAAAAGATTGTCTTGATCAAGCCGGATAAACGTGTTGAGACCGGCAAGCTCGTGGAAGTCATGGGAATAGCAAAAAGTGTCGGAGTGGAATCACTCGGTATCGCAACCGAACCCCAGTGACGGGATATCGCCGGATGTTAGAGTCGGGAAAATTCAAAATTTTCATAATATTGTCCTTCCTGACGCATGTGCTCTTCAGCCTGCTTTTCGGCATGGTCGGTCTCAGTTTTGACCCGCCGTCTGCAAGAGAACTGTCCCTCATGCTGTTGACACGTGGCGGCGGTGAAGGAGATATCATCCAAATCGAACCGGGCTGGCCGCTCCCTCCCAAGATCGAGCCCAGGCTCCTTGCCGACAGGGTCTCACCCGACCTCGTCCCCCAAATCGAAGAGTGGACCGAAATCGGAGTGCCGGAACCGTTGCAGTTCCTGCCAACAGGAAAAGTGATCCCGGAACTGGAGATACCACGGCTTGTCGAAGGCGGTCGGAGGGAGCCCCCCCCACACATATTTTCCCGGCTTCCGAAAGAAGCGAAACCTATGCCTGAATTTGATTCTCTGTTCGGCCCTGTTCCGCCCGGATTCCTGCGCAAAAAGTGAAGGAAAAACTCCGTGCTGGAAGTCAATTTCTACGTTGCAATTTCAGCCTATATGGGGGCCATCCTTCTGCTTCTCGGCGGCATCTGGATGTGGATAGAATTTCGAACCCACCGCGGCTACCTGGGAGGACAGGGAACGACGCAGCGAAAATGGAAATGTCAGTACTGCGGGTATGTCTACTTGGGCACGAGCGAGGAAGCCATATCCCACTGTCCCCGTTGCGACAGCTACAACAAGGCGTGATTTTCCCGCGTCTTCCTTGATACCTGCCCCAGTGCACTAACCTCTCATTCTTTCGGATACTATCGCAAGGTCTCTTTTCAAGAACGCCCTCGCCTGAGGGAACCTGCGCGCCGCCGAAGGATGATACGTGACGAGATAATTTACCCCATCCCGCTCTACGACGTGGCCGCGAAAACCCCTCACGGTCTCGCAGCCAAGCAGTGTCCCGGCGGCCACGCCTCCAAGAAGGCACACGATACGCGGCCGTATCAGGCGAAGCTGCTCCCGCAGATACGGATTACACGCATCGATACTCTCAGCGGCCGGCTTGCGGCTTTCGACAGGAATACACTTTACAGTCGACGTAATGAAAACCTCTTCGCGGCTTATCCCCGATTCCGCAAGCATCTTGTCAAAAAACTTTCCTGCGGGACCAACGAAAGGGCGGCCCGTTTCGTCCTCACGCTTCCCCGGCGCCTCACCGATAAACATTACCGCAGCGTCGGAGGGACCTTCGCCCGGAATCGCCTTCCGCCTGGTCTTCCAAAGCACGCATCTGCGACATCGCCTCACACGCGCAGCCAACTCCTCAATGCCGGAAAAGCGCATGTTCTTCATCGAGTTCATTTTGAGACATTTGAAGGTTTTTAAGGTTCGGGACCCCTCTTCTGGTCTCCCGAAATTTGTGTGTAATTCGAGCCACCTGCACGGCCGGGAGACAACTACCCGACCACAATCGGGAGCTGTGTCCCGCAATTTCCGCATTTCCCGTCGTCAAGGTTTCGAGCGGTGACCCGCATGTACGAGCGGCTGATCACCACCTCACCGCAATTCGGACATCGAGTATGCTGCCGGTCGGTATCCGCGACATTTCCCACGTAAATGAATCTAAGCCCCTCCTCTTCCCCGATTCGCGCGGCGCGATTGATCGTTCCGATAGGCGTGGGCCGGCTGTCGAGAACTTGATAGTCGAAATGAAAACGGGAAATGTGCCAGGGAATGTCCGGCGAAACGCCGGCGACAAAAGATGCTATCTCCTTTAGTTCTGCTTCCGAATCATTCTGGTCCGGCACGATAAGCGTAGTTATTTCCACGTGGATGCCCGCCTTATACATCCCTTGAATCGATTCCAAGACAGGTTCAAGCCTCCCGCGGCAGACCGACCGGTAAAAATCGTCCGAAAAAGATTTGAGGTCGATGTTTGCAGCATCGATCAAACCAGTCATGCCCTCGATGGCTTCAGGAGTCTCGTATCCATTCGTGACAAAAACGTTTTTCAGCCCCCTCTCCTTGGCAAGCCGGGCGGTGTCGAGCGCATACTCCATAAAAATCGTCGGCTCGGTATATGTGTATGCTATGCTCGAACATTTTGAACGCAAAGCCCCGGTGACGGTCTCATCCGGCATAATCACTGTCGAAGGAAAACCGTCCAGATTGTCGCGCGCCTGAGAAATCCGCCAGTTCTGACAGAATCCGCACTGAAAGTTGCAGCCCGGAGCAGCTATGGAATACGAGCGTGTCCCCGGAAGAAAATGGTACAGGGGCTTTTTCTCGATGGGGTCGGCATTCTCCGCAATCAACCGCCCGTACACAAGACTATACAGCACGCCTTCACGATTCTCTCGAACCCCGCACAGACCACGTTTGCCGTTTCGAATATGGCAGCGATGACTGCAGAGAAAACAGTCAACTTCGCGGTCTTTTCCGGGCCTCCAGAATTCTGCGCGATGTGCTCGGAAACTCATCAGACTCCACCTCCGGAAGGTATTTACGACTGCATGCCGGCTTTATGGGCAATTTCGCCTCGAAAGAAGGCGGACCAAAAAGGCTGTGGTATATCTTTGAAAATCCCTGATTTAAGTCTTTCCACTATCCTAACACTTCTCGGCCATTCTCCGCCAATGAGACGGCTGGAAGTCATTTGGGGACACGGGTTACATTTTTTGTCTCTTTCCGGGAGCGAAAGCGTCCCCATGTAAATCCGCATAACTATATTATCAAGAACGCTTTCCAAATCGGAGCCATGCGGTGTTCAATTGGTACGAAGATTGCTCTGCTTGCTGTTGACGATAAATATCTTCGATGCGCTCGGGCGCACAAGGCGGCAATATGTCCCTTATTGAAGCACCGCTCATAGATCAACACATCCATAATTTTCACGTTATCGAACTCATCGGTTACGGTGCGATGGCCACGGTGTACCGTGCCTTCGACATCGAACAGGAACGAGACATCGCTCTCAAAATACCCGACCCGAAATATGCGCAGAACCCGCGGTTCATGGAAAGATTCAGACGCGAAGCAGAGGCGATGGCGAAACTCTGTCACAAGAACATCGTTCGAATATACGGGGCGGGCGAATATGAGGGTGTTCCCTTCCTCGCAATGGAATACGTCAGCGGTGTGTCTCTCGCGAAAATCCTGGCGGAGCGGGAACAGCTCGAAATCGACGAAGCGGTCGAGTACATCCTCCAAGTGAGCGAGGCGATGGAGTGCGCGCATCAGACCGGTATCATCCATCGGGATTTGAAACCCAGCAACATACTGGCTGAGTCGAGCGGACGAGTGCTCGTTGCCGACTTCGGAATCTCGAAAATAGTGTCGGGCAATGAGGTCGAGGATACTCTCACATTTGTGGGGACACCAACCTATATGTCCCCCGAACAATGCGGAGAGGGAGTCCTCGACCAGCGAACCGACATTTACTCCCTTGGTATCATATTCTTTGAAATGATCGTGGGCCGACCTCCTTTCCGTGGAACAACTCCAGCCGAGATCATCAAGAGCCATCTGATGGATACGGTGAAGTTCCCAACCGAACAAAAGCTCCACGTGCCCCCTAAAATAATAAATATCATCCGCAGGATGCTTGCGAAGGACCCGCAACAGCGGCATCCCGATGCCCGTTCCCTCATCCGGGACTTGGAACTGTGGAGAAAAGAAACAGCGACAACGACAAGACAAGCGCCGGATGTGGAAAATGAGATTCTCTCCGAGGCCGGTCCGCTTGTTCTGTGTTACGTTCCGCAAAAAGTTCTTCACGGGGCTGTGGTCTCGGCCTTGAATAACATCAATCATAAGTTGCTCACCGTCGCAAGTTCATCGGAGCTCATCGAGAAGCTCTCCTACCTTAAGCCGAAAATGGTGATCATAAGCCACGAGCCGCGACGAACTACCGTTTTTCGCCTGGCCGAGAAAATCAAGCATCGATTCAACTCTCAAATCCATATCACGATGCTCAGCCACGGAATCTCGCGCGACGAAGTCGAAATGGCGTTTCGAATGGGAGTAACCGACATCGTCGCCGAACCTTTCGACCCCTCCATTCTTGTTTCAAAGCTCGAAGCTGCGCTGGTCGGAGAACAGAGGTCGATCGAGAGCCGTCGTTTCTTCAGAAAGCAGATTTCCGGCAAGATTACGGTGAGAGTGGAAAGCGAAATTCTCGACATCAGCGAAGGCGGCATGCGGATAGCAACCAACATGGCGCTCAAAATCGGAGAAGTCGTCCGGTTCGAATCGAACCTGTTTCGACAGCTTGGACTCGGCGAAAAGGCGGGAAGAATAGTGTGGATTTCCAGAAACAATAGTGAAGAATCTCAGTCCGCCTTCCAGGCGGGCGTGGATTTCGTTGACCTCACGAGAACCGAGCGGGATACTCTGAGAAAGTGGATTTTCGCTTCGGAGATCGCCGCAAAAACCCACCACACATCGGTTGAACGCCCCCCCAGCATGGGCCCATATCTGAAAAAGTAGCCGGCGCCCCGCAGGCATCGCTCTCTTCGATATATATTTTTTCAAAGCCCCGCCAGTGCGTCATACTCACGAGAGATGATGCAGTATTCTCCCGCGGGCCAAGACTGTTTTCGCCACGCCCCCCGCAATCACCCCGAAAGGCTCCCAACCGTCATACCGGTCTGCACAGCCTCCTTGGCCTGAGTTTGACCACGGGCGCCTTTGTCGGGCAAGTCCCCGCCTAGCCGGGCCGGGCTTTGTTGGGGCGTGTTTCGCAGATTGCCGGGACGCCAAAAAGGGTTGACAAAGCTCGCCGTCCGAAGTATACTCTGGCAAGTAGTACGTCCTACTTCTAAACTTGTGCGCTGCCCACCATCCGGGGGAATCCCATGCTGCGAGCGCGTGAACTGGCGGAAAAGGCCGGCGTGTCGCTTCCGACAATCAAACACTACGTGAACGAAGGCCTCATCCCGAAACCTCACAAAACCGGCAAAACCATGGCATATTATGAGGAGGCCTGTGTCGACCGAATCAAGCTTATCAAAAAACTGCAAAAAGAAAGATTTCTTCCCCTCGACGTCATAAAACGGATTCTCGACTCGGGAGCCGCCTACGAGGAAGAGCTCGAGCTGGGCGAGGCAATCCTGAAATCCAAGAAGCTGCAATCCGAGGAACAACCATTGAGCGAGGCGGGCATCGAGCGCCGGACGGGATATCCGTTGAAAAAAATACGCCTGCTGGAAAAGGAAGGCATCATCCTTCCCACACAAAAAAACGAAGGAAAATATTACGATTCCATCGACTGCAAGATTATCGAAATCATGAAAAGCCGCGAAAAGCTCGGCCTGCCCTTCGAGCACTCGGTGCAGACCATCAAACTCTATCGCGATGCGATTGCAAACGCCGTGCGGGACGACATTCGATTGTTTGCAAGAAACCTGCTTGGGGATTTTTCTACCAGGCAGACGGTGAAACTCCTGACAGAAGCCGATGACCTGCTGAACAGCTTTGTCGTGCTCATACGGCAAAAGATGCAGCGCTCTTTCAGTCAAACCGCCCTTCGCCAAATGAACGACCTCGCTGCGAAACTCCGGCTTCTGTTTTTCGTGCCACTGGAAGGGACCGAACTGCCGGTTGAACATCCCGAAAAACCGGAATTGCGGCTCATTTATTTTCTGTGCGCCGGCGCGTGCGATTCCGCCATCAGTCTTGTGGACACGCTGTCGGCTCGGCGGCAAAACAATCGCCGCTTTGCCGCCGCTGCGGTTATCGCACACATTCTCAAGGACGAACCGGATACCGCGCTTCGCATTGTTGACCAGCATATGCCGAAGCCGACCGCACGCACCCTGGACAATGTGGCAGCGGCTCTCGCATGCATGTTCTCCGCCGGCAAGGCATCGGGCTTTTCCGGTCCTATGTACCTGGCGAAAAGAGGGCTCGGCTACCTCAAACGGGCCGAGGCCGCATGCGATGGCGATGAGTTGGCGGATATCCTCGCCTCGTATGCCTGCGGCTCGGTCTACACAATTCTTCCCGATGTTTTTGATACCGCAGAGACCGGAATAGAAATGTTGGTCCGAGTCGACTACGTCTTGAAAAAGAAGAAGCTGAAAACGGGCCGCCTGCCCGCCTGGCTGAAAAGAACGCTCGAATACGAGATTCTTCCGGCGATGGAGGTGCGCGTCAGCAGGTTTCTTGCAGAGGTCTGCCTCAGCGACCAGGATTATGAGGCCGCCATGGAGTACCTGAAACGAGTCGTCCTGATCGCCGACGTGGACAGCGAACATGCAAAATGGGCGAATTTGAAAAGGCTTGAGATACGAAATGCGGCCGGAGCCTCACGCAGGGGTGGCCGATGAACAACTCCATCGGCGGAGCCGTTCGGTGGCGGTTGCCGGTTGTCCTGCTCATCACCGTCATTGTTGCATATTTCGACCGGTTAGTGATTTCCTTGGCGCTGCCCGCCATATCGTCCGAGCAATCGTGGACGGTTCAGGAAACGGGAAAATACGGCGGAATTCTTCTCAGCGTCTTCTTCGTCGGCTACGGCCTTGCAAACATGTTCTTCAGTCCGGTCGGCGAACGATATGGCCCGCGCAGAAGTCTCACCTCCGCCGTGGCGCTGTTCTCGCTCTTCACGATGGTGGCTGCGCTTGTGGGTGGTTTCCTGTGGGCGTTTTTGACGGCGCTCTTCCTGCTCGGTTTGGGCGAGGGCATCCATTTCCCTATGAACAGCAAGCTCATCCGGAACTGGTTCCCGATGCACGAACGTTCGCGCGCAAACGGAATGTGGGTAAGCGGAATCCTGTTTGCAACCATTTTCGCGCCGGTCCTCCTGGTGCCTGTCATGGAACGCTTCGGATGGAGAATGATGTTCGTCCTGCTCGGGTTCCTGGGTATATTCCTGGTCGTTCCGCTCATACTCCTGCACTGCTACGATAGCCCGCGCAAACATCCGGCAATCACGAACTCCGAGATAAGCTACATCGAGCGGGGAATGGAAGAGGATGAATCCGAGGTGGATGGCTTTTGGAATCAGGTCAAGCCTTTTCTCGGGAAAAATACGTATTGGCTCGCAATGCTTGCAGGAATCTTCAACAATATCGCTTCGTTCGGACTAATCATGTGGTTTCCGACGTATTTCGTCGAGGGGCGAGGGCTGGAGTTTTCGAAGCTGAAATTCGCATTGCCGATTCCATATATTGCGGGCGTGTTCGGAATCGTGGCCATGGCATGGCTCGGCGACAAAACGCAGCGGCGAGCGCTCCTGGCAGGGTTCGGCTACCTCCTTACGGGCGTATTCGCCCTCTGCGCGGCCAAAGCGCCCACCATTAACCTCACTGTCGCCCTTTTTTCAATCGCCATTTTTTTTCAGATGAGCTTCACCGCAGCCGAATTTGCCATGCTTCAACGCATACTGCCACGGAACCGTGTGGGAACGGGGACGGGCTTCTATAATGGGATGACCATGCTTATCGGCGGAGGCCTGGGGCCTTCGATTGTCGGCGGCGTCGTTGCCACAACCGCCGACTATACATCGGGCATACTCGCTATTCTCGGAGCTGCCTTTCTTGCGGGAGCCGTTCTTCTGCTCCTCAGCCGCTTCCTGAAATATTAGGCCTTTACATGGAGGAACTCTTATGCCAAAAGCCAGTGAAATCATTACCGATATCATGGTCGATGCGGGTATCGACCACGTCTTCGGCATGCCGGGCGGCGCGACGATGTTCATATTCGACGCGCTTTACGATAAACGGGACCAGATTCGAACAGTCCTGGCGCGACAGGAAGGCGGCGCGGCGTGCATGGCCGACATGTACGGCCGCCTGACCGGCAAGCCGGCCGTGGTGATGGGACAAGGAGCCTGGATCGGTTCCAACGCCGCCTTCGGCATCATGGAAGCGTATATGGCCGGCTCTCCGATGGTTATCATCGGCGACATCTCCGACTGGGCCGGAATCACTCAACACGGCGTATACCAAGGCACGAGCGGCGAATACGGCGCGATCAACCTCCCGAACATCATGCGTTCGATGACCAAGTACACCACGGTCGCGAACTCGCCCGCCGAGTTCGCGCACGGGCTTCAACTCGCGATCAAACATGCCACAACCGGACGACCCGGCCCGGCATGCGTGCTGGTGAGATGGAATGTTACGACCGCGGAGGTTGAGCTTGACCAGTTAATGCCACGGCTGTACCCTGTCGAAGGCCATCTGCGAGTCTCCCCCCCATGTGTTTCACCGGAGGACGCCGGCAAGGCGGCGGAACTCCTGATCGGCGCCGCCGACCCCGTGATGATCGCCGGGCGGGGCGTCCACGCCTCGAGAGCATACGAAGAAGTCCAGAGACTCGCGGAACTGATAGGCATTCCGGTGGCGACCAGCTACATGGGGAAGAGCGCCCTTGCCGAGACGCACGACCTCGCGCTCGGAACAATGGGCAACATCGGACAGCGAACAGCAAACGAAAAGGTCTCGGGAGCCGACCTCATTCTTGCAGTCGGCACCTGCCTCTCACCCGAGAACACCCGAATGCTGTCACCCGATTTCATCAATCCGGAACGCCAGAAGATCATCCATATCGACATCGAGGGACTCAACGCCGGCTGGACCTACCCGGTCACGCTCGGAATCACATCCGACGCCAGACTGGCCTTGAAGGCCGTCATCGACGCAATCAAGACAAGATCGCCGAAGATCGACGTAAGGAACCGAATCGAAGCCCTGAAGCAACTGAAGGCCGAGAACGACTTTTTTTCTTTTGAAGCTTTAACTTCCGAAGCAGTGCCAATCGAACCTGAGCGGGTAGTCAACGACCTCAACGAAACCATGGGCCCGGATGACCTGCTCGTGCTCGACGCCGGCAACAGCCGCATGTGGTACGCGAAACATTTCAAATCGAAAAAAGCCGGTCAAGTCATCGCTCCGGGCGGCGTGGCTGGTCTCGGCTGGGGCGCAGCCGCCGCGCTTGCGGCGCAAATTGCCCAGCCTGACAGGAAAGTTGTGAGTGTGAACGGTGACGGCGGAATGATGATGATGCTGCATACCCTTGAAACGGCGAAACAATACGAGCTACCGCTGACATACATTATTATGAACAACTCGTGCCTGGGCAACGTGATGGATTTTCAGGCGCCGGACCGCCGGATAATCACGGAGTATTCCGAGCCGGATTTTGCCGCGATCGGCCGTTCGATGGGTTTGAAAGGTTTAAAGGTCGCAAAGCCGGATGAACTCAAGCCTGCCTTGAAGGCAGCCATAGAAAGCGAGAGGCCGGCTGTTATAGATGTGACGATTAGCCAGGAACCGCATTTCCGACTCATGATGTAAGGAACTCACGAAACCCGGATCGGAGGAAACAAAAATGGAATACAAGGAAATCGAGAACCGCATGAAAAACCTCGTATCGCGGCCCGCGAAGCATATTCCCGATGACGTTATGGAGAAGGTCATCGAGGAACTCCGGAAGAAAACCCCGAAATCTTTTGAGAAATTTCAAGCGGCGCAAAAGGTGATTCCCGGCGGATGCGAGCACATGCTCTCTCACAGGATACCTCATCCGCCGTTCATCGAGAAGGGCGAGGGCGCATACCTGATCGATGTCGACGGAAACCGATACGTCGACTACCTCTGCGGCGCCGGTCCCGTCCTCCTCGGCCATAACCCCCCGGAACTGATGGAAAAGATGATGGAGGTCATGAGGAATAAAGGGCCGTACCACGGCCTGTGCGACGAGTATGAAACGCTCGCCGCCGAGAAGATAGTCCAGCATATGCCGTCCGTCGACAAAGTCAGGTTCCTGCAGTCCGGCACCGAGGCCGATATGGCCGCGATTCGCCTCGCGCGCGTCTACACGGGAAAACAGAAGGTCGTCAAATTCTGCGGAACCTACCACGGGTGGTCCGACCAGCTCGTCGTTGACCTGTGGGTACCCAAGAGCGGCCGCTTCATGGCCAACGGCATCCCGGACTCGGTCACCGAACACACGATCATCGTTCCTCAAAACGATATCGAAGCGCTTCAGCGGGCAATCGACGAAAACAAGGACAAAGGAGGAATAGCAGCGGTGCTCATCGAGCCTATCGGCGCAGAATCGGGAACCATGCCCATCGAGGAGGGCTATCACAAGAAGCTCGAAAAAATTTGCGGGGACAATGGCATCGTCCTGATTTACGACGAGGTCGTCACCGGCTTCAGGGTGGCGATGGGAGGAGCCCAGCAACTGCACGGCGTCGACCCCGACCTCACCGTGCTCGGCAAAATCATAGGCGGGACCTTCCCGTCAAGCGGGGCTCTAGCGGGCAAGAACGAGATCATGGAAATCCTCAACTCCGGAATTATGTCCGGCAGCGGCCAGTCATGCTTCGTCGCCGGAACAATCGCCGCCAACCCGCTCACGTGCGCCGCAACCTACCACACCATATGCGAGATTGAGAGAACGAACGCTATCGAGAAGGCCGCGGCAACGACGGACAAGCTCGTCAATGAACTGAACACGCTCTTCGAGGACAGCAACTGCCCGTTCTTCGCCTACAACTACGCGTCGGTCCTGCATATCGAAACAGCCGCCGCCCTGCACATCGACATCGAGAGCGAGGACGGACTGCCCCAGATATTTGACAGGGATAAGGCGATCAGGAATCACCAGACATTCCTCCGAAACGAGGGTCTCATGACGCTCATGGGCAAGGGCTACCTAACCAGCGTACACGGAGACGAGGAGATACAAAAAACCGTCGAAGCATACAACAGGCTCATCAGCGCGCTGTAAGGAATCGGCGCCGCAAAACACGGCAACCGGCTGCAAATTCAAAAGAAGTGTCATATGCGTTGCGGAGGCGCACAAGAGGCCGGCTATCAATAGTTGCATGTTCGCGGCCCCAAATCATATATAATGTACCGCTGACAGTTAAACGCCATTGCTTTCCTGCGGCGGACAAAAACGTTTTCGCACGGGAGGACAATCATGCTGGACGAAGTAAGAGCGCTGCCGATTATCCAAGAACTTATGGCAAAGCAACAGAAATGCATGGAGGCGCACGAACAGAGAGACCGTGACGGCGTAGTGTCGTTCTTCACCAGCGGCCCGCGCCACGCCCCTTTCGTGCCGATGATCATCAAGGAAGCGAAGGGCTGTCGATTCATCGACCTCGACGGAAACGAGTTCATCGATACCGCCATGTCATACGGCCCGCTTATTCTCGGCCACGCGCCCGACGTCGTTGTCGAGGCCGTGCAGGAGGCGGTCACCAGGGGCACGAGCGTGGTCGTGGGCCATCAACTCGAGTACACGCTCGGCAAACTTATCATCGACCACGTGGCGTGCGCCGAAAGAATACAATTCACCAACTCCGGCACCGAAGCCACCATGTCGGCAATCAAGATAGCGCGGGCATATACCGGTCGCGAAAAGATTGCCAAGTTCGAGGCCGGCTACCACGGAACGCATCCCGACGTGCTCGTCAGCTCGAATCTCGGGACCGAGCGTCGCGGCCCGAAAGAGCGGCCCGAGGCCGTTCTCGACTGTCCCGGCATTTGCAGGCATATTCTCGAAACGACGCTCGTTCTGCCGCGCGATCATGAAGCGGCGTTCGACATCATTCGGGAGAACGCGAACGACCTCGCATGCGTCATCCTCGAACCGGTCGGGCCGGGCTGGCCGAAACTGAATGTTAACTACCTGCGCAAATTGCGAGCGGTGACCGAAGAGTTAAACGTGCCGCTGATATTCGACGAGGTCGTCACCGGTTTCCGCACTTGTTTCGGCGGCGCACAGGACAGGTATGAGGTCGTGCCCGACCTCACCACGTTCGGCAAGATCATCGGGGGCGGACTTCCGCTCGGCGCCGTTGTCGGCAAACGCGAGATAATGGATGTATGTGTGACCACCGGCGACCCGCGACAGGATATCACAACGAAGGTCGTCATTGTCGGCACCAACGCTGGCAACATCGTTTCGGCCGCCGCCGGCTTTGCACAGATGAACTACCTCAAAAACAATCAGGATACCGTTTACCCCTATATCAAGGAGCAGGGTAAACGACTCTCCGATGAGGTGACCGCATTCGCGCGTGAAAACAATCTTCCGTTCCGCATGATGGGCATGGAGAGCGCATTTATCGCCCACTTCCTCGAAGATGAGCCTGAGGACCTGCGCCAGTTGGAGCAAAACGCAAATGTCGTTGCGGAAAAACTGCTCAGTTACTATATGCGACGGCACGGAATCTATATGTCCGACACCCATGTCGCCTTCATATCCACGGCGCATACTCCGGACGACATCGGTATCATCATCGACGCGTTTCAGAAGTCGCTGACCGACATGCGCGATGACGGCTGGTATTAGGTCGTGAGCGCGAGCGTTGCTGTGATACGGTGTGTTTGCCTAATCCTCGGATTTTATCGCGCACTTTTCCACGCGGAGGGAGCCTCATGTGTGAGTTCTGTCGTGAGCACGGCGCCGATGAACGGAAATGGTATCTGACCCCCAGAAATTTCGACCTGTTTTCATGAAAGGAACCTTTTCAGTCATAACCGATATTGCGCAGTTCTCCGCAGGCGGTACGGTATCATTCCCATGATTCTTCGCCCACGGAACATCTTTCCGCAATCATGCCTCGGTGATCGGAAAGGGGATAGAAGACCGCACGTGCAGGTCGCGCTGCGGGAACGGGATTTCCACGTCATTCTCGCGAAACTTGCCGACGATTGCGCAATTCAGCGCCGAGCGAATGGAAAACATTCCCTTCGGTTCCGCGATCCAGCACCGGAGCTGCATGTTCCATGAGGAATCACCGAACTCCATAAGGAAAACAAATGGCTCCGGATTCTTCAGCACTTTCTCGTTTTCAAGAGCGACTTCTTTCAGACAGCGGAGAACGGTTTCCAACTCCGAGTTGTAAGATACGCCGACATCGACATCGAGCCGCACTTTCGGGTCGCCGTACGACCAGTTCGTAACACGCGTCTCGATGAATTCCGAGTTGGGAACGATTATGGCAATATTGTTCAATGACCGAATCGTAGTCGAGCGCATATTAATCGCTATGACGTCGCCGACGGTCTCGCCAACCGTGATCCTGTCGCCGATTTTGATGGGCCTCTCGAACAGGAGAATCAAGCCCGAGATGAAGTTCGACGTGATATTTTGGAGTCCGAAACCGATCCCCACCGAAAGCAATCCGAAAATGACCGCCAAACCGCTCAGGTTGATCCCGATGAACTGGAAGGCAATGATTGCGCCAAAGATGATCAGCGTGTAGTAGGTAACCCTTTCCAGCGTGTAACTCACGCCCTCGTCCACGTTCAAGCGCGAGAGAATACGCAGCCGAAAGGCGCGTATGACTATCCGGGAAAATGTGATGACCCCCGCGAAAATAAGTACGAAGATGAATAATGAAACAATGGTGACCGGCGTTTCATTCACACTGAAGAGGGTGATTCCGAATATCCTGTGCATCAACTCGACAAATTCATTCCATGTCATACCTGCTCTCCATGCTGATTCCTAATAACCTGAAATCTGGCTTTTCCGGCACTCCAAGAGAATATCACAGCTCTTCGAACGAAGCAATCACTCTGGCTCGCCCGGCACACTTTCACTTCGCGGCGCCATTGAAGTTTCGAGGTCTTTGGTACGGGCGGGCGCCGATGTCAACATCCAGAATGACGGCGATACCGCGCTCATGTATGCGTCTATCTTGGAACACGCCAAGCTTGTGCAATATCTTCTCAAAGCGGTGCGGACCCGAGGTTCACTGTCCCTCGGCCATGGGATTCAGGGCCACGTGACTATCTTTGCGACTTGCCAAATCGTCTCCTTGGAGGATATAATGATGTTTAATTTGGTTTAATGTCGGGGATAACCTTCCTGCGGAATTTCATTCGGAAGAGACGATGACATCACTGGATGCCAACCGGATACAAGAAACAATCCCCCACCGATTCCCGTTTCTTTTTGTCGACCGCATCACGGAACTCAACGACAAGTCTGCACGCGGCATAAAGAATGTAACCATCTCCGAACCCTTTTTTGAGGGACAAGTCTGCGAACAACCTGTCATGCCCCCGTTGCTCGCCCTCGAGGTGATGGCCCAGGTAGGAGCCGTCCTCGTTCTCACCAAGTTGGGTGTAAGAGGCAAACTGCCATATCTGCTGGCAATAGACAAGGCCAGGTTTCTCAAATCCATACACCCCGGCGACCGTTTGGATATCGAGGTAACAATACGGAACTTCCACAGGAATCATGGAAAGCTTCGGGGAGAGATAACGGTAGACGGCGAACTGGTCGCCGAAACGGTGATGACATTTGCCATGCTCGAGGAGCCCGACAACTTGCGCTCGCCTTCGAAGGCGCCCGACGAGCGCCCGCTGCAACGGCCTATCCCCGCCTGACCATCCCGACAATTGCCGACGCAACGGACTTATCCCCACATACGGAACCGCTCGTTTTATCTGCACAGTGATGCGAAGTCCCGCGTCCTCTTCACACGCCTCGCCGGAATACATTGGCGGACTGCCCCCAAAGCGTGGTATCCCGAATCGCGAGACACGCTCACAATCCCCGGAGGCAGGTCTCCGGTTACCGCGATGTCGCGCTGTGGACGTTGTCCGTCAGATGAGTTAATCAGTTGTTCGCGGAAAAGGCACTGCTTCTGTATATTTTTCTCGGCCCAGGTTGCGTGGACCGAGGATGACGGCGAGGATGATGGCGACAAACGCGAACAGCAGCGGCGTTATCCACTCCCCTTTCGGATAAATGCCGAGACCGAACGCGTTGTTGATCTGCCAGTGGAAGAGAAAGGCGAGGGGAATGCTTCCGCCGGTCCCGTTATAGAGGGCGGTCATGACAATCGAATACGACACACTCCCGAGAAGGAAAAACGGAAACGAGAACGCGCTTTGCGGGGCGGCCGAGATGTAGAAGGCCGGAAGGTGCCACACCCCCCAGATGACGCCAAGGACAACGCTCGCCCATAATGCGCTCAACCTACGCTGCAGATGCGGAAGAGCGAATCCGCGCCATCCCAGCTCCTCCATCGGGCCGGGATCGGAAACCAGACCGAGGAGCGCTCCGGGAATCACCATGTACCACGGATCGAACGGATACGGTTGCGCGCTTCCGCCCACAGCCGTGTAAATCAGCCTGCTGCAGATATGAATTATCGGCACTCCGAGAACCACGCCCGCATACCATTGAATGCTGACCCTCCAATGCAGCAGGCGGCGCGCATACGCGCGAACGCCGCCAGCCCCATGCGTCATGGCGATTACGACGAAGGCAGACAGCGCGGGCCCATAGACGGCGAGGTGAAACCATGCCTTGTAAAACGGCTTGCCGAGGTCCGGTTCCCCGAAGAGCGGCTCGAATCTCGAGGCGAAGAGGAAAAAGAGCGCGCCTAG
>CAYVQZ010000047.1:0-46325 GCA_964453435.1 uncultured bacterium
GGCGGGGGGCGCAGTGAAATGCCTGGTCTTGCAGATCAAGGACACAGGACCGGGACCGTTGACATATCGAGCGGATTGACAGAGGCAATGAGTTGGTTTAAGCTTCTTGACCAAATGGAATCCGTCACTGGATTACCGCTTTTGCCGAAAAAACGAGCGCAGGGTACCGCCCCGCTTCGAGCGTAAGCGCGCCGTCATCGGAGCGACTTTTGTCACAGCGTTCAAGTGGGATTTCCGAAGACACTGTTGTTGGGAACATTGTTTTGCAGCGGCGACTATGGACGAGATTGTGGAGGCAACGCTATGGCGGATGAACCCGTAAGGAAAGACTCTCATTTCGAGAGAATGCAGAAATCCCTTTTGCGAAACCCGACCAGTCGGATTGGCATTGCAATCAGTGTCGTTGCGCTTTTTCTGAGTGTGTTCTTCCTGATTCTTGATTTTCTCGGAGGAGCCACAAATCCATACACGGGCATCCTCACCTTCTTTGTTTTCCCGGGCATTCTTTTTGCGGGAATCGTTATCACGATTGTCGGAGCGATTTTGGAACGCAGAAACAGGCGTCTCCGGCAACCCGCCGCCGTCCCGCGGTTTCCCGTCGTCGACTTGAACGACCCATCGAGGAGGCGTCACTTCATTTGGGTAGCGGCCTTCTTCATTCTGTTTTTCCTGCTGAGTTCCGTTGGCGGTTACCGCGCGTACCATTTCAGCGACTCGGTGACATTCTGCGGGAAAGCCTGTCACGAGGTAATGGAGCCGGAATTCACGACATACAGCAATTCTCCGCATGCGCGGGTTGCGTGCGTGGCCTGTCATATCGGGCCGGGCGCAGACTGGTTCGTGCGCTCGAAGCTTTCGGGTATGTATCAGGTGTATGCGACCACATTCGACAAATATCCTCGACCTATTCCGACACCTATCGAGAACTTGCGACCGGCGCAGGAGACCTGCGAACAGTGCCACTGGCCGAAGCAGTTCTTTGGAGCGGTGCAGAAAGAGAATCGGCATTACCTGATGGACGAAGAGAATACCCCCTGGACGATTCAACTTCTGATCAAGGTCGGCGGTGGCGACCCCACGTTCGGCAAGGTCGGCGGCATTCACTGGCACATGAGCATCGAAAACAAGATTGAATATGTCGCGACCGATGACCAGCGACAGAACATTGCATGGGTTCGGAAGACGGACGAAAACGGGACGGTGACAATTTATGAGTCCGTGGAAGAGCCGCTCGAGAATCCGCCGGAGGCATATGAGATTCGGACGATGGATTGCATCGACTGCCACAATCGCCCCACGCATATTTTTCGGTCGCCGAGAGAGGCCATCAACGTCGCCCTGCAAACGCGCCGAATCGACAGGGACCTTCCCTATGTCAAAATGAAAGGAGTGGAGCTGCTGGCCGAGCAATACGGCTCGACGGATGAGGCCCGGCGGGCGATAGCCGACGGACTGAATGCCTTTTACAAGGCGGAATACCCGCAAATATACGAACAGAAAAAGGCTGCGATAGGCGACGCGGTCGAAGAACTGTCGCGCATTTACCGAAACAACTTCTTCCCCGCGATGAATTCGAGATGGGATATCTATCCCGACAATGTGGGCCATTTGATATGGAAGGGCTGTTTCCGCTGTCACAATGGCAATCATCTCAGCGAGGCGGAGCAATCCATATCCAAAGACTGCAACGCATGTCATATCATCATAAGCCAGGGAACAGAGGAGGAGACCGCGGTCTCGCTGGCGGGGCTCGAATTCAGGCATCCCGTCGACATCGGAGAAGCCTGGAGGGAGATGGCGTGCCACGAATGCCACACCGGCGCAATCTGAGCACAGCTTGTTTTGGTTGCGCCGGCGCAGATGGCTTCTTTCTCATCGGGCGGGCGAGCGGTTGTCCGGCGGCGGACCGACCGTCCGGGAAGCGCTGAACCGAACCGGTTTCCTGGTTGCGGGAACAAGCGCGGCGTCAAAAGGAAAAACAGTCACCTGCGCGTATTGCAACTCCGGTGAGGGCAGGTATTCCGTAAAGTCCACAACGACTTCGCTTTCGTAATCGAGCGCTTTGTTTATCCGCACCAGGTAGCCCGGATTCGGTTTCTGTCCCAGGAGAACCACAACGAGCATGAACGCATTCAGGTCTGCCTCCGGGGGCGGCGCCTCGTGATGTTCGCGCCAGAAGGCGCCCCACTCATCCCGGCTCCTGAAAACGTAATTTCCGGCCGGTATGGTGTGAGCCCGCAGCCCCGGAAACTCGATGTGTTTCAGTTGCAACGCGCTACCCGCCTCGCGGTCGCTCGGCCCCGAACCGTTTCTGACACAGGCGGAAGCGAAGAGCACACACACGATGAGAAACAACAGGGCCGGCGCACGGCCCACTCTCATTGTGCGATTCTGCCATTCTGCCATTTCGCGTTTTCACCGCTTCCTTTCCGTGAGCGCACTTGATCAGTCTGTGAGCGTGTCTCACGATTGTGCATCATTCGGAACAACGAACTTTGGGGGCTGTACCCAATTACGGAATCCCCTCTATTTCATCGCTGAGCGGAGCGAAGTCCCGCGGATGCGCGGGATAGATTGGCGGACTGCCCCCAAAGCAGGGCATCCCGAACCGTGGAACACATTCTCTGCCCCCTTTATTTTAACAACGAGCGGTCGTGTATGACAGACGTCGATTCCGCACACCCGTGTCGCGGTCGGGAAAACGCATCTTGCGCAAGGCGGCCGGCCACTCCGGCCGCGGGGCAAAAACTGTCGTGCTCCGCATGTTTTCGGTGTTGCTTTTACGGGCGCATTCGTGTATCTTGAAGCGGTCCGTGTCGTGAAGAACCGGTCGCGCGCATTGCCGGAGCAATTCCGGGCAGGAAGCATGACGGAACCGGAGAGTCCATATGCAGCCGAAGATCGCAATAATCGGAGGGGGCAGTTACAATTGGGCGCCCACCCTTATCAATGACATTCTTCTGACGCCCGGATTGAGCGGATGTCACATTGCGTTGGAGGACATCGCGCCCGAGCCGCTGGAGGTTATCCGCAAGCTCGGGGAGAAAATGGTCGCCGACAAAAAATCCGATTGCGTGATTTCATCGACCACCGACGAGGCAGAGGCGTTGGAGGGAGCCGACTTCGTGATCGTGACAATCTCGACCGGTGGATTTGCCGCGATGGAGAAGGACCTCGAAATACCCCTCAGGTACGGAGTGAATCAAACTGTCGGAGATACGGTGGGTCCGGGCGGTTTGGCCAGAGCGCTGCGCAGTATTCCGGTCATGGTGGGAATCGCGAAGAACATGGAGCGGCAATGCCCTGAAGCGTGGCTCATAAATTATACGAACCCGATGGCTCCGCTCTGTCTCGCGGTAAACGAGGTCACAAAAATCAAAGCCCTAGGTCTTTGCCACGAACTGCAGGGCGTGCTTCACATTATCAGGAGCCTGCTGCAGTTGTCGGACGATGTGACGTTGGAGTATCGGGTCGGCGGCGTCAACCATTTCATATGGTTTTTGAGTCTGCTGGTCGACGGATGCGACGGGTTCGATATGTTGCGGGAGCGTCTGAGGCGGCAGCCGCTCTCGTTCGAGGTGGAAGACCAGGAAGCGAAGGAGATGTTCGCGCCTTCTCTCATCGATCGGGCCAAATTGAAATTCGAGTTATTGGAGGAATACGGTTATCTTCCCGCCGCGGGGGACAGGCACATTGCGGAGTTCTTTCCCCGCTATCTTGCGGATGTGTCCCGGGCGGAACAAAGATATGGCGTGAAGCCCACCTCCATCGGGGAACGCAGGGACTCGTGGTTTGCAGCAATGCGGTCCTACGTTCACGGCATGCTGGATGACCAGTTTCCTCTCCCGTCGAAGAAATCAAAGGAAACCCTTTCTGAGATTATGGCAACCCTTGCCGGCAAGAGCGCTCCCCGAATCGAGATACTGAATCTTCCGAACGAGGGTCAAATCGCGAACATGCCGGAAGGGGCGGTTGTCGAGACGCTGGCGAGGGTGACGGAGGGCCGAATCGAAACGCTGGAGCCCATCGAGATTCCCGGGCGAATCCGCGATATCGTTGCGCCGCATGCAGACAATCAGTTCCTCGTGGTGCGGGCGGCGCTCTCCGGCGACCGTTCGGCGGCCCTTGATTTTCTGAGGAGGGATCCCCTGAGCACGAATTGCGCCGATGCGGAAGCGATACTGGAGGAACTCCTCGCGGCTCACGCGGAACATCTCCCCCAGTTCTAAAAAATGGCCTGCCGTCAGGCCGATTCGCGGACCGCCCGCTTGCGGCGCGCTATCATCTCGAACCCGAGCCTTTCGAAGAATCTCTCTTGAACGGAACCAACCCTGGTTTGCAGGCAGAGGACTTCGTTCCCGGCTGCGGCAGAGTCCTCCATTGCCTTCAGCATGAGCGTACTCGCCACGCCCCGCCTGCGAGCATCCTGGGTGACGGCCAAGTTGTAGATGCCGCCAACGTTTTCCTTCGAGTAAAGGAATATGGTGCCGACGGGATCGGCCCCGAGAAAGGCAAGATAGAAAACCGCATTCTTATGTTCAAGCGCAGGGGGAACCGTATGTCGCAAAATGGAAACAATGACCGGCGCAACGTCGGGCGGAGTGTTGAACGCCTTGCAGATAACCGTCGAGAACTGGTCGACGAAACGTGGTGTCAGCCTCTCAATACGGATGGCGCGACTTTTCCGAACGGCGGGGGGCACATCCTTCAAGACCATCTCGGCTGCGTAATCTTCCGTTAGGTCAAATCTCCTTCTTTTCAGCAGCTCTTCTGTCTCGGATGGAATGGGAACGAAGATATCCAATCGAAGCGGCAATTGCACGGAGAAAAAGTCTCTGGAGACTTCTTCGAGTTTCTCTGCGGTGAGCTTGGACGGGTCGATGATAAACGCCCGGTTGAAACGCAGGTCGGGGAGTTCCTCGCACACAACCGACACGGCGAACCGATGGTCCCGCAGCCGGCCCGCTCCAAAGAGGGCATATGCCCCGGCTTCGTTGAGCACTAATTCTCGAAGGGAAGGCTCCATCTTTCGAGCTTCCGATTAGGACGATGCTTAATGCAATGTTTCGGGCTGGTAAATGCGCACGGAGTTCTTGCCTGACTTTTTTGAGTCATACAAGGCGTTATCTGTCCTCTCCATCAGTTTTTCCATGGATTGGGCATGCTCCGGATATCCTGCGATTCCGATGCTCACGGTGACCGAAAACTGGGCGTCTCCTGCCTTGAAACGGTATGCCTCGACGCTGCGCCTCAGTCGCTCCGCCGGGTTCCGTGCGTTCTCCGGGAGGGTTTCGGGTAACAGAACGATAAATTCCTCGCCGCCATACCGGGCCGCATAGTCTTCGTGCCGGACCACTTCTCGAATCATGCGGCCGATCGTCTCGAGCACGAGATCGCCTACGGGATGCCCATGGGTGTCATTCACGGATTTGAAATCATCGATATCAATCATCATGAGTGAAAACGGTCGCTGGTAGCGTTCCGACCTGTGGAAGACATCGCTGTACTGTTGCTGAAAATACTCGCGGGAGAAGAGCTTTGTGAGTGTGTCGGTTGTAGCCATCCGGTAGATCTTGTTGTCATACTCTATCTCCACGATGTCACGTATCGCGTACTTGAGGACCGAATAGCCGATGCGGATTCTATCCCCGTCGGTCAGAACCGCTTCCTTGATTCTTTTGTCGTTGAGGAAGGTGCCGTTTGTGCTGCCGAGGTCAATGACCCTGAAATAGGGGCCGGACTGAACACCCGGCTCGCCGACAATTTTTGCGTGTTTCCGCGACACGCGGGCGTCGGCCAAGCATATCGGACAGTCTTCATCCCGCCCGATCACGGTCTCGCCACGGGGAAGAAAATATTGGCGCCCAAAATCATGCCCCGCCAAAACTATAAGACTGGGCCTTCTCTCTTCCCTGTTGTCGCGGGAGTTGCCGGCATCGATTATCGTTCTTCGTTCGCGCATCGTTCAATCAGCTTCGCAGGGTTATAGACGCAAACAGGTTCAGGAAGAGTTTATGCAGAATAATGCACTATTTTATCGGGCGGAGACCGAATTTGCAAATATGCGGCGGACGGCGTCTCATATCCGTGGCCGCCGCCAGCGCGAGCGCAACCGGGTTGCGAGACTGTCCCGCGGTCGGTAATCCGTGCTTCGCGGGCAGTCCGCCAATCTATCCCGCCTTTGGCGGGACTTCACTCCGCTCAGCAATGAAATAGAGGGGATTCCGTAATTGGGTACAGCCCCCCGCGCTGGCTTCCCGGCAACGTGAGCAATCGCGGGACGGATTCTTGCGCCCTCTTTAGTAGCGGAAAGGCGGTATGTTTATCGCGATCCCCTGGGAGGTCCCTTTGCTCAGGCAAACGTACTGGTGAGGAATTCCGGAATTAAAGTAAACGCTGTCTCCCTCATTCAGAATATATTTTTTATGCCCGACGGTCAACTCCACCCTCCCCTTCGTGATAAACGTCCACTCCTGGCCGACGTGTATGCCCATGCGGTCGGTGGAGTGAGCCCCCTCTTCACCCGAATAGAGTACGGGAAGCATAGAGACATTCGAGGGGTCGGGGACGAGGTATTCCATTTCGAAATCGCCGTCCGGGATTTTGATCTTATCGCGCTCGTCCCTGCGAAGGATTACCTGCTGTTCGATGGGCAGGGAAGCGAATATATCGTACAGCGAGAGACCCAAAACGGACGATATTTTTGTCAGCGATTCGATTGACGGGGCCACGTTATCGTTTTCGATTCTGGAGATTAGCGCCTTGGAGTAACCACAACTCGATGCCACATCTTCGAGCGTCATTTTCTTCTCGAGCCGCGATTTTTTCAGCAAATTTCCGAGCTTGACCATTGCACCTGTTCCCCCCCTCACTCGATTGCCAGCCGGGAGAAGTTCACCCATTTTCAAAAGATATTTGATTATATTTATATTTTTATTGAAAAGTCAAATGACTGTCATCGGCGAAAGTGAATGACCTCGACGCGCCCAGCATCGCTGAGAAACAGGGTCACCAGGAAACTCAACGCGCTGTAAACGAGCGCAGCGCCCAGAGCTGTCCAGAAATCGGACACATAGAAGCCCTTCACCATTTCCGAGGCTATCCAAATCATCAGCCCATTGATCACGAAGACAAAGAGTCCGATTGTGAGGATTGTGAGCGGAAGCGTCAACAGGATGAGGATAGGCCGCAGAAAAGCGTTCAAGAGGCCGAGAATTATGCCGGCGAACACCAGTGAAAGCAGGCCGGAAATCTGAACGCCCGGGAACATCCAGGCGACGACAGCGAGAAGAGCGAGATTGATAAGGAACCGAGCGATAAAACCGCGCATCAGCACGTCCTCCTTCGAGCTTGACGTGGATTTCGGGAAAAAGGTGTTTTTTTCGATAAACCCGGCGGAATAGTAAATACGCCCCATGATTCGACGATGCCGGTTCCGCGGACAGTGTGTCTGTGCCGCGATTCGTTGATGCGTGCGCAGGCGGTGCTCCGCCAACCTGTTCCGCGAATGTTGTCACCCCAGCAACAGCCGGCCGACTATCTCGCGCTGCACCTCCGATGTTCCGCCGCCGATCGGACCGATGCGCGCATCGCGCCACAGCCTCTGTATGGGGTACTCCATCATGTACCCGTAGCCGCCGAAAATCTGAAGGGCCTCGTTGATCACCTTCGTCGCCATCTCGCACGCGAACAGCTTGGACATGGCGACCTCGATCTGGCAGTATTCCTGCTCGATGTGCAGGCGGATGGTGTTGTAGACGAGTTGCCGGGCGGCCTCGATCCGGGTTGCCATATCGGCAATCTTGTGACGGGTCACCTGGAACTTGGCAATGGGACGTCCGAACTGCACGCGGTCTTTTGCGTATTCCATCGCCAGCTCGAGCGCCCGCTGCGCCTCACAGACCGCGCCGACTGCCATGTAGAGGCGCTCCTCCTGGAAATGGGCCATGATATTGTAAAAGCCCTGGCTTTCTTCCCCGAACAATGCGTCTTTCGGAACGCGCACATCCTCGAACGCAAGTTCGGCGGTGTTGCACGCGCGCCATCCCAGTTTGTCGAGGTCGCGGCTGACCATGAAGCCGGGTGTGTCGGTATCCACGAGAAACAGGCTTATTCCCGCATGTCCCCTCTCCTTATCGGTCTTCACCGCGAGTATGACGAAGTCGGCGATGCCGCCGTTGGTTATGAATATCTTGCTTCCGTTGATTACGTAGCCGTCGCCGTCCCTGACCGCATGTGTCCGGATCGAGCCGACGTCCGAGCCCGCTCCCGGCTCGGTCACCCCGAGCGCTCCTATCAGTTCTCCTTTCACCCCCGGCACGAGATATTTCTGCTTCTGTTCTTCGGTCCCGAGGGCGGCGAGGTAGGGTAGCGCAATGTTCGAATGGAGTCCGATCGAGGCCCCGAACCCGCTCGAATTGCATCGAACCATCTCCTCGGCGAAGACAATGGTGGTGACGAAATCGGCTCCTGCGCCGCCGTATTCCTCGGGAACGTTCATCCCAAGGAACCCGAGTTCGCCGAATCGCTTGAATATTCCCCTGTGCGGGAAGCCCCCTTGCCGTTCCCATTCGTCCGCGTGGGGCGCGATCTCCTTGTCGATGAAATTACGGAGGGACTGGCGGAGCATCTCGTGCTCCTCGGTGAAAATCGGATGTCGTGTGCTCACGTTTCCTCCCGGATTCAAGCAGAGTTCCCATTCAATCGTTTGATGCGCGACGCCGCTCAAATGTATATCACCTTGACGCACAATGTCAAGCGCACTTTTTGTGTTCATGCAATTCAAATTAACTCGCCCAATTCTTGTTCCCAGAAGCAAAGGAACTGCCTTGTGCCTTTGTGTTTCAAAAATGCCCCGGAACATGGCTCTTCCCCCGTCGCATTCTGGGTCTTTTTGGGGACTTCACGGGGACTGAAAATGTTCAGGTGGGCCCTGCAAGCGAGAGCCGAGAAGATGCTCGGAGCCGCCAGTGTTTTCGTATCTGTATATTTTGCATATGCTTATGAAGGATTACCGCCGAAAGAGGATGAAGCGGGGGTTTTCGGCACAGAAAATGCACCTCCGCATCGAAATATGGGGTTTTTTTGTCCCAGGCTTTTGTTGACATGCGTATCAGCGAATATGTCTGATGGAAAGAGAAGTCTGTTTCCCCATGCAATGTCCGTGGCCCGAAGGCTGACAAGGTTTCAATGCAAGGTTCGAAGGCTGTGAAGACAAAAGAAAAAGAGAAAACCGCCGCCGATTTCCAGCCGATAACGCTGCAGAGCCTTCGCATAAACACAATCACGAACTTTGACATATACATCAAAGTTCGCGAGCGGAATAACAAAGAGCGATTTGTTCTTTACCGGAAGAGAGACATCCCGTTTCTCGACCACGCCAGAGAAAATCTGGCCGACCATGGAACCGAAATCCTGTATATCGACGCGTCGGACCGCAAGGAATACCAGTTGTACCTGGAGAACAACCTCGAAGCCATTATCGAGGATGAGCGCATACCGTCCGACGAAAAATCACGGCTCGCCTACAGTTGTGCGACGGGACTCGTCGAGGAACTGCTCGAAAACCCCCGCTCCGGCGAAAATGTGAAGCGCTCAAAGACAGTCATTTCGAATCTGGTCGGTTACATGCTCAAAGATTCGCGCGCCTTTTTCAATCTTATCGCTTCAAGTTCCTTCGATTACTACACGTATACTCATTCCGTGAATGTGGCCGTGTTTGGAATCGCCCTGGCGCACAGACTCGGTGAATACACGCAGCAAACAATAAACACAATCGGTTCCGGCCTGCTTCTCCATGATATCGGGAAAAGCCTGATAGACAGGGAGATTCTGAACAAGCCCGGTCCACTCGCCGAGCACGAACGGATTCTCATGGAGAGACATCCCGGGGACGGCGTGAGGCTTCTGCGGGAATCGGGACAGGTGAGCGAGGAGTCGCTTATTATTGTCGAGAGTCACCATGAGAAGCTCGACGGTTCCGGCTACCCCCACAAGCTGAGGGACGGCGAAGTGCATGAATACGCGCGTATAGCCGTGGTCGCGGATATATTCGATGCGCTCACCACGGAACGACCATACCGGCTGGCCAAACCTTCGTTTGCCGCTCTCGACATTATGCGAAGCGAGATGCTCGACGGGCTTGACCGCGACCTCTTCCGCGAATTTGTCCTTCTCCTGGGAGACCGCCCGTCGAGATTCAAACAGTTTGTCTGAGTCAAAGGGCGGTTGAATTTGTCCCACGTTTCGGAATTCCGTGCTTCGGCTTTTCGGCAGAACAGTCAACGGCGCCACACACTCAGTTGCGTCCTCCGGTGTCTTTGTTCATTTTTGTGAGAACTCTCTCCGCAGAGCTCTCACGAGAGTGTCCCACGATTGATTCTGAGGGTTGTTCGCTTCGGGGACAGTCCCGATTCTATCGCGCGTGTCTCACGCGATGCGCGTGATCCGCTCAGCGAAGGAATAACTGGATTCCCCGGTCGAGCCGTGGAATGGTCCCGCGAGTCCGCGGGATTTCGCTGCGCTCAACGCAAAAGACGGGGGATTCCGTAAATCTGGCACAGTCCCCTTCGCCCGGCAATCGTGAGACAGACCATCAGGAGCTTTGTCGCCTGCCCGCCCAGACCGATTTCAGTTGGCGTGCCTCCTCGAACCCCATCAGAAAACTTATTCCTAAATAGAAAACCGCGCCTCCAGCCACGGGAATGAACACTTCAACCAGTTGACCGACAAGAGTCGAGGGGTCGGCGAACAAACGGCAGAAGAAACCAAGCGAAACGACCACGAGCGCCATCGCCACGGAGAGGAATACCATCCGCGCGATGGAGGCCAGAAGCGCCCGGACATCAAGGCTGCCTATCCGTTTTTCCAACAGGAGCCACAGGAGAGCCATGTTGAACAAGGAGGACAGTGACGAGGCCAGGGCCAGCCCTCCCTGCCGGAGGGGAATCATGAGCAAGAGATTGAGCGCGACATTCGCAATCATTGCAGCGGCCGCGACGATGACAGGCAGACGGGTATCCTTCATCGAATAAAATGCAAACGAGAGGACCCTGGCCCCGGCGAACGCGAACAGGCCGAGCGAGTAAAACAGCAGAGCGAACGCCGTGTTCTCGGTGGCAACAGCGTCGAACTCGCCGTGCTGGAACAGAAGCCGAACGATTGGGACCCGTAACACGATAAGGCCCGTCGTCGCCGGCAGCATGATGAAGAACACCGACCGGAGTCCGGAGGACAGCGTCCTTTTGAGTCCGTCAATGTCGCCGACACTGGAAAGGCGGGACATCGCGGGGAGAGTCGCAGTCGCCACCGCGAGTCCGAAGACCGCGAGCGGCAGATGCACAAGACGGTAGGCGTAGTACAGCGCCGAGACCATTCCCTCGCCCAGGTACCACGCGAGCATCGTGTCCACGATGACATTGACCTCTCTCACAGCTTGTCCGAAGAACGTCGGCGCCAACAGGACGAACACGAGACGAAGGCCCGAGTGCTTCCAGTTCCAGCGGATGCGAAGAGGTATTTTCACGCGTCGAAGAAAGGGTATCTGGAGAAGGATTTGCAGCGCTCCTCCCGCGAGCACTCCGACCGCCATTGCGTAGACCGGTTCCGCAAAGCTGTTTCGGAGAAGGAACGCGCATGCGATCATCGACAGGTTCAGCAACACCGGCGCATACGCGGACGAGAAGAACCGGTTCAGGGAATTGAGAACAGCCATCAGGAGAGAGGCGACGCCGATCAGAAGGATGTAGGGAAACACTATTCTGGCCAGACGCACTGCCAGCAGGAGTTTCTCGTTCGGGGGGCCGAACTCGAGCGTGATGAACCGGACTATAGCAGGGGCGAACACTACGCCAAGAGCTGAGACCACCATTAATACGGCCACTGCGGCTCCGAGGGCCACCGAGACCAGTTCCTCCGCCTCCTCGCGAGACCGCGTCGCCCAATAGTCGGAGAATACCGGGATGAAACCGGCGTTCATCGCGCCCTCCGCGAGCATCTCGCGGAGCATGTTCGGGAGGCGGAAGGCCACGAAAAAGGCGTCGCTCACCAACCTCGGGTAAAGATGTGCGATGACCATGTCGCGCGCGAGTCCGAGAACGCGGCTGAGCATGGTGCCCGATCCGATGAGAGCGGCCGAGCGGGCGACACCGTGGCGCGATTCCGGTTGGGCAGTCATGGGAGGCAGTCCGTCACGCGGCGCCCGAGGCGTGAAAGGAGCCTGCGCCGCAGTTGACTTTTGCGGTTGAATTTGCTAACATAACGCGATTTTACTGAAGTGACTCGGGGAGGTGACTCTGGTTTCGTGAAAAAAAGCAAGTCGGTGCTGAAACGAATTCGACAGAACGAGCGTCGGCGCGTGCGCAACCGCGCGAACACGTCCAGGTACAAGACAGCGATCAAGAAGCTTGAAACCGCGATAGCGGAGAATGACGCCGAGAGAGCTCGGAGTATGCTGCCCACCGTCATCAAAGCGATTGACACTGCCGTCTCGCATGATGCGCTGACCATGAACTCGGCTTCGAGAAAGAAATCCTCTTTGACCAAGCGCGTCAATGCTCTTGCGTAGTACACAAATCCCTCACCAGCAATTCCAGGTCGATTTCCGGATGCCAGCGTGACGTGGATTTGAATTTATTATCCCACTCGACGATAGTGCGATACATCTGTCGGAGTTCGCTGAGTGAAAAAGAACGCGCCTGTCGGAGAAAGCGCGATTTCAGGAACGGTTTGACCTGGAGATTCCGTACGACCGTATCCTCTGCGACACCTTCCTCCAGCATACATTTCGCCCGCAACAGCCGCTTGACGGTAAAGTCGAGATGCCAGAGGATTCTCAATTCCTGCTCGCCCTCAGCCAATAATTCGCGCAGCACGAACCATGCGTTCAACAAGTCTCTCTCAGCCACACATTCCGTCAACTTGTAAACAGGCTCTCTTCGCCGGGAGGCAACAAGGTTGTCGATGTCATCCCGAGTTATGGTGTCCCGCTCGCCGACATATTCGAGGAGGTTGTTGATCTCATTGGAAACCTCTGACAGATCGTTCCCGGTGAGTTCGAAGATGTAATCGACAAGCTGTTGCGAGACGCGTTTGCCGCGTTCCCTGAGCATATCCCGAATCCACGCCTTCACCTCGGCGGGTCGCAGCGGGTTCAGGTCGACAACCACGCCGGCCTGCGAGATGGCTTTGTACAATGTCTTGCGCCGGTCGAACCGGTCCGCCGTGAGAATCAGCGTCAGGAAATCGGGTATGTCCTCCAGGAAATTTTGGAGGGCGTCCTGAGTCGAAGGGGAAAGCGAAGAAATCTGGCGAATCAGCACCACCCGCCTCACGGCGCCGAGAGGATAGGAATTCACTTCCTGCAGGAAGGTCGAGGGGTCGGTGCTCGGCGGGTCGAGCTCGACGAAGTTGAAATCCTTCATCCCGCCGCTTAATGCGGACTCGATAATTTGGTTGCTGAGACGACGCGCGAGGAATTCCTCGGCGCCGAGAAGAAAATACAACCGCGCGATGGTATTGCTTTCGAGGTCCCGTTTGGCTTCGGCGTATGTTGTCATTCGGAAGGGGGTGTGTATCCGGAATCAGCAAATTCGGGCCGGGCGCGCTCACCAGTAATTGTCAAAACATTCGTAGATAATGCTCTCAACGAGCTCTTCCGTCGCCTCGTCAAGCCCCTCATCGCGGGTGCGCCCGCCCTGCGTCTGATAGAAATCCTGCCCGCGTATGTTCTCCTTTTGCCAGAGCACCTCTCCGGTCTTCGAATCTTGAAGGGCCGCGCGAGCGTAAAGCGTGATCTTGAATTGCCCGATGTTGTCATCTGTGCTGAAGCTTATCGCGCGCGCGTCAAAACCGGTGATAGCCCCCGTCAGCACAAGGTCTGCCGCCGACGGGTCGTTCACGACGCGGAATCTGCCGTCAGCCTGAAGTTCGCGCACGAGCGCGTTGTTCACACGGATTTGAACCTCCTGCTCGAAGCTCTCATTCTTGAAAGCGGGGACAGCGATGGTGCGATATTGCTCCGAGAGGCGGCTGTTCGCCACCGTGTACCCGCAACCCGAAAGCGCGCCGCACACGGCAAGCATAATGCACAAAGCTGACCGGGAAGGCTTCATGGCAGCTTGCTCAATGTTTCTCGAGCCTTTTCCGCGGCTTCCGTCCCCGAATATTCCCGTATGATCGAATCGAGATACAGTCGAGCGGAATCATACTTCATGTTATGGTGGTAAAACATGGCGATCCGGTATTCATGGTCGGCGGCGATCTCGGCGAGCTCCTCGAGCTTCGCGCGCGCCTCCTCGGCACGTGAAGACTCGGGGTATGCCTTGAGAAAAAACCGGAATTTCGACATCGCCTTGTCGACCGCGGTCCGGTCATACTCGCAGGGAAGAGTCTGATTGAACGTGCATTCGGCGGCGCCATACGCGGCCTCGGTCGTCCAGGTCGAGGCCGGATAGAAATCGATGACTTTCTGGAACTCGACACTGGCCTCATCGTAGAGTTCCAGTTTCATGTAACAGAGGCCAATGCGGTACTGGGCCTCGGCCGATTTTTCGCTGAACGGCTGATTGTCGATGACCTTGCGATACGTTTTGATCGCCTTGTCGAAATTGCTCCCACGAAACAGGACGAACCGTTCTTCTCGCTCGACGCCGCGCCGAAAGAAGCGGTCGGCAATCTTTTGCTGTTTGTCGAGGACGTGGTCGAACAAGCGGCTGTTCGGATATTCATCAATCACCTTTTGATACGCTTCGACGGCTTCCTCGTGCTTGTCCTGGGCTTCGAGAGCTCTTCCGATCGAATACTGCGCAAGGTCACAGTAGTTGCTGTCCGGAAAATATCGCAAAACTTTGTTGTATTCGTCGATGGCCTGTTCCGCTTCGCCCTGCGTGAGCAGTTCCTCGGCGTATTGGAACTGCAGCGCCGCAGTCTCCTTCGGTTGACGATTCGGGTTGAGCCACCGCCCGGTTTGGGGAGTCCATGTCCAGGCGGCTTCCACACTCGAGCCGAATCCCGTCAATAATGCCGCGCTCAGGAGAGCCACGGACAGCAATTGTTTCCTTATAAACATCACTCTGCATCCTCCGTTCCCAAATGCTGTAGGGTTCTTATTCGACAATTTTAGCAAAACCGCGAGGGTCTGTCAAAGCGTCGCAGCTTGGTCGAGCACATGTATTCGACTGCCCCGCAGTCGAATGAACCCCTCCTTCTTCAGTTGAGAGAGGCTGGCCCGTATCCTCTGCGGAGGCTGGGCCAGCGCCTCGCACAACATCCTCTCGGTCATGCCGGAACTGTTCAGCAAGGTCGTCAGGATTCGGCCTCTCAATTGTCGGTTGGACCCTTCGAATGACGATTGTCTGCTGTAATGGGCGCTCTTCCTGTTTGGATTCGGAAATTTCCTCTTGAGCATCTCCCCGTAATCCATCAGCGCGAAATACCAGTCGCGAGGATTGCTTCGGTCGAGCGTCTGCCCGACAAGCGGAAGAATCTGACGGTCTCTTATGTTTTCACGGTTGCGGAAAAAGAAATGGATGAATGCTCTCCTGATGTTGGTCTCGATGAAACATGCCGGAAGGTCGAAGGCGAAAGCGCCTATTGCGCTTGCTGTCGCGCCGCCGATGCCGGGCAACGTCGCGAGTATTTCCGGCGAAGCGGGCAATTCACCTTGAAAGTCCGACACAACCCGCGTGGCTGTCTCCCTCAATGCAAGTGCGCGCCGGTTGTATCCCAAGCCCTGCCAGAGTTCCAGCGCCTCTCGGACCGATGACGCTGCGAGCGACGAAAAATCCGGAAAGGCGTCGATAAAGTTCTCATATTTGGGAACGACCCGGCTCGTCTGGGTCTGCTGCAACATAACTTCCGAAACAAGAATTTTATAGGGGTCTCTGGTTTCCCGCCAGGGAAACGTTCGTCGATGCATCGCGTAGTGCCCGTATATGATGGCGCGGAATCTGCTCACGACGACAGGGCTGAGCGATTGCCCGGATTGTGAAGGCTTCGGCGTCCGGTGATTGCCGCCATCGTTTCTTATTCTTCTGTTAACCTTCATGGCTCGCAAGCCCGAATGTTCCCTCACGACTCGAATGAATAAAGCAAGGGTATAGCAGAACGTC
Organism: uncultured bacterium; assembly: GCA_964453435.1. GTDB lineage: Bacteria > Abyssobacteria > SURF-5 > SURF-5 > SURF-5 > CAYVQZ01. The sequence continues at coordinate 16,110 of CAYVQZ010000047.1, forward strand.
ATGGGAGTCAAGCGATAACTTGGAATTCCCCCATTGTGTCCCTCCCGCGGCGCGAACAAAAAGCTCATGTGACATCCGCAATTTGTTTTGGATGCCTTCAGGGCTCGTCTGACAAAAACCGGCGGGTCGGCAGTCGACCTGCAAAAGCAGTTGTGAAGAGGTTCGGTCGGATACATTTCTTGCGTTTTTTTGAAAACAGTCCGGCGGCGCATATTTGCTCTCACAGCGCTATCGTGACAAAATTCTATCGAGTCAAGCTTATCATTCCTGCAAACACCCTGATTCACTAAAGCGGAGGGCTCAACTCATGCCGACAAAATCTTTGGAATCCGTTGAGAACAGGGAGCAGTTTCTGGCCGATTTGGACGAGTGGCTGAAGGTTGAGGCCGAAACACGGAAGAACTGCTCGAAGATTCAAAAGAGCACCAAGAATGCGCTCGTGCAACTGGTGGCGGAAATCATTCGGAGAGATTCGAAGACCCATATTGAGGTGCTGAAGCTCATACGCAAAAGCCTTACTGAAAAGGCCGTATCGCTCACGCCCGACGAGCTTGCCGAGATATGGGACCTCGTGGACCATCACCGGGAAATCGAGCAGAAGTCGGTGAATATGGCGGAAAACGCGATACGCAACAGCCGCCTGTTCGTGATCAGGCACCTTCTCACCTACATGGTGGAAGATGAAATGAAACACCTCAAGCTTTTGAATCAGCTCGATGATTTCAAGCGCAATTTGTATCCGTATCTGTAACCGGCGCCGTTGCTATTATCCGGAAGGCCGAAGCAGTTTAGAGTCGCGAAGCGAGGACAGTGCGAAGGAGGGAACGCATGCTCGAGGACGCAACACTGAGGAAAGCTGTAGAATTGGCCGTGACGACCGAGAAACTGGGAGCGGGCTTTTATAAAGGGTTGGCCGAGCGGTTCAGCGATAACGAAGAACTGAGTGAACTTTTTTCCACCCTCTCCAGAGACGAGGTTCAGCATGAAAGAGAGTTCAGCTCTCTGTTGAAAAAAATCCCGGCCGGTTCCGAGGCCGACAATCAGTCCGAAAAGGCGGAGTATCTCAAGGCCGTTTCGTTGTCACAGTTCTTTGCGGGTCAGGGGCCGCTCAAAGACATCGATAAAATCGAAACCAGAGACGATGCTCTAAACCGGGCGTTTTCGCTGGAAAAGGCGACGCTGCTCTATTATCACGGCATACGGGATATCCTTGGAGAGAACGAGGTCCTGCAGGCGATTATCGATGCCGAGAAGAGCCACTTGGTGAGCGTGATGAAATACTTGATCACCGATGCCAAGATGCGGGGTCTCTCAGACAAATGGTAAAGCTTCCTTTAGTGGACTCCCGCGGTCTGAAGCGCTCATATCCCCGGGGGGATTTTTCACCGCTGCGTGTCTGCCTCTCCGATGCGCGGCGTGGCCGGTTGCGAGCGTATCCGATAGCTTTCTTTTCGGCGTCTTGAAAACCATAAAAGCGTCCGACAGGCGCTCGGTGCGCAAGTACTTTCGCGACAACGGAATCGCTTATCTTTTGCTCCGAGCAAAGCCCGGCGCTTCTTCATTCCATTTCGTGATGTATGAGCGCGAAGACCTCGGTGGTGGGTTTTGGAAGTCCGGCGATTTTCCAGGCCTTGATGGGGTCCGGAAATTGTTCGTAGGTGCACCCCTTTTCCTGGTGAACGTTCCTGCACACGGCGTTCAGGATCGGGAACGAGTTGAATTTCTTGTAGTAATCTCTCATGAACAACAGAATATCCATTCTGTCCTTCGTGAGTTTTTCGAGCCCCTCTCTTTTTGCCAGTTCTTGCGCGACCGCTTCATTCCACGTTTCAAAATTCGCCAGGTAGCCCTCATCGTCCAACTGAATTTGCTCTCCCGCGCACTCGATTGTCTGCATCGCATCCTCGCTTTCTCTTGCCATTTCAAAAACCACGCGCCGTTTCGCGAACCGGCTTCAGCCGCGAATCCGCCGAGTGAGGTCTTTCAGCCAAACTCGAACCGCCTTCTGGTCGTTCGGCGGAACGATATATCCGGGATTCGGATGATTTCGAAACAGTTTTGGTCCCTCGATTTTCGCCGAACCTGTTTTATATTCTGTCACAAAATCCGGGTCGCGGAAACAAGGAAGCATATCTATAAGGTACCCGCACCACCCGGGGCGGTCCAAATGTTCGACAAATTGCAGCAATACGGTATTCAGCGTCAAAATCCGTTCCCCTATTTCCGCACAGCCGGTCTGTTCGCATCGCACGACGGAGTTCATCAACCGGCACATGAGCGGTCTGTGGTCGTAGCACAGGCAGCGGTCATCAACCAGTAACGGACACGGCTCGCCGGTCCTCGTCTCCTCCTCCTCGCCGACATCGTGCTTTGCCATGCAGTATGCGGCCCGCTGGTTGGTCGTCATTGTTAAAGGTGTCAAACAGTCGCCTGTCGGCCACGTGGATGCAAAGCGTTTGACGTGTTCGGAGTTACCCTCCCACAGATACGCCGCCTCTAACGTCGTGAGAACGAGAGAAGACGTGCAGCAGGTGGCGCACCCGCGCTCGCACGCCCACGGTCCGGAGGACTCGACTATGCCGCCGTACCATTCGTAGATGGTTCGCAATGTCTGCAACTTCTTATTGAACATACGAAAACTCATTGGGTTCGATTTCCCTTGCTGTTTCCAGCTCAAGTATATCCGAAGAAGGCTGTTGCAGACCAGTCGGCGGTGTTGCGCGTCACCGAGTTCGCAACAACTGTTATAATTGGGAGAGAGTATCCCCCCGAGCAAAACGAGGAACTAGCGCGGAGTGACGAATACAGCGCGCGGTTGAACAAAGGAAATCCTCTCATGAATCTGTTTCGCATCCGGGAAACGCAACGATTCCCGATTTCGATTTCCGAGGCATGGAGCTTCTTTTCCAATCCGAAGAACCTGCAGCGCATCACTCCGCCGTCGCTGGGGCTGGAAATAACATCCGATGTTCCGGAAAAAATGTACCCGGGAATGATAATCACCTACCGGGTCAGGCCTGTTCTGGGAATCCCGATGCAATGGATAACCGAGATAACCCACGTGGTTGAACCCCATCTTTTCATCGATGAGCAACGCTTCGGGCCGTACCGGTTCTGGCATCATCAGCATCTTTTCAAGGAAATCGACGGAGGCGTTGAAGCTTCCGACATCGTGCATTACGGGCTTCGTGGAGGACCCTTCGCTAGGGTGGCAAACGAGTTGGTGGTTCGAAAACAATTATGGAGGATTTTCGAATTCAGAAACAGATACATGGAAGAGTTGTTCGGAAGGTTCTCGTGCGGCCAGGGCGAAAAACCCCTGTGAATGTGTCCCGTGCTTCGGGGACAGTGAATCCGTCTCACGATTACCAAGCGCGGGGAAGTGTCCCAGATTACGGAATCCCCCCGTCTTTTGCGTTGAGCGCAGCGAAATCCCGCGGACTCGCGGGACCATTCCACGGCTCGACCGGGGAATCCAGTTATTCCTTCGCTGAGCGGATCACGCGCATCGCGTGAGACACGCGGGATAGAATCGGGACTGTCCCCGAAGCGAACAACCTTCACCATGAATCGTGGGACACACCCTGTTCGACCTTTGTGCCCGATAACCGTTGGACGCATCGTGCCGCCGTTTCGGCACATTCCCGCATCTTTCTTATCGTCCTGCCGACTCGGAAGCCGTTCGCGCACGCCGCGGGCGACCTCGCACCTTTTCAGTGGTTCCGTCGATGAGTTGATACATGGTGGGAACGACCACGAGCGTGAGCAGTGTTGCGAACGCGAGCCCGAAGATAACGGCGATCGCCATCGAGCTCCACCATTGACTGCTTGCGGTTCCCGCCACAAATCGGAAGTCCCTGAAATCGAAACTGAAGCCCGTCGCCATCGGAAGCAGGCCCAGAATCGTGGTGACGGCCGTGAGAAGCACGGGACGCAGCCTCACGAGACCGGCGTGAACCAGCGCCTGGCGCCGCTCAAAGCCGCGTTCTCGGAGAATCTGGATGTAATCGATCAACACGATGGCGTTGTTGACAACGACGCCGGCAAGGCTGATGACGCCGACGCCGGTCATTATAATTCCGAATGGCAGCCCGGTCACAAGCAGACCGATGAGCACACCAACGAGAGAAAGAATCACTGACACCATGACGATAAAGGGCAAAGCGACCGAATTGAAAAGCGTGACCAGAATGATGGCGATGAGAAACAGAGCGACGACGAACGCCCTCAGGAGGAAATCGCTGGACTCCTTCTGTCTCTCATCCTGGCCGGTATATCGCAACGCGTAGCCGGCCGGCGGATTGTAGCTCGACAACCTCTGTTTGACCTCGGCAAGGGCGTCGTTCGGAAGTCTGCCTTCCACCTCAGCCTTGACCGTGATGACCCTGTTCTGGTCTATGCGAGTGATCGACCCAAGACCTCCGGCATACTCCATTTGCGCGAGCGAAGAGAGCGGGATCGGCTGCCCGCCGGGGCCCGGTATGTTCAACCGGAGAATTTTCCCGGGATTATCCCGAAACTCCGGCGGCAGACGAAGCGTGATGTCGTATTCGTCTTCTCCTTGCCGAAACGTGCCCACTTTGCGCCCGAGGACCGCCGCCTTGATAAAATTCGCGACCATAACCGTATTGACTCCGAGCAGGGCGGCGCGTTGGCGGTCAACCCGGAACCTCAGTTCCGGCCGGGCCTGTTCGTAATCGTCCTTGAGGTCAACGAGTCCCGGAACACTCTCGATACGGGTCTTGACCTCTCTGGTTATCCGGGCGAGAATGTCGAAATCCTCGCCCGATATCTCGATGTTGATTGGAGGGTCTTGAGGAGGCCCCTGTTGCTCTTCCTTCACCTCGATTTCGGCTCCCGGCAGTCCCGAAAGGTCGTTGCGAATCTGCTGGATCAGCAACCGGGAAGACTGCTTGCGCTCTTCCATTTCTTTGAAGTCTATCGAGATTCGCGCCATGTGGGACCCCGAACTCATTCCTCCGAAAAAGCCGCCGGGCCTCGTCCCCACGTTCGCCACGTACGTTTCGATATCTTCGTAATCCTGTAACTTCCGTTCTATCTGCCGCACGGTCTGGTCCGTTCGCTCCAGGCTCGTGCCCTCGGGCATCCAGACAAAAATCATCGCGCTGTCGGGGTCTGCCTTGGGGAAGAACTCGACGCCGTGGCCGAAGCGTCCATACAGGGCAAGCGTTCCCATCAGTGTCAGGCCGCAGAGGAACAAGGTTATTCCCGGGTGGTCCAGCGAGAGATTGAGAAATCGCTCGTACCGACCGAGAAACCAACTCTCCTTCTTCACCTTTCTGATGTCGCGCGTCGACCTGACCCGCATGAACCGTGAACAGAGCGCCGGATTCACTACCATTGCAACGAAGAGGGACGCCGTGAGCGTGATGATAACTGTCTTCGGGAGATACCCCATGAACTCTCCCGTGATGCCCGGCCAGAAAAGCATCGGCAAGAACGCGCAGATTGTTGTGAGCGTTGAGGTGATAACCGGCCATGCGACTTCGGCCGTCGCCTCGCGGGCGGCCGTAATGCGGTCCTTTCCCTCCTGCATGTGACGATAGATGTTTTCGACGATGACGATGGCATTGTCCACCAGCATTCCGAGCGAGAGGATGAGGCCGAACAGAACGACATTGCTGAGGGTTAACCCCACCACTCTCAAGACCGTGAACGAAATGAGCATCGAAATCGGAATGGCGAGCGCCACGAAGAGCGCATTGACGAACCCCATCGACACAAAAATGACAGCCAATACAAGCAACAACCCTGACAGAATGTTGTTTTCGAGGTCGGAGAGCATGATTCGAATCCACTTGGAAGCGTCCATTGATACGATAATTTCCACTCCCTCCGGCAGCGTCCTTCCAGCCTCCTCCAGAATGCGCTTCACCTCGTTCGTAATCAGAAATGCGTTCTCACCGGTCCTTTTTTGGATGCTGATGGCGACAGACTCGCGCCCATTGATTCGAGAATAGCTTTCCGGGTCCTTGAACGTGTCCCGTATTCGAGCGACATCCGTCAAGTAAATAGGATTGTCGTTGCGCGTCATGAGAATCAGGTTCTGCGCTTCCTGGGGGGTTCTGAATTCGCCGGGAACGCGGACCTGAAACTTGGCCTCGGGCAAATCGATGTTCCCGGCCGCAACGTCGGCGTTCTCCGACTCGATCAATTGGATGAGTTCGGCAAACGGTATCTCGTAGGCGGCAAGCCGGTCGGGGTCCGGCTCGAGCCTGATCTCCCTCTCGAGTCCGCCGATGACCGCCGCATCGAGCACGCCGGGAATGGATTCGATTTTCTCTTCGAGGTCGTCGGCGATTGCCTTCAATCGAATCAGCCCCGTGTCGCCTGCGACGTTGACTATCATGATCGGAAAATCGGAGAAACTGACTTCGGTAATTACCGGATCGTCAATGTCGTCTGGCAGGTCCGGCCTCGCCTGGTCAACCTTGTCTCGCACCTTCTGGAGCGCATCGTCAATGTCCACCTCGGGCAGGAATTCGATGCTTATGGTCGAGATGCCCTCCGCCGAGACCGATGTGATCTCCTCGACATCGCGTAATCCCTTCAGCTTTTTTTCCAGGGGAACCGTCACGTTGTTTTCCATGTCGGCGGGAGAGACTCCGGTGTAGGTGGTGGTTACGATGATGTACGGGACCGGTATGTCCGGCGCGAGTTCCCGCGGGAGCGTGACGTAATTGTAGACACCGAACACGACAATCATGATAAGCAGCACGAACACCGTCGTCCGCTTTTTTATCGAGATATCGGGAATATACATGCAAGCCCTCTACAGAGCCACGGGGGAACCAGTGACCCTGACGCGCTCGCCATCCGCAAGCTCGCGTTGTCCCTCAACAATCAGTCGGTCTCCCGGCTCCAAACCCCTGACGACCTGGATGCGTGTCCCGTCGAGAACTCCGAGCTCAACCAGTCGCTCGCGGGCACGGCCTCCCTCCTCGACGAACACCATCGAGTAGTCGCCTCGGGGAATAACCGAGAAAAGCGGGACAGTGACGGCGTCGGGAAATTCTCTCTTCAAGCTTTTCACCCGCGCGATCATCGACGGCAGTATTTCTCGTTTGGGATTCCGGACCGTTATCTCGACATCATAGGTGCGCGTGCCCGGATCGCCGATCACGCTGATGTAAGTGACAACACCTTCATACTCGCCGTTTTTCAGGAAATCAAGCGAAACGCTCACCTTCTGGCCAACCCGTATTGACGGAATATCCTTTTCGGGCGCCTTTACGACCACCTTTACCGGGTCGATGACCACGATATCCGCTATCTTGTTCCCCTGTCGGACATACTCGCCTTCATCAAAATACAACTTGTTCAAAATGCCCGCGCTCGGCGCCCGTATCGTCGCTTTCTCCAGCTCTATCTTCGCGACCTCGAGCCGCGAGGCGGCGCTTGCGAGTGTGGCCCTGCACTGGTCCAGTTGCTCATTGCTGATAATTCCTTCTTTGTGGAGACTCTCGACACGTTTGCAGTTGCTCGCGGCAAGGTTATACGCGGCCTGCGCCTCGTCGAGCTGCGCCCGGAACGCGCGCTGGTCAATTCGGACAAGGGGTGTCCCGGCCTGCGCGATATAGTCTCCTTCGCTCGGGCCGATCCAGTCGATGCGGCCGTCCACCTCCGCCGAAATCTCTGTCAGCAGGTAGGGCTTAACACTTGCCGGTAGCTCGATCCACTCTCTCAGCAGCGCAGGCTCTACTTCCATGACTCTTACGTCCCGCACCCGTTCCTCTGCGGATTGCTCGACCGACCGTGTCGGCTTCGGCAGAAAGAACAGACCGACAACTGCGGCTGTCAGGAAAATGAGCAATAGCCCGACGATAATTCGGTTCTTCGTCATACGTTACTTCCTTAACAGGAGCCGGTTACCTCTCATGTATCCAAGTTCCAATTCGGACCACTCATTCGCGAACAGCGAGTCCAAACGGCACGTGCGCATTTTGGTAAAATGCCAGAATGTGTGTCCGAAAGATTCATCCGCTGTATGTGGAAGAGATTCACGTTCCCGGGCGGGCATTTCGATCAATCGTCTGACGAAAGTCTTCGCGGAAGATGCCTTCACTTGAACCCTGAGCCCGACGGCTTGAGCCCGTTCACCAAATCGTCCACAATCGTTCTTGCCAGGGTTCGAGGCAGTTCTCCGCGCCCGTCCACATAGAGCATCACGTATGTGCTTATGATGCCCCGCAAGTAATACACGGCCGTCTCCTCCTTGCCTCGTCGAATAATCCCCGCGGCGGAGGCCGACCTCATCAAATCTGTCAGCATTCGCAAAATATCGAAGCCGTAGGCCACAAAATCATAGTCGATCTTCTTTCTGTCGGGCCCGAAATTCAGGGCGTAAATGAAGCGGACAAAATCCGGGCGGCAACGACAAAAATCGAAGTGGGCGTCGACGACTCGGGTTATTTGTTCGACCGGGTCCTTGAACTTTTGCTCGCAGATATCTCTCAATTGAAATCGAAATTCATCGAGTCCCGACTGTATGAGATGCTGGCAGAGGTCCTCCTTGCATTTGAAATAATAGTAAATTACGGGCTTCGTGACGCCCGACGCTTGCGCTATTTCCCGCACGGATGTGGCGACGTACCCCTTTTCCGAAAGGAGAAGGAGAGCATGTTTCTCGATTAGTTCTTTGGTAGGCGCGGCGATCTCTTTTTCCTTTCGGCCCATCATGTCTCCCCTCTTTTTTTACTTACCGGTAAGTATAATATAGTATACACGCCCGACGCTCTTTCCGCAAGCCCACGTATACTCTCGCTCACGAGACTATAGAAGACTCCGGATATGCGTGGCACAATTAAGCATGTCATACCTCATGCACGAAAAGATCAAGGTCGGTATCAGCGCGTGCAATTTCGGGGCGATGGTCCGCTGGAACAGAAAAGGGTGGGACCGCATCGCCCCTCTCGAGCGCGAAAAAGAAAGTTTTGTCTGGACGCCGGTCTGCCCGGAAGTCAACAGCGGTCTCGGTGTGACCCGGCTTCCCGTGAGGCTCGTCGGCGGCAACGGGGAGGACTTCTGGGAGGGCAGAGCCACCGTGAAGAATCGAGCCGGTAACGACGTCAGCGCTCAAATCAAAGTGGGCCTGACCACGTCCCTGGAGTTGCTGAAGCAGGCGGGGGCGGAGGCGTTCGTGTTCATGGAAGGAAGCCCCACATGCGGCGTGTATCGCACAACGCTGAAAAATCAACGTCTCGGCAAACCTCCGGGAGCTTTCGGCGCCTTGCTCCTCAAGGAGGACCTGTTCTTGATACCGGCCGCGGACCTGGATAGTCCCGTGAAATGGTGGGACTGGCGCCGCCGGCTGCACGCCTTCGCGTGGCTCCGCCGTCAGGAGCTCACCTCAAAAAAACAGCTCTACGACATCTGGCATCTGCTTAAGTTCACCTGTCAGGAGGTCGCCCCGCAGGCTTCGGCCGAAATCGGCAGGCGCCTGGCCGCGATGCCGAAGGCGTTTTCGAAAACGTTCGCCGAGGAGTGGAGAAGGGATGTGCTGCTGCTTCTTCGCAGACCGTCCACCTTTGCCCGCATTCAATCGATTATGCTCAAACACTATGCGCACTACCGAAAGCATTTCAATCCATCGGCTCGGGAAATCAAAGCGCCCCGGAGCGACATGGCAAAGCGGGCGTTTTTCAAGGAGTTGCTGGAAATGGAGAAACGGGCCGTGCTGGAAGGATTCGATTACGCGGGAACCCCCGTAATTTTTCGCGAAAAAAGATAAGAGAAAAAGATTCGGAGGAGAGGAGCGTTGGGAGAGACATCGAAACACAAGAAACAATTGAAGGAACTTCTCACATCTCAGAAGCTGGCGGTGCTTGCCACTCAGAACGAAGGCAAGCCGTATGCCAGCCTCGTCGCCTTCGCGGCGACGAGGGACCTCAAACACATAATATTCGCCACCACGCGCTCGACCCGCAAGTTCGCAAACCTGAGGTCGAATTCACACGTCGCGCTTCTCATCGATAACGCTTCCAACAGGGAATCGGATTTCCATAGGGCCGTTGCGGTGACCGCCACCGGCGAGGCCGGCGAGGTCGAGCCCGAGAGGAGGAGACGCTTCGTCAAGCTCTATATCGACAAGCATCCTCACCTGCGGGAGTTTGTTAATGCCCCCACCTGCGCGGTGGTGAAAGTCAAGGTGAACGCTTACTACATGGTCAGCAAGTTTCAGAACGTTGTCGAGCTGCGTCCCACGCCATGAGACTGGTCATTCCGATATCCGACATTACCGCCGCCGACCGCGCTCGGGCGGGCGGCAAGAGCCTTTCGCTCTCGATGCTGGCCCGCAACGGAATCAGGGTGCCCGAGGCGCTTTGTATCAGCGTCGACGCTTACATCGAGTACGTTTCCGCGACGGGTCTCCGCGAACGGGTTCTGATGGAGTTGAACAGGAAGAACTTCGAGGAGATGCGGTGGGAAGAAATGTGGGACGCGTCGCTGCGAATTCGCAATATGTTCCTCACGACACCCATGCCGGAGCGATTGCGCTCCCGGCTGGAGGAATTTATCGCAGGCAGATTCGCGGAAAAACCCGTTGTGGTCAGGTCGTCCGCGCCGGGAGAAGACGCCGCAAAAACCTCGTTTGCGGGCCTGCACGAATCATATGTCAACATACGAGGCGCTCAGTCTGTTCTTGAGCATATTCATCTCGTCTGGGCTTCCCTGTGGTCGGACCGGGCGCTCCTGTACCGCCAGGAACTGGGACTCGACGTCGAGAAAAGCTCGATGGCCGTCATCGTACAGGAATTGGTGGACGGCGAACGCTCCGGGGTCGCGTTCGGCATGAGCCCGCTCGACAGCTCGCAAGCCGTCATCGAGGCGGTGTACGGTCTGAATCAGGGACTTGTCGAAGGGACAATCGAGCCCGACAGGTGGATATTGGACCGCGCCACGGGGAAGGTGCTCTCCTATACTCCGGCCCGGCGCGATAAGGCCGTCTTCCCGTCGCCAGGCGGGGTCCGGATTGGTCCGCTGCCGGCAAGCAAGACGAAAAAGCCGCCTCTGGACAATAGGCAAACCGCGGAGGTGTTCCGACTCGGAAAAGAGGCGGAAGGTCATTTCGGAGCGCCGCAAGACATGGAATGGACGTTCAAGAAGAACCGACTCTATGCGCTTCAGTCGCGCCCCATCACAAGCGATGTCGGCGCCGGAAAAGGCGACAAGCGGTCGTGGTACCTCAGCCTCCACAGAAGCTTTGAAAATCTGCTCGAACTGCGAGAAAGAATTGAGAGTGAATTGTTGCCGGCCATGTCGGACGAAGCCGAACGGCTTGCGGCGTGTGATGTCCGGAAAATGTCCGACGGCGAGCTTGCGAACGAGATACTTCGCAGAACACGCATTTATCAAAAATGGGTCGACACCTACTGGAGCGAGTTCATTCCGTTCGCTCACGGAGCGCGTCTTTTCGGCCAAACGTATAACGACGCGCTGCGGCCCGCAGACCCCTACGAGTTCATGGACCTCCTGCGCGGAACCGATATGGCGAGCCTCGAAAGAAACAGGCTGCTGGAAGAAATGGCCGTTCACATCCGCAACGACCCGGAGCTTGCGGAAAAGCTGAGAGCGGGATTTTTTGAGGGGATTGACGAAGAGTTTGAAGCGATGCTGAATCAATTCATGGACAGATTCGGCGGTCTCATGTTCTCGAGGGCGGATTCGCCCCGGCGCGACTCGATTATGAAACTCCTTATCGAAATGGCGGGCCGTGTTCCCGCGGTCGACCGCTCTAAACCTAAGAGCATAGAGAAACTGAAGGACCGCTTCCTGTCTCATTTCGAGGGCGCCGAGCGAGCGTTTGCCGAACAGCTTATCGATATCGGACGCGCAAGCTACCGCCTCAGGGATGATGACAATGTTTATCTCGGAAGAATTGAAGAACAGGTTTTAATAGCGACCGATGAAGGAAAGAGAAGGCTGACAAACAGAGGCATTGCCGAGGGTGGCGAATTGGAGCCGGCGGAGATTGTGAAATCTCTGCGGAATCCGGCGCACATTCCTAAAAGGGCCGTCTCGCCGGAGAGGGTCGTGGCGGACTTCAGGCTGAAGCCGAGACAATTGACCGGCCAGCCGGCAGGCGCGGGAATCGTTTCGGGCAAGGCTCGAGTGGTTAGCGAACCGGCCGACCTCTTCGAGTTCAAGGCCGGCGAGATATTGGTATGCGACGCCGTCGACCCGAATATGACCTTCGTCGTTCCGCTCTCGGCGGCGATCGTCGAGCGTCGCGGCGGCATGCTCATTCATGGAGCCATCATCGCCCGCGAATACGGGCTTCCGTGTGTTACCGGCGTGCCCGACGCTACCACGCTTATTCAGACCGGAGACCAGTTGACCGTTGACGGCTACCTTGGAATCGTCATCGTCACCCGTGTGGCGCACGACTGACTTCGCGGCGCATCATGCCGCCGTTGTGGAAATTGCGAAGAAGCTTGCCATATAAATGACGACAAAAATTCACACATCCAAACAATGCCATTAGAGATGCCGCCATGACGAAAAATGACGTGAAAGTACTCTTGACGGGGGCCACGGGCTTCATCGGGGGGCGACTGCTTTACGCGCTCACCGACAAGGACATCAAAGTGCGCTGTCTCGTGAGGCCCTCGGAAAAGCTGGTCGCCGACCTTCCGCCGGACCGTCAGCCGGAGGTCGCGCACGCCGACCTGCTCGAACCGGAAACGCTGCCGCGAGCGCTCGAAGGCATGGATGCCGCCTACTACCTCGTGCATTCCATGGGTGGCCGCAGTATAAAGGAGACGAAAACGTTCGCCGAACGGGACCGGAAAGCGGCGAATAACTTTTTGCGGGCCGCCGAAGCGGCGGGTCTGTCGCGAATCATCTACCTCGGCGGGCTTGGCGAAACCGGAGACCGACTGTCGGAACACCTTTCGAGTCGTTTGGAAGTGGCGCGGATACTGCAGTCCGGAAAGGTGAAAACGACGGTTCTCCGGGCAGCTATCATTATCGGCGCGGGCGGGGCGTCATTCGAAATGCTCCGGTATCTCGTCAAGCGGCTGCCGGTCATGATGTGTCCGAGGTGGATTGAAACCAGGAATCAGCCGATCGCGGTTCAGAACGCCATCGAGTATCTTGTGGGTTGTCTGCTCGAACCCTCAACGGAGGGGCTCGTTCTCGATATCGGCGGACCCGATATTTTGACCTATCGCGAAATGATGCACCTCTATGCGCGTGTGCGCGGACTGCGGCGCTTCATGTTCACCGTTCCCGTCCTCACTCCGCGGCTTTCCTCTCATTGGGTCAACCTTATGACTCCCGTGCCGGCGGGTATCGTGATACCACTCGTCGAGGGCCTTAAGAATCCCGTCGTATGCCGGGATAATCGAATACGCGAGCTCATTCCGATCAAGCTCCTCTCAATGGAGGCCGCCATCTGCAACGCGCTCGCCGAGATCAAGGACGGGCCCGGCAAATTGCCGTCGCGCCAGGCATGCCTGGTCGGCGGCTGACAAGGATTGCCCGCCAGGCGCATGTTCCTCGAAAAATCCGGCTGTCCCGCGGTACTCTCATTTCCGGCTTTGCCAAAGAAGAAAAGAGCCCGCGCCGGAAAACCCGTACGCGGGCCCTTTCGGTTCGTGTGCCGGTCAACGACCCTGTCTCACGCCGCTAGGCCGAGTGGGCAGGGGCATGTGTCCATCGTTCCTGAATAAACTTGAAGCCGGCAACCTCGTAAATGGCCGCAAGGCCCACCAGAATGTAAATGAACCTTGTCAGCATGCTCATCGTACCGAACAGCGCGGCTACAAGATCAAACGTGAATATGCCCACCAACGCCCAGTTCAGGCCTCCTATCACCAGCAGCGCGAAAGAGACAACGTCTATAACCTTCATGAAACTCTTCATGTATTATCCCTCCTTTCGGAGAAGTCGGTTTTCTCTTTTCCTTCATAAAATTTTGTCACTTTTGCCCGTTGCGAGCTATACGGGGGCGGTGCTCGAGGCGCTCTTGACAATGGGTGCGAGGGGGTGATATGATAGCAGCACTATGCGACATAGCGATGTTATTAAACGGCCCGACCGAAACACCGACCAGCAGGACCTGCCAGTCGACAACCTCGAACTGCTCCTGAGAACACGCGACGTTGACCCAAAAAGGCTTCACGAACGCGCCTCCGAGCTGACACGACAAAAAATATTGCTCTCCGCAATGGAGCGCTTCGCTTCCAAGGGGTACCAGAACACCAATATTCGCGAAATCGCGCGCGCAGCGGGCGTAACCCAGGGTGCCGTTTATCATCATTTCAAGGGGAAAAAGCAATTGCTGATGGCCGCGAACCGCGCGCGGCAGGTCTATTCCATTGACGTCGTACGCAAGTCGATGGAGGAGGAAGAAGATTTCTTTACCGCGTTGAGAAAAGCGCTGCAGGGGCTCTTTCGACTCCTCCACGCCACCCCTTTCATTCGCGGGGTAACACGCGAATACATGGCCATGGCGATGATTGATCCCGACATCAACCGGATGTACCGGGAGAATGACCTGGAATTTTTCGATATTCTCGAGCGCGAGATTGCACGCCGGTATGCGAATCTTCCCGCCGAGAGACGGGCAGGTGTCATGCAAATGCTGTACGTCTCGCTCGAGGGATTGTTCACCGCGCTCGTCGTGGATTCACCGATTGTCGGAGCGCCGGAGGATATCCTCGAGCCGCTGGTGAACACGTTTCGACATGCGTTGGAGGAATGAGCAAGGCAATAAATTCCCCTTTGTGCGCTGAGCGAAGAAAAGATTGGACAGATTGACAGCTCCGGAAACCGCCCGCGCCAATGAATTACCGGAGATGGAGAGATTTGTTGTCCCCGGCGCAGCGAAATCCAGCGGTTCGCAGAACTTCTCTCCCCGTGAATAAGGATGAATTAAGAGCGAAAATCATACGGAGGTCGTAAATGGGCAAAATCATAATCACGGCGGCGGTGACCGGGGCGGTTCATATCCCCACAATGAGCGATTATCTTCCCATCACTCCGGACGACATCGTCAATGATGCCGTCAAAGCCTTTGAGGCCGACGCGGCCATCGCGCACATCCACGTTCGGAATCCCGAAAATGGGATGCCCTCGGCCGATCCGGACCTGTTCTACGAGGTGCACCATAAGGTCAAGCAACGATGCGACATGATCCTGTTGCCCACGACCGGAGGCGGGGCGAACCAGACAATCGAAGAAAAGCTGATACCCATCAAGAGGCTCAAGCCTGAGATGTGCTCGTTCGATCCGGCTCCGTTTAATCTCGGCCTGTTCCAACTTGTCAAGCGGTTTGACAAATTCAAATACGACTGGGAGCAGGCCTACCTCGAAATGGTCAAGATGGGCACGTTCGCCCCAAGCTTCAACGACGACCTCGAATATGCCAGAACCATGTTGGAAAACGATGTCAAGCCCGAATTCGAGATGTATGAGCTGGGACATATCGGTTACGTGACATGGTTGATTGAGGAAGGCCTCGTGAAGCTGCCCCCACATCTGCAGTTCGTGTTCGGCCCCATGGTGGGATGGATGACCCCCTCCGTAAAACACCTGGTGATGATGCATGAAGAGGCCGTCGACCAACTCGGCGCCGGCAACTTCACATGGTCGGTCGCCGGAGCCGGAAGGCACCAGATACCGTTAGCGGCGACGGCGATGGCAATGGGAGCCCAGAACGTAAGGGTCGGCATGGAAGACTCTCTATACGCCGGAAAAGGTAAACCCGCCACATGCAGCGCCGACCAGGTGAGAATGGTGGTGAATATTGCGAGGGAAATGAGCCTGCAGCCGGCCACCCCCGACGAGGCGAGGGAAATTTTCGGGCTGAAGGGCCTCGACAAGGTGGCTTTTTGACAGGTCGTATTATGTGGACCACGGAGATGACTTTCTCCGACAGTCATATATTTGGCCGGATGCCGGAGGAAGAAATCCTACATTAATGCGCCTTCTCCGGAAACATTGTCGAGGGAAATCGTTTCGGTATTCCGGTGTTCCGCGGATTTTCTGATTCAAGGAGAGCCTGATATGGAAATGCAAGAAATCATGGAGAACATGTTCATTCGTCATCCCGATGTGCCGCCCATCATGATTGTCAAGACGGAAGGAATCTATCTGCACGATTCCTATGGTCGCCGGATCATTGACGCGACCGGGGGGCCGATGGTATGCAATCTGGGCCACGGCCGCAAGGAGATCGCCCGGGCCGCCGAGCGCCAGCTCTCGACGGTTTCCTATGTGCTTCCCGTTTTCGCCACGGAATCGAGGATCGAGCTGACGAAACGGGTCAGGAAAATCATGCCGCCGGAGCTCAGCCGAATCTACTACTGCTCGGGAGGCTCCGAAGCGAACGAAGCCGCGCTGAAATTGTCGCGTCAGTATCACGTCGTGAAGGGGACCGACTCGAAGTACAAGATAATCTCGCGGAAACTGAGCTACCACGGCATGACGATGCTCACGCTTTCTGTCGGCGACGTCAAGCCGCGCATGAAAGATTTCACGCCCATGCTGTGGAAACATTCATCCATCGAACCCTGCTTCTGCTACCGGTGCTCCTTCGGAAAAACGTATCCCGAATGCGATATCGATTGCGCCGCAGACCTGGAAAAGGCGATTCTCGCCGAGGGCCCGGAGACCGTCGCCGCTTTTATCGCGGAACCCATCGGCGGCGCGGCCATCGGGGCGGCCGTTCCTCCGCCGGAGTACTTTCCGAAAATCCGCGAGATATGCGACAAATACGACGTCCTGTTCATTGCGGATGAAGTCATAACCGGTTTCGGGCGCACGGGAAAGAAAATGGGGATGAACCACTTCAACACGGTTCCCGATATCATCACCTTCGCGAAGGGCGTAAGCGGCGGATACGCGCCGCTCGCGGGCATGGCCGTGAAGAACAAAATAGCCGAGCTCTTCGAAGAAAAGAGAGCGGAATTCCAGCATCTCTACACCTTTTCCGCCCATCCGGTCTCGATGGCCATCGGAAACGAAGCACAGCGCATTCTCGAAGAGGAGAACCTCATCGCGCGCGCGGAGCAGATGGGAAACTATCTGCACGAGAGCCTGCTGCAACTTATGGACTTGCCGATGGTCGGAGACATCCGCGGCAAGGGTATGCTCTGGGCCGTCGAGTTCGTGAGGGACAAGGAGACAAGAGAGCCGTTCCCGAAAGAGAAGAACGTGAAGATGGATGTCATCATGAACTGTCTCATGAAGGGCGTGTTCTTCTATCCGGGCTACTTCCAGGACGAACAGGGCCGCGGCGACCACATCATGGTCGCGCCCCCGTTCATTATTACCGAAGAGCAGGTAAACGAGGTTGTCGGAATCCTGCGCGAAACACTCGAGGAGAACCAGGCTCGATACATGGCCGCCTGAGGCCCGGGAATCTAAGCTTCACGCAAGGGCGATTCCCCGCGCCGCGCGCGCTTATTCTTTCCTTTTTTGTTCGGCTTTTCGCCATTCTGTCAGTACCAGTCCCTGACCAGCCGGAGCCGCGACCGGATAAAGGCAAGGACAATGTCTGAGCCGTCCGCGCAGGGACTTTGACCCAACCAATAATCCATGGGGATACATCCAAATAGACACAAAAACCCGAGAGTCTCTTGCATGTTCGAATCCATTCGCACATTTTGAATCGTCAAATGGCGCCATCGGCGATCGGGGTAATCAGTTGGTTCGAAGATGGTGAACCGCCTTTTGGGAATATGCCCCGCAATGATGTATACTTCGGGCAGAAAGGGAAAGCCTTTTCGGGTTAGACAGAACGCACGGCAGATATGGACGCAAGTCAAAAGGCATCCACCACAGTGACCATCGGTAACAATTCTCATCGAGGGCGTTGATAGTCGTCCGAAAGGGATTGGGAAAATCGTGGCGCTGACACGCAGAGAAACGATCGCGGCGGAACCTGGGGGCGGGCGCCGGAGTCGCCGGGGCGCAAGGTCACAGCTTCTGGCGGCGACCTTTTTCTTGCTCTGTTCGTATCTGCTGATATCTCCTTTCAACATTGCCGACAGCATAAATCCTTGGCTGGATGGCGATTACGGAATGCTGACGCATAACGCGATTCGCATTCTTAAAGGGGACATGCTTTACAGGGACATCTGGACGGTTTATGGTCCGGCGGCGGATAATTTTGTTGCCCTTATATTCCGGTTGTTGGGCGATAATTTGCGGTCGCTGAGAACCGTTTTGGCTTTGGCGGGAACGGCAACCGGATTGCTTGTGTTTTATTTTGGCCGGTCATTAACGTCCGGATGGATTGCGGCGGCGGTCACGGCGCTTGTCTTTTTTCTGGGTCCGGTGACCGTGAATTTTCCCTATCCAAACTGGTTTTGCATTCCTCTTGGGCTGGGCATGGTGCTCTTTGAGCATTGCGGATGGAAGAACAAGAGCGTGGTTCCCCGGCTGTTGGCCGGAGCGATGGCGGGGTTGCTGTTCTCTTTCAAACCGAATTGGGGCGTTTTTGCGCTCCAAGCTCTTTTTTGTATCCAGGCTCTGGGGATGCTTCTGAACTCCGGAACGGAATCGCGTTTTTGCCTGAGAGGCGCTTCGGCGGCTTGGTTTTTATTGGCTTTATTGCTGAGCGCTCCCGCACTGTCGCTCATCCTGATAAGAGACCATTTTATTCCTCGAAACATACTCTTCTTTACGGCGCCAACTGTCGCAATCATCGCGGCAGGGCTCGCGGCATATGCCCGGAAGGTGAGAACGGATTGCACCGTTATTATCAGTTTGACTCCATTGATATTGTCATCGGTCGGTTTCGGAGCAATCGTGGTTCCTCTTTTCGGATATTACGCGCTGGAAATCGGGGTTTTCGAGTTCTATCGTATGCTTGCGTCTTCCGCGAAAATATTTGCTCGCGCAGCCTATCTCCTTCCCGGTTCGTACTCTTGGGAAGCGCTATTGCTGATCGGAATAATTTGCTTTCAAGCAATCCTGCTGTTGTTCCGGGGAGCGCCGCGTTTCCTCAAAACCGCAGTCGGATTAAGCGCCTGGGCATTTGGGATTTTCCTCGTTTATCGGATTATTCTTGTTTTAAGTCGCGGAGTATTGGCTGCGCCTGCCGGTTATGGCAGTTACGATAAGTGGGCTTTTCAAATTGTCTCATACATTCCACTTTCCATTCACCTTGGGCTGGCGTTCGTTTTCATACGTGATATCAATCACCTCGATTCAGTCGCAGGAAAAAGGCTTCATCTTTTGCTCTCGCTTTGGATATATTCCGTGATGACATTCCACGTCCTTTATCCGGTGTCCGATATTTATCATCTCATTTGGGTCATGCCCCCCGTGATGGCGCTGGGAAGCGTCTTTCTCTTTCGCTCGACCCAATATTGGGGAGTCACTTCCGCCAACGAGAAGGCGTCCAGGTGGCTAAGTCGTATCAAGCTTGTTCCGGCTCTTGTCCTGCCCTGCGTGGTTGGAGTATTTTTCGGAATGCCTTTCTTTACGTATTTTTTTCGCCTCCAGCTATCGCCACTTCGCGTCAGCGTTCGTGAATTTGCCGACATCGAATCGCCGCGGGCCGGAGTTCTGATGCCGAAACACAGGGCAAAGGCGGTCAGTGTGGTAGTGAACTTTGTCACCGGTTACAGCAGGCCCGAAGAATTTATATTCGATATGACAGGGTCATTCTTTTATTTCCTCGCCGACCGCCGAAGTCCCGTGCGCTGGGGACACTTTTCGTTCCCCGACTTCCTGTCGGAGGAAGATGTCGCCACGATTATTGAGCGACTGAAAGAGTTGAGACCCGGAATAATTGTCTCATCGCATGAGGCCGACAGAAATTTCTCCGCATCTTACCCAAAGCTGTTTCAGTACATCCAAACCAATTATAAGTTCGGGGCCAACTTTGAAGAATATATCGTTTATTTCCGAGTGACCTGACATCGAAACATGATCATTGCAGGAACACCCTTTCATTCTGAACCGCTTTGCAAACTCATCGCATCATCTTTTTGTTCGCCTGCTCGATAAAGCGACAGTGTTGGCTTCGGGAAGGTCTTGGAATTCGGGCTAGGCAATCAGGTGGCTTTGATTTTCTGCCTTCGCATCTTCGAGCCTTTGCGCCTCTGGTTTCGGTTAATGACCGCGCCCGCAATCCATTTGACTTATCCGGCTCGGTCTATTATGCTTTTCACTGATTCGGCCGTGCGGCGCGCTTGTTTCATTGCGTCCGGGCCGGAGAAAACGCTCACTTGTTTATACACGCGGGGAAATACGATATCGTTGAACCAAGCCAACACAACGAGAGGAGGCAACAACAATGGCCGCTGAAGTGCTGCCCATCGAAAAGATGAAGGAACGGGTCGGACAGGAAATCGGTTTGAGCGACTGGGTGGAGATCGACCAGAAGCGAATCAACGACTTCGCCGACTGCACGGGAGACCACCAGTGGATTCACGTTGACGAAGAAGCCGCCGCCAAGGGCCCCTTCGGCAAGACAATCGCGCACGGCTATCTCACCGTTTCGCTGTTTCCCCTTTTTTCGTCCGGCATCTCGGTGATTCCCGAAGGCACGATGATGGCGATCAACTATGGCATGAACAAGCTCCGCTTCATCAATCCCGTGCCGGTCGGGTCGAAAATCAGGGACCGGATGACCCTCTCGAACGTGGAAGAAAAGGGCGGCGGGCGAGTTCTCGTTTCAACGGGGCATACGGTCGAGATCGAGGGCGAAGACAAACCGGCATGCGTCGCCGAGACGCTCACGATGTTCTTCACCCAGTAGCGCGCGCGAACAACGCCGGCAATCTGCCTCGCGATTGGTCAGGGCTTGCTCATTCCGGGAACACGGAATCACGCGGAGGGTTGTCCTTCGGCCCATAAATCCATGTCCCCGGAATTGCCCCCCAGGAGCGATGCTCTCGGTTCGGTTATTGGGGGACACCATGCGGCATGGTGTCCCCCAATAACCCGCATCACCAACCGTGGGACAGATTCACTGTGCCCCAAGCCGCCCGTCTCTCTTCAGTCAGCGAAGAAAGACGCCTCACATGACCGGCGGTACGGAGGGGTACGAGTCGCCCCTGCGAGTTTGTCCCACGGTTGGAAATCCATGCTTCGGGGGCAGTCCACCAATCTATCCCGCGAATTGCGCGGTCACGCGAAGCGCGTGATTCGCTCAGCGCAGAAAAGGCGGTGGATGCCGTAATTGGGTGCAGCCCCCTGCGCTGGCTTCTCGACAATATGAGCAATCGTGGGACGGATTCCTGCGGTTTTTTTTGACCTGCGTGGGAATAAGGAGGAGGAATCATGGGAGTAAGTTTCGATCTTGACGGCCGAGTCGCCGTGGTAACCGGGGCCAGTCGGGGCATCGGCGAATCAATAGCGCGAACGCTGGCCGAGTACGGGGCCAGGGTGGTCGTGTCATCGCGAAAACAGAGCTCGCTCGATGCGGTTGCCGCATCCATCAACGAAGCGGGCGGAGAAGCCTTTCCCGTCGCCTGCCACACCGGCAAGCTGGACATGATCGATGCGCTCTTCGACCAGGTAATGGAGAAGTACGGCAGGGTGGATATTCTCGTGAACAACGCCGCCACGAATCCCTACTTCGGCAATATTCTCAATATCTCCGAGAGCGCATATGACAAGACGTTCGAGGTGAACACGAAAGGATATTTCTTCATGGCCCAGCGCGCGGCCAAAATCATGGTCGAACAGAAGAAAGGCTCCATCGTCAACATCTCTTCGGTCGCGGGTATCCGGGCCTCTCTCATGCAGGCGGTCTATGGGATGACGAAGGCCGCGGTCGTTTTGATGACAAAAGCGTACGCGAAAGAGTTGGGCCCCTTCGGCGTGCGCTGCAACGCCATTTGTCCCGGCCTGACCGAGACCCACTTTGCGAGCGTGCTGATCGAGACCGAGGAGATATATAATATCGCCATCGAAAGCATTCCGCTGAAGCGGCATGCCCAGCCAACCGAGATAGCAGGGGCGGCGCTGTACCTTGCATCCGATGCCTCGAGCTTCACCACCGGCTCGGTTGTCGTTGTCGACGGCGGGGGAACGGCATAGAAGAGTGGGAAACTTTCCGGTTCTTCCGGAATTCGATTGGCGGCGTCGGCGCCCGAAGCAGAAAGCATCAGACTCTTGCCCGCGCTTTTTCATTCTCGCCCTGAACACGCTGCCAATCACATCGCGAACATACTGCTCGTCTATCCGGCCGAAGACGGCTTCTTCGCGGGAGCGTGCCGGCGGACGGAAACGAGCCGCATTGTCGCGGAAAAGACGCTACCCGCGCAAAAGGGGGGGTAAAACCCGCTATGGCGGAACAACGCCCGCAAAGCGACGGCTGCATCGTCGGGTGTCAGGAATCCGCGATTCGCTCGAGCAGGAAGCGCTCGAAACGATGCGGGTCGACGTAGAAGGCGGCGTGTGCGTTCGGCTCGCCCGTCTTGCCCCGGGCGAAGGGTCGCAAATCGGCGACGCTCATTCCTGTGGTCAGTTCTCCCGCCGTTTCCACCTGCACGTGAACTCGTCTGGTTCCGACAAAGCTTGAATCGATGGCGACCATGACGGCGAGCGGGTCGTGCAGACAGCAGCCGTGATAGCCTTCTCGTTGACAATAGAATTCCATGACTCGCTTCGTCGAGTCGCGGAGGAACCGGTTGAGCTTTGTCCTCTTCTTGGTTGCGTTCAGGAGGTCGGCTCGGCTGAGCCGGGCGCTTCGGGTTACGTCGAGGCCCACCAGCGTAATGGGTATTCCCGATTGGATGACTTCGCTGGCCGCTTCGGGATCGCAGAAGAAATTGAACTCGGCCGCCGGTGTCACGTTCCCCGGAACGCTGTAGGCGCCTCCCATGGTGACTATCGACTTCACGTGTTGTCCCATTCTCGGGTCAATCGTCAGCGCGGTCGCCAGGTTGGTGAGTGGGCCCAGAGTGATGATTGTCAGTTCGCCCGAATATCGGGCGGCCAGCTCGCATATCAGTTCCGGCGCGAACTTTGCCACCGGCCTCAGCCTCGGCTTCGGGTATCTTCTTTCTCCCGATGAATCCTTCAGGTACGATATTTCTCCCAAACCGTCGCGTCCGTGCACCGAAATGCTCGGATGCGGCTCCCTCTTGATGGGTTTGTCGGCTCCCCGAGCCAGAGGCGGCGGATTTGACAAACCAAGAACCTCCAGAACGAGAAGCGCATTCTCGGTTCCCTGCTCGAGGCCCGTGTTCCCGTTGACCGTAGTAATTGCTTCCACTTGGAGTTCCGGCGACCTGAGCGCGAGTATTATGGCGAGAGCGTCGTCCACGCCGGGGTCCGTGTCAATGATCACTCGTTCCGCTGTCATATTTAATCTCCCCGAAACACTCTGTAGTCAAGACGATTCGAAAAACTCCCCAGACTAATGCGTCTCACGATTGCACATTTATTCCAAATGCCTGCGCAGCGCGGCGGAGCCGCAACCAAGTTTCGCTTCGGGGACAGTCCCGATTCTACGGCACTTCGTGCCCGTAAATCTGGGACAGTCCCCTTCGCTCTGTATGGCATTATCGCCCTTGACATTGTGAAACTCGCGGCGTTAAAGTCACGACACGCATTCAAGAAATTAACGGTTAGCAATGCAGGGAGACACATCCTTCGGTCCATCTATCGACGCGAGATAACCGACGAAATTTTTCTCTGGTCTGGCATCATATTACAGCAGCGCAGGACCGGTCAGACTCTCATGGTACCACTGTGTCCGGAGTCCGTCAAATAAGAGCGCCTTTCGGGTCTTGATTGTGCCGCTGGAATCTGTCCCACGATTGCCCGGCGCAGGGGACTCCACCCAATTACGGAGCCCTCCGTCTTTTGCGCTGAGCGAATCACGCGCTTCGCGTGACCACGCATTCGCGGGATAGAATCGGGACTGTCCCCGGAGCGAGTAACTTTTGCCATGAATCGTGGGACATACTCGCTGGAGTTCTTTGTTCGGAACGGCTTCGCAGACCAGCTCTCACCGGCCCTCCCCACAACGGCCGCCGCGGTGCGCTTATCGGCGTTTGGCGCCAAGAAACGTCCTCATCGCGTGTGTTTGACGATGGGGCTCTTTGCGGAAAGAGCGCCCGTAACCTGCTTTTCCGCATTGAGTTAGCCTTAAGGCTATCAGATAGTTAATTGATAGAATAACTTCGGCACGGTATATGCATACTTTGGGAGGATTAATGCGGAAACTCTTCCGGTTGGAGGATACCTCTATGAAAAAAGCGCTGGCGATGATAATCCTTATTGGCGTTGCGGCGGCGGTAACAGTGGCGAGCGGGTTGCTCGGCTATCGACAGCATGCTCAGGGTCCGAAGTATTCGCTGTTTCAGGCCCAAGAGGCGATTGCCAGGCACGACGCCGAAATGTTTGATAAGTACGTGGATGTGGATGGCGTTGTGACCAGCCTGATCGACCAGATTCTCGAAGTCTCTTTGAGCGAGCATGGCTCGAGGAGCGATTGGATGAAGTCCGAGAAGGCTGTGGCCGCCTACAAGCCGAAAATTATCAACATAGGTCGGGAACAGCTTGTTGACTTCATCAAGAGCGGCAAGTTTCAGATGGAAAAGAAAAAGGTTGGCGCGAGCGGCCCCGAATTTTCGCTGGTGAACGTCTGGAGCAGGTCGGGCGGCGACCGGGTCCAATTCAAGGGGATTGAATACGTGAAGGAAGAAGGCCCGAAAGCTCTTGCGGGGCTGAAATTTTACCATAAGGAATATGACAGAATATTGGTGCTGGAGCTGGAGATGGCAATTAAGGGCGACTACTGGCAAGTCTCGCGGCTCAGCAACTTTTCCGAGTATATGAAACAGATTAACGCCTTGGAACTGGCAAGAACAGCAAGAATTAATGAGCAAATCAAGGAAGACTTGAAGCGTATGCTCATAGTCGAAGGATTTGACAAATCCAGCACGCGAGACGACTGGGGCATCGGCAAGAAGGTTATTGTGGAGCTGAAGCTCAAAAACCAGGGCCAGAAAGAAATAGCGCAGTATTGCGTAAAGGTTCGGTGCAGCTCATCCGAAGGCGGGGAACTGGCAAACCTCACCGTTACCGGGAGCAACGAGATCGCGCCCGGCCAGACGGGGCGGGCGGTGTGGATCAAAGACATGAACACGTTCGAGCCCGCCGACAAGATGCTGTACGAGATTCCGCGCTCGCACCTGAAAATCAGCGCCGACATCGAGTATATCCAATTCAAGGACCGGAGCGAACTGGCCCCGTTTTCCGTGGACCAGCCCTGGATTTAGGGAGCGCGTTTCGGACGTTTCGGGGAGAGCGTATCTGAATTTGTCTAACGACCTGGCGTTTCGTGTTTATTAGGAAGCAGTGCATCTGTCTCGTGGTTCGTGGCGCAGGTTGTCCACTCGGGGCACAGAAACAGGCGCCCTCATTTTTCCGTTTTCGGGATATCCGTCAAGGAAACGATGCGGCGGATGCCGCTCTGGCGTGATATATCCATGGCTCGAATGACGAAGCCATACGGCACCCCTTTATCCGCCTTCAGCACAAGCGTCGCATCCGGCTTTGTCGCGGCCTTCCTCAGCGCGCGTTGCAACGTCTCCTCCTGAATCGGCGATTCGTTCAAAAACATCTTCCCCTCTTTGTTTATGGTGAGCGTGAGAGGCTGTAACTTGCTCGGTTCCGCCGTGCTCGCGGTGGGAAGCTCGAGTTTTATTCCCGGATGCTCGGCGAATGTGGTGGAGACCATAAAGAAAATGAGCAGGAGGAACATCACGTCGATGAGCGACGTGATGTTGATTGTGGGTCGTTTCCTTTTTCGCGCACGGATTTCCATGATGACAGCGGCTCAGTCGCTCACCCGCAGGCTTTCTTCGACTTCGGCGCGCGAAAGCCCGTAGAGCTTATGGATCAGTATATTCGCATATCGCTCGATGGCAAGCATGATCTCGTCCACGCGTTTCGAGTAGTAGCTGTGCGCCACGAGAGAAGGGATGGCGATGAACAGTCCGACAATCGTCGTTATGAGAGCCTCGGATATGCCTCCCGAAAGGACAGAGGCTTCTCCAATCCCGGTTTCGACGATTACATTGAAAACATGGAAAATGCCCAGAACCGTGCCGAGCAATCCGAGCAGCGGGGATATTCCCGTGATGATCTCGAGCATGAGAAGGCCGCGCTCGAGATGGCCGACTTCCTGCCGGGCGGCGGCCTGGATCATCTCGACATTCTCGGAACGGGGCAGCCCTCGGTTCGCCAGGCCGGTTTTAATCACGCGCGCGAACGGTGTGTTCACCCGCTCGCACACGGCCACGGAAGTTATCATTTCCTGATTACCCTCCAGCCGTTCGACAAGACCTGCGATCTCAGGATGTATGAGCCTGCGCATTCGGAGGGTGTACGCTTTCTCGATTATGATTGCGAGCGCCAGGATCGAGCAGATAAGCAGCGGAATCATGGTGAAGCCGCCCGCTCGAAACAGATGAAACGCAGTTTCCAATTTTCTCTCCCTCAGCGGGTTCGGTCAGGGTGTCACCGATGCTCGCGCCAATTTCTCACCATCAATTATAACGGAAGGTGAAACGGATGTTGAGCGGTTTGTCCATGTAGTTCTCGGGAAGCCCCGGTATCTCCTCGTAAGGGATTCTCTCGAAGGGTTGCGCATCCCTGATCGACGAGACACAGACTACCGAAAAATAGTTGTCGCCCTCCACGGAGCGGACCATCATGTCGGTCACCCGGCCGTCGGGCTGAATCTTGAAATCGATGACGGCTTCGGAACTTACGATGCCGGTGTATTTCGTGACGAGCAGCGAAACCCACTGACGCTCGACCGCCTGTTTCATTTTCACCAGGTACTCCCCGAAGAAGTGACGCGTCGCGCCAAACGAGAGTTCGCCCATGATTTCGGCATCGGCCCCCGGATTGTTTGAGCTTGTCACCGAGATGACGTGCGAGCCGGGCTTCGGCGCGGTGGTCGGTACGGGGGGCGTCGGCTCGGGCGCCTTTTTTGCCAATTGAATAACCTCTTTTTCTCTTTTTTCCGGCGCCACCTCGACGCTCTCACTCTCGCTTTTTGCCGGCTCGGTTTTCGGCTCCGGTTCCGCTTGAATTTTTGGTTTTTCCGGTTGACGTGCGGGCTCCTTCGGAACGGCGCGAGGTTCGGGTCGCTTCTCTTCGGCCGGTTCGGGAACGGGCGCGGCGCTCACCTGCTCCGGAGGCGGCTGGGTGACAACCGCTCGCGGCCTGGTATCTTTCGAATCGTCATGCTTCCCTTCCATGTGCGGCGAATCCTCAAGTTTTTTGTCACCCTGGAACCGGTCCTGCGCCCGCGTGTTCTTGTCGGAGATGAGGTCGGTTTCCTTTGGAGGCTCCGCGACCTCGGCGGATTTGGGAGTTTCCACCAACTCGAAACGCACGGTTTTCGGCTGGCTTCTTTTCGCGAGAACGATTTCCGGGCTGGCGGCGATTTTGCTCGCAACGCTTTCATGGCTCAATGCCACGAACGTTCCGAAATGAATCACCGTGGAAAGAAGAAGCGAAATTTTAAACGAACGAGAAAACCCCACCTGGCAGGCGCCTCCGGACAAATCGGTTGGCTCTTTTTGGGCAAGGAATAATTTCTTTTCTCTTTCCGAGAATTGCTCCAAATTTTCGATGGATTGACACGTATATCATCTCTCGAACCGCTGTATCAAAAGAAGTCGAGAATCTGTTTCAGGCGCGTTATTTCATAATCCGGCTCATACGAGTCGAATGGTTGACACCGGTGAGTGTTAAACCAGACCGGGATTATGCCAATGTCCCGCGCCCCCAGCACATCGCTTCCGTACATGTCACCCGTATGAGCGGCCTCGCGCGCCGCAACCCCCATTCGCTCCAGCGCAATCTCAAATATTTCGGGAGCCGGTTTGCGGACCGCTTCCACGCCTGAGTCGACAATCACCTCGAAGTATTTCGCTATGCCAAGCTGTTCGCACTTTTCCTTGCATTTCCCGTCGTTGTTTGAAATGACGCCGAGCCTGTATCCCTTTCCGGCGAGTTGCTCCAACAATTCCGCAGCTCCTTCGCAAAGCCTTCGCTCGAAGAATGCTCCGTCGAATCTTCCCAATACCTCGGGCAGCACGGCGGGCCAATCGATGGTTAAGTCGAGGCGCTTTCCGAAGTGGTCGAGGAATCTGCCCAAGTACTCG
Source organism: uncultured bacterium (assembly GCA_964453435.1). GTDB lineage: Bacteria > Abyssobacteria > SURF-5 > SURF-5 > SURF-5 > CAYVQZ01. Next base: position 44,234 of record CAYVQZ010000047.1, read on the forward strand.
CTTTCAGTTTTCAATGAACCCGCCCTCGAGTCCAGGTACAGCAGGTAATCGGCCTTCGTGAAAGCGCGGATGACATCGGCGCGCTCCCGCGGGAAACCGAACTCGGCGAGCACTTCCGTTATTCGCTCGATATAGGTCGGCCGTCCCTCGGCGAGCGTGTCTCCGAAATCGAAAAAGAGCGTGGTAATTTTCCTGTTTTCCATCGGCTACATCACCGTCGCGATCCGCGGCTCTCTCGACAATTTGTCCTTGTTTTGTTCCACGCGTTCGATTATCTGGTCGAGCGTCTGCAGCATTTCATCCTTATCGTCCATGAATCGTCCGAACACCGGAACGATGTTGGACACGTGGTCGCTGTGAAATTCGGAATGTATTCCGTCCAGGCATTGTACAAGAAGCCGTTCTTCGAGAAGCATTTCCAGAACGTTGGGCGGCTTGTATTCTCCCTGCTCGTACGCCTCGAAAAGAGGGGTTCCGGGTATGAGGGTGGTTGTTCTGACACGGATGAAATCCGGATCGACAGCGTTCAGGACGGCGGCGCTCTCGCGTGCGTGCGATTCCCATCCATCCGCCCCGCCCAGTCCCAGCATCAGATACTCCGAGAGTTCGATTCCCGCTTCTTTTATCTTCCGACCAGCCTTTATCATTTGTTCGGGCGTGGCGCCCTTGTTTATGAATTTGAGAAGTTTCGGGTCCCCGGTTTCCATTCCCAGATGGAGACGGTCCAGTCCCGCGTCGGCAAGCCGTTTGAGTTTCTCCGGCGCCATCATGGCGAGCGTCTTTGCCCGGCCGTAGCTCGTGACCCTCTCTATTTGTGTGAATTGACTGCGAAGATATTCGAGTATTTCGACGAAATCGTCGGTCTTGATGACGGGGCTGTCGGCGTCACCGATAAAAACGGTCATACGGCGGTCGCCGTAGAACTCGCGAGCCGCATCGATGTCGGCCTTGACTTCCTCGACCGGTCTCTTCTCGAAGCGCATCATCTTGTACATGCCGCAGAATTTGCAGCGGTTCCACGGGCACCCGCGGGTGACCCGAAGCAGCATGCTGTATGCCTCGCTGGGAGGCCTGAAGGGGGGTAATTCGTATACCATCTGACAAAATCCTCAATTCGGTCTTCCCTGTCATTTCAACTCGAACATCACATCAAATTATAGCACTTTTACGAGCCGAATTAAAGGAACGGTGCAGTCTTCACAGGCTCCCTCCGGTTTTCCGCAAGCCATAAAATGGTTCCCGTAAAACCCCGCGACGTGGCGAATAATCTTTCGCGAGCAGTTCAAGCGTGCGGAGACGCCGAGGAAATGCGCGCCATGCAAGCATTCCCGGCGCCTGCTTATCTTTTCGCGGGGCTCATTTGTGTTCCGAAACTTTGCCTTGAACCACGGAACGACATGCGGAAAGTGCAGAGGGACGCCTGTCTGCGTGCGACGCACAGACAGGCAGATAAACGCCGATTTAAAGAACTTGGATTAACCACGAACGAAGACCTGGAACTTAGAACCTGAAACCTGAAGCCTGAAACCCTGGGCGCGAAGCGCCGGGCAACCACGGGGACCACTGGGCAACACGGGGAAAGACTACTTTTTTATCCGCTGATTGCGCTGATTATCGCAGATCGGAGACGTTTATCTAAAGGGGGACAAAGGGGGATTTCGCCAGACAAGTCGTTATAGCTCACGCCAAGGGGCCAAGGAAAAATTTCAACGAGAAAAATCAGCGTTTATCAGCGTGCATCTGCGGTTCCCGTATCTCTGTTGTTTTTGTCCCAAATCCGCGCAAATCCTGTGAATCCGTGGTTAAGACAGGTCTTTGGCCTTTTCCTTCGCATAATTCGTGTTCCAAGCTCTCCACCACGGGGAGCGCGGGGTAACAGGGGGAAAGACTATCTCACGCCAAGACGCTAAGGGGAAATAATCCGCGTTCATCGGCGGTTCCCACCGACTTTTTGTCCCCACTTGTCAAATGCGTAGACATGACCCTTCTGACCCCGGAAGCAATATTTCCCGCTGTCGTAGCAGGCCTTGTCAATGTGTAGACGTGATAATCATATAAAGGCGCCTCCGAGCATATCGAATAAGGTATTATC
>CAYVQZ010000048.1:0-45416 GCA_964453435.1 uncultured bacterium
GACCGATTTGTTTTTCAAAGGTTAGCTTGCGGCGGGGCTCCGCCGTGTTACAATGGGGGTTGAGGCCCCACATTTGACCAGAGAAAAAACCCGATAGAGTGTGTTCCACGATTCATGGTGAAAGTTGTCCCCGAAGCGGCCGATTGCCGAATCACGGGACACATTCAATATCCCCGTGGGGCGGCAGCCGCGCCGGGAACGGACCGGCGGTTCGAAAAACGGGAAACGGGCAAATGCGGCATGGATAAAGAAATCGTAAGCGCACCCGACCAGGAAACACAACAGATTCAGCGGCTCGCTCTCTTTTCGTTTTTGCTCAATGTGGGCCTGGCGGGCGTGAAAGCCGTGCTGGCGATTTCCTCCGGAAGCCTGGCGATTACTGCAAGTGTTATCGATTCGGCCACCGACTCGATTGCCTCGCTGGCCGTGTATGGCGGGCTCAGGCTTTCCGTTCGAAAATCGCCGACATTTCCGCTTGGCTTGTATAAAATCGAGAACATAATCTCGGTTTTCATCGCTTTTTTCGTTCTTCTCAGCGGATACGAGATAGCACGTCAAATTCTGCGCGGAGGCGCCGTTTCCCCCGATATCTCCGTCACAATAATCATTGTGCTGCTGGCGGGAACCGTTGCCACCTTTCTGTTCGGAAGACACGTGTCTGCCGCCGGCAGGAAAACCGAATCCCCGACCCTCATCGCCGAGGGCCGCCATCGGCAGGTCGATGTCCTTTCTTCCGCCATAGTGCTGGCGTCGGTCGTTCTCACCTATGCGGGACTCAACGTTGAATTGTTTGGAATAACAATCGACCAGATTGGCGCGGCGCTGGTCCTGGTCTTTATCGCTCATGCCGGCTGGGAACTGCTCTCCGACGGAATGCGTGTGTTGCTGGACGCTTCGATTGATTCAGAGACCCTGGAGCAAATCCACAAAATCATCGAGAAAGAGCCGGCGGTGGCGAAAATCCACTCCCTGATCGGTCGCAACGCCGGGAGATTCCGCTTCATTCAGGCCACCGTCGAGTTGCGGACAGGCGATTTGGAAAGGGCGCACAAGATCGCCACTCACATCGAATCCAATGTTCGGAAAGAAGTGCCCCATGTTGAACGCGTCGTGGTCCATTATGAACCACAGTCGCGCGAGTATCTCCGACTCGCCGTGCCGCTCGAGGAAGCCAGCGGCAAGATAAGCTCCCATTTCGGGGAGGCGCCCTTCTTCGCGATAGTCCTGGTGCGTTTGGCTGATAAAACAATAGAGAAACGGGAAATAGTCACGAATCCTTACGTTCATCTCGAAAAAGCGAAGGGTATTCGGGTGGCTGAATGGCTTGTCGCGCAAAAGGTCGACGAACTGCTCGTGAAAGAGGACATGCGACACAAGGGGCCTTCGTATGTCCTGTCCGACGCGGGGGTGAACATACAGGTTGTTTCAGCCGGCACGCTGTCCGAGGCGGTCGAGGCGGCTCTCTCGTGATATCATGCGACCTTGCGCGGGTCGGCGGAAATACCCGCCGGTTCAGGATGCAATTGCCGGTTATGGCCAGAAGCCGCCAATGCGGGAAACAACTACTTGCCCGTGGCCGTGCCGCTCAGGCGGTACAACATATCAATACAGACCGCGCAAAGGTTGTGCGACACTTTTTCATACCCCAGCGCTTGCCGCATTTTGTCATGCCCCTGGTCCAACCAATAGAAGACAGGGTCTTCCCGCACTCTTTGGTCGGAACATACCTTTGACAACCCCTCTCGGATATTTCCCAGGCGGTGTTGAAGGTCGTCCGGAAGCAAGCAACAAGGAATTACATTTCCCTGCGGGTCGACCACGAGTCGGTCGTAGAAGTAGTCGCAGTGCCTTCCGGCGAATGGCGGTGTCTCCGGATTGGGATACAGCGTGATCGTAAAGGCGTGGCGCAGACTCGAAAGGGAATTCTCCAGTGTCCGTATCGCATTTTTGAATCCGGCCTCCGAAAATTGATAACTATCCGCCCGTTTCCCCCTTCCGCACGGAACGATGGAACTGAGTTGCACGAGGTCCACATCCAAGGGGTCAAGCAGAGAGGCCAGGCGCTGAAATTCGTCGAGATTTCCGGGAATCACGACGCAGTTTACCCAGACCTCCACGCCCGCGCGCTTCGAGAGTTCGACCGCTCTCATTACGTGTTCGAATGAGCCCGGAACCCGGGTGAAATGGTCATGGGTTCGAGAGGTCGCCCCGTAAAGCGAAAATTTCAACTTCTGCAGGCCGACGGAAACCATCTCTTCCAAATAATCCTTTGTGAGGTTGGTCCCATTGGTCGAGATGCAGGCGCTCAAATCTTTCGCCGATGCGAGCCGGAGCGTCTCCAGAATAAATTCTCGCTCCACGATGAGCGGGTCTCCACCGCTGATGTCAAAAAACACCGTCCCCAAGGCTCTTGCCTGTTCGAGCATCCGCTCGATATCACGCAACTCGAGGCCGCCGTTGTCACGTGTCGGTCCGGCGTCAACCGAACAGTGACGACACCGCAGCGAGCATCGGGACGTTATGTGGAAATGAAGAACCGAGAATGTGTCCATAATAATGCCGACGACGGTCAGAGACAGGGGCTTACGAATCTATCCCGCGATTTTTGTCCAATTCGCCAAAAGCTGAGCGCAGGGAACCGTGAGACTGTTCGATAATTCCTTGCAGTGCGCTTCGGGAGCGCCAATGAATCATGGGACAGATACTTTATCCCTTTTTCAGGCGGGCTCCTTCAGGACTTTCAAGTTCACAATGAGAAAGGCGAGGAAGTACGAGAAGGCTCCCACACACATCGCAACCGAGAACCCCCAACTGATTGCCGCCACGATTGAGAACACGGAAGCAAACACAGAGGTGGCGCCGTTAATTGCCCATACCCACGGGATCATGTCGTGAGCTTTTCTGTCAACCAGCCTGATGCCCATCGGAAAGGGCATGCCCATGAGCAGTCCGAGCGGCACGATTCCCAGCACCACCAGCGGGATTTTTACGCTTGTGGGAATCGAGATCAATCCGTGAATAACGGGCGGAATGGTGAGAACGTACACGACCACCAGCGCCGACACGACCACCAGAAGCGTCCCCAGCCATCGGTTGCGGGAATCGGCAGGCAAGAAGCCGGAAATATAGCTGCCGGCCCCGCTGAAAATAAGGAGGCTGAACAGAGTGACGGAGAGCGCGTAGATGGGATGGCCGAGAAACAGGAGCAACTTCTGCATCAATGGCACCTCAACCATCATGAAACCGACGCCGAGGCAGGTGAAATACCCAAGCAACGCCCATTTGCCCCGGATTCCTCTCAGCGCCTGTCGCCTGAGAGTCCAAAGAGGCCCGAAAATGAATAAGAGGCTCAAGACGGTGACGATGATCATGAGGCTTCCCAACACGAAAATTGCATTGTCATTGAAAGCGAGTCCCGCCGGCCGCTCGCGGGCTCGCAAAAAATCTTTGAGCCGAAGCATGTGGAAAAAAAACGGCTTGTCGTCGACCGGAGGCTCAAGGTTATATGGCAGGCTTTTGTAAAAGCTTTCGCTGCCTCCCGATTCATAAAGCTTTTCCACGACCGGATGGAAAGTCCTTTTCGGGCTTACCATAACCTGGTAATCCATCTTCCTTGACAATTCCTCCAACGCTCGTATTTCTTCATCGGTAAATTCCGATTTTTTGAAGAGTACCGTCCCCATATTGTAGTTTCTGATGAGAACGATGTGGTTCTCGGGATTCTGAACGCCGCTCGCCTTCCAAGCCTCATACCCGAGCGCCACCAGCCGCAGCGTTTGGCCTCCCTGGCTGCCGAGGAAAAAACGGGTTACGGTCAATATGCCGTCATCGGCCAGGTGGTCATAAAACTCTTGGAACGCCTCGATTGTATAGAGATTGTTCTCGCTCAGGACGAACGCGCCCGCCGCCGTGGCGGCCCACGAGTCAACCAGGGAAGCCTGAATTATGTCGTATTTGTCGCGCGACCTGGCTATGTAGCTTCGTCCCTCGTCCACCACGACATGAACGTTGTCCATGCTGTACAAGTGCCCGCTGAACTCGGCGTAGTCGTCTCTGACAATTTCGACCACGCTCGGGTTGATCTCAATACCGTAAACCGATTCGAAACCAAAAAGAAGGGCCGTCAGCACGTCTTTCCCTCCGCCCGGCCCTATAATCAGCGCTTTCTTGCCGCCTTCCTTCAAATAGTAGGCAATTGCCGCCGAGTCATATCGCAGCGCCGTCAGGGAATTCAGGTCGCCATCGAACTCATACATGGGAGTCGCCGCGTGGGCGTCAATCGATATCATCTTGATATTCGGATACGTTCCCTGGTAAGCGCGGCTCGGACCCCATCCCCGGAACGGCCCTTCCTCGTTCCATTTTGCAAGCACAACACGAGAGAACGGATTCCATCGTTCGAGAACAATGTCCCCCTCGACGTGGCCTTTCACAAACCGAACCTTCAGCATGTCCGTTTTCACATTTACGAACAATACGACCGCAAACCCCAGACACACCGCCGCCGACGCATAGCGCGTCGCCCGCCACTGCGCGGCCGACGCAAAACAGTATGCTGCGACGCCCGACAAGATGGCGCTGATGATGACGACGCTCGGTCCGTCGAAGACGAAGAGCAAGGGCAGCACCAGGAAACAGCCGATGCCGGCGCCCACAAGGTCTGAAAAGTAGAGCTTGCTCACCTGGCCCGAAAACTGTGTCAGCGCCAGCGATATGCAGAAGCCGCCGAAGAAAAACGGAACCGCCAGCACCACATACACCTGGCTCAGCAAAAGGAAACTGCGCAGAGAGAAACTCGGCACGAACCTCGTATGAAGCTGGATTATCAACGCGATGACGGTCGTGACGCAAAAGATGAGCGCCGAGAGCGCGAGCCGCCGCATCGTATCCGTGCGCGAGCGGGTCGGCGCAAAGAGATAGACATATATCCCCCCGGCCGCGATTCCCAGCATTGCAATCGATATCGCCATGAACGCAAAATGGTACCACAGCGTGACCGAGAAAATCCGGATCAGAACAAGCTCGAGCATCAGGGTGGACATCGCAACAAGCGCGATTCCGATATATATCGGCCGCTCTACGGGGTTATCATTCAATATAATTACTCCTTCAGAGTTTCCTTCGGCTCGCATGTCTCCGAATCATAGATGACGGGAAAATAATTGTCAAGAACGTCCTCGCTTCGAATAAACTTCGGATTCCCCAATGTTGGACAAGATTCCCGTGTAATAGCCGTTTGACTCGGGTCGGCGGACGGCATAAAGCGCCCCCACCGGCATACGCCGATGGGGGCGCTTGGCAACGTGATAAAAGACTGCCGGAAACAAGGCTCTATTGCGCTAACAGCTTTTTGAATTCCTCCGTCATCACCGGAACGACCTTGAAGAGGTCGCCGACGATTCCGTAGTTCGCCACTTTGAAAATCGGCGCGTCGGGGTCCTTGTTCACGGCAACGATGACCTTCGATGTCTTCATTCCTGCAAGATGCTGAATCGAGCCGGATATTCCGCACGCAATATACAGCGACGGGTTTACGACCTTTCCGGTCTGACCCACCTGGTCGTGGTGGTCGCGCCAACCGGCGTCAACGGCCGCACGCGAGGCTCCGACCGCGGCCCCGAGCACATCCGCGAGTTCCTCGATAAGCTTGAACTCGTCGGGCCCCTTCATCCCGCGCCCGCCTGAAACGATGACGTCTGCCTCGGTCAGTTCCACCTTGCCGCCGGCGCTCTTTACAACCTCCTTGACCACGGTGCGCAAGTCGGCATCTTCGAGCGCAACCGACACTTTTTCCACGTCGGCGCCGGCGCCCGCCTGGGCTTCTCCCGGCGCCAGAACATTCGGCCGAATTGTGGCCATTTGCGGGCTGTCCTTGCAAACGACGGTCGTGATTGCCTTGCCCGCATAGATCGGCCGAGTGAACACCACCTTCTTATCGTCACCGACCTCGAGGCCCGTACAATCCGAACACAGGCCGACCCCGAGTCGCGCGGCGACGGTCGGGGCGAGGTCCTTCCCCAGAGCGGTATTCCCGAACATCAGCACGGAGGGGCTGTGTTGTTTTACGAGGTCTGCAATCACCTTCGCATATGCGCCGGGCGTATATTTCTCGAGTTTGGCGTCGTCAGCCACGAACACCTTCTTGGCGCCCATGGCGGCCAGTTCGTTCGCCATCGACTCGACTCCCGAGCCGATCAGGATTGCGCCCACATCTTCACCGAGCTTCCCGGCCATTTCTTTGGAAGCATTCAGCATTTCATTGACGACCTTGACGATTTTGCCGTCACGCAGTTCAGCGAAAACCCATATTCCGCTCATAACATTCTCTCCTTACATATCTATAAGAACCGACGGTCCCATTTTCTTAAATCACTTTTGCCTCTTCACGGAGAAGTTTCACGACTTCCTTCGCCGCATCCTCGGGCTCACCTTCGATAACCCGCCCGGCTTCCCGCTCGGGGGGCAGACTCATCGTGAGCACCGTGGTCTTGGCGCCCGCATTGCCCACTTCGTCGGGCGAGGCGTCGATGTCGGCTGGAGTTTTGGTTTCGAGCGGCTTCTTTTTGGCCTTCATGATTCCCTTGAGTGACGCGTAGCGCGGCTCGTTCAGCCCCTTCTGGCACGTGATCACGGCGGGAAGCGCGGTCTCGATGACTTCCGAACCGCCTTCGATTTCGCGATGCGCCACCGCCTTGCCGTCCTGGAGTTCGAGTTTTGTCACAACGCCGACGTGCGGCAGGCCGAGGAGCTCTGCAACCCTCACACCCACCTGGTGGTTGTCGTTATCAATGGCTTGTTTGCCGCACAGGATGAGGTCATACTCCATCTTTTGCAGCGCTTTCGCGAGGGCGACCGCCGTGGAAGCGGCGTCACCGCCCAGAAACGCCGCATCATTCAGGTGCACGGCCTTATCTGCGCCCATGGCGAGGCCTGTCCGGAGAGCTTCGGCCGCCTTGTCCCAACCCACCGTGACAAGGGTGACCTCCCCATCTCCTTTTGCCTCTTTCGTCTTCAATGCCTCTTCGATTGCGAACTCGTCGTACGGATTGATGACATAGGTCACGCCTTCCGCACTGATTTGGGTTTCGCCAGGCTTCACCTGGACTTTCGTTTCCGTGTCCGGAACCTGCTTCAACAGTACAATAAGTTTCATTCCATCCTCCTTCACGCTCTTACCGCACGCGGAAAAGCTTGTCTCCCTGCGTTCACTTGTCCTGGAAATTCGCCTTACGCTTCTCCAAAAACGCGCGAATACCCTCTGTTTTGTCAGCGCTTTCGCAGACTTCCCCGAAGACCTTTGCCTCCAGCGCCAGCCCATCGGCCAAACTCACGCCGAGGCCGCCGCCGACCGCGCGAAGCGCCGCGCGCGCCGCCACCATTCCTTTCCCTGCTATCTTCTCGGCGAGTCCCCGAACCGTCTCTTCGAGCCGGTCCGCAGGAACCACCGCGTTCACCAGCCCCAGCGTTTTTGCCTCATCCGCGGAGACCATGTCTCCGGTCAGAACCAGTTCCGTTGCCTTGCTCGGTCCGATAATACGAGGCAAACGCTGCGTCCCGCCGAAGCCGGGAATAATTCCCAGATTTATCTCCGGCTGTCCCAGTTTTGCCGCGTCGGAGGCCACGCGCATGTGGCATGCCATCGCCAATTCGCATCCGCCGCCGAGCGCCATCCCGTTGATTGCGCAAATGACCGGCTTTGTCAACTGCTCGATTTTGTTCAAAACCTTCTGCCCGTTGGCGGCCAGAGCCTCGCCCGCGGCTGCGTCCTTTATCGTGTCAAGCTGATTTATGTCCGCTCCGGCGACAAAAAACCGACCCTGGCCCGTGATTATGATAACTTTTACGGCGGAATCGGACGAGACGGAATCGATTGCGGCTTCGAGATCGCTCAGAACAGCCTCGCTCAAAGCATTGGCGGGAGGGTGGTCTATGACGAGTTTTGCTATCTTATTCTCGATGTTCACATGCACATACTTCAACTCTGCCACGTTCATCTCCTTTTCCGTTGTTTTGCCAGAAGGAAACGCAAACTCGCTTCGGTCACTCGGTTTGACACAACGCGTTAACCCGGAAAGTATACCAGTGAACCCGCGCGGGGTCAAGCATAGCTCGCCGTCGAGGTGTCTCACGGTTTGGAAATCCGTGCTTTGGGAGCAGTAAATCCGTCTCACGATTACCAAGCGCAGGGGACTGTCCCAGATTTACGGGCACAAAGTGCCGTAGAATCGGGACTGTCCCCGAAGCGAACAACCTTCACCATGAATCGTGGGACACTTTCCACCCCCAGTTTTGCCCATTCCCCGATGCATGGCCGGAGAAGGACGCAACGGTCAGCTTCCGATTCCGGGTCTGTGGATTTCCGCGCCTTTATGCCACTTGTGCAGGGTACAAAAGGGTGAGTCCGTGGCTGGGTGGATTATATAAAGTATCCTCCGTGTTGTCAAGCGTTTTGTCTGTCCGGCCAGTCAAGAAATCGGAGCCTGAACCGCGCATCTCTCTCCCTGCGCGGGAACGGAGAATGGGATTGGTGAAAAAGAAGAGAATATGGGCGGGCCCTTCAAATCCCCAACAATAATTTTGCGGTGCCGAAATAGATCAGCAAGCCCGTTATATCGACGGCGGTCGTGAGCGCCGGACTGGCAACCACGGCCGGGTCCAATTTTGCTTTCGAAGCCAGCAGGGGCAAAATTGCGCCGATAAGGGTCGAAGATATCACCTGCAAACCGAGAGAAAGTCCCACGACGGCGCCGATTTCGACCAAAGGGTACCCGCCCGTAGCGTGATGTTCCGTCGAGGAGAAAATAATGCGGACCAGTGCGACAATCACCAGACAGACGCTGAGCAGGATGCTTACCCTGAGTTCTTTCCACATCACACGCATGATATCGTTCGTCCGTATTTGGCGCAGCGCAAGTGCTCGAATCACCATGGTGGCTGCTTGTGAGCCCGTGTTGCCGCCCGTCGCCACGAGCATTGGCATGAAGAATGCCAAAATAAGCATCGAACCGAGCGTATCCGCAAACGATTCAAAGATGAAGCCGGTAACGAAACTGAGAGCGGCGAGGGTAATCACCCAAATGGCCCGCCTGCGAAAATGTACGACCGCCGGGATCGACAGATAATCCTCATCCTGGACGGGTCCCGCGATGCCCATGATTCTCTCGAGGTCTTCTGTCTGTTCTTCACGCAGGATGTCGAACGCGTCGTCGTGCGTGACAATGCCGACCAGGGCGCCGCCGCCGTTGACGACCGGTATCGCCAAGAGGTCGTATTTCTCGATTTTGCGCGCTACCTCCTCCTGGTCCTCATCCACGCGCGCCAAGATGACTTCGGGATGCATGACGTCTTTGACACGCTGGTACGAACGCGCAAGTATCAAATCCTTCAACGAAACGAATCCGGCAAGCCTCCGGTTCTCGTCGAGCACGTAGGCGTAATAAATCGTTTCCTTGTCGGGCGCCTCGAGACGAAGCTTTCGGATTGCCTCTTCGATGGTCAGGTCTGGTGAAAGCGTGGCGTAGTCCGATGTCATCACGGCGCCCGCCGTCCCCTCCGGATACGACGACAGCTTCCGGATGTCTTCGCGTTCCGCCTGCGCAATGGCGGGCATGAGCAATTGAATGTCCGCCTCGGGCATCTTCTTCAAAAGGTCAACGCGTTCGTCATGCGACATATGGGAGATCAAATCGGCGAGTTCGGACCGGGGCATGACCGAGGCCAGTGAGAGCTGAACATCGACGTCGAAGTACCCGAAAATCATGGCCTTCGTGCGCGGGTCGGCATACACCAGGATTTTCCGGATTTCATCGGCTGACAAGCCGCTGAGAAACTCGGCGATGGTCGCGGGATGGTTCGATTCACAGAACTCTCGCAGGTCCTGTTCGCTGCCTTCGGCAAGGAGTTCGCGTAACTCGGGAACGAGTAGAAGGTTTTTCATTGCTCCCCTCCGGCTGGACCGACGCGACGGCAGCCGGAGGCGCCGAGCGACGCTCAGGCCAATAAAGCCTGGCGCGTTCTCACCGGGGGGGCCACCGTAGCGGGAACGGGTCCGAAGTGTGGCGACTCTCTGTTAGGCAACGGTCTTTCGACACATTGCCTGCTACTACTACCAGCTTCTTCCATTTCCTTGCACCGCAAAGTTACGGGATGCATTCAAGAACCCTTGTGAGCGGCCTACGCTTGCAGCATAGACACCGCGGAAATTTCAACACAACCGCAAAACGACTATGCTAATTATAGCGAACTCGGCTCGTTGCGTCAAGCGGACGCCGAAGATGCGTTTGGCCCCCGTAAGGAGCACGCTCGCCATGACCCGCAGCCTCAAGCGGGTGTCCAGCGCCGCCGCGACAAAATAGGTTGCGGCCAGCACAAGCGGCATGAGATTCCGAAGGCTCTCATACGTGAGCAGGCGCACATTCTCCAGACCGTAACACTGCTTGATGAACCGAATGGTTTCCTCGATGGACCAGCGCCGAATGTAGCTGTTAAGCGCCCGCACAAGCACCTTCCGACTCCTCCTCAACGGCTCGGTGGTGAGCGCCAGGATTCAGCGCAGGTATTTGGATTAGTCGCGCAGATGTGTGTTGCTGTCTATCAGAACTGTGAATTTGGACTGTCCCACATTTAAGGGATATCTTTTTCTTCGCTGAGCGTATCACGCGCCTCGCGTGACAAAGGCGGGATAGAATCGGGACTGTCCCTGAAACCAAGTTTGGTTGCGGCTATGCCGCGCTGTGTTCATCGGCGTTCATCTGCGGCTGAAATGGCAATCTTCGGCTTTCATGCTTCGGGCGCAGCGCCGTGCGCTCCTGCGAAAGACAGCAATTTGGGGCGTCTTGCAATGCTGCATTTTTGGCTGAGTTGTGATAGATGGTCTGAACAGGACAGTAGTTTTTTTCTCCAATCCTCACCGCCTCCTTCGCCGATGCCGACATTATTGTGGAGGACGTCGATTCTGCCATAGGTGCGGACGCACTCGTCTGCCATGCGTCTGCAATTGTCCGATTTTGTTATATCGGCCTGGAACGCGAACGACTCGCCTCCCTCTTCATCGATCATTTTCTTTGTTTCCTCGGCCGAGTCCAACCGATAGTCCACGAGCATCACCCTGGCGCCTTCGCGGGCAAAAAGAATCGCTGTCGCTCTGCCGTTTCCCATTCCTTCGCCGGGCGTTGAGCCCGCCCCGACAACGATTGCGACTTTGCCTCTCAAACGCTGACACATGCTCCGTCTCCTTTCAAGCAAGCCGGCTGCTCAGGCCCCTCGCCAATGCGAGCAAGCGGCAGCCTCTCTTCGCAATGTGATGTGTAATGTGGTACGCCAAAACCAAAATAACCCAAGTCCTTCACTGTCGCAGGCTGATAGCCGGACCTTTCTTCCCCACAATCTCATCAAAAAGGTCCACCATGTTTCTCTCGTACCATGTGTTCAATCTGAAACTCTCTATGAAGCCATTATGTCCACCGCGCCGATGAATCAGAAGCGTTGTCAGATGATTCAGTTCGAGACGACGAAAATCATCGGCCGGAATGATGGGGTCGTCTTCGGCGGTAATAATGGTGGTTGGAACGGCTATGGCCATGAGCGCGTCGTTTTTGATTGAATACGCTTCGAAGTATTCCCGCGCGCTTTCATAGGGGCTGTATTGTCTTATCAGTTCCTCGGTCATGTCGCGTATCGTATTGTGCTTGAGTATACCTCCGAAGTCGTATTTTTCAGGGAAAAAGGACTGCTTCTTAAACAGGGATTTCCGCCATTTCTTCAAGAAATAGGCGCGTATGATTCTGTTGCCGTCAACGGCATCCGTTGTTGTGTCGGGGTCAAGGAGGGGGCTGACGCTGATGATGTGCTTCAGATTTTCAATAGGGCTTGTCGCGCACTGCCGGGCGATACGCAGAGCGAAATTTCCGCCGAGGGAAAAGCCGGCGAGAAAAACCGAAAGTTCTTTTTTAATGGATGCCGCCTGGCTGACGCACTCGAACACTTCATCCAACAGAGTTGCGTAGAAAGGTTTCTCATTGAGGTGGTGGCTGTCGCCATGGTCGCGGTAATTGAGTCTGAAAACGCTGTAGCCGTTTTGATACAGGTATTTGCCGGTGGCGATGATGTACGCGGAGCCCGAATCTCCGAGCCAGCCGTTTAGAAGAACCACGAGCCCTCTGGCCTTGGGATGGGCGGAATAGTGGCCGATGAGGCGAACATGGCCGCTCGTTTCAAGTATCATTTCCCGAGCGGCTGACAGCATCGGGTTCTTCCCCAGCTTGCGCAACTTGCTACCGCCCAGAGCAGTCTGGAGGAAGGGATGCTTTAGTGCAGGTGTCGGATGAAACTCTGGGGTTGTTGACATACAGCGGTTTCAAAAAAAAGGCTTTAACCTGCTCGCCTCGACACTACGAGTTCATGAGTTGGTTCCAAAACCATTGAAATTCCCGGTTTCGCTCCCGCCGCATCGGCCTTGTTGAGTTCAATCTTCGTTCCGGCGGTGGGTACGCCGTCAATGGCGAAATCTCCCTTGACCCCGACATGATTTTCCAGCGCGGGAACGTCGGCTTCAAGCATCCAGCCGAGGTTGCTGTTGTGGATGCGAAATGTTGCGTTCGCAGACCGTTAGATTATATCAAAAACAAGTGCGCCGGGATGTCAACAGATGGAATAAAGCCGTGAATTCTGTTCTCTGACGGGGCTGGTTGGCTTCGAGGGCAGGGGTGGATGTGCGCCGTCAATTTCTCGCGGCCACACTCGATTGAACGGCGAGCCGAGTCTCGGCGCGGCCGGCTCCTTTATGAAATGAAGCGCTTATGTTGACGAGGCCGGTCCCTGTGACGGAGAACTGAAGCGATTCTGCGTAGCCCGCGATCGTGCTTTGAGTTCCATTGACCGTCTGGGCAATCTGTCCCCACACGGGATCCGTCGGCGCAAGGGGAATCAATTCGTAGCGCACATTGCTTCCGTCTGAACTATCCACGAAATCAATGGCGGAATTTCCGTTGCTGAGTGCGATGGAGGCTGCCGTGGCGCGCCTGATTCTTTCGGTCATTATCTCCATCGCTCGTTCCGACTGCTGTTTGATGGTCACCACGTTGCTGTCGAGTGCAAACGCCACGGAGCTGTTCAGCCAGAACTTCAATACGACGAGGGAGATTAGGACGGTGATTACCAGGGCAACCGCAAGTTCGATAAGGGTGAAACCGCCTGCGTTCCTCTTTTCAAATCGTTCTGTAATCATACGCCTTTCTCGCGGTTACGGCAGCGCTATGTAAGTGCATACCTCCTGCACGGGTGATGCATACCTCCGGGGAACTGCGCCGCCCGGGTTTCTGTGTTTTCGCATGTCAACCCTCGGCTGGGCCGGGTTCTGCTGGTTTGCATAGTATATGCGAACCGTGAGCTGCTTCAGCAGACCGGTTTGTCCTCCAACCGGTATGTCATCAATTAGAAGCTGGTAGACATAAAGATTCTTGCTCCCCATGCCATAGTCGGCGACTCCGTCGCCGTTGAAATCGTTTGAGAGCCGGTCGCCGGGCGGTTCGGCGGGAATCGCGGGACGCACGCCCGGAATCGCCGGCTGAGCCGGAATGGCGCCCGGATGATTGTTCGCAATCAGCGCGTTAAAGTTCGCCGTTCCCTGGGCCGCGAAGTCAATGATTCGCTCTATCACCATCTGCGCAAGTTTCTCGGCGACGTGTTTTTCCTGGTTATACGTGTCTGCCCGGATGGATGTGACGAGCATGCTCGCGATGCCGACCGTGAGGAGCATCAGTATGGCGATGGACACCATTATCTCCAGCAGGGTTAACCCTCGATTGTTGGGCGTCATTCTCATCGGGAATTTCCTCAAAAGATAATGACCGCGCCCGGAGGCAGTTGTTCCGCCATTTCCTTGAAAAGCCGCTTCTGTTCGGCGGTTATATTTTCTGCGGAAACACTCTCTGCGTTCGCGTCCCTCGAGAGCGCGTGTTCTTCGGTTCCGGCCGACCAGTTCTCGACATTGCCGACAGCCTCATCCTGAACTGTGTGCGAGGGTCTGTCCAAATTCACTGCGAGTGGTTCTCCGTTTATCTGCGGTGTTTCAGACGCATTCGGGCTTTTCAGGGCCAGAAAGACCACACAGAGAATGAATGTGCCGACAGCCAGACCGAGGAGCTTCAGGTTGCCGTACCGGCCCGAACGAATCTTCTGATTGAACGATGACCAGAAGCCTGCTTTCTTTGCCTTTGCTCGTGAAGCCTGCAATATCATTCTCCTAAGAAAAATTCGGGTTTAAGTCGGGCTCGGATGAAGGCATTTGGAACGCCTCCGAATGCCCCGGCACAAACTGCCTCTGAGCCGTCCATGCAATCTGGTTTATGTTTGACGTCGCCGGCATAAAAATGCTCGTGGTCGGGAAATAGGGAGGCGCGAGACCGCCGTTCAGTCGCTGGTCATAAACAAAATTTCTCGCATATCCCGACTTGTGGCCGCTTTGGCCAAACGTTCCGAATGCGCCGTAATAACTCGATATCACGCCGCCCAGTATCGTGGCCGTGCCGCGGGGGTCTCCGTATTGATAATCGTCTACCTGGACGACACCGGTTAGGTCAGATGTCATCAATGTGCTGTCGATGCGAATGTCATCGGGCGCGGCCGTGCCAATCCTTATGTCCCCGTCCGGCGTAAAAATTCCAAACACGTTTTTGGCATCGGCCTCGATAAGCGGGTCATCCTCGTAGACGACATCGCGTGTGACAACCACGTCTCCTTCCGCGATGAGCGTCATTGCCGTGTCCGATTCGATTGCAGGCGGCACAATCTCGCCTGCTCTGTCCGGTCCGCCGAACGAACCCACTTCGCCCGCAACGTACAGCGCTCCGTTCGGCACGCCTTGATATGCAACCGAATTGACAATCGTCTGATTGTTCGCCCGGTCAATGACAATACCCGAACTCGCGCCGTTTGAATGCGTAACCTGGACGCATTGCCGGTCGCTGCCGTCCACATAAAGCAGCAAGTCATCAACGTCTCCCTGCACGTATATGCCGCCGGTGACCGATGTCCCATCGTTTGGAACGTATATGTCGTCCGGGGGAGGTGTCGTATCCGCCGGAAGCCCAAGGCTGCTGCGGAGCTCGGAATTGTCCGAGGCGGGGCCGCCGGCTGCGGCCTCCCGCTGGTCAAATGCATTCGGGGGAAGCGTTATCGGGTCGGCTCCGCGTTCAAATCCGTCGCCGAACATGGGAGTGTCACGCGGCGCGTTATGGTCCGCCTCCAGAAGCTTCGGATTCCCTCCATTGTAGTAATATGCGGCATCGGACACACTTGATACTTTCCCGTTGGAAAATGTGGGTGAAAACGCAAAGGCAAATCTTCCGTTCGTATGCACGCGACCGGTAAAGTTCGTATTCGATGTGAACCATACGCGCGTGCCGTCTGTCATCGTATGCGTTCCGGTAAAAAGAGAATAGTTGGCGAAACTCTGCCTGTCCACCTGGATTTGAAAGTTGCCGCTCGAAATTACCGTGACCAACCGGTCGGCATCATCCGGATTCGTGCCCTGCGATGTGATGGTGTACTGAAAGTTGTAAACCTGCCGCAGCGCGTCAATCTGCGAGTTCACATACTGAATTGTCGCCTGAACCGTGTCGAATGCGCTGCCGTCCGGAAGGCGAACCCCCGGCAGGCTTACCTGATTCGAGAAGAAATTGGCCGGATTGGTCAAGATCGGGCCCGTGCCAGACCACATGGCCTGGAATGCCGAAAATCTCGACAGCGCGTCTCTCCGGATGGCAGCCTTCATTGCTTGTTCTCCCGCCTGCGCCGCATAGAACGACTTGAAATTCTCGGCCTTCATGCGGGTAGATTGGGTGTCCTGGACCGTCCTCGTCGCAGCGACGGTCACGAACACGGCGGCCACCGCAAATATCATGGCGACGGACACGAGCAGTATGCCGCGCTCGTCGCCGACCGTTTTTCGAAACAATTTTTGCATGAGCCTCTCGAAAAACATAAATGTAGCCCTCCGACAGAAGGTATATAAAACGCTACGATTGCTTGCTGAGCGAAGCAAAAACTATGCCGAAAGATGAATATTCGCTGAAAGACTAAGATAAGTGTATAGATAAATTTACTGATTTAACCCTGTTAGGAGAAGATGAAATGTGCGGCCTTCCTATCGCATGTTTGTTTCAAAATCGAAATAGCAAACAAAAGTTGGTAATCCGTGTTTCCCAACCTATTTGTAGGTCTATTGTTGGCAATAGCTTAAATGTTTTTGTCGCCGCCGCGCGAGGGAAGCCAAAAATCACGATAATGTAATTCGGGCGCTTGCAGTGGGCGTTCCGGGTCTTGATCGCGGGAACAGGAATTTCAGGGGCCCGGTTTGCCGGGGTTCTTGGTGTCAGCAACAACCAGCGTAACCCGCCGATTCTCCGACCAGTTCATTCACGCAAATTGTTATCATTGGGACCATTTGTGTCGCCTGTTCATGGACCATTTCCCCCCGCGCACGGAAAAAGGACCAGAGTAGGCAAACACGAAAACGGAGAAGTGTTGGCGTATCAAGGAATGGAAAAACCCTGGAAGTTAGTCACCGAAAGTTGTGGGCGGCCTATTCCCTGAGCATCCTGCCGGTGAGTTCGATGAACACATCTTCGAGCGAAGGGTTCCGGAATCGCATATCTCTCAGTTCAAACCCCCGCTGCTGGGAAAAGGTGAGAAGCTCTAACAGGCACGCTTTGACATCCGGAGTGTAAACGACCACATTTTGACCCACGATGTTCGCCGCGGAGACCGCATTCAGACGGACAATGTCATTTTGCGCTATGGCTTCATCCGTTGCAAATTCGATGACGTCTTCCTTGTTCAGCTTCGTCACCAGGTTCCTTGGCGTGTCGCGCGCGATTATCTGACCGTGGTCTATTATTGCGACCTCGTCGCTCAGCTTCTCCGCCTCGTCCATGTAGTGCGTTGTGAAAAAGACAGTCTTTCCACGCTCTTTGACGGATTGCATCAGGCGCCAGACTTCGTGGCGCGCCTGGGGGTCGAGTCCGGCCGTCGGCTCATCGAGGAAAAGGATCTCGGGGTCGTTCACGAGCGCGAGCGCCACCGCCAGCCGCTGCTGCTGGCCGCCGGAGAGTTCGGATATCATCTGGTTCGATTTGGTATCGAGCGACACAGCCGCCAGCACCTGCTCGACCGGGAGCGGATTCGCATAGAAGGACCGGAACAACTTTACGATTTCACCGACCTTGAGCCGGTCGAAGAGGCTGGTCGTCTGAAGCTGGATTCCCATGTATTGCTTTGCGCGCTTCAGTTCCTGAGGAAGTGGCATGTCAAGGAGGCGAATCGTGCCTGAATCAGGTCTCTTCAGCCCTTCGATTACCTCCATTGTCGTGGTTTTGCCCGCGCCGTTCGGTCCCACGAGACAGAAAATCATTCCGCGACGCACCGAGAAGGTGAGCTCGTCCACCGCTCGGACGTGAACGTACGATTTTGTTAGACCGTTGACTTCAAGCGCGTATTCTGACATCGGCAATCATATGCTTTGGAAGGACCGTTCGTGCGGTATTCTAGCATCTTTGGATTCCGCGGGCAACCAGAAGAAGCTCATTCATGCCGCCCGATGTATCGTGCGGACGAATCCGCCCCCTCAGGGAAAACCGAAGCTCTCCTGTAGACGACAATTCATTTGCCCGCTTTGCATTGTGAGATGGTCTCTCGCCTTTTCCTGCGAACTTCTATGTCAACTTTGGCCGCGATGCGGTTGACGAACGCTTTGGAAAAACGCTATTATTGCGTGGGAGCAAAAATGCTGAATGAATGCATGTGCGGGCCATCCAGTGCTTGCCGCCGTGGCGGAGTTGAGAGAATGAAACAAAAAATGAAATTGTCTGTCGTGGGAGTTATCACTCTTTCCGTTTTTCTCGTTGGTTCGAACCAACCGCTGGCCGCGGCGGAAAGCGGCGCTCCTGTCATCGACAATGAACGGTTTATGTTCATTGAAGAGGTCAAGCCCGGCATGAAGGGATACGGACTCACCGTTTTCGCGGGCACCGAAATCGAAAGGTTCGACGTCGAAATTTTGAGCGTTCTCTACGGGTTTGAGCCGAAAAGCGACCTCATACTCGCGCGCGTTTCCGGGGGACCCATCGAAAAGGCCGGCGTGATTGCCGGCATGAGCGGAAGTCCCATTTACATAGAGGGCCGCATAATCGGAGCGCTCGCATACTCGTGGGCATTCTCAAAGGAGCCGATTGCGGGCGTCACCCCGATAGGAGAAATGCTTGAGATTTTTGCCTTCGAAAAAGCTCGCGACAGCCGCTCTGCGTCAGTCGGGATGAGAGGCGGCGGTGGGTGGGCGGAGGCGGCCAGGTTCGCTGTTCCACTACCAGCCACAGTTGCCGAATCGGCCGCCATGCAACCGATAATGACTCCCGTCGTATTTTCCGGTTTTTCTCGTGAAGCCGTCGAATGGTTTCGCCCGCAGCTCGGAGGATGGGGCATCGTTCCCGTAGCCGGGGGATCCTTCTCCGAGCGCCTGTCCGGCGCGGACGCGCCCTTCGAAGAGGGCGCTGCCGTCGGAATTCAGCTTGTCCGAGGCGACATGAACGCGGCGGCCATTGGAACACTCACGTTGAAACAGGGCGAAAGGGTGCTCGCTTTCGGACATCCGTTCCTGTTTTCGGGATCGGTCGAATTTCCCATGACGACGGCTTTTGTACATACTGTGTTGCCGAGTCTGGTCGTCTCTTCCAAGGTCGGTTCCCCCTTGAAGCCGGTGGGAACGCTTACCCAGGACCGCCGAACGGGGATTGCGGGTATCATCGGGGACACGACCACAATGGTCCCCCTCTCGCTTCGGGTAAACGGAGCGGAGACCACGGGCGCAAAAGAATTTAATTTCGAGGTCGCGATGGACCGGCAAATGCTCCCGGCCATGGCGGCTATGGCGCTCGCCAGCGCTCTGATGCACACGAACAGTTACAGGGGTGAATTCAGTGCCGCAATACACTACGAAATCGAAATTGCCGAATTTCCGACAATTCGGAACGACGATTTCATCACAGGCCTCGGTGGGTTGCCGTCCTTGGCTGCGCTGGGGTTGTTTCGTGACCTGAACATGCTTCTGAATAACGAATTCGAAAAGCTGACCCTGAAGGGAATTTCCATTGAAGTCGATGCGCGTTCCGCCGTCGAGTCGGCCAGCATCACCGGCGTTCGCATTCACAAGGACACGCTTCGGCCGGGGGAAGAGGTCGAATTGAGGATAGCCATGAAGCCGTATATGGGGGAACTGGTCCACAAACAATACGTCATACGCATTCCGGAGCATTTTCCGGAAGGGCAAGCGTTCCTCCAAGTCTCGGCTGCCCCGCAGACCGCCTCCTTTGAGAAAATGCGAACACCGCTTCGTTTCCGACCCCGGAGCATAGAGCAACTGATTAAGTTGGTGGATGAGGATTATCCGGGAAACCGCCTGGATATACGGCTTCTGGTGGCTGACCCCGGGATCGTAGTGGGGGGAGAGGAATTGTCGGCCTTGCCTTCGTCTGTCTTCTCCGTTCTCTCCCAATCCATTGGCAAAG
Organism: uncultured bacterium; assembly: GCA_964453435.1. Lineage (GTDB taxonomy): Bacteria > Abyssobacteria > SURF-5 > SURF-5 > SURF-5 > CAYVQZ01. Next base: position 19,560 of record CAYVQZ010000048.1, read on the forward strand.
AAACGACTGGTATCACGAGAGCCAGCGTGCTGTTTCATGAGCACACCTTTATGGATTTTGAAGTCGGGGGCTCCAGCATTCTTCCCCTGACGATCAAACGCACAATAAAGTGAAGAACCGACAAGGAGGAAAGACGTGGTCAAATGCAAGGCCCTGGTGTTAGTGGTCCTCGCCATGCTGGTTGGCTGGGCCGCGCCCGCGCTGGCGGTAAGCGCTTCGCTTTGGGAGATTCAGTCGACGGATGATTTCAATGCGGGCGAGCCGGACGGCGCCTCAATTATGTCGCCGGGAAAAGTGGTGCTTGGGCCGGCGTCCGATACAACCATTTTGGATGCATTGTACGGTTGGTCGCTTGCGATTGATTCCAATGGCGCCGTCTACGTGGGAACGGGCAGCGACGGCAAAATATTCAAGGTTTCCCCGGCGGGATCGGCCGAACTCTTTGCCGACCTCGACTTGCAGCAAGTCTTCGCTCTTGCAATCGACAAAAAGAATGTTTTGTATGCCGGTGGCTTCCCCGGTGGAAAGGTTTATGCAATCAGCGACGACGGCGTCGTCCGGGAATATTTCGATTCCGAGCAGGAATCAGTCTGGACCCTGTGTTTCCGGAGCGACGGCGGACTGGCGATCGGCACGGGGGACGACGGGAAAGTCTTTCTTGCTGCTGCTCAAGGCAAGGGCGACCTCTTCTACGACTCACCCGAGCGCCGTATTATTTCGCTGGTGAACGATGCGGAAGGAAACCTGTACGCCGGAACCGAGCAAAACGGACTCATCTACCGTATCGACAAAGCCGGGCGTCCGTTCCTTCAGTACGACACCGAACTCCAAGAGGTAACGGCAATGACAATGGATGTGGAAGGAAACCTGTACGCCGTTTCATCGCCGGGTGAATTGTTCATGAAAATGCCGCCGCCGATGGCTGTTCCCGCCTTCCCGAAACAAGCCCAGCAGGCGGCGGCCGCGGCGGTTGCCGCCGCGGTGCAGGAAGCTGCTGCGGCCGCCACGCCGGCGCCGTTCCCCGGCATGCCTGCCGTTCCTACCCCAAAGAAACGAACCTGCATGATATACAGAATCTCGAAAGACGGCACGGCGAAGAAAGTGTGGGAATCGCCCGAGAAACTGATTTTCTCCATCGCGGTTCAAGGAGACACGATTCTGGCCGGTTCCGGCGACGAAGGAATCATCTACTTGGTCGCTCCGGATGGTGAGTCCGGAATCTATTACCAGGCGGACCAGAAACAGGTTCTCGATTTGCTCGTAACCGACAAAGGCAAAGTGGTCGCTGCTCTCGGAAACGATGCGGCGGTCATCCAATTCGCCGATGGGTTTTCGGCGAAGGCAACCTACGTTTCGCCCGTGCATGACGCGACGGCGATATCGCAGTGGGGCAGGGTTTTCTGGGAGGCTGAGGCGCCGCCCAGGACGCAGGTATCTTTCGCGACACGCAGCGGCAATAGCGAAATGCCGGATGACACATGGAGCGAATGGTCGTCCGAGCACACGAACCCCTTTGTCTCGAATTCCCCGAACGCGCGATATGTTCAATGGCGGGCTACCTTGAGCACACTCGATTCACGAAAGACGCCTGCGCTCCGTAAGGTTGCGCTCGCCTATCTTCAAAACAACCTGCCTCCCGAAATATTGTCCATCGAGGTCGGCAATAGCAAAGGGAACAGCAAGGGGAACTCCGGCGGCGATATGGCGAAAGCGCTCAAGGCTTTGTCCGCCGCGGCTTCCGGGGGAGCGCAGGCGGATGGTGCAAGGGCGAGCAAGGAAGGTGTGAAGGCTGCTCCCGCAATGCCCGAAGCGAAAGTAAGAATCAACTGGCAGGCGCAAGACCCCAATGACGATACGCTCGAATATTCACTGTTTTTCAAGGGCACTGAAGAAAGCCGCTGGAAACTGCTCGAAGAAAAACTAAGCGAGACCACATACGAATGGGACACTGAGGCCGTGCCGGACGGTGAATATCATGTTAAAGTAATAGCATCCGATTTACCCGGCAATCCGGAACCGTTGGCGCACTCAACCGAAAAGGTAAGCCAGCCCTTCACGGTCGATAATACTTCTCCTGTCGTAAGTGATTTGCGGGCGGTTCGCATTAAAGATGGCGCGTATCGAGTTTCGTGTACCGTCTCGGACAATATCGGACCGGTGCGCTCCGCACATTACAGTATCGATGCCGGCGACTGGCTGGTTGTATTTCCGACCGACCGGATATTTGATTCCTCGCTCGAGAGCGTCGAGTTCCTCACTGAAAAACTCGGCGAGGGCGAACATACGATAGTTATAAAGGCCGTTGACTACTTTGGCAACGTTGGCGCAGGCAAGGTAACCATTGTGGCGGAATGACTAACTCTGAGGAGCACGCGGCGAGGATATTGGTCGTTGATGACGATGCGCTGAGCGCGGACCTCCTGAAGACGAAGCTGACGACGCTGGGTCATGAGGTGACGGTCGCTCACAGCGCCGAGGAAGCAATTCGCGTCGACAAACAGGTGCGACCTCATCTCATCCTGCTCGATGTTGTTCTTCCGGAGATGAGTGGGTTCGAAGTCTGCCGGAGGTTCAATAAGATTCACGAGAGCCGCTACGTTCCGGTCATCCTTGTTACTTCTATGGATGATGTCGAAAGCAAGGTGAAAGGACTCGAGAGCGGAGCGCTTGATTACGTGACCAAGCCGTTTGACACCCAGGAGTTGCTCGCCCGCGTCCGGACGGCCCTCCGAATGAAGAGATTGTATGATGAACTGCATGAGACTCGCGAAAAGTTGACCGATGCCGAGAAGCTCGCCGCCGTTGGCGAAATGGCGATAACGCTTCATCATGAGATCAACAACCCGCTTCAGGCGATTGTTCTCTCGGCGGAGAATATGCTCCAGGACCTCGCGAGCAAGAGTGTGTCCCGCGAAGACCTTGATATTATTCTCGCCAGTTGCCAGCGGATCCAGGAAGTCTTGAAAAGGATAACGAACCTTAAAAGATTTCGGTCAGCCGTTTATATCGGCGAAACCGACATGCTGGACCTCGATGAATCCGGTTGAGCGGCGGAAGTCGTTCGATGGGATGGTTGGCAATCAAAAGCCGGGGCCCGGCGGAATAATCAGAGTTTGCGATTCACGCCGCGCAGCAACAAGGAGTTCGTGACAACCGAGACCGACGACAGCGCCATGGCGAGACCGGCCCAGCGAGGCTCCAAGAGCCCGAAGGCTGCCACCGGAATTCCGAGACAGTTATAGAACATCGCCCAGAAAAGGTTCTGCTTGATTTTTCGCAGGGTGAATCGCCCTAACCGTATTGCGCGCACGACATCCACCAGGTCATTTTTCACAAGCACCACGTCGCCGGTTTCCTTGGCGATATCGGTTCCCGAACCAATGGCTATCCCGATATCCGCCTGGGCAAGCGCCGGAGCGTCGTTGATACCGTCACCAACCATTCCGACGCGCAGGTTTTGTGCCTGGTAGCGTTTTATCGCCTCGATCTTGTCTCGAGGAAGGACCTCGGCCTCGACGTCCTCGATGTGGAGGTCGCGAGCGATCGCCTGCGCCACACGCCGGTTGTCGCCGGTGATCATGCACGTTTTCAACCCGAGCCCTCTCAGTTCTTCAAGCGCTCGGGCAGATTCCTGCTTGGGAGTGTCGGCCAGTGAGATAATTCCCCTCAGCTTGCTGTTCGAAGCGACATATATCAGCGTTTTGCCCTCCGACATTAATCGTTCCGCGTCGCGCTCGGCCGGCGAATACTCGATTCGCCGCGCTTCCATCAGCTTTGTGTTGCCGACAACAAGCTCGCCTTCTGCGAGCTTACAGATTATTCCCTTGCCCCCTTCTTCCTCGCAGTGGGACGCTTCTTCTATTTCAAGACCCCGTGAACGGGCATGCTTCGTGACCGCTTCGGCCAGAGGATGGGACGACCGGCTCTCCGCAATTGCGGCCAGCCGAAGAACCTCGTCTTCCGATATATCGCGGTCAAACACGATAATATCTTTCACTCGCGGCTTCCCCTCGGTCAGGGTGCCCGTCTTGTCGAAAACAATCGCCTGCAAACGAGAAATATTTTCAAGGACGGAAGCCTTTTTGAAAAGAATCCCGCGATTCAATCCCACACCGCTGCCGACCATGATCGCCGTCGGAGTAGCCAGTCCCAGGGCGCATGGACACGCAATCACAAGGACGGCGATTGCAGCCGAAAGCCCCAGTATGAATACGGTTTGGTTCCCTTCGGGAGTTCCCAAGTTGAGCCATACCACGAACGTTACGAAGGCGGCGAGCACCACCATCGGAACGAAATAGTTCGACACCGTGTCGGCGAACCGCTGGATGGGCGCTTTATCGCCCTGCGCTTCTTCCACCATACGAACAATTTGTGACAGCACCGACTCCTTACCGACGCGGGTTGCGCGTATCTTCAACACGCCTGTCCGGTTGATTGTAGCGCCCGTCACCTCGTCACCCGCCGCCTTATCCACAGGCAAGGACTCGCCCGTGAGCATCGATTCATCAATGCTGGACGCACCCTCCAGTATCTCTCCGTCCACCGGAATTTTCTCGCCGGCCCTGGCAACAACGACGTCGCCGACGTTGACCTCCGATGCGCCGACCTCTCTCTCCTTGCCATCGACCAGCAGGCGCGCGCGGTCAGCCTGCAGTTCGAGAAGCCTCTTCAACGCCTGGCTCGCCTTTCCTTTGGCTCGCGCCTCAAGCATCTTGCCAAACCGCACGAAACAGATCAACATCGCCGAGGTCTCATAGAACAAATGACCGGAAGGCATGATGGCGGGAAAGAAGGTAACTGCCGCACTGTAAAGGTATGCCGCGCTAATCCCGAGGGCAATCAGCACATCCATGCTCGCAAATCTGTTTTTGAGCGCATGATAGGACCCCGAGTAGAATGTGAACCCGGCCGTGAACTGTAAAATAGTCGTCAGTGCGAACAGGACAAATGGTCCCGCATCCCCGAATATTTTTGTGTACATGATGACCAGTATCGGAATGGTCAACCCGACACTGTACAGCAGCCAGTAAAGCTCATTCCTGCCTTCCTCGGCCCGGGCTTTCATTTCCGTCCGGGGAGAGTAACCCATATCACGGATAATCCGGAATATCTCGCCACGGTTGATTTTTGAGGAATCGTATGTTACCGTCGCTTTCTCAGTCGCAAAATTAACGGACGCCGATTCTATTCCCCTGGTTGTTCCAAGCGTGTTCTCGATTTTTGACACGCACGTTGAACAACTCATTCCGTCGATCCCGAAGGTCAGCGTGCCGGACTCCTGGTCCGTCGGGGTTGCTTGATAGCCCAAGTCCCGCACTTTCGCCGCGATGACCTCCGGTTGCCCGGTTCCGTTCGCATATTGCACGGTAAGCGTTTCAGCGGCGAAGTTCACGGTTGCCCGGTCGACGCCCTCGATTTGCTGTACGCCCCGCTCGATTGTATTCGCGCAACTTGCGCAGGACATTCCCGATATGTTGAAACGGGAGATGGCGGGAGGCGAATCGCGCGAAGCAAAATTAGCGGCCGGCTTTTCCTCGTTCCTTTCCTCCGATTCTCCCGAGTCCTCTCCGAACTCGTATCCCGCCTCAGATACGGCCCGGCCGATTTCCGCAGGCCCGACGTTGCTTTCGTCGAAACGAACCGTGGCCGATTGAGATTCCAGCGAAACGTCCACGGTCCTCACTCCCGGCAGCTTCTTCAGCTCCCTGGTGATCGCCTGCACGCAATGATTGCATGTCATCCCTTTAACGGAAAACGTTCTCGTTTCCATTTGCACTCTCCTCGTCGCTCTTGTTTGCCACGATTCCGGCAATGGTTGGTGTCAGCTTTCCCTTTCTGGAAAAAGAATTCGCGGTGAGTCGCGAAAGGTACAGCCCCACTGCAAGTCCCGCCGCGGCTCCAAGGCCTCCCCACAGCTCTTTTGAATCCGCTGTGGCAGCCATAAACCCGATTATCGCTCCTGCGAACAGCCCCGCCAACGGCGGGGCATACGCCAGAAACGACGCCCCCAGAAGCTCGCCCTCGCTTAGTTCGATTCTGACGCGCTGGTTCACCGAAACACCGAGCGGGTCGGCGACGTCAATGATTCTTGTTCCGCCCGATGTCGGCACGCAGCTTCCGGCCAGCTCACAGTGGGCGCAAATACCGCTTTGCGAGACCTCCACCCGCGCGCGCCCCGCGCCGACTTCGATTACCTTTCCAATCTCGGTCACCATCACAGGTATCACCCATCTTTTCGAAGTGAACAGATTCATCCATTCCGAAAAAAGTATCCCAAGCGGTCAGGCTTTGAACTTAAACAGCAACTTGATTACTTCATCGAGTTTGGCGTCCTGTTCCCGTTCCGAGCCCGAACGAACCGCTTCCGCCACACATCCCATCAAGTGCTTTCTGAGGACGTTCGCCTCGACATGCTTGATGGCGGCTTCGATTGCTTGCAGTTGTGTAAGGATGTCGATACAATAGCGCTCTTGTTCGATCATTCGCTGGACGCCGCGTATTTGGCCTTCAATCTTTTTCAGTCTGGTTATCTGTTCTCTGTGTGTCGTTGTGCTCATTTGTTTTTCTCTCGAGTTCAATCGACTCCCTGATTCTATTATACCATACCCCCCTAGTGTATGCCAGCGCCTGCCCCGCGCTCGCCTCGTTTCTCACAAAGGAAGCAAAATAGCGGACCCCTTGACAGGCGGTCTGCCGCTACACTATCATTTCGCAAAGTTTTCTCCACGGGAAAAAACCCCGTCAAGAGTGTGTCCCACGGTTGCTGATACGGGTTAATGGCGAGACAGGGCCACTGTTCCAAAGGGGGGAATGCATACCGCCCATCACAGGGCACACTTGATTGTCTCTTTCCCGTTCTCGCAACGCGACCGTAATGCCGAGCGGCGGGTTCTTTTTCTTCGTTGTTAAATCTAACCGGGAGAATACCAACGGGCATGCATCGGAGCGAGTGCGGTCAGAGCGGCGGCAGATGGTTTCGGAGAGGCGCCGGCTTGGTGGCGGTCTTGTTTTTCACAGTGCTGGCAAGGTCGGCCCACGGTGAGGAGCCGTTCGCCGAGGAGCCACGGCAAGCCTGTGCCCTCGAAACGCTCAAAGAGAAGTGGCACAACTGGCCGCCATCCGAGAAATTCAAGATAACGGTCGAGTATCGCAACTACACGTATTTCGAAGACGAATCGCGGGGCGACAGCCGGGATTCCAGAAATGAGGGGCGCCTCAGGGTCGAGTATGACGATTCATTTCGGGATAATATGCGCCTCTACCTCAATGCTCTCCTGCAGGCCGACGACGACAGCTTTACCCATGGATTCGTGGACGACTTTGAGGATGACGACCTCAAGAGAAACTATTTCAACTTCACAGAGGCGTTTCTGGATATCTATTTTGACGATTTCGACCTCCGACTGGGAAAGCAAATAATAACGTGGGGAAAGGCGGACGCGTTCAATCCGACCGACAATCTTACTCCGACTGATTATGCCAACCTTCTCGATGACGACGAGATAGGGGTTGTCGCGGTGAACCTGAATTATTATTGGAGAGACTGGAATCTGCAAATTGTCGGCGTGCCCGGTTTCACGCCTACCCGATTGCCGCCGAGGGACACCCGGTTCTCACTTATTCCGCCCGACACGCCGCTGCCGGTCGAAGACCCGGAGCTTCCTTCGAACACTATCGACAACGCCCAATTCGGTGTTCGCGCCAAAACAACTTATAGAGGTTGGGACTACTCAATCAGTTACTACGACGGAGTGAACGATATTCCCGTGCCTGCCCTGAAAATGATGGAAGTTCCCGTTCCTCCCTTCTCGGTTCCGGTGTCGGTGGTTCCGGTTTACAATCGCTTCAGGGCGGTGGGGGCCGACTTCGCGACAGTTTTCGGAAGATGGGGGCTTCACGGTGAAATGGCGCATCTGGTTTTCGACGGCGACCGCGACGACGCGCGTCTTCAGTATGTTTTGGGTATCGACTACACGAAGAGCGATATCATATTTGACCATGATCTTTTCGTCATTATAGAATATGTCGGTGAAGAGGTGACGGAGGAAGGGGAACGACTGGACACGGGCACAACCCCCGTGGACAGAATCCTCATGAGCGCAATCGCGTTCAACATAGAGTATGAGTTGACTGAATTCACCAAGCTCGAAGTGAAGGGCGCAGTGGATTTCCATCAGGGTGATGATTACTATTTCCAGCCGCAGTTCGTGCATGATTTGACCGACAATTTCGAGATCAGGGTGGGGCTTGACGTGCTGGGAGGACCGCGCGACACATTTTTCGGGCAGTTCAAGGACAACGACAGGGTGTTTTTGAAACTCACCTACACGTTCTGACACTCCTCAACCTCAGTTGCTCTGTTGACGCGTGCAAACCGGAGGAGACCATATGAATTCGAGGACGCTTGCTTTTGTTCTGCTGGTTGTGTTCGTTGTCGGTGTGGGCTTTGTGGCATATTCCGATGAATTGACCGGACGCCAAATTCTCGAACGAGAAGAGGAACAGCACAAAGGAGAAGACGAATACAATAAAATGACCATGAAGCTCATCAACAATCGCGGTCAGGAGAGAAACCGGAAGGTCGAATACTACCGGAAAACTGATGGGAACGACAATGATATGATGCTTATGCGTTTTCTCGAACCGGCTGACGTGAAGGGCGTGGGATTGCTCACCATCGAGCACACCGATCGGGATGACGACCAGTGGCTCTACCTTCCGGCGCTCCGAAAAGTGCGCAGAATCTCGGCGGCTGACCAGACGGACAATTTCATGGGCACCGATTTCACGTATGAGGACATTCGTTCCGAGAAACTCGACAAGCATGAGTACACCGTTATTGGGACAGAAGCCATTGACGGGCGCGAGTGTTATCTAATTGAGGCCGTCCCGAGCACCGAGAAGCAAAGAAACGAAAGCGGGTACAGTCGCCGCGAGATTTGGGTCAGGAAAGACATTTTCATCAAAGTTCAGACGAAGTATTACGACAAGAAGGGCGAATTTTTCAAGGTTGGCGTGAGCAAGGACATTGTGGCGGTTGCCCCCAATATTTACCGCCCGAATTTTATGGAAATGCAAAACCTGAAAACTGGTCATACGACGCAGCTCACTTTCGATGAAAGGGAAATAAACAGCGGGCTTCCCGACCGCTTGTTTACGGAGAGAGAGCTCCGGCGCGGATGACCGCGAATGCGGCTCCCGAAGCACACATCACGGAATTGTGGGACACAGATGCTGACCCCTGCCCGCTTGCGAGGATTCCAGCCACTTGTCAATCCGAGGCGAGAGGCGAACCGGACCCGGAGTCTTTGGCATATCCATAATCAAGTGACGCCGCCTGTTCCGTTCTCGTTTTGCGATAATGGTTTACGATGCATGCGTTCGGTGGGGCTCGGGCTTGACAACCCTAGTGGTTTGTGATAGCATAACCTGGTTTTGAGCCCGAAATTTCATTCCAGGAGGTTTTCAGAAAAATATGATGATTGAAGAAAAAAGGGAAGTAACCAACGAGCAGGCGCAAGAAGGTCCGGGAACCCATGATGACCGAACATCCGCCGATCCCGACCGAAACACAAATGTCCGCGAAAAACTTGATGACATAGATTTCAGCGAAGTCGAGGATATGTCTCAAATCTATGAACAAACCCTCAAGGATTTTGAGGAAGGCGAGGTTGTCAAAGGCAAAATCGTTTCTGTCGGCGCCGATTACGTTTTGGTCGACGTCGGATTCAAATCGGAAGGACAGATTTCTCTCTCTGAATTTCCCGAGCCCGACCAGGTGAAGGTGGACGACGAAGTCGATGTTTTGATTGAAACGGCCGAAGACCAGGATGGGATGATAGTCCTTTCCAAGACGAAAGCCGATAAAATCAAGAACTGGGCGAAAATACAGGAGTTGTTCGAGAATAACCAGCTTGTCGAAGGCAAGATTGTCAGGAAGGTGAAGGGTGGCTTCAAGGTTGACATCGGGCTCGACGCGTTTCTGCCTGCGTCTCAAATTGCGCGGCGTCCGGTCGGCGACCTCGATCAATACATCGGCCAGACGCACAAGTTCCGCATCATCAAATTGACGAAGCGGCGAAGAAATGTCGTGCTTTCGAGAAAGCAGGTGCTCGACGAAGCGAGGAGCGAAGAAAAGACAAAGTTGCTCACCAATCTGGAAGTCGGTCAGGAACTGGAAGGCGTGGTGAAAAACATAACCGACTTCGGCGCTTTCATAGATGTGGGAGGCATTGACGGCCTGCTTCATATAACCGATATGTCATGGGGACGGATCAAGCATCCGTCGGAAGTGGTTTCGGTCGGCGAGCAGGTGAAGGTGAAAGTGCTGAATTTTGACAAGGAGCAGGAGAAGATATCGCTTGGCCTCAAGCAGATGACACCGAATCCATGGACGAATGTGGAGGAGAAGTACCCGATAGGCGCTGTCGTGAGGGGCAAAGTAGTCAGCATGACGGACTACGGCGCTTTCGTTCAGCTCGAAGAAGGCGTCGAGGGAATGGTCCACATATCGGAGATGTCGTGGACCAAGCGCGTTCGGCACCCCTCCGAAATCGTCCACATCGGCCAGGAGATCGACGTCAAATTGCTGAATGTGGATGCGGAAAACGAGAAGATATCGCTGGGACTGAAGCAGGTGGGCGAGAACCCATGGGTCAAGATGAAGGACAAGTACCCGCCCGGTACCATCGTCAAAGGGTTGGTGCGCAACCTCACGGATTACGGAGCCTTCATCCAGATCGAAGAGGGAATAGACGGGCTCCTCCATATTTCCGACATGTCGTGGACGAAAAAAATCAACCATCCGTCGGATATGCTGAAGAAGGGCGACGAAGTCGAAGTCCAGATATTGAGTATCGATTCCGAACACGAACGGATATCGCTCGGAATGAAACAACTCGAGGCGGACCCCTGGCGCGAGGTCGGCAAAAGGTATCGTGTCGGTGACTATGTCGAAACCACTATCTCGAAGCTGGTCTCTTTCGGCGCGTTTGCGCGGTTGGATACCGGAATCGAGGGCCTCATCCATATTTCCGAACTCTCGAAAGACCGGGTTTCGAAGCCCGAAGAAGTTGTTCGCCCCGGCGAAAAGGTGATCGTGAAAATCATCAGTATGGACCCCTCGACCCGGAAGATCGGCCTGAGCTTGAAACAATACAAGGAAGACCTGGAAAAGGAGGACACAGCCGGATACGAAGCACAGGGCGCGCCCGGCGGTGTTAGCCTTGGCGAGGTGGCGGGCGAGGAATTGGCCGCCCATGCAGAGGGAGAAACCGAACGAGAGGTCGATGAGGAAACGGCGCACGAAGCTCATCAAGAACAGGAGCTAGCCGCCCCGAGCGAAGAAAAGCCGAAGGAAGAAGCGGCGGAAGAAGGCCCGACGTCGGAAGAGCAGCCGACGGATGAACGAGAGGACCAATTCCGAGACGCCGCGAGCGGGCAGGGAGAATCTCTCGGTTAAAGCCGAATCACTCGCCCGTTGACGAAGAAGAAAGCCTCTTTGTCCAGTGGGTGAGAGGGGTGGCGCCGTGACGACGAAGCGCGGCGGTCAGACAAAAAGTTTTTGGGCGAGGCAGAAGTTTTCATCCTCGCTCTTTTTGTTATGGAGATGGTCCCCTCTTGCTGACCGGCGCAAAACGCTTGTGGAGAAAATATGAAGTTCGCATTACTCGTTGGTGACGGCATGGGCGATTATCCCTTGGCGGAATTGGGAGGACTCACTCCGCTCGAGGCCGCCGTCACCCCACACATGGACACGCTTGCGCGCGAAGGGACCGTCGGTCTCGTGCGAACCATTCCTGCGGGCATGCCCCCGGGGAGCGATATCGCAAATCTCAATCTCCTGGGGTATGATGTAAGAAAGTACTACACCGGCCGCGCCCCCCTTGAGGCCGCAAGTCGCGGCATAGAACTGCCGGATACCCATATTGCCTTCCGCTGCAACCTCGTGACCGTGCTTGACAATGTTATGGTTGACTACAGTTCAGGCCATATCGGCAGCGACGAAGCGGCCGAACTGATCGCGGCCCTGGACGCACATTTCGGCAGCGACATATTCTCATTTTATCCGGGTGTAAGCTATCGGCACTTGCTGGTTGCCGCGCCGCCGAGGCGCGAACGATGGGATACCGACTTACAGTGCACGCCGCCGCACGACATCGTCGGAAGACAGATTGATGACTACTTGCCCCGGGGAGAAGGTGAGAATGTGTTTGTTGAAATGATGAGCGCCTCGACAGAACTGCTCTCCGGTCACCCAATAAACCGAAAGCGGCAGGAAGCGGGGAAACGTCCCGCAAACATGATGTGGTTGTGGGGGCAGGGGAGACCTCCCTCAATGCCGCGTTTTCGTGAACTTTTCGGCCTGCATGGAGCCGTGATCTCCGCTGTCGACCTGATTCGTGGAATAGGAAAGTACGCGGGATTCAAAGTCTTCGAAGTCCCCGGGATAACCGGTTACTACGACACCAACTATTCGGGCAAAGCCGATTACGGACTCCGGTCCCTGGCGGAACATGATTTCTTGTTCGTTCATGTGGAGGCGCCGGATGAGGCGGGACACGCGGGCGATATACGCGAGAAAATCAGGGCAATCGAGAATTTCGACAAATTTGTTGTCGGTCCCATTGTGGATGGAATGAAACCAATGCATTCTCGTCGGGTTATGGTGCTCCCCGACCATTTCACACCTGTCGAGGTCGGCACTCATGTCTCGGACCCCGTTCCGTTTCTTATATGGGGAACCGGTGTGGCAGCCGGCGATGCATCCGCTTTTACCGAAGCTGAAGGTCGTCGCAGTGAAATCATGGTGGAAAATGGATTTGAGCTGCTTCCGCCCTATCTGACCGTCAAATGACTCGGACACATTTTTTTTGAAAGGTGAAAGATACATATGGCGCTTGTAGTCCAAAAGTATGGTGGAACTTCAGTCGCAAACGCCGAAAAAATCAAAAGTGTTGCCAGGCGCGTGGCTCGAACCAAGGAAGAGGACAATGACCTGATCGTTGTCGTTTCCGCGATGGGTGAAATGACTGACGAACTCGTCGACCTGGCCCGGCAGGTAACCGATTCTCCCAACGAGCGCGAATATGACATGCTGCTGTCAACGGGCGAGCAGATCTCCGTTGCGCTGCTTGCAATGGCTCTGCATGCGCTCGGCCAGGAGGCCATATCGTTCACGGGCGGACAGGTGGGCATCCGGACCGACGGCTGGCACACGAAAGCCAGGATTGTGTCCATCGACAAAGCAAGAGTGCAACGGGAACTGGACGCCGGCAGAATTGCGATTGTTTGCGGCTTTCAAGGCATCTCCGAGGAACTCGACATCACCACGCTCGGCCGGGGGGGGTCCGACACCAGCGCCGTGGCTCTCGCCGCCGCCTTCAATGCCGACCTCTGCGAGATTTACACCGACGTCGACGGGGTTTATACCGCCGACCCGCGAATCGTTCCCGAAGCAAGGAAGTTGTCCGTAATTTCTTATGATGAGCTACTCGAACTGGCCAGCCTCGGTGCTCAAGTGATGCAGCCCAGGGCTGTCGAGTTCGGCAAAAAATACGGAGTGCCGATGCGTATTCGCTCGAGTTTTAACGATAACCCCGGAACCCTCGTGACGAAGGAGGTCGCCTCGATGGAAAAAGTCCTTATAAGCGGTGTGAGCCTGAATGAGAAGGAGGCAAAAGTCACAATAGTCGGAGTGCCCGACAAGCCGGGTATCGCCGCCCAAATCTTCGATAAGATAGCCGAGCAAAACATCGTGGTCGACATGATCATCCAGAACGTGAGCGAGCGAGATGTGAGCGATATCTCATTTACCGTTCCGCAACAGGACCTGAAGAGAACCATCAAAGTGGTGGAAGAGGTGAAGAGAGATTTAGGCGCAAGGGAAATCCGCGCCCAGGAAAGGATCGCCAAGGTATCCGCCGTCGGCGTGGGCATGCGAAGCCACTCGGGTGTGGCCGCAAAGATGTTCAAAGCACTTGCCGACGAGGGAATCAACATCGACATGATAAGCACGTCGGAAATTAAGATTTCCTGTGTTGTAAGCGCCGAACGCGGGCGCGATGCGTTACGGGTTCTCCACAAGGTGTTCGAACTCGAAAAGGCGGCGGCCACGATAGAGGAAATAGCGTCATGAAAGTGGAAGTCTATGATACGACCCTGCGGGACGGCGCGCAAGGTGAGGGTATTGCTTTTTCGGCGGAAGACCAACTGGCCGTGGCACAATTGCTGGACAGCCTGGGAATCGATTACATCGAGGGAGGACAACCGGCATCGAACCCGAAGGCGGTTCAATTTTTTAAGCGAATTCGGAACGTCAATCTGAAGCACGCCAAACCCGTCGCTTTCGGGGGGACGTGCCACCCTCGCCGGCGTCCGGAGGATGATGACGCCTTGATAAAGTTGCTCGATGCCGCCACGCGCCAGGTGACAATTGTAGGAAAGGCATGGGATTTCCACGTGAAAAAAGTGCTCGGCGTTTCCTTGAAGAAAAACCTCGCGCTCGTCGAAAACACCATTCATTTCCTCAGGGCGAAAGGCCGTGAAGTGTTTTTCGACGCGGAGCATTTCTTCGACGGCTATAAAGAGAATCCCAATTATGCGATGAGCGTACTCATGGCCGCCGAAAAGGCCGGCGCGGCGAGGATAATCCTCTGCGACACGAATGGCGGGACGTTGTTTCGCGAAGTTGGCTCGGCCTTCGATGCTGCAAAAAAAGCGGCAACGGTTCCCTTGGGGATTCATATTCACAACGACTCCGGCCTGGCGACCGCCAACACTCTTCTGGCGGTCGAAAAGGGCGCTAGCCAGGTACAAGGCACCATCAATGGATACGGCGAACGATGTGGCAATGCCGACCTGTGCGTGGTTATCCCGAACCTGTGTTTAAAAATGGGAATCCCGGTTGTCACTCGAACGCAGCTCCGAAGATTGCGGGAAGTGTCCCATTACATCAGTGAACTGGCAAACATACCGCCTCGGAGCAATCAGCCATACGTCGGTCACAGTTCCTTTGCGCACAAGGGCGGATGGCATGCCGATGCGGTCGGCAAAGACCCACGCACGTGCGAACACATCGCTCCCGAGGCCGTCGGCAACACAAGACGGGTGCTCGTGTCGGAACTGGCTGGAAAAGGCAGCCTCGCCTCGAAGGCGAAGTCGGTCGGTCTCGATATCGGACGCAGGGACCGGCGCACGAAAGAACTGGTCGAACGTTTGAAGAATCTCGAAGAGGCCGGCTATCAGTTCGAGGGCGCCGATGCGTCACTCGAACTCCTGATGCATAAAGCCAGCGGAACACACAAGAGCTTTTTCAAGCACGCCGGATTCCGCGTCATCGTCGAGAAGAGGGAGAACAACGAGGTTCTCTCTGAAGCGACCATCAGGGTGGTTGTCGATGGGAAGGAAGAACATACCGCCGCCGAGGGGAATGGTCCCGTGAACGCTCTCGATAACGCGCTCCGAAAAGCTCTCGAACCATTCTACAAGCAGGTGCGCGAAATGCGGCTGTCGGATTTTAAGGTGCGCATCCTCGACGCGAAGGCGGGTACAGCGGCCAAGACAAGGGTCCTGATTGAATCGAGCGATAAACGGGATTCCTGGAACACCGTAGGCGTGGACGAGAATATTATCGAGGCGAGCTGGCAGGCGCTTGTTGACAGCATCGAGTACAAGCTCATGAAGAACGGTCGCTCGAAAAAACAAGCTCGCAGGGGGAGGAAGGGATGAAACGGAAGAACCCGTTTTGCACATCATTTGACACGATGCGCCTGGGATTCTATACCGCCGTCGTAGTGGTTTTTGCAATGGCATGGTTGCAGGGTTGCGCTTCTGCGCCGCCGGCGCGAACGGATGTCGGAGAGATTCTTTCCGGCCCGCAAGACTACCGGAACGAGCGAGTCGAGTTGACAGGCAACGTGCTGGATTTTGACCCCGCGCGAGGCGATACGTATCGAACCCTGGATTTCCTGATGGGTTACGGTGAAGGAGAACGCATCCGGGTATTCTATGCCGGCTACACCGCCGAGGCTATTTCGAAAGCATCCGCCTTGGTCGGAAAGGCGTATGAGAAGAATGAACCGGTGACCGTTGTCGGTAAGGTGCGGGTGGAAAAGAACAATCCCGACGCCGTGCCGGAATTGAAGCTGGAGTCGGTGGAATATGGGGGCGAGAAAGTGAATGTCGGCGGCGGGCCCAGCACTCGCCCGGGCTTTTCCGTCGGCGGATGGTACTTCACGCCGTCAGTCGGAGTCGGCGTCACGCTTCATCCCTGAATCAATCACTTGCGTGTGCGGACATGGTTTTCCTGTCCCTTGTACTGCAGCAGGTAAAGCCGATAGTATATCCCCTTTCGCTCCATCAATTCGGAGTGAGTCCCCTCCTCGACAAGTTGCCCCTTATGCATGACGAGGATCCGGTCCACCCCCCTGATCGTTGAAAGACGATGGGCAATCACGATGGATGTTCTCCCCTCCATCAAGTGTCGGACGGCGTCCTGAATCAGTCGTTCCGTGTTGGTATCCACGTTCGATGTCGCTTCGTCGAGCACAAGGATGCCGGGCTCGTATGCCAGAACCCTCGCAAACGAAATTAACTGCTTTTCGCCACCCGACAGGTTTTTGCCGCGTTCCCGCACCGGTTCACGGTATCGTCCCGGAAATCTGTCAATAAAGTCCGCCACATTTGCTTTCCGGGCTGCTCTCTCCACCAGTTCCGGTGAAATTGAATCGTTACCGATTCGTATGTTGTAATCGATGTCGCCCGAGAAAAGGAAAACATCCTGCAGAACCATCCCGATGTTGCGCCGCAGCTCGTGCTTGGCCACCGAACGTATGTCAATCCCGTCTATGGATATGCTGCCACGGTCGACGTCGTAAAGCCGCGTCAGCAGCTTGATCAAGGTGGTCTTCCCCGCACCGGTGGCCCCTACAATCGCCACCCTCTCTCCCGGCTTGATCGTGAACGAAACGCCCCGGATGACCGGCTCGTCCTCTTTGTATGAAAACCAGACGTTGCGGAACTCTATCTCGCCGCGTATGGTCCCCAGCCTTATCGCTGCAGGCGGGTCTTCGTCTGTCTCTTTGGTGTCCAACAGCTTGAAAATGCGCTCCGACGCCGCCATGGCCGATTGCATGATTGTGTATTGCTGGCTCAAGCTGAAGATCGGCTCGAAGAACCGGCCAACCAATTCTATGAACAATACGAGAGAGCCGAATGAGAGCGTCTGCCGGACGATCTGTCCGCCGCCATACCAGAGAATGAGCGCCAGACCGAGCGAACCCAGAAACTCGACCAGCGCCGACAAAGCAGACTCGTAGTACACCGACCTCATCTGGGCCCCCATCAGTTCCTTGTTCTGAAATTCGAACTCCCGTCTTTTTCCCTCTTCCTGCCCGAACATCTGAACAACACCCATACCGGTGATGTTCTCGTGAAGGTGGGAATTCAAGCGGGCCAGCAGTACCCGAATTGACCGGAAGGCATCGCGGGCTTTCAGCCGGAAATACATGGTGGAAGCCAGGAGAAATGGCACGATGGTAAATGTTACCAGCGAGAGACGCAGGTCCACAATAAAAAGAATGGCCACAATGGCGATAATCTTTAGTATGTCGCCCAGTATCGTAACGACTCCGTAGGCGAACATCTGGTCGAGAGCTTCGACATCGGTGGTCACCCTCGTTATCAATCTGCCGATCGGGGTCCTGTCAAAAAAGCGCGCGGGCATTTTCAGGATGTGGTCAAAAATCTTCATGCGCAGGTCGAATATGACCAACTGACCGGTTTTCTCCGTGACGATCGATTCGAGATAGCGGGTGATGAATTCTCCGCCTATCGCGAGAAAAAAGATGAGCGCGATGAGGTTCAGGCCCTCACGCCTGCCAGGCAGAATGTGGGAATCGATAGCGACCTTGACCAGATACGGCCGGAGCAGTTGGCATCCGGACACGAAAAGCATCAGAAGCAGAGAGAATAAGATTCTGCTCTTGTAGGGCCGTATATATTGCCAGAGCCGCCCTATCAGCCGCGAATCGTACGCCTTGCCGAGCGCTTCTTCCTCGTGGTATGTTCCTATTCCAACGCCATGCATCGTTCACCCATGCAGCAAAACAAACCTGCGCCTATTCCATCTGTTCCAGTTCCTCGATCAACAGTTGCTTCTGATAGAGGTTGGCGTAAATGCCGCCTTGTTTGAGCAACGAATCATGCGTGCCTTCTTCCGCAATTCGACCCTCTTCCAGCAGAACTATCTTGTCGGCGTCCTTCACCGTGGAGATGCGATGAGAGATGATGATTGTTGTTCTTTCCCGCATGAGGGTTCGCAGGTTTTCCAGGATTTTTTCCTCGGTCTGCGTGTCCACGCTCGAAAATGCATCATCAAGAATCAGTATTCTCGGGTTCGCAACGAGCGCCCGCGCCAGGGCGGCCCTCTGGCGCTGCCCGCCGGAAAGGTTTATGCCCCGTTCGCCGACGAGGGTGTCGAAACCTTGCGGAAATCCCTCGATGTCCGGCATAAGGCCGGACAATTGGGCGGCGCTTTCGATGGCGATGCTGTCGCCATTGCGTTTGCCGAAGCCGATATTTTCCCTCAGCGTCGTCGAAAAAAGGAAGCTGTCCTGGGGAACCAGACCGATTTTCGTCCGCACTTCCGCCAATGGAATTTTCGTAATATCTTTCCCGTCCAGAAAAATGGTTCCGGGCCCTGTTTCCAGCAACCTGCTGACCAGGTTGATTAATGTCGTTTTTCCGGACCCGGTATGTCCTACAATTGCAACGGTCGCGTTCGCCGGTATCTTCAAACTGATGTCTCTTAGAGCGAAGCGGTTATTTATTCCGTTCTCCGTGACAGGATAGGAAAAGGAAAGATTGCGTATTTCTAGTTCTCCGCGAACTATGGTGAAGGGCTCCGTCTCCGTGTCATCGATGATTGTCGGCTGTTCCTTCAAGACCTCGTTCACCCGGCCCAGCGAGGAGAGTCCCCGCTGAAATGCGCTGATTATCATTCCCAAAAACGCTGTCGGCATCGCCAGGATCATCAAGTACCCGCTGAACGCCACGAAGTCGCCCAAGGTTATTCGCCCGGCTATCACGCTTCGGCCTCCCACCCAGATTACCACCAGCATTCCCAACGCGCTGACGGACGAGATCAACGGCATCAAGAGGGCGTGAATCTTAATGAGGCCCATATTACTGGAGAAATACGCCTCACTCTCCTTTCTGAAATGCTCCAGCTCGCTCTTTTCCTGCACGTACGCCTTAATGATTTGAATGCCGGAGATGCTTTCCTGCGACCGGGCGCTCAAACCCCCAAGCCGCTCCTGCACAAGCCGTGAACGCACGAAGAGCAGGGAGGCGAACTTTTTGAAAACGATCAGAAACAGCGGATACGGAACGAGCGCGAGGAGCGTAAGCTTTGCGCTCATAAGAAGCATTATGGGAATTGCGCCCGCATACAGAATGAGGGTGCTCGCACAGTACATGATCACCGGCCCCACCAAGCTCTGAACGTATTGCATATCATTGATTGCGCGCGACATCAAGTCGCCGGTGGGAGTGCGAACATAATACAAATGCGAGAGCTTCTGCATATGGGCGAACAGGTCATTGCGCAGGTCGTGGGAAACCTTCCGGCTGTTGCCGAGAAGGAACCATCTCGATCCTACGCGAATTAGCATCTGCAGAACCGCTACGACCACGATGAGGAGGGCATACACATGGGGCTTGGCGAGTTCTTCAGAGCCCCTGATGCCTTGCAGATGTTCAATCGTCTGCTTGGTAAGCCAAGGGATAACAAGCGCTAGTCCGTTCGAGACAAAGAGGCACAAAACCCCCAGCGCATAGGCGCCGGCATATCGGCGGACATAGGGTTTCAGTGTTCGGAGATTTTCAAACATTACGTTTCAACTATTTACTGTGAGCGCGGGGGAGGGCAAGAAGCGCTTCCCCATTATAGTTACCACGACAGAAGCCGTCAATCGCACACAGACATCGCATACAGCCGCGCGAGCCGCCGTTGACAAATCATCTGAGAGTGTCAGGGTTGTTTCCGGCTATTTTTTCTGCGCCTTTTCTCGGTTGACACCGGTCAAGCCACATCTGTATAATGAAATCTTGAAAGCGCGAATAATCACGGAGCTTCACGCTTGGGGAGAGCGATGCTCAAGCCGTCACATGCATATCGGAAAAACAGGTTGTTTGTTTTCGGCGTGCTTGCCACCTTTCTGGCATTTGTTCCCCTTTCCAGCGCATTTGGCCAGACAGCGGAGACCGTTGATTCTTCCTCGTCGTTGCTTGTCATATCTTTTCTCCTCAGCGTTTGTATCTTGGCGATATCGGGATTCACGCTTTGGCAATCGCACAGATATTATCTCGACACGGTTCGCCTGAGCCGGGAGATAACGGCGACCACGACCGAACTTCATCAAAAAGTGGTGGAACTTATCTACAACCTGAAAGATTTCCTGGCGCACGAATCCGAGGTGGCCAGGCTCAGGCAACGTCGTTCAAGCAAAACTCAATCGAAGACCGACTCTAGGAACGTAAGCAGAATCGTGGAGAGCATCAACGAAACCGAAACAAAAATCAAGGCGCTGGAGAAAACGCTGGGACGGTTGAACGAACAGCTCAGCTTCAATTTCCAGGGAGGCGCCGACGTTTCACGAAAACTTTCCTCGCTGGGAGACATAGAGTTTGCCGTTCTTCAAAAACTGGCCCAAGACCCGCGCTTCTTCGAAAAAAACACCTTCACCAGTTTCGGGGCTACTCCGAAAGTCCTGGACTCGCTTCTCAGCCGCCAGTTGGTGGTCTTCAGTATGGACGGTAAGGCGGAAGTGCCGAAAGAGGTCGTTTCCGCCTTGAAGAACTTCACACCGAAGAACTGACGCCCTTCTGCGCGCTATTCCGATTTCACGCGGTCTCCCTCGATTATCGTTTCCAATTCGATGCCTTGTTGGAGAGGCCAAGTATCGGAATGCCTTCCCGCAAGTCAGCGAGCAAGTCCCGGTCCGGCTTGCGGTAAAATGGTATGTGGCGCTTTCTGCAGCATTGATGTTCCAAGGCCTAAGCTACTGGTATTTCAACGGTTAGCGAGGCCTCTCCCGAGGTTCTTTTTCTCATCCTCGCTCGGAAAAGACCGACAACAGACCCAGACAGGCGGACGGTCCGATTGCATCTGTTCTGGCCCGTTCCTATTCACATTCTGTATAATAGATTCCGATCCGGGTATTGCTCTCTCGGGCGCGGCCCGGCTTACCACCTTGAATATCAGAGTTTTTCAGGCGTCTAATTGAATGGAGCAGAGACGGCGAATGCCTTCCGATAAGGAACTCGTTGAAAGAAGCAGGCAGGATGAGAGAGCAGCGTTCCACGAACTGGTGAAGAAGTACCAACGCAGGTTGTATGCGGTCGCCTACGGGTTGCTGGGTAATCGCGAAGACGCGCTCGATGCCGTTCAGGAAGCCTTTGTGAAGGCGTACCGTTCGCTCAAGAGGTTCAAAGGAGAATCAAGTTTTTATACGTGGCTCTATCGTATTACGGTCAACGCGGCCATAGACCTGGGAAGAAAACATGGCCGTCGCGAAGAGGTGGAGTTCCGTGAACAAGTCGAACCTGACGAAGAGAAGGGGGATTATCCCGTGGCGCCCGCTTCCCATGACCCGGCTGAGCAACTCATGAGAAAAGAACTTGGCAGCCTGATAGAGAACGCAATACAGTCGCTGCCCATCGAGCAGCGAACCGCTATTGTCCTGCGTGAGATCGAGGGGTTGTCCTATAAAGAAATAGCGCAGGTCATGGATTGTTCCGAAGGCACCGTGATGTCAAGACTTCATTATGGACGGAAGCGTTTGCAGGAAATCCTCGGGCCGCAGTTGGAATAGTCGGGGTTGAGGAGTATGGGAGCAATGAATATTGGCTGTGAAAAGGTTAGAGAACTGCTCGATAGATACTACGACCGCGAACTGCGTGGTTCAGAGTCCGAAGCCGTGAGACTGCATCTTAAAAAGTGCGCGAACTGCTCCAATGAGCTTCGAAAGCTGGAGCAAATCGGACAGATGCTGAGAGCTCGTTCCGAGGCTATTATCCTGGCCGAGGATTTCGCGGGAGTATGGGATCGGGTGGCGCCCGCGCTGGATTCTCCTGTCGGTTCCGAACGCGTGTCCCTGTGGGAGAAGCTGAAAAACATATTTGCAGCCTCGCCGGGGCCTGCCTGGGCGGCGCTCGGAGCGGCGGCGCTTGTGGTCCTTGCAGTCTTTGCTTATCTTCCATTTACGGAGCAGCAGACTTTTGCGGCAAATGATTGTATAATAGACAGTGTCGAGTCAAGGGACTCTTCCGTGATGGTGTATGAAACGAGCGTCACGAAGATGAAAATCATCTGGGTGATGGAGCAAGCGGGCAAAGAAACGGTGGAGAGAGGAGTGACTTCATGAACAGTACTTCGGCTTGGAGAATCCTCGTCGTTGCTGCGACCGTGGCTCTGGTCTCGGTTTCTGTAAGCCCGGCCGTTCCGGCCGAATCGCAAGGCGGAGAGAGTGTGCGAGTTGTCGTGTATCTGATTGAAGCATCGAATGAAAAGCCGGGAGTCGATCCTCAGATTCGCGATATCGTGCAGGAACTCCGCGGCACATTTCGGTATTCCACCTATCGGCTCGTCTCCAGAATTCCGAAAAAAATGAGCGTCGGCGGCGAAGAGAAAATATCGCTCCCCGGTTCGCGCGAGTTGAAACTGTATGCTCTCGGCCGGGAAGATAACCGTGTCAAGCTAAAGGTAAAAGTTCTCGAAAAGTCGTCGAAGAAGGCAGGCCGCGAGGTTCTCAGCACCGAGTTCAGGATTGTCGAGGGCGGCACCATCATAATCGGCGGTTACGACTACCGTGACGGCAAACTCATCGTGGCAATCTCCGCCGACTCGTGAACCCGTAGTCTGTGCAAAATAGCGCCTTTCCTCCGATTGTCTCCACCGGATCGCCGTATTGTCCGAAGGTTAGACACGCTCACGCCGACAGTGTTATAATGCCCCCTAAGTAATTAAATTGTTGTACAAGGGCAGTCCGCGTCTCGGTTCGTTTTTCATCGCCGACGATTCTTGAAAGCGTAATTCATGCAAATATTCCTGTAGAGAGGAGTTCGCAACATGGCAGGACAAGAAAATGGCCGCGCTCAATGGGAAAGAGCCTACTCGAAGGGCAAGAAACGGGATTGCAGTTTTACCACCATTTCCGGACAGGAAGTGAACCCGCTGTACACACCGGACGATGTGTGTGAATTTGATTTCAATCGTGATTTGGGGTATCCGGGCCAGTTTCCGTTCACCCGAGGCGTGCATCCAACCATGTACCGCGGACAACTCTGGACCATGCGCCAGTTTGCCGGCATGGGGTCGGCCCGCGATACCAATGAGCGGTATCATTTCCTGCTTGACCACGGACAGACCGGCCTCTCGGTGGCCTTCGATATGCCCACTCTCATGGGCTACGATTCGGACCATCCCTACTCGGAAGGCGAGGTCGGAACCTGTGGTGTGGCGATTGACTCGGTCGAAGACATGAACGTGTTGTTCGATGGGATTCCTCTTGACCAAATCTCCACATCGATGACCATCAATGGACCTGCCGCAATCCTTTTCGCTTTCTACATCGTTGTGGGAGAGCGGCAGGGGGCGTCGTCCGAGAAACTGAGAGGAACCATCCAGAACGATATCCTCAAGGAATACATTGCGCAGAAATCGTGGCTCGTGCCGCCTGAACCGTCAATGCGCATTATCACCGACATCATCGCTTTTGCTTCGGACCATGTTCCTCAGTGGAACACCATAAGCATCAGCGGCTACCATATCCGTGAAGCAGGCTCGACCGCGCTCCAGGAGTTGGCGTTCACGCTCGCTGACGGGCTCGCGTATGTCGAAGCGGGCATTAAAGCAGGTCTGGATGTCGACAAGTTCGCGCCGCGGCTGTCGTTTTTCTTTAATGCCCACAACGATTTCTTCGAAGAAATCGCGAAGTACCGGGCGGCGCGTCGCATCTGGGCTCGGGAGATGCGCGACAAGTATAAGGCCAAGGACCCCCGTTCGCTTCTGCTGCGGTTCCACACGCAGACCGCCGGGTGCAGTCTCACGGCCCAACAGCCCGAGAATAACATTGTGAGGACCGCCTACCAGGCGATGGCGGCCGTGCTGGGGGGAACTCAGTCGCTTCACACAAACTCGATGGATGAAACCTACGCCCTTCCAACCGAAAAGGCGGTCCGCATCGCTCTTCGGACTCAGCAGATAATCGCGCACGAATCGGGCGTTCCGAATGTTATCGACCCGTTGGCGGGTTCCTATTATGTCGAGGCGCTGACGAATAAAATGGAGCAGGGGGTGTACGACTATTTTGAAAAAATCGAAAAATTGGGCGGTGTAATAAAGGCTGTAGAGGCCGGCTTCTTCCAGAAGGAGATTGCCGACGCGGCAAAGCGCTACCAGCATGAAATCGAGACAAATGAGAAAATAATGGTCGGAGTCAACGAATTCTGTCTCAAAGACGAAAAAACGGAAATACCTCTGCTCAAGATCGACCCCCGGGTGGAACAGGAACAACGAGACCGCCTCCGGCGGCTGCGCGAAGAACGAGATAACGACAAGGTGAGAAGGAGCTTGAACGAACTGGCCGAGGCCGCACGGGGAACCGATAACGTCATGCCCAAAATTCTCGAATGCGCCCGCGCACTCGCGACAGAAAACGAAATTTGCGACGTGTTCCGCGACGTATATGGCAAGTGGGAGGAGCCGAAGATATTTTGAATCCTCTTTCCGCTACGCGCTTGTGCGAGCATTCTGTTGAGAACACGACATCTCTTCACTCCGCCCCTCTGGAAAAACGGTGAATCCAAAAAATGAAGGGCTCCCGGAACAAACACAGCGGCAGAATCTGGCACAAAGTCACCATGTCCGTCGACAGGGAGAACGCCGAAATGGTCCGGCGCGCGATCCAGTCCTGCCATTGCTGTGGGATTCAATCTGAGGACGAGGGAACCGAACGGGAACAGCTTGACGCGTACTTCGACAACGCCATCGACCCCGCCGAATTACAGACGCATATGAACCTCATTGCCGCCCTCCTGTCGGCCGCGGGCGGACGCGAACTGAAGCTCGGAAAAATCGAGACGATTCCGGAAGAGGACTGGCTTGAGGAATGGCGCAAAAACTGGAAGCCCGTTCGAGTTACCGAACGCCTTGTCATTTGCCCATCATGGGAAAAGTTTCCGAAAACAGCCAGCCAAACCGTTGTTTACATTTATCCGAAAATGGCTTTCGGCACCGGCAGCCATCCGACCACCCAATTGTGTTTGAAACTGATTGACCGTTATATGCCAAAAGGCGCGCGAGTTCTCGACATCGGCTCCGGGAGCGGCATCCTCGCGATTGCGGCGGCTAAAATGGGCGCGCGACGGGTTGTTGCCGTCGAGATGGATGAGACAGCCGTCGAAAACGCTATCGAAAATTGCAGATTCAACAGGGTGATGTCGAAAGTCAAGCTCCTCTGCGAACCGTTCGGCCCGAAATCGCGAGGGGAATTCGACCTCGGCATCTGCAATATGCTCGCCCACGAAATGCTTCCTTTAATTCCTGACATTAGCCGGGTTCTGAAAGGAAAAAGCCTGATTCTTTCCGGTCTGACCGCGCAATCGGCCCCTCCGGTCAAGAAAGCGCTGGCGGTTTCAGGATGGCAATTTCGAAGGACACTCGCGGACGGCGAATGGCGTGGCTTTTACGCTGTCCACAATTCGCTCCCGCCAAGCTAGCCATAATCAACCGAATTTTCCCGCAAATCGTGCGCGCATCTCCTTGTCTCAAAAGCACGTGTCAATGAATTAAAC